>JAHFQJ010000005.1 GCA_023266335.1 Burkholderiaceae bacterium
TTCTCTTACTTTCCCGTTTTTTATATACTTTTCATTTCCACATCTTTTGCATTTACACATCTTTTTAACTCATCTCTTTATTTTCTATTTTATCAGTAACTATCTTAGTTTAACACTCTCAAATTTAATATATTGTATTTTTTATGATGAAAGATAAGGGAGATTCTGAACATATGCTAAAATCTTTAAAAATAAGAGTAGTTTTATCCATAAGCTTAATTATTTTTATTTTGATAGCTTATTCTATGGGTTGGATTCAAACTAAGGGAATTTAAAGATTTTTTCTAATTTATTATTTTATTTTCTCAGCTAATTCTTCAGCTTTTTCTGGAGGAAAATACAAGGTTAATCTGCCTGATATTTCACTAAAATATGCTGAGGCATGTGCTGAATTACTGCCTATATCTAGATAGCCATATTCTAAATATATTTCTACTTTAACTTTACTTGATCTCCGCTTTCCCCATATTATTCAACGAAATAATCCACCGCCAGATTTAGTTTTTGGAGATTGTATAAGTAATATACTAGAATATTAATTGCACAATCCCTTATCTATGCTCATTTTATCATTGAATTTAAATATGCATCACTATTGTCTTGTATTATTTTGATAGATTTACCAATACTAGATAATTTCTTTCTTTGTATTTAAATTTTCTATATCTTTTACTATTTCTTCAACTACAGGAGGAATATGTACATCATATAATATCTTACTTACTGGTAAAGATTGGTTTAATTCTTTTAATTTTTCGTCTGGTATTGCTGCGGATGTATCTATTATCATTGGCTCTTTTGAAAATAAACTTTGTGAAGAATTAGAGGTTAATGGTGCTAACTCTACAAATGTAATATTCTTTAAAGCATATGTTGTTCTATTATACAAAGTACCATCACAATCCTCTTGTCTATCAACACCATATATCGGAACCGTTTGAATCCATATTTTAGTTATGGGTTGATTATCTAATAAGTACTTATTTTTAGCCTTTAATCTCTTAGGGTCTAATTCCCCGTGGCTTGCCGCGCACAAGCTCTAAAGCGACAGTCCGTTCCCATAGGGAAAAATTCCGTAATACTCCGTTGCTTGCGGCGGAGATAGGAATTTTAGGGCGTCGCAATATTTATTTCAAATGCACTTAAATCACTAGGTGCACCATATGTATCAACTGGCAAATAATCTGGCGGAACAATAAATACCACTTCTTTCCCATCTTTTTCATCTTGATTTTTATTAATTGTATAGGTGCTAACAGCTACATTAGCTGCACAGCTTACATAAGTATTTCCACTCCTAGAGCTACCAAAAGTTGAAGTAGATTTATTATCCCTCATTTTTTCTATAGCTTTACTGTTTATATTTACTCCCCTAAATAAAGTAAATGGAGCTTTAAGTTCTGCTTTTGCATCATTATGCTTATAATACCTATATTTATCTTCTGTAATTGTATTTGCTCTTTTTAAGCCTAATGATCCATTACTAATACTGTCTTGTGCTAGATTATTATACTCTACCAGCCATCTTCCAGATGATTCAGAGTATCTGCAGGAATTAGAAGAAGCAGTATGACTTCGATAGTCTGATAGTGTTATTTCTGAATCTGGTTTAGTGAATAAAGGTGGTATAATTTTGTTGGGTTCATTTGTAAGGCTGGGCTCTTCTATTGCATTAGCGGGATTAGGAACGGCAGAACTTTTTTCTTTATGTAGTTTGCCTCTTGCCGCTTTTATGGAATTGTATATTTTGCTTAGTGATGGCATAGCAAAAATTTGTAGGGTGATATTAATAATATTGTATGATATTATATAATCTAAGGTTATTGGTATAAATACTGAATAAATTTACACATAAATATGAATAATGAAAATAATACCGAGCAAAAGCATAGTTTTACAGGCTTTATAGATGAAACTTTAAAAATGGTTAAAAATAAAACCTTAGAAATTGCTTCCCATAACATAAATAATCTTTTTAATCAATATGATTTGGATATAAACTATATTAAACCCCTCCATAATAAAATTATTGCAGTTGTTATAGCTAATCAAAAGCTGATATGGGAATTTAATGTACAAAATAATTCCTTAAATTTATCTTTTATTAAAGATGAAAATTTTGATAATAAGCGCATTAATTTAAAAATTATGCTTCCAGTAAGTTCTTTAATTTTAAATTTAGCTGAAAATAATTCTGGAAATTTTTTGTCCAAAGTAAAAATTGAAGGTGATGCTCATTTAGCGTCAAATATTTCAAAATTAATCCAATCGCTAAATATAGAGTTGGAAGATATTTTATCTCTAAAACTACCGCCTAAATTATCATATCTATTTTCTGAGTTTATTAAAAAACAGAGTTCTACTATAAAAAATGGAATTAATAGTATATCAACACATACTAGTGAATATTTGATGTATGAAAAGAATATAGTTATTTCTAAGATAGAATTTGAAGATTTAGATAATAAATTAATGAGATTAAGAGATGATACAGATAGAGTACAACAAAAATTTAGCAAATTATTAAAAATATCTTTTAATTCAAACAATTTTTCTATAAACAAATAAATTACTTGTGAAACTAGGTAAATTCTAATATAATAGCTGTGGCGGGTCTCTTCGCATAGTGTGTTAGGTCAATTGGTCAGATTGGGAACAAAGCAGCCAAGCTTAATTTTGCTAGTGCCGAAGGTTAGGCTCGTCATTCTGTATTCTAAATTAATTCAGAGCCTGTGTTTTGCTGCAGTTATACTCACTTCATTTATAATAAGGCAAGCGAGCTTAAAAACGGTATTGAAAATCCATAAATTAAAATGGAATTCGTATATGCAGCATAGCGTAATACATAACAAAGATTTATCAAAATATTCTGAATATATAAATAATTTCAAAATAGGAATTGTAACAGCTAATTTTAATAGTGATATTACCCACAAATTGTATAATTCTGTAGTAACTAACCTTATTACATTTGGAATAAATAAAAATAATATTCACAATATTTTTGTTACAGGGACACTGGAAATTCCATATGCATTAAAGCATTTGGCTAAAGCAAACAAATATAATGCTTTAATTGCAATTGGAGCTGTAATACGCGGGGATACTTATCATTTTGAAATAGTTTGTAATCAAAGCTCCTTAGGCATACAAAATACCAGCTTAGAATATGATATTCCTATAATTAATAGTATTTTAACAACAAATAATTTAAATCAAGCTGTACAAAGACTGAATAAAGCTAAAGAATTTGCTTATACAGCTGTAGATATGGCACTTTTATCATCAGGAATATACGATGCATGAAAATATATATAATATTGAAGAACATGATAATAAACCAAGAAGTGCTAGAAGAAGGGCTAGAGAGTTTGCAGTACAGGGTATATACCAATATTTAATAAATTATAGCGATTATCCGTTTATACTAACTTCAATTGAAGAATCTCCTGATTTCGAAAAAAGTGATATAAGTCATTTAAAAAGAATTTTATCTGGTATTATTCAAGATAAAAATGTATTAACGGAATACTTTTCCCAATTTTTGGACAGAGAAATGGAAACAATTTCCCCAATTGAACATGCAGTGTTGTTAATTGGCACCTATGAACTATTGCATTGTTTAGATATTCCGTATAAAGTAATAATAAATGAGGCTGTTGAGCTAACAAAAAGGTTTGGCGGTATTGAAGGTTATAAATATATCAATGGTATACTAGATAAATTAGCACCTATACTACGTTCTCCTATATATAAAAATTAATTTAAAATATATAACTCGTATCAATTGGATTTAAGTCAATAAAGAAAGGCAGAGACAAAAATTCAAATTTGATGGGTATAGATAAATAATAAAAGAAAGGATAAACATGTTTGAGATTATCACTGCTGCCGGATGGCCTGCCTACCCTTTAGTTTTTGCCTCAGTAATTGTTCTGGCTCTTGTAATAGAAAGATTTATTGCATTACGCGGTGAACGGGTTATTCCGTCCAAGCTTTTTGAAGAAACTATTGAAGCTGTAAAAACTAAAAATTTAAATGCAGATGTAGTAGTAAATTTATCGCAGCATTCTCCTTTAGGTCAGCTTTTATCTAGTGCATTAAGACAATATATTACAAATAAAAAAATTGATTATGAATTATTAGAAGCTGAAGTAGAAAAAACCGGAAGAACTATAGCTCATAACTTAGAAAAGTATATGACAACCTTAGGTACGATAGCAGCAGTAGCACCTTTAATGGGGTTATTTGGTACAGTGGTAGGTATGATTGAATTATTTGCTTCCGGCGGAGCTGCAAATACTGAACATGTTGCTAGAGGTATTTCTATAGCCTTATACAATACAGCATTAGGTCTAGTTGTAGCTATACCTGCATTAATATTCTGGCGTCATTTTAAAAGAAAAATTGATTCTTACCTTTTAGAATTAGAACAAATTTCTTCCCGTTTTTGCCATATGCTAGTAGCGACTAAAAAAAATGAGGAATAATTATGAATTTTCGTCATCGCAATAGCCCAGAGCCAGAAATAAATTTCATACCCTTGATTGATGTGTTATTAGTAATAGTCATATTTTTAATGGTAAGTACGACATTTACCCAACAAAAGCAATTAAAAATTAATTTACCTAGTGCTGCTGCAAATAAGTCTGATACAAAAGATAATATGATGATTATTTCAGTGAATGACCAAGGTGTATATTCTATAGATCAAAGAGTTTTAGAAACTGTAGATGTTACCAGTTTATCCCAAGAGCTTAAAATGGCTGCAAATGGTAATCAGCCTACTATAGTAATTAATGCAGATGCTAGAGCTAGCCATCAATCAGTAGTTAATATTTTAGAAGCTGCAAGAATTGTTAATTTGTATAAAATTACTTTTCTTACTCAAGCACCTAAATAAAATAATAATTCTCAAATTATTAAAAAATTATCATCTATAGATATGAGTAATAATATAAATTTTCAAGAATTAGCCGAATATTTTAAATCTGTTCAGTTAAATATAGTTACAGCCCTAGAAGAATTAGACGGTAAAAAATTTTTAAAAGACGATTGGATAAAAGATAGTACACAGAATTTAATTGGCAATGGTTCAACTCAAATTTTAGAAAATGGTAATATATTTGAAAGAGCAGGCGTGGGGTTTTCATGTGTAAGCGGTCAATCTTTGCCAAAAAGTGCTAGTTTAGAACGCCAGCACTTATCAGACTGCAAATTTAATGCTATGGGTGTATCCTTGGTTTTACATCCATTTAATCCCTATATTCCAACAATTCATTTTAACATAAGATTTTTAGTAGTTAATACTCCAGAAAAGGATATTTGGTGGTTTGGAGGCGGTATGGATTTAACACCATATTATGGATTTGAAGAAGATTGTATTCATTTTCACCAAATATGCAAAAATGCACTTGATCCATTTGGAAATCATCTTTATCCGCTATTTAAAAAACAATGCGATAATTATTTTTATTTAAAGCATAGAAATGAAGCTCGCGGAATTGGCGGAATTTTTTATGATAATTTTGATAGCTTAGGCTTTGAGAAAAGTTTAGATGTAACAAAATCTGTTGCTAATAGTTTCTTAAAAGCTTATTTACCCATAGTTGAAAAGCGTAAGTCTCACTCTTTTAATGAGCAGAACAGAGAATTTCAGGCTTTTAGGCGCGGGCGTTATGTTGAGTTTAATTTAATTTTTGATAGAGGTACTTTATTTGGTCTTCAATCTGGCGGAAGAACTGAAAGCATTCTTTTATCCATGCCTCCAAAAGTACAATGGGGATATAATTACCAGCCCCAAATTAACACAGAAGAAGAAAAATTATATACGGATTTTTTACCAGCTAAAGATTGGCTAAATAAAGATGGATTAAATCTAGATAAGGATATTTAAAAAGCCATATAACATGGTTAAAGTTTCTTAATCAACACCATAGATTTCCTTTGCCAATTATACTGCTTTAATCTGTTTGGAGGCAAATTTTCAGGTGATGTATGTTTAAACCCGCGTTTTAAAAACCAGTGTTCTGTGCGTGTTGTTAATACAAACAATGATTCCATGCCTTGCTTTTTAGCCTTTTTCTCAATATGTTTTAATAATCTTTCTCCGTCACCCATACTTTGAGTTTCTGATAAAACAGTTAAACAGGCCATTTCTGCCATTTTTACATCAGAATATATATACATAACAGCACACCCAAAAATCATGCTGTCATGTTCAATCACTGAAAAAGAATGAATATCTCTTTCAATAATATTTCTGCCCCTTGCTACTAGAGTTCCATCTAGCTCTAAAGGTTCAATAAGCTGAACAATTGCACCAACATCATCTAATGTTGCCTCTCTTAAGTGTTCTAAGTCCTGATTGGTAATCATTGTACCAATACCATCATGTAAGAACAGCTCTAATAAGACTGCACCATCAGTGCTAAATGGAATAATATGTCCCCGTTCCACCCCATACTTTAATCCTTTTAAAATATGTTTAGCATATTCGCATTCATCTTTATTCAAAATTTTAGATTCGAGCAATTCAGTTGCACTTTCTAGAGACAATTCAGAAATTAAATTTTTACTTTCATCATATAAACCAGAAAATTCAGTAATAAAAATTAATTTATCTGCTTTAATCGCAATAGCTGTTTGGGCAGCCACATCTTCCATGCTTAAATTAAATGCTTGACCTGTGGGTGAAAAACCAAGAGGGGATAGCAGCACAATTTTATTATTATCTAAAAGCTGTTTTACAGAATCAGCATCTACTTTTCTAACTACACCAGTATGCTGATAATCCGTGCCTTTTAAAATTCCAATAGGTTTTGCCGTTACAAAATTTCCGGAAACCACAGAAATTCTAGCTCCGGACATTGGTGTGTTGGGTAGTCCTTGGCTAAATGAAGCTTCTATATCTAAACGCAGTTCGCCGGCAGCCTCTTTTGCACACTCAAGTGCTATGTTATCTGTAATCCTAATTCCATCTACAAAATTAGATTTAGCATTACGCAATACTAATTGCTCTTCAATTTGCGGACGTAATCCGTGTACTAAAACGATACGAAGCCCCATTGCCTGCAATAAAGCAATATCTTGTACTAAATTATCTAAAATTCCCTGCCGCACCAAATCCCCATCAAAACCTATGACTAAAGTCTTATGTCTGTGTTTATGAATATATGGTGCAACTTCTCTTAGCCAAGTTACAAACTCTGTATTATTAGGTGCTAGCATATTTTTATAATTTATAAGTGTATTATCTTTATATAACAACTAAAGCCATGACTAATAATTTATTAACCATTTTTAAATTTAGAATTTGGAATTAGTTAATGTATTATTTTTATAATATTATAGCTCATGTTTATTGTATATGTATAAAAATATGTGTATTATTATTATGGTTATAAATACATTATAATGAGCAATATGTTTAATTTCTTTTTAAAATCTATAAAGTATAATATAGGCATGCTTATGCTAACTATATACTCTGCTTCTTTTAATCATGCTTTTGCACAAAATGCCAATAATTCTAATAGCAACTTGATGCAAAATAAAAATTATTCTGAACAAACTACATCGAATTATAGTATAAAACACGGGCAACAATTAGCATTTGCTTGCTTAGCTTGTCATTCTAGCCCGACAATGCCTAATTTATATGATATGCCTATAGCAGTTTTACAGCAAAAAATGCAGAATTATGCTAAAGATCTTAAAAAAGATACAATTATGCATCAATTGCTAAAAGGATATTCAGATAAAGATATAGAATTAATTGCAGAATATTTTAGTTCATCTAGTAAAAATGGAGATAAATAATGAAGCGTCGTGATTTTTTAACAGCTTGTGCAGTATTAAGTGCTTCCACTTCAAGCATAGGTGTTTCTTTATCTTCCATTGCTCAAGCATCTCAAATAAAAAACTCTAAACATAAAATTAAAAAAGCTAAAGTTGTAGTAATCGGCGGCGGTTTTGCAGGTGCTACGGCTGCAAAATATTTAAGATTATTATCAAATGACTCTGTAGATGTTACGTTAATTGAGCCAAGACCGTATTTTATTTCTTGTCCAATGTCTAACCGTATTTTAAGCGGGGATATTAATTTAGAAGATATTACTCTTACTTATTCAACTTTAACTAAAAAATACGGAATTAAGCTTATACAAACTTCTGTAACAGATATTCATAGTTTAAATAATAAAGAAGCGGGCGGCTATATAAAATGCTCAAATGGCGACAAAATTGCATATGATAAATTAGTTGTAGCGCCTGGGGTAGATTTTTTATTCAATAAAATAGCTGGCTATGATGAAAATAAGCATTTACATGCATGGAAAGCCGGCAGTCAAACGGTTGATTTACGTAAGCAATTAGCTGCTATGCCGGACGGCGGCACTTATGTTATAAGTATTCCTTTAGCACCGTACCGTTGCCCGCCTGGACCTTATGAAAGAGCATGTTTAACAGCAAGTTATTTTAAACATTCTAAACCTAAAAGCAAAATTTTAATTCTTGATGCAAATCCGGATGTAATATCTAAACCAGCTTTATTTAAAAAAGTATGGAAAGAGCAATATGAAGGTATGATTGAATATCATAGTAACTTTAATGTAGCAGCAATTAAAGATAATAGTGTATTTAATGAGGTAGAAGATAAATTTAGTGCAGATGTATTAAATGTTATTCCTCCGATGCAGGCGGGATTAATTGCAACTAAGCATAATTTAGGTACAGTCTGGTGTGATATTAATTATGCAACTTTTGAGTCAGCTAAAATACCAAATATTTATGTGATCGGCGATGCATCAGTAAGTGCGCCTAAAATGCCAAAATCAGGGCATATTGCTAATCAGCAGGGTAAATATTGTGCCTATGCAATCGTACAGGATTTAGCGCAAGCTACAATTGAACCGCCAATATATAATAATACTTGCTATAGCTTTGGTAATAGTAAAGAAGCAGGTCATGTTGCAGCTGTTTACAAATACAGTAGTGAAACAAAAACTATGGTAGTCGTTGACGGCTCTTCAGCAGTTTCTCCTAATATCAGCTTGTTGGAAGGAGAATATGCAAAGTCATGGGCTAAAGGAATTTGGCTGGATGTTTTAGGCTAATTAAAATTGCCGTTGTAATTATTTTTAATTTAGACTGAACCAAGTAATATATTTTATACACTAAATTGAAATAATTAGTAAGCACAAAGTATATGAAAAAGCTGTATTTCAAAAAGCTCACATGTCTATTGGGCATTTTTAGTGTAAGTGTTAATAGCTATGCTGCAGATTGGGCAATATTAGACGGCAACGGTAAAAACAGCAATTTAATTGAGATGGATATGTCATCAATTCAGCAGGTTGCCTCTATTGCAAAATCTTGGGTAAAAGTTACCTATCCAAAACCTATTGAAATGCTACAAGGTTCTAAAGATAAATATTATTCAGTGATGTACCGCATGATGATGGATTGTAAAAATGGCAGATATGTTTTTTCAACCAGCATTTTATATAGCCAGCCCCGTGGAAGAGGGGAGGTTTTAGGCAGTACAAAACTGAATGAAAGAGAAGCTGTTTACCAAATGAAAGACATAGCCCCTGATACTGTAGCTGGCGTAATACTGCATTATGCTTGCTCACCGGCTTCTACGAAGCCAAGTTAAGAGTATTAATTATAGTCAAAATATAAAAATCAAGTGTAAAAATATATTTTATTATTTGGTTTACGAGTTTGAAGCTTGATTGAAATGCTTCTTTTTTTGTTGTGCCTGCTGTTTTTCTTCCTCCGTTATATTTTCTTCTAAATATTTTAAAAAGTCTTCAGGTTCTTGTGTATCATGTTGCCATGTTTCCTCATTTACAGCTTTTAGAGTTGTTAAGCTATATAGTACATATAAATCTGAAAAAGAAACTTTATGTGTCGCAGCAGTTATTCCAGTTGACTCATCTTTAGTTTTATGGATAAAAATTGTATTTTGACAAGGCGATACGTGAAAAGATCTAATTGCCTTAGCTAAGTCAAACAAACTACCGCTTTCTTCCACCCAAACATGGGCTGGAGAATTATTACCAGTCACTTTACAAAAAATATCTTTGGCATCTCTTGAGCCAGTATCTAAAAATAAAGTCATATTACTTCCTATAATATAAATTAAAATTATGCATCAAAACCTTACTGTCTAATAAAAGTAAGGATTTTAGAATTTATAACTAATATATATTATTTTTATTAAAAGTATAATACGGATTAATACCTATAATGTTCCGGTTTATATGGTCCATTCACATCAACATTAATATATTGTGCTTGTTCATCTGTTAGCTCTGTAAGTATTACACCAATTTTTTCTAAATGTAAACGGGCTACTTTTTCATCTAAATGTTTGGGTAAGCAATATACTTGATTTTTATATTCATCACCTTTGGTAAATATTTCAATTTGTGCTAATGTTTGATTAGTAAATGAATTACTCATTACAAAACTTGGGTGACCAGTGCCGCAGCCTAAATTTACTAAACGCCCTTGTGCTAATAAAATAATACGTTTGCCGTCTGGGAATATAATGTGATCAACTTGCGGTTTAATATTTCCCCAAGTATATTGATATAAACTTGATACTTGAATTTCGCTATCAAAATGTCCGATATTACATACAATTGCATTATTTTTCATAGCCTTCATATGTTCATGCGTAATAATATCTTTATTACCCGTTGCTGTAACAAAAATATCAGCAATTGATGCAGCTTCATTCATGGTTATAACACGGTAGCCTTCCATAGCAGCTTGTAAGGCACAAATTGGATCAATCTCTGTTATCATTACTGTTGCACCAAGCCCGCGTAAAGATTGTGCTGAACCCTTACCTACATCACCATAACCAGCTACAACTGCGACTTTACCAGCAATCATTACATCAGTGGCACGTTTAATTGAATCAACTAAAGATTCTCTGCACCCATATAAATTATCAAATTTTGATTTAGTTACAGAATCATTAACATTAATCGCAGGAAATGGTAATTTGCCTTCTTTACCCATTTGATATAAACGGTGCACTCCAGTTGTTGTTTCTTCAGTTACACCTTTGATATGTTTAATTCGTTTGCTGTACCAATTATTATCAATCGCTAAATGTTGTTTAATTGAAGCAAACAAAGCTGTTTCTTCTTCATTTTCCGGATTTGAAATTTTGCTTGGATCAGTTTCTGCCTGAGTGCCTAGAATAAGCAGTAAAGTTGCATCACCGCCGTCATCCAAAATCATATTGGCAAAACTATTATCCCATTCAAAAATTTTATGTGTAAATTCCCAATAATCTGTTAAAGTTTCGCCTTTATAAGCAAATACAGGCGTATTTTCTGCAGCAATTGCCGCCGCCGCGTGGTCTTGTGTAGAAAAAATGTTACAAGACGCCCAACGTACTTCAGCTCCTAATGCTTGTAATGTTTCAATGAGTACAGCTGTTTGAATAGTCATATGTAATGAGCCGGCAATTTTTGCACCTTTTAAAGGCTGGCTTTTTTTGTATTCTTGCCGAATTGCCATTAAGCCCGGCATTTCTGTTTCTGCAATTAAAATTTCTTTACGTCCCCAATCAGCCAAAGACATATCTGCTACCACATAATCTATGATATCTAAAGTTGCCTGCATATTTACCTTTAATGATATTTAATCTAAGATAACTAAGCCTTGCGTATGTGCTATATGTGTATAGATGCTCAAATATTTCACCAGCACGTACAGCTTAATTATCTGTGTGTTTAGGTGAGCGTCGTTGAATTGAGCCTAACAAAATATGAAATTTTGCTGCAACACTCCTCATGATGATTTTATTGTAACACAAATATTAAAAATACAGCAAAGTAATTATGATACAGATTAGTGTAAATAGTATATCTAGTAAGCAAAGCCGCGGGTCATTAAAAAAATAATTTTAACCACACTTAATGCTTAAATTCAAATGCAGTAAGCAGATTTTTATTTGAATAATTATGCAGATAATGCTATAATTCTGTGGTTAAAATCAGCGGAGGGCAGTCAGTGTTACCAAATTATCCTTTAGCGGCATTAGTCTTAGCAGACGGCACTTTATTTCATGGTTATGCAATAGGGGATATAGGTCAGACCGTTGGTGAAGTTGTATTTAACACTGCATTAACCGGCTATCAAGAAATTTTAACTGACCCTAGCTATAGTCAGCAGATAGTTACATTAACCTACCCGCATATAGGTAATACAGGCATAAACATTGAAGATGTTGAATCGAATAAACTTTATGCAGCAGGTTTAATTATTAAAAATCTGCCCCTTCCCTATTCAAACTTTAGGGCATCTCAAAGTTTATCTGACTATCTAAAAGAAAATAAAATTGTTGCAATCGCTGGTATAGATACTAGAAAACTTACCCGAATATTAAGAACATCTGGTTCACAAAATGGTGCAATTGTAACTGGTTCAAATGCAGAGCATATTGCTCTTGAGCTTGCAAAATCATTTGGAGGATTGAATAATCTTGATTTAGCCAAAGAAGTATGTACTCGGGAAAAATATAGCTGGAATCAAGGTGAGTGGAAGTTAGGGCAAGGTTATGCAAATCATGAAAATTTAATTAATCAAAAATTTCATGTGGTTGCCTATGACTTTGGCGTGAAACAAAATATACTGCGCATGCTTTCAGAAAGAGGCTGCAAATTAACGATAGTTCCAGCACAAACTACTTTCGAAGAAGTCAATAAACTAAATCCGGATGGGGTATTTTTATCGAATGGACCTGGTGATCCAGCAGCATGCCATTATGCAATTGAAGCAGCTAAAAAATTTTTAGAGAAACAAGTTCCAATTTTTGGTATTTGCCTAGGGCATCAAATTTTAGCTTTGGCCTGCGGTGCAAATACAATCAAAATGAAATTTGGGCATCACGGAGCGAACCATCCTGTACAAGATATTTTAACATCTAAAGTTGTGATTACATCTCAAAATCACGGATTTGCTGTAGATGAAAAAACATTACCTCATAATGTCGCCGTAACTTATAAATCATTATTTGACAATTCATTACAAGGAATATCTCATACTGAATTACCAGCTTTTGGATTTCAAGGGCATCCGGAAGCATCACCCGGACCGCATGATTTAGCTTGTTTATTTGATAAATTTGTTAATTTAATGCATACTAAAGTAAGCAAAAAGGTATAAAAAATAACTATGTTTGAAAGCTTTGGTGTAATTAATTATTATAGTTTTGTAGCAGCAGCAATTGCTATTGTCATATTGCCTGGTCCTACCTCTATGTACGTTTTAGCACTTGCCGGCAAACATGGAATAAAATCAGCATATAAAGCTGCTCTTGGAATATTTTTAGTCGACGCTTTAATTATGCTAATTACAGGGCTTGGAGCTTCTTCTATACTAAAGGTAAATCCCTTCACTCTAAGATCTGTCGGAGGATCTTATTTAGGAATTTTAATCTTTCGAATATTCATTAACACAGTTGAATTTTATAAACAGCATAAATTAAACGTTTCATCTAATAATTATCCGTATGACTTAGAAAGTAAAATCATTAAACAAAATAAATCTAATTTTTTTAAAACAGCTCTTTATATCAGTTTAATTAATCAAAAAGCTATTTTATTTTTGTTGATATTTTTTGTACATTTCATAAATCCTTTATTTCAAATTTGGAAACCATTTATATTGCTAGGTATAACACTGCAAATTATAAGCTTTTTCTATTTGAGCCTAATAATTTTTGCTGGAATATATTTATCTAATTATTTTAGAAAACACATTTTTTTAAGCTATGCTGGTAGCGTGTTTGTAGGCATTTTATTTATATTTTTTGCATATAAATTATTTATAGGTTCATTATAAAATATAATAAATTTATTTTTCATAAAATTAATATTTGTATATTGTGTAATCTTTTATTATAATTTATTAAGAAATTATGAGAGAATGCTACTTATAATATTTGAATTTAAGCCTATTTTGTTTGCTTCCTTACGCTACAACCGCTTGCCTTGTGCTAAATTTTCTAACAGTTTGTTGAGATGATAGATTGGCCCTGTAATATTAATTTATGAAGGTGTTTTTATGGTCCGATTCAGTAATAGATATGATGCTAATTCTACACATGGCATTAATCCTATAAATACTCATCTTTTAGAACATTTACAGTGGCATGAACTAAATCATGATAGTAAAGAAACTATTAAAGAAGATATTTTATCCTCATTTTCAAGTAAAAAAATCAATAACTTGGTTCATAATATCTGTAACGGCTTTGATAATCATCTTGGACGC
Source organism: Burkholderiaceae bacterium (assembly GCA_023266335.1). Classification (GTDB taxonomy): domain Bacteria; phylum Pseudomonadota; class Gammaproteobacteria; order Burkholderiales; family Burkholderiaceae; genus JAHFQJ01. Next base: position 14,305 of record JAHFQJ010000005.1, read on the forward strand.
ATAAAGTCTTATCAAAAACTTTATGGCTTAAGCTTAATATTATGCAGACATTTACATACAGATATTGATAATATATATATTTTTAATAAAACTAAATTAAAAAATATCATTTGTACTAAGTTAAGGGAACTAGTTGAATTAGATGAAAATATTGATAGAGAAGCTGGCTTAGGTAATTTATTTGGTATGGATATAATCGATGCAATATGTGGCGTATTAATCGATTGCCAAGGTAAACCTAAAAATTCTATAGATGAATATTTTAATAATACTACAATTCAAGCAAGATTTATTAATTCATTTAATGAATTTTTTTCTAAAAATACAATTGGGGATAAAAGATCTAAATTAATAACTGGGCACAACATATATCATTTCATAAAATTTATATGTGTTATTTATTTAGGAAATACCAATAATCAAAATGGCAGTGATCTTATTTTATCTTTTAATGGTTATAGAACTAATTTATTAGATAGTTCTTCAATTTCCGGATTAGAAAAATTAGGTTTTAGTAATCAATTAAGTTATAGATATGATTATAATTTGCCCGAGAGTGATAAAAATAAATACTACCGCAATATTTCTTCTTATTTAGGGCAAATTTCCTTTGATAATTCAGATCCATTTGATAGAACAAATAAAAGAGGACTTGTTAGAAAAAGTCATAGCCTTGAAGATTTTTCAAAAAAACCTGCTAAAGCTTTACTTTGTCTTGAACAATTAATTTATTATTTAGAAAAAACAGGGCATTTAGATGATGTATTAACTATAGCTATGCTAGGCAGAAAAGGTGAAGGCGGGTATAAAGGAACATTGTATCCAAATACAGATAGCTTATGCTTAAGGAACTTATATAATTTAAATTTACAGGTTGCTAAATATAATGCTAGAAATCCAAGCAGTAAGATTAATTTAGCAGATTTATTAAACAAAATAGGACAATTGGCTTATTCTAACAAAAATAACCAAGGAGAATTTATTAGCGCATTAGAAAGCATAGCTTTTAATCATGGATTAATGATTCCCAAGGGGATAGCTAGTTTTATATTTGAACAAGAGAAATACAGAGAAGACATAGCCAAATTAGTCAATGAACTTTTTCATATAACTGATATAAAAACCCCCCAAGCTACACAAGCTTTATTTAGTTTTTCCAAAAAAAAGTCTGATATAAATCAAAACATATATTCTTGTTTAAGCAGTAATGTTATTTCAGCTGAATTTGATAATTTAAGTACTACATTTTTATTTGGGGCAAAACAGCATCAGCAGCTAAATAATTTACAAAGTGCAAATATTACATTATTAAATTCTTTATTTAATTTATCTTTTAACTCGAATAATTATAACTTGTCTTTGAATTTTAGAGAAAATTTATGTTTGCATAGAGATTTATGCATTCAAAGTTTAGTTAATAAATATGCAAAACTCAACTTAAATGATAATGCTAATCAGGAAAGTATATTTAATGAATTAAGCATAAGAGGGCATCATACTGACGATAATCAACCACTTTTGAAAAAAATCGATGCTAATACATTGGATAATATTTTAGCTCAAAATAATGCAGAAGATGAAAATCTTGATGAAATAGATCAAGCTTCAATAATTATAGCAGTATCTAAAAATAAAAGTACTGCTATTTTTAGAGGTAATATTCTTGATGGTACTGATAAATTTAAAAAATTTACCACAATAATAGAACTAGAGCAATATTTATCGCATAAATTAGCGGATAATCCATCACAAAAAGCAAGAAATATTTCTTATTATGTAATCAATGACAAGGTGATAAAGCAAACTAAAGAATTAAGTTATGATAATGATATTATTGGAAATATTAATCATAATGAAATAAATATAATCAAACCATCCCCATCTGAACCAGCTAGAACTCAAAACTATAGACACCACATAACGAGAAGGAGTGTAAGTTCCACACCCAGAGATGAAAATGGAGAAAGACTGAGGATAATACCAGAAATAACACTTGGCAGTAATGGTGAATATAGCTTAGCTTCGCCATTACACAACGTTGCACTTAATCAAATTGATGCTAAATTTAGCAAAGCTATTAATAAAATTGAAACAACATTTCGGGAGGGTACAGAAACAGCAGATAGCTCGCTAGCTTCAAAGCTTGAAAGTTTAAAAGCTCCTGCTTATGCTGATATCGATAGAGTAGAAAGTATTACTAAACAAAAATTAGGTCTTAATACAAATGAGAGTCTTTCAAAATTTGCTAAGAAATTTAATGCTGATAATGATAATAGCGGAAGTTCTGAAGAATACAATAAAACCAGAGAAATTTTAGATGAACTTAACGAATCTTTAGAGTTAATGAAACAAAATTATTTACAGAATAAACAGCAACAGCGGAGTGCATATGATAGTCAGCTTTCATCTTTGAAACATAATATGCAGTTAGAAATATATAGAGCTAGACAAAAATCTATCTTAGAATTAAAGGAATTTGAAGAAAGTTTATCCAATTTAACTGATATGCAGACGCAGACTCAAATGGACACAGTTTATCAAAAAATAAATGCTTATAGATAAATTGAATATCTATAAAATATTCATCAAATTTGATACAGCAGCGACAACTGAAGCTATTTTGCCAATTTCTTTTAGGTCATTAATACTTACACCTGCCGTTTTAAGTATTTTATAATGAGATTCTATACAAAAATGACATTTTCCAATAATAGATGCAGCTAATGCAAACATTTCAAAATGATTTTTATCAATGCCTCCATGAGACAAATATGCATTCATACGTAAACCTGGAGCTAAATTTTTGAGTTCATTATCCTGTGCCATTTCAACAAATGGATACCAAGTATTATTCATTGCCATTAAACTAGCAGCTGTTAAAGATGCATGTAAATATAACTCTTCTAATAATCCGCTATTTTTAATTTCATTTACTAATCTGCTATTTTTTGCTGTGAAGGCAGCTGCAAGAGCCGCACCTAATACAATTTTTTTATCTAAAGGTGAACGCACAATAACGCTATCTAAATTTAAACGAATATCTTTAGCATAATCTGGAATGCTATCTTTTATATTATTTATAAAATCCATAATTAATCTCCTAATTTTTTTATATACTAATAGTGGTTCATTTTGCGGCTGAGGCATAATTTTTACAACAACGAAGTTCGCAAATCGAAATCTGAGTAGTATATTCCAGCAATTTTTTATTTTACAATAAAATCCGGAGGAAGGGGAGTACCTGCTGATTGAGTTAAAACTTCATAGCCATTATTAGTAACTAAAATTGTATGCTCAAATTGAGCAGAAAGGCTACTGTCCTTGGTTTTAACCGTCCATCCGTCTGACATAATTTTGCCGGCTTTCGTCCCTACATTAATCATGGGTTCTATTGTAAACGCCATTCCTTCATATAACTGCATACCTGTTTTAGGCTTACCCACATGTAGTACTTGTGGTTCTGTATGAAATATTCTACCGATGCCATGACCACAATAATCTTCTACTACATTATAGCCAAAACTTTGTGCATAAGTTTGTATAGCATACCCAATATCGCCTAAGTATGCATTTGGAGCAACCTGTTCTATGCCTTTCCACATGCTTTCGTAAGTAACTCTGCATAATTTTTTGGCTTTTTCGCTAATTTGATTATAATCACCAATTAAAAACATTCTGCTTGTATCACCATGATAACTATTTTTAATTACTGTAACATCAATATTTACAATGTCCCCCGCCTTTAATATCTGGCTTTTACTTGGTATACCATGACAAATTACTTCATTCACCGATGTACAGATTGAATAAGGATAAGGCGTATAGCTTGAAGACGGCTGATAATTTAATGGGGCTGGTATGGCATCTTGAATATTTACAATATAGTCATGACATAGCCTATTTAATTCGAATGTTGATATGCCTTCTTGTACATGGGGAGTAATATAATCAAGTACTTCAGATGCTAATTTTCCGGCAATCCGCATTTTTTCAATTTCATCTGCCGCTAATTTTGGAGGTAAAGATTTTTCCATAACATTATAATGAATTATTTATACATCAAACATTATAGCAAATTTATACTCATCACACTTGAATTTATGTCTGTGGAGATTACTGGACTAATTTGATATCATTCATCATGATGCCAGATAAATCTGCCTGTTAAAACGAGTGTCATACCTGCGAGGTATCTATGGATTATCGCGTATGCAGGAATGACTATATTTTTGTAGTTTATTTTTCAAATTACTTGTTTAATCCCTGTCTATCTTGTTGTTAAAATTATTTTCATTTTTTTATAATATCTTGATTTATTGCCCATAAATTTTCACCTTGTTCATTTTTTTCTAAAGTATAAAAAAAACAGCTATGTCTTCCGGTATGGCATGCAATCCCGCATTTTTGCGTAATAGTAATTAAAACGGCATCTCCATCGCAATCTAATTTTATATTATGAATATATTGAAAATGACCTGATTCTTCACCTTTATGCCATAATTTTTGTCTTGAACGCGACCAATATACCGCTTGTCCAAGTTCAATTGTTTTGGTTAAAGCTTCTGCATTCATCCATGCAAGCATTAAAATATCTTTCGTATCTTTTTCTTGTGCAATAACAGTAACTAATCCATCTTTATTCCAATTAATCTTACTTAAAAACAAATCTGAACCTGAATTAGAGATTATATTTTGTATCATAAAAACCTTAAATTAATTTGTATATACTATTCGGATTTCAATTTGCGAACTTCGCTTTGTTGTTGTCAAAATTATTGTTCGCAGGCTTATAGCTTCGCCCTCAATCTACTAATATGTACATAATCGTCGTAATTTATTCTATTAGTATAGTTACAGATATAAGTATAAATGTTGTTAAATATACTCATTTATTATAAATAAAATCAGCTTATTTAACTTGTAACTTAGTATTTACTATACTGATTATAATAGCCATAGTTTTATTCTAACATACATAAAATTATACTAAAAATATACCAGACAGACTAAAATTCGAGGTACTTATGTCTATTTCATCGCCTATTAATAAATTACAAAGATATACGATCTGGCAAGAAAAATTAGTAAATTACTTGCAAAACTTTGAAGAATGGCTTAAATCATCACATATTTTAAATAAAGAACATAAATTATTAATTCAACAAATTTATAAACATATTAAATCTGATAAAATTAATATAGCTTGTATTGCAGAATTTTCTAGGGGAAAAAGTGAACTGATTAATGCATTATTCTTTAGTGAATATCAAAGAAGAATTATTCCAACTTCATCGGGGCGCACTACAATGTGCCCAACTGAACTTCTTTGTGATGATAAAGAGCCTATAAGTATTAAATTATTGCCTATTGAAACCCGTATTCATCAAGCCTCAACTGAAGATTTCATGGAACACCAAAGTTTATGGCATACCATTTTATTTGATGTTCATGATGACGAAGCCATATTGCAAGCATTTAATCATTTAAAAGAAACAATATGGGTAACAGAAGAAGAAGCTTCACTATATGGATTATATCACCCTGAGGATAATCAATTTCATAATGTTAATGAAGAGGGATTAATTGAAATTTCAAAATGGCGTCATGCAATTATTAATTTCCCTCATCCTTTATTACAGCAAGGGTTAGTTATTGTTGATACTCCAGGATTAAATGCAATCGGCAGTGAGCCGGAACTAGCATTGAGGCTTATTCCAGAAGCACATATTGTATTATTTATGTTAGCCGCAGATACAGGCGTTACTAAAACAGATTTAGAATTATGGTTAACTCATGTACAGCCTCACCAGCATAATAGTGCTTTAGTAGTATTAAATAAAATTGATACTCTGCTTGATCCGCTAAAGACATCAGAAGAACATCAGCAGGAAATCCAAAAGCAGATGGTGCAGACAGCAAAATATTTTGGTATTTCGCCAGAACAAATTTATCCAATTTCAGCTAAATATGGTTTACTAGCTAAAATAGACCAAAATATCGATGCATACCATAAAAGCGGCTTAGCATTTTTAGAAGAAGTTCTGGTTACAACACTTATTCCAAAAAGACAAAGCATATTATTAGCAAAAATTGAACATCTTTTTGTAAGATTATTAAAAATTTCTGCTTCCCACATTATACAAGAAAAGCAGGAAATAATCGAACAGCTGCTGGAGCTGCAGTCAATGGAAGCAAAAGATACAAGCCATATTAATTTTACTCTAAGAAGGTTAAAAATAGAAAACCAGGATTTTAATCAGCTATGGATTAATTGCCAAGCGATGCGCAGTATATTTATTAAGCAGACAAGCGGATTATTAAGTATGCTTGAAGATAACCGAGTTAATAATTATGCAGATAATATTAGAAATAAATTTGAAGAACATCGCTCTACTTCCATTTTAAAGCAAGATATCAGCGAACTATTTGCATATGTTGGAAACAGTTTAGATATTGCATATCAGCAAATGCAGGATATTATAAAAATTACTGAAGATATTAATACAAAATTAAATACAGAAGGAGGAGCACAGCTGACTATGCCGGTTATATTTAATATCCAGGATTATCAGCAAATGTTGCAGGAAATAAGTAATATATATAACACTCAATTTGGAAGGTTTAACTTTTTACAGCTGGATAAAGCGAAATTAATTCAAAGATTTTTAGATACAGTTGTAACTCGTTTGCGCCAATTATTTATTAATTTAAGCAAAGATATAGATACATGGATAAAAGATTTAATTACTCCTAGTGATATTGAGTTAAAAAATCAAGAAACAAAATTGAGAGATATGGTGCTTTTAGTAAAAGATACTTCAATTAATCCAGACGGAATAAATTATAATAAAGAACAATTACAAAATAAAATTAAAGATTATGATGTAAGCCTGCAATTTATTTGTAATCAGGAATTTGAATTAGGGGAACTATTGCAAACGTTATCCATAGAGCAAATTCATGAAAATGTAGATCTAAATGTTGGGCTTTCTTCCAATTCCAGTATTTTGCCTGCATCTTTATCTGGTATCATTCCATCATTTCATCTAACTGTATAATATAAGTATACCCACCCAAACAATTTAAGATATAAATTTGTATCTGGCGGGTATTATTTAATTTAAATACATGATAAAATTTCTTGATGTTAATTATAAAATATGATTTTATTTTGTTGGAATCAAAAAAATAAATGCTAAATTACCAATTACCAATTCAAGTAAAAATTTTAGACAAAAGGGTTATTGAATTAGATTTAATGCCTAAATATGCCACACAATTTAGTGCGGGAGTTGATTTAAGAGCCGTAATTGAAAATCCATTGACACTAGAAGGTGGTCAAACTATATTAATAAAAACAGGTTTGTCTATATATGTTCAAAATCCAAATTATGTTGGTATTATTGTTCCAAGATCTGGTTTAGGACATAAACACGGTATCGTTACAGGCAATTTAGCTGGTATTATTGATGCTGATTACCAAGGTGAATTAATGGTAAGTTTATGGAATCGTAATCAAACTGCATATACGATACAGCCATTTGAAAGAATTGCACAATTATTAATCATGCCTGTAATACAAGCTCAATTTGATATTGTAGAAGAATTTAATCAAAATTCACAAAGAGGAGCAAGCGGGTTTGGCAGCACGGGAACAGTTTAAGAAACTATACTGCTCTCAATGTGAAGCTAATTAAGGGCAAAAATTATGATGTAGACAACAGCGCATAAATATTACAGCAATAAATATTTTAATAGCAACAGAGTTCGCAAAATGAAATTCAATGAGTATATATAAATGCTCAACACATTTATCACAACAGAACCTAATATTGTTAATTATCAAGATAATACTAATATTATTGAGAAATGGCAAAAATATTGGCATCTTCATTCTAATTTAAATAAACAAATTTTACATTTTCCATTATCATCAATTGAATATAATTCAGATATACAGCTTGATTTAACTAGAGATTTTGATGCTGTATTTTTTATCAGTCCAAATGCAGTCAAAAGTTATCATAATTTGTATAAAAATTATATTCCATCTAAAAATATTTGGTTAATTGGCAGCAACAGTCATGCTATATTTAGCCAATATTATCAAAATGCTGATTTTAATGTTACATATATAGAAAGTAACAAGCTAGCTAATTCAAAAAATTTACTAAGTTTATTAAATAGAAAAAACAAAGTTTTCAATAACCAAAGCATTCTAATTATTAAAAGTAACCTAGGAAATAATTTTATATATAAAGAGTTGTACAATCAATATAATGCAAACATAGAATATTTAATTACATATACAAAAATAGCTCAAAAATATACTCAAGAGCAACTAAGCTTGCTAAAAGATATTATTTTAAAGGATAAAAGAATTGATATTTATATTAGTTCAAGTGATACTTTGTATACATGGAAATATTATTTATCTAATATAAAAAATCAAATTGACTTTAATCATAATTTTTTACATACCATATATGCCAAATATGACAAAATTCAACTAAAAGCACAGGAAATTTTTTCTAATACGCATACAGACTTTGTATTAATAGATAAATAGAATATTTATTTTTTAAGGGTTAAGCAATTTGTCTATCATATTTTTCTGCTCTTCTGTTCTTACTGCTTTACAATCTCTGCATTTATATTTTCTTGTATATTAAAAAATCGATACATATAACAACATAAACTTACTTGTTGGGCAGTGCTGGACGCAGAATTTAGCTCCAACGGATGATGGAGGCGATAATGTTTATTGACTTCATATTTATTTAAAAGTAACAATGCCTAAATAAATTTAAAACAAATATAAAATATGTTGCAAATATTTAAAAACTGTTACTGGACATTGCTTTTTAAATATCCTTATATCGAATTGGCGTTATAATACTTAACAAAACATTAAAACCAGTGTAAACTTATATGCAGATGTATTTAATACCCAAAGGGGATAAAATTGCGTAAAAAGTCTACAAGAATACCAAAGATTGTATCTGCAATAACTTTATCAGTTTTAATTAGCACTCAAGTTTATGCACAAACGTTTAATGACATAAAAATAGAAGGTTTAAAAAGAGTAGAAATTGGTACAGTATTTGGATACCTGCCTTTTAAACCAGGTGATACTTTAACGGAAGAAACAGCAGACCAAGCAATTAAATATTTATTTAATACTGGCTTTTTCAAAGATGTCCGTATTAAACAAGAAGGTAATACATTAGTCATTGCAGTTGAAGAAAGACCTGTAATTATGCAGTTAGAATTTTTAGGTGTAACACAGCTGCCTAAAGATAACTTAAAAAAATCTCTTAGAAATGTTAATTTAAATGAGGGACGTTTTTATGACCCTTCATTAATTGAAAAAGCTGAGCAGGCATTAAAGCAACAGTATATAGCACGCGGATATTACGGAGTTGAGGTTAAAACAGTTGCTGCTCCAATGAGCGATAACCGCATATCTGTAGTATTTGAAGTTAAAGAATTAGTGCCTGCATCCATCAAAAAAATAACATTTACTGGAAATAACAGTTACAGCGACTCTACGCTATTAGATGAAATGAGATTATCTAGTACAACATGGTTTTCTTGGTATACTCAGAGTAATAAATTTTCTAAAGATAAATTGAATGAAGACCTTGAGGGACTAAAGCAATTTTATCTAAACCGCGGATATTTAGATTTTTCATTTGAAAATGCACAAGCTTCTTTATCTGAAAATAAAAAAGATATGTACATAAATATCAGCATTAAAGAGGGGCAAAAATATAAAGTCGGTGAAGTTAAATTATCTGGGGAATTATTGAATAAGGAAGAGGAATTAAAAAAATTAATTTCTATTGAAAAAGGCAAATTGTTCAGCATTGATAAATTAACTAAAACTAGCCAAAATATTACTAGTTTATTAGCAAATTACGGCTATGCATTTGCATCAGTGCAGCCCCAAACTAGTGTAGTTCCTGACCCCAAAAATCCTGTTGTAAATATTACTTTAAACATTGACCCAGGTAAGCGTACATACGTACGTAATATTAATATTCAAGGCAATGATAAAACACGTGATGAAGTAGTAAGAAGAGAATTTAGACAAATGGAAAATTCTTGGTTTGACCAAGAAAAAATTTCATTATCTCAAGCTAGAATTAACCGGCTGGGTTATTTTACAGATGTAGAAATGAATACAGCTCCAATACCAAATGCACCGGATAAAGTGGATGTTAATGTTAATCTTAAAGAAAAGCCAACAGGGCAGTTTAATATTGGTGCAGGCTATTCTTCAACAGATAAACTTGTATTACAAACTAGCTTAAGGCAAGATAATGTATTAGGAACAGGTACAAGTTTAGGAATTGATGTAAATACAGCCCGCTCTGGACGTACTTTAGCTGTTACACAAATTGACCCTTATTTTACATTAGACGGCATTAGCAGATATACTGATGTGTACCACAGAACTAACCGCCCATTATATTCATCCGGTGATGAGGATTTTAAAATTATAACTACAGGAACATCATTAAAATTTGGTGTGCCTTTTAGTGAATATGATACTGTATATTTTGGTTTAGGCTTCGACCATACAAAACTAAATCTAACAGCTAATAGTCCGGAAAGCTATAAAAAATATGCCGGATATGACCCTAATAATGCAGCAGGAGCCTATAAGTATATAGACTCGGCTACAGGACAAGCTGTCAAAGGTTTTGGGCTTTCATCAAATAATCTGCCTGTTACAATAGGCTGGGGAAGAGATAGCCGTGATAGTGCATTAGTGCCAAATAAAGGGCGTTATCAGCAGGCATATATTGAAGTTGGAACGCCTGCTGCTGGCTTAGAATACTATAAACTCACCTATCAGCATCAATATTATTACCCTATCGGCAGAAATTTTACATTAGCCCTTAATACTGATTTAGGCTATGGTAAAGGTTATGGCAATAAACCTTATCCAGTGTTTAAAAACTTTTATGCTGGTGGTATTGGTTCAGTCCGCGGATATGACAGTGCAAGCTTAGGACCACGTGATGTTAAAGGACAGGCTGAAGGCGGATCAACTAAAATTGTAAATAATATAGAAATGATATTCCCTCTTCCCGGAACTGGTATTGACCGCACTCTAAGATTATACACATTCTTGGATTCTGGTATGGTGTTCAGAGAAGGGGACGGCATCCGTATTAAAGATAAAACTGACGTAAACGGCAATATTACAGAAAATGGATTAAGATTTTCTTATGGATTTGGTTTATCTTGGATTTCACCAATTGGACCACTTAAAATTGGTTTAGGCTTTCCTTTAGGCAAAAAACGTACTAACGACCAATTACAGAAGTTCCAATTCCAAGTTGGTACTTCTTTTTAGCATATGTTATAATCTTGAAATAAGTGAAAATGTATTAATGTATAATTTATATTAATATAGCATAATAATTTTAAGGGGAAAAATTTGTATGCCTTAAAATATAAAATTTGGATTAGGTAATAAGTCAAGGCGTGAGAATAGAGGATTTAGTTTTGAAGTATCAAATGTGCGTGATTCTAAAAAAGTGTGGGATGCTTTGCAATTGAGATTAAACGGAAAAGCTCTAGGAGCTCAATTATCATCTTTTCATGGTAGATTTGTGCAGTCTGAATTTGAAACAGCATATTCAAGTTTATTATCAACAGTTGTACTGGGAAGTTAATGGCTCTTTTCTAGCTTCATCAGAAAAAGGTAGAATGATTGGTCTTAATGCAAATATTTATATATTTGGCTTAGAATACGACGCTACACTAGCTCAAATAGAAAGCGGAAAAAAACTAAGATGAGGCATACAAACAGTGCTAGAGATGAACAAAGATGAGAGAGAAAAATTACAATAAAAAATGAAATAAATGTATATGCATCCTCAACTATATAGCAAAAACTATCTGAAACATTTATTATCTATTGAAGGTTTGCCAAAGCAAATTATTTGGCGTATTTTAAAATTAGCAGATAATTATGTGTCTAATGGTCTGCCAAGCCTAAATAGTTTGCATGGAATTACTGTATCAAATCTTTTTTTTGAAAATTCTACTAGAACTAAAAGTGCATTTGAATTAGCTGCTCAAAAACTTGGAGCACATGTAATAAGTTTAAATATTGCATATTCTTCAACTGCTAAGGGTGAAAGCTTAATTGACACTGTAAATACTATATGTGCTATGCAGACTAATATTTTAGTCATGCGTCATGCAGAATCAGGCACTCCATTCTCATTGATAAATAATATACCAAACGACATACATATCATAAATGCAGGCGACGGTCAACATGAACACCCAACTCAAGCACTATTAGATATGTATACAATATTAAAACACAAATGCCTTGGCGAAAATATTGATGATTTTTCAAATTTAAGAGTGGCAATTGTAGGAGATATTCTGCATTCAAGAGTTGCCCGCTCTAATATTTTTGCTTTAAGCACTTTGGGCTGCACTGATATACGCTTAATTTCACCTAAAACATTAGTGCCAAAAAATATACATAATTTAGGCGTTACTGTATATCATGATATGAAAAAAGGTTTAGAAAATATTGATGTAATAATTATGCTTAGACTGCAAAATGAACGCATGCAAAGCGGTTTTATTCCGAGCAAAGAACAATATTTCAAAGATTACGGCTTAGATAAGAACAAATTATCTTATGCAAAACCTGATGCAGTGGTAATGCATCCAGGACCCATGAACCGTGGTGTAGAAATTACTGATGATATAGCTGATGGCAAGCAATCATTGATTTTAAAACAAGTTCATTATGGAATTGCTGTTAGAATGGCAGTAATGCAAATATTAATTCAAGATCACAAAAATTATGAAAATTCAAATTAGTAATGCAAAAGCCGTCAGCATAGAGAATAATATTACATTGTTTTTAGACTTAGAATTAAATACTATTAGTCAAGAAATGCCTTGGGAAAGTAATATTGCTGATAAAATAATTGATGCTTCAAATTTATTGTTATTTAGCGGTGCAAAAGATTATAGTTTTTTATACCCAGATGAATTATTACAATATAAAAATATAATTAAAAATAGCGGCATTTCAAGAATATATAATATTCATACTGATTTTAAAGATGGTAAACAAATTGATGAATCTTGGCTTGGTAATAAGCAATATATTACCCATAACTTTACAAATCATAATTCTGATATAGTTCTACACCAAAATATAAATATAAATCATGCTGGTTCATTAATTAATGTTTTAGAATATGCTAAAACTAATAATCAAACTATCCATATTAATGCTCAATTATTTAATCCTCATAAAATGCTTGCTGATGATAGCCATATCAGTGCTAGATTAGGTTTAGCTCAAAGTCTATCTTGCTATGAAACAAGCTCTCTGGCATATATTTTAGAATTAATTAAACAAGTAAAATGTAATACAAGTATTTATAATATTTCATGTGCAGAAAGTTTAGAATTGCTCAAAAATGCAAAAAATTATGCAAAAAATCATGGATTTAATATAACTAATAATATTGATATTCATTATTTATTGCTCACTAATAATGATATTGGTTATTTTAATACTTATGCTAAATTTTATCCGCCATTGCGCAGTATAGAAAACCAAAAAAGTTTAATCCAAGGATTATTAGACGGTACTATTGATTATATTTATTCAGGGCATAAAAATATAAATATTAAAGATAAAGAATATCCATTCGCAAGTGCTGTCAGCGGTGCTAGCTCTATTAAGATTTTTATACCTTTGTTATTTAAAACAGCCTTGTTACATAATCTTAATTTAAATACTATCCTAAATAAGGCTGGAATTATTACAGATATTTCTTATATCCTAGAAAATTATTATAATAATTTTAATGAAATTGGATTGGTATTATTTGACGAAAATCAAGAATGTATATTATCTGCACAAAATTTTAATAATCAAGCTAGCCCTTTTTTAAACTATCCAATTCAAGGTAAAATTAGCCATAGTTTTTGTTAGTTTATAAAATAAATCAATAAATTTGTTATATTTTTATGTACAAACCTTTAGAAAATAAAAAAATATTAGTAGCGGTAAGTGGTGGTATTGCCTGTTATAAAAGCATTTATTTAGTGCGTTTGCTTATAAAGCAAGGTGTAGATGTACATGTAGTTATGACAAAAAATGCTATGAAATTTATAACTCCGCTTACATTTCAGGCACTTACAGCAAATCATGTTTGGGTAGATGAATGGGATAGTTATGCTGATAATAATATGGCTCATATTAATTTAACTAGAGGTATAGATGCTATAATACTAGCACCTGCTAGTGCCAATACTATTGCAAAAATTAATCATGGTATTGCTGATAATTTATTATGCAGCACAGTTCTTGCCAGAATTAAAAGCATTCCAATCTTAATTGCTCCAGCTATGAATGTAGAAATGTGGACATCTCCAGCTAGCATACGTAATATTAGTCAATTAAAGCAAGACGGATATATAATTTTAGAACCTCAAAACGGTGAACAGGCTTGCGGAGAGTTTGGGCAAGGCAGAATGCTTGAACCAGAAGCGATTCTTGATGATATTATTTATCATTTAACAGCTAAAAATCTTAAGAACAAAAATATTGTAATAACTGCAGGTTCTACACAAGAATATATTGACCCTATCAGATATATTAGCAATGCATCGTCAGGTAAAATGGGGCTTGCTTTAGCAAAGCAAGCTTATTATAGAGGTGCAAGTGTTACTCTAATTTATGGAAATATTGATAAAAGTCAGACTGGAGCTGGATTAGAATTTTTAGCAAAAATAAAATCTATTAAGGTAATTAGTGCTGATGAGATGTATAATCAAGTTATGAATATTTATCAAAGTGATAATGCAAATATTACAAAAAATGATATATTTATTGGAGTTGCAGCTGTTGCAGACTGGATGCCGCAAAATACTAGCCCAAATAAGCAGAAAAAAACAGATAATCAACATAAAAATCATATTGAATTGGTTAAAACTAAAGATATTCTAGCAGCTGTTGCTGATATTAATCCTAAACCAATCTGCATCGGTTTTGCGGCTGAAACTCAAAATTTAGCTGAATACGCTAAAATTAAGCTTATTAATAAAAAATTAGATTTAATCATTGCAAATTTAATTAGTGACAGTTTTGCTAAAGATACAAATAAAGTCTGTATTATTTCTAAACATAATATAAATGCAAGCGAAGTAAGTATAGAACAAATAGCAGAAATGGACAAAGCTAGCTTAGCTAATATTATTTTAGATAAGTTAACAGTTAATCTATAACATCCAATAACGTTTATAATTAAGTTTATAGCTTTTTATGGAATAATTATTAGGCTTTAAGATTAGTTGTACTGCTCCATCTTGGTCTGTTCTCCACACTTTAGAATTAATATCTTTATATCTTTCTAATATATTAATATGCGGATGTTTGTACATATTTAAAAACCCAGCCTGCACTACTATATCGTTTGGTTTTACTGCATTTAAGAAATCTATTGTTGATGAAGTTTTACTGCCATGATGAGGTGCAAGCATAATATCTGATTTTAAAAGCTCATGATATGTATCAATTAAAATATATTCCTGTGGTTTTTCTATATCTGCAGTTAATAAAATTGATTTATTTCCAGCCATAATTTTTAATACACAGCTATTATAATTAGTTTTTTGTGCAAAATCATTATCATATAATGGATAAAGCATAGCAAAACTTACCCCGTCATATTCCCATGTATCCGGTTTGCATTGAGATATTTTTATATCATGAGCATATTTGACTTTAGTATGATTGAGTAATTCATGATTTAGATCCATACCTACTAATAACTCATCAACTTTTATATTATTCACTACACTATCTAGCCCGCCGCTGTGATCTTTATCTGAATGGCTTACAATTAATTTATCCAATTTATTAATACCAAATTTTTGTATGGAAGGAATAACAGTTTTTTCAGCTGTAATATTATTTCCCATAGCTGGAGCAGTATCAAACAAAATATTATGATTGGCAGTAGAAATTAAAACACTGCTTCCTTGTCCCACATCAAAAAAAGTTACTAAAGCTTGATTAGGTAATATGTTAGTATTTTTATTAAAAAATAATGGTATAAACATAATAATTCCATACCACCTCCATTTATAAGGCAAAATTAGGCAAAAACTTCCAACTAAACTAAATAAAAAAATTAAAAAACTAGGAACAGCTGTATTAGCATAAGCAAATTTAAATTGGGTTAAATATTCACACCACAGCATAACTAAATTAATTAGATAATTTGAAATATCAAATAAATATTGAATAAAGTTATGCTGTAATATAAATGATAGTAATGAAGCTATAATTAATAAAGGTGAAATTATATAGCTTACAATCGGAATTGCAAGAGCATTGGCTAAAGGCGAAATTAAAGAAAATTTAGCAAATATGAAAACTGAAATAGGTATCATAGCTAAACTAATTGCAAGTTGAGCTCTAGCAGCCAGCCAAAATTTATTCGTTTTCCATGTGCCGATTTTTGTAACTCTCATGCCAATAAAAATCATTATTCCTACAGCACCAAATGACAACCAAAAACTAGCACTTCCAACGCACCAAGGGTCAATTAGCATAATCACTAATCCAGCTAATATTAAACTTGTTGATATTCCAAACCTTTGATGCCCGATAAATAGAATAAACAGCATAATCCAAGTACGCTGTGCTGGAATTTGAGAACCGCTAATCAGCATATATAAACCGGAAAGCGTTAAGCCAAAGGTTGCACATATATTTTTTTTGTTAACATAAAATAATATTTTAGGATATATTTTAATAAAAATTAAAGGTAAACTAGCTGCAAAAATTGCAATCATTGTAATATGTAGACCTGAAATTGAAATTAAATGCCCAATTCCACTATTATTAAATAATTCCCATTCAGTGCTTGTAATTTGATTTTGATTGCCAATAACTAAAGCAATAATTACATTTTTCCATTTCAAATTCTGTATAAAAATTGAAATTTTATCTTGAATATTAGCTCTAATTTGTTCAATTAAAGTAGTGTCTAAAAATTTTGCATTGGATATTTTAATGATTTTATCCTGATAATATTTATTTATGTCAGCACTGGCTATGGCATGTATATTTTTATGGAATAAATGAAATTCATAATCAAAAATATATGGATTTTGGTTAGCATAAGGCGGTTTTAATTTAAGCGGTAAACTCCATTCATCGCCGACTTTAGGTTGAAATAAGTTATTATTTTGATTTTCTCTCTGTCCATTTGCTTTACCAAATCTCCCAAAAGAATTATTATAAATATTAACTAAAATGTGTTTAATATTTAAATTACTATTTTTAACATCTGCCTCAAATTGCCAGCCATAATCTTTTTGAATAGGGATACTGGTAATTTTTATATTAAGATTATGTGTTTTATTATATAAATTTGCCTCTAATCTTGAATTTAAACGGTTAATGCTTAAAACAGTTCCATATAGAAAAAATATTAGAAAGCTGATTATGAAAAATAAAATAGGGGCATAAAATTTTTTTAATGTTTTATATTTAAAGTGTATATGGGATAAATGTATGCTAATAAAAGGGATAGAATATTTTTTATTGAGCGACAAATAATTTTTATATTTAGCAGTATATATTTTATATACTCCAAATAATAAATAAATTAGAAATATTATACAAACTAGTATTAGATATATTTCATATAAAATATCTAAATTTATTAATGCACTGGAGAAATGTAATAAAATTAGTGCAAAAACAGCACCTGAAAAAATACTAAATAAGTTGATAGATAACATGTTAAATTCAGTATTTTATTATATTATCAAAAATATTATTTTAACCCGGCAATATAATCAGATACTGCTTCAATTTCTTTATCTGACATACGTGCAGCAATTGTAGCCATCATTGGACCATTCTTACGGTTTTCATTTTTAAATGCCATTAATTGAGCCTTTGTGTAATCAGACCATTGCCCCCCTATACGCGCAAATTGAGCTGGTATACCAGCACCAGTTGGACCATGACATGCTGCACATGCCGGTACACCTTTAGAAGCAATACCGCCCCTATAAATTTTTTGACCAAGTTCTATACCTTGCACTGTTTTTGCACTGCCTATTTTAATTGTCTGTTTAGCTAAATAAGCCCCCACATCTTTCATTTGCTGCTCTGTCATATTAGCTGCATATGGGCTCATAATAGGGCTGCTTCTGTCTTGTTTATTTTTAAAATCTTGTAATTGTTTAAAAATATAGGCACTATGCTGTCCGGCTAGCTTAGGATTTGCACCTCCGCCGGAATTTCCATTTGCTCCATGGCAACTCAAACATGCAGGGATATTTTTATCAGCAATACCTTTAGTATAAATTGCTTCACCTTTATTTGCATCCGGCTTAGTTTGAGCAACAGCTTCTGCCCCTGTATTTGCTAATGATAATGTAGAAGCAGGTATCGTTAATAATAAAGATAAGACAGATAAGGTGAATTTTAATTTCATATACATTCCCAATACAATTATTTGTATTTTATTAGATTAATAAAATAATGTATTCTACTATTTTTCCTCAATATTTACTAGGCTTACAAGGCGTAAATTGATTTGCAGCAGATATTTTTAATAAAAAAAGTAAGATTTATTGAAGTAAAGATAATTTATTTATAAATGAGACTATTAATACATTTTTGAATAAGCCGAGGACCTTCATAAATCAAACCGCTATATATCTGTACTAAATCTGCACCCAAATTAATTTTCTCTACTGCATCAAGCGGGTCTGCTATTCCGCCAACACCAATAATAGGTATTTTGCCTTTTAAGTGTTCAGCTAGAGTTTTTAATATATAATTAGATTGAGATTGTAATAATTTTCCCGATAACCCGCCTTCATGCCTATATTGCTCGGGTAGCATTGATTTATCTATGGTAGTATTAGCCGCTATTACGCCATCTATTTTGTATAATATAAGTGAATTTGCTATAAAGTTTACATCAGCTTCGCTTAAATCAGGGGCAATTTTTATAAAAATAGGAACATATTTATTATTTATAATACTAAGCTCATTTTGCTTAGATTTTATACATTCTAATAATTGACAAAATGCATTTCCGCTTTGCAAATCACGAAGACCTTCAGTATTGGGCGATGAAATATTTACAGTAATATAACTTGCATAATTATATATTTTTTCTAAGGATATAATATAATCTTGATTTGCATTTTCTATTTTCGTAGATGCATTTTTACCAATATTTATGCCTAAAATACCGCCATTTTTAACCCATTTAGATTTTCTAACATTTTCTATTAAATAATCTACGCCTTTATTATTAAATCCCATGCGGTTTATTATGCTATGATATTTTTCAATGCGCCATAATCTTGGTCTAGTATTTCCTAATTGAGGTTTTGGCGTAACTGTACCAATTTCAATAAATCCAAAACCTAATTCTCCAAGAGCGTCAATATAATCACCATTTTTATCTAACCCAGCGGCTAGTCCAATTTTATTTTTAAAATTAATGCCTAAAATATTGATATGAATTGCTTTTTGGTTAGTATTGGGAATTGAGTTTGTATAATAACATGCTTTACAAAGTAATTTAAGAATTTTTAATTTATGTAAAGTATTAAGGAATTTTAAAGACAAAGTATGAGACAACTCTGCATCTAATTTAAATAGCAAGGGTTTTATGAGATTATATAAAAGCATTTAATTTTAACTAATTAGGCAGCAGCAGATAAAGTTTTAGGCGTTTGCTTGTTAAGTGTGCCTAATAATTCTTGTTGTCTAAGGTAGGCAGATAATCCGCCAGCTTGCTCAACAGCTTGGCTAGAAACCGCCATATCTGACATTACGCTGCTTGAGAATTTACTACGTTTATCTTCATTGCCTTGTTTATTTCTAAATTCTTCTGCATAATTCGTACCATTCTGCATGTCGAGTTGTTGATATGCATTATATTGATAAGTTTGGGCAATAATATCAAGTTGTTCTTGGCTAGGTTTATCATAATAATCTGATGTTCCATCAGAATTTATAAGCGGTCTCTCAATGCCGTCAATTATATAGCTGCCATTTGAAGCATTGCTACTACCTGCTTTTGCACTTTTTCTTGAGCCTGCTTGAGTCTGAGGTAGTTTTTTATATATTAAATTACCTAGCTTAGAATTACCGCTAAACAATATATGCGGAGCATTAATAGACGGACTCAGCACTGATGCAGAAGCTATAACACCATATAATTGAGATAGTGGCAATTGCCTCTCTTGAGTTGAATTTCCTGTATTTACATCAGATGCAGGAAGAGAAAATCTAGTTACAGCATCGGAACTGCTGCCTGCAGATAATGATGATGTTCTAGAACTGCTTTGTCTAGATGATACAGCACGAGCATTAGCCGCATTATTTCTAAGCATGCGGTTAACTATTGCTTGACCTCTGCCGCCAAATCTATGGACAGCATGAACTGGACTAATAGCCATAATGTACTCTACTCTAAAAAATTATACTTTTTATATTTTTAATTATAGCAATTTAATTTTATTAAAACAAGATAATAAATTAAGTATTTATACCTATACTTTTACATTCTTATTTCTATATTATTTTGTGCTAAATATTTTTTGGCTTGCTGTATTGTGTATTCTCCAAAATGAAAAATACTTGCAGCTAAAACTGCATCAGCTTTACCAATTTTAATTCCATCGGCAAGGTGCTGTAAACTACCTACACCACCGCTTGCAATTACTGGAATGGTTAAAGTTGTGCTGACGGCTTGTGTAAGATTTAAATCAAATCCGCTTTTTGTGCCGTCTTTATCCATACTAGTGAGTAATATTTCTCCAGCACCTAAATTTTGAGCTGTTTTTGCCCATTCAAGTGCATCTATGCCTGTGTCTACCCTTCCGCCGTGAGTGAATATATTCCATTTGTTATGCCCGACAGATTTTGCATCAATTGCTACCACTAAACACTGAGATCCGTAATATGAAGAAATTTCTTTTATTAAATCAGGATTTTTAATTGCTGCTGAATTTATGCTGACTTTATCTGCACCAGCGTTTAGGAGAGATTTTACGTCATGAATACTTCTTATGCCACCACCGACTGTAAGAGGAATAAATATTTTATTTGCTACGGCTTCTATAATCGGTAGAATTATATCTTTGCCATCACTAGTGGCTGTTATATCTAAAAATGTAAGCTCATCAGCACCTTCATCATTGTATTTTTGTGCAATTTGAACTGGATCTCCAGCATCTTTTAAATCGATAAAATTTGTGCCTTTTACTACTCTGCCATTAGTTACATCTAAACAGGGGATTATTCTTTTTGCTAACATATGATTTAATATTATTTAACCTTTTTTATTATTTTCTAAGCCATTTTCTTATATCTAGTTTCATTAAATATAAGCTTACAAAGTATATAATTCCCATTACAAAAATACTGGCAAGTAAATAAGTAATTCTCAAAAGTGGGTTTTTATACATTCCAATCCAATCTATGTGCTTATTCATATAATACATAAAAAGTCCGATTATGAAACTGGCAATTGTAATTTTTAATATAAAAATTATCCAATTTTTCGGGCTAAATTGGCTTATATAAGATTTTGTTTTTATTAGAGAGATTAATAGCAATAATGCGTTAATACAAGCTCCTATTCCTATAGATAAAGCCAAGCCGCTATGTGCTAAATATGGAACAAATATCATATTCATAATTTGAGTTAAAACCAATACTGCTAATGCAATTTTAACGGGAGTTTTTATATTTTGCCTTGCATAAAACCCGGGGGCAAGAATTTTTACAGCGATTAAACCAATAATGCCAATTCCGTACGACATGAGTGCTTTACTGGTCATATAAACATCAAATTCTTTAAACTTACCGTAGTTAAATAATGAGGCACATAATGCCTCACCGTATAAAAATAAGCCTAATGCACAAGGTATAGTTAATATTAACATAAATTGTAATCCCCAATCTAATGTTTGGGAATATTGGGTATAATCTTTATTTGCCATCGATTTACTAAGGTTTGACATTAAAATTGTGCTTAATGCCACGCCAAGTAATGCAGTGGGAAATTCCATTAATCTGTCTGCATAAGAAAGCCAGGAAACACTGCCAGAAGGCAGTCTAGATGCAATGTTTGTATTTATAATTAAACTGATTTGAGCTGTTGAAACAGCCATGGTTGCTGGAACCATTTGTTTAGCTATTTTTTTTACTCCTTCAAATTTTAAAGAAGCCTTAAATTGAGTATAAGATAAACTAATTTTGGGCAACATACCCATTTTATATAATGGAGGTATTTGAATTACCAGCTGTAAAAATCCTCCAATAAATACGGCAACTCCTAAAGCATATATATTGCCTGAAAATATCATAGCAAAGGCTATAAAACTAATATTTAGCAAAACCGGAGTAAAGGCAGGAATAGCAAATTTATTGTAGCTATTTAATATGGCTGAAGAAAATGCAACCATAGACATAAATCCGATATACGGAAACATTATCCGAGTTAAATTTACCGTAATTTGATAAGTGGAATCTTGTGAATTAAATCCGGAGGCTATGGCTATAACCAATATTGGAGCTGCTATGATGCCAATTATAACTGTGAGAATTAATATCCAGAATAAACAAATAGACACAGCGTCTAGCAGATATTTAACATTTTGTCTATCTTGCCGGCTTTTGTATTCAGCTAAAATTGGTACAAATGCCTGTGAAAATGCACCTTCAGCAAATAATCTGCGTAATAAATTAGGTAAGCGGAATGCGACATTAAATGCATCAGTTAAAGCACTTGCACCAAATGATTTAGCTACGAGTATCTCTCTTAATAATCCGGTTATTCTAGATAATAAAGTAAAAGCACTGATAGTAAAAAATGATTTAAAGAGATTCATATACCTGTAGATTGTATTGTGTAAATAATTTGTTATAGCATTAAACTAATATAATGTATTTGAAGATTTTTCATTTGCATCTGAAGTGTCTAAATTTAAAGAAATATCCAACACATCTTCCGGTAATTGTTTTGTTGGTCTTACGCCCAGCTCTTTTAACATTTCAGCTTGACGTATAACATTTCCTTTACCGCTTTTAAATTTATTATACGCTTTATCATAACTATCTTTAGCTCTGGTCATATATTCACCGATTTTTTGCATATCATCAACAAATCCGGCTAATTTATCGTATAATTCTGCGCCTCTTTTAACAATATCTTTATTATTTTGGCTCTGATTTTCACTGCGCCATATTTGGTCTATGAGTCTAATTACAAATAATAAAGTAGACGGACTAACTAATAATATATTTTTTTGCCAAGCAGTATTCCATAAAGACGCATCATTTGAAATAGCAAGCATGAAAGCCGGCTCAATTGGGATAAACATTAATACAAAATCCGGAGATTTATCCTGATGAATATTTTGATAGTTTTTATCAGACAATTTTTTTATATGATTACGTATAGATTCAATATGCTTTCTTACATTTTGCTCGCGTAATACATCATCATTATCGACTTGGAGATAGTCATTATAGGCATTTATTGAGGCTTTTGCATCAATAATTATATAGCGGTTAGCTGGTAAATATATAATTACATCAGGCTGTATACGGCTACCTTCTGCATTTAAATGACTTTCCTGAATTTTATATTCATGACCTTTACGTAATCCACCGGTTTCAAGAACTTTTTCTAAAATCAATTCACCCCAATTACCTTGAATTTTATTATCACCTTTTAACGCACGTGCTAAGTTATTTGCTTCTTTAGACAGCTGATGATTTAAATTCATCATTGTTTTTACTTGTTCAGATAAAGCACTGCGTTCTTTCCCTTCAGTTTCATAAGCTTGCTCTACTTTGCCCTTAAAATCGTTAATTTGTATTTTTAATGGCTCTAATAATTGAAATAAATTACTTTGATTTTGCTCTGTAAATTTTTTGCTTTTTTCTTCAAAAATATCTTGAGCTAATAATTTAAAACTATCCTCTAACTGTTTTTTATTTTCTTGTAATAGTTCTATTTTTTCATGATTTTGCAATTGTTCATGCTCTAGCTTTGTGTTTAAATGAGCCTTTTCTGCGGCCATTTTTTGATTTTCTCTCATCAACGCTTCATATTTTTCTAAAATCTCTCTTTTTTCTTGCTTTAAAGTAGGAATTTCTTTAGTTTGCTCTTGAGAAATAGCTAAATTATTAGATAAAACTTGTAAATTTTTACGTAAAGCCTCGATTTCACTTAAATAAATTTTAGACTGCTGATCAGTTCTTGAATAATTTTGCTCTAAGCTCTTCAGACGCTCTTCAAGCTGAATCACATCTATTTGATGCAGTGCCTGCATATTTTCTATCGATGAAGATAAGTTTTTTTCTTGGATACGTTTATTAATAATCCGCATTGCAAATATACTGATTATTGCGGAAATTAAAGCAGTTAATAATATTAAAAAAGAATTATCCATGAAAATAAATTATAGAAATGTTAGGTAGATTCAGCTATGTTAAATTAATTTAATATAAAAAGAAAGTATTAAAATCTTATGCATCTCATTAATTTTAAAAAATATGGATAATGCATAAGAAAGCTGGGTTAAATTATATTAATTAAAAAAATCTTTTATTTTATCTACAAATGTTTTAGTTTGAGGACTGTGTATTGTCGATTTATCCCCATTTAAACTGTTTTCAAATACCCTTAATAAGTTTTTCTGCTCATCTGTTAGTCTAACAGGAGTTTCTACCTGCACATGGACAAACAAATCACCTTCAGCACTACTGCGTAAACCTTTTATACCTTTATTGCGTAATTTAAAGATTTTATCGTTTTGCGTACCTTCCGGTATATTAAATACGACATTTCCATTTAATGTTGGCACTTCAATCTCACCGCCCAAGGCAGCTGTTGTGAATTGTATTGGTATTTGGCAATGCAAATCATTTTCATTTCTTTTAAATACTGAATGTTCTTTTATGCGTACTTCTATGTATAAATCTCCATTTTTACCACCACTTGCACTCGGCTCGCCATTTCCATGAGAGCGTATACGCATACCGTCATTTATACCTGCCGGAATATTTATTTCTAAGATTTTACTGCGTTTGATTTTTCCATTGCCGTGACATGTCTGACATGGATTCGGTATATGTTTTCCATCACCTTGGCAATAGGGGCAGGTTTGCTGCATCATGAAAAAGCCTTGCCTAATATTTAACATACCAGAACCGTTACAATGCTTACAAGTTTCTACAGATGTACCTTTTTTTGCTCCTGTTCCTTTACAATCAGCACAATCTTCCCAGCTTGGAATATTAACCTGCATATCATGACCTGAAGCCGCTTGCTCCAATGTTATTTCTACTGCATAGGCTAAATCTGCACCACGTGAAGAACCATCACGACTGCTGCGGTTTGAGCTTCTTCCGCCTCCAAAGAATTGACTGAAAATATCACCTAGGTCATCAGTGCCAAAACCACCGCTGCCAAAGCCTCCTCCTGATGCATTCGGATCAATGCCGGCATGCCCGTAGTTATCATATGCACTGCGTTTTTGTTCATCTGATAAAATATCATATGCTTTTTGTATTTCTTTAAATTTAGCTTCAGAAGATGCATTGCCCTGGTTACGATCTGGGTGATGCTTCATGGCTAACTTACGGTAAGCCTTTTTTATTTCATCAGCACTAGCATTTTTTGTTATGCCGAGTGCTTCGTAAAAATCTTTATTACTCATTTATATTATTTATTGATATATTGATTGAAAATAGCTGCTGCCTTTATTTCGAATTCTTTATTATGCATGCACTTGGCTTGGCTCGGGTATGGCAGCACAATATTCATGTAATTTAGATTGTATTTCATATGATGTACACTTTATACCTGTCATTTTTTTATTGTCCTAAAAAATATTTATGCATAATTTTATATCTTATGCATAAATAAATCATCTAATTTAACGCTGAAACTACTTTACTTCTTTAAAATCTACATCAACCACATCTTCTTCTGTTTTAGCTTGAGCATTACTTTGACCTGCACCGGATGCCGCTTGTTCAGCCTGCTGCTGTTTTGCTAAATCAGCATACATTTTTTCGCCAAGCTTTTGTGCAGATTTTCCTAATTCTTCACTTTTAGCGTGAATTTGCTCTTTATCACTGCCTTTTACAGCTTCTTCTAGAGCAGATATAGAATTTTGAATAGCTTGTTTTTCTTCCTCGCTTAATTCTTTACCATATTCTTCTAAGCTTTTTTTAGTTGAATGAATTAAAGTATCCGCTTGATTTCTGCTTTCAGCTAATTCACGCATCTTTTTATCCTCTTCTGCATTTAACTCTGCATCCTGCACCATTTTTTGAATTTCTTCTTCTGTTAAACCAGAGCTTGCTTTTATGGTAATTTTGTTTTCTTTTCCTGTACCTTTATCTTTTGCAGATACATGTAAAATACCATTTGCATCGATATCAAAGCTTACTTCAATTTGAGGTAATCCGCGTTGTGCTGGTGCAATACCTTCTAAGTTAAATTCACCTAGAGATTTATTAGCAGCTGCAATTTCACGTTCACCCTGATAAACCTTGATTGTTACTGCACTTTGATTATCTTCAGCGGTACTGAATACTTGGCTATGTTTAGTTGGGATAGTGGTATTTTTATTAATCATCTTGGTCATTACACCACCCATTGTCTCTATGCCTAAAGATAATGGAGTAACATCTAATAATAATACATCTGTTCTGTCGCCTGATAATACTGAGCCTTGAATAGCGGCACCCACAGCTACAGCTTCATCCGGATTTACATCTTTACGCGGCTCTTTACCAAAAAAATCTTTAACTTTTTCTTGTACTTTCGGCATACGCGTCATACCGCCAACTAAAATAATATCATCAATATCAGCAGCATTTAATCCGGCATCTTGTAAAGCTTGACGGCATGGAGCAATACTTTTATCAATTAAATCTTCTACTAAAGCCTCTAATTTAGCACGTGTAATGGTTAAATTAAGGTGTAGAGGCATACCGTTATTCATTGCAATATACGGCTCGTTAATGTCTGTCTGCTGACTGCTTGACAATTCAATTTTTGAACGCTCTGCTACTGCTTTAATACGCTGTAATGCGATTGGGTCTTTGCTTAAATCAATACCTTGCTGTTTTTTGAATTCAGAAATAACATAGTCAATAACTCTTTGGTCAAAATCTTCACCGCCAAGGAAAGTATCGCCATTTGTTGATAATACTTCAAATTGTTTCTCGCCATCTAAATCTGCGATTTCAATAATTGAAACATCAAATGTTCCACCGCCTAAATCGTATACAGCAATTTTTCTGTCTTTACCATCTTTTTTATCTAAACCGAATGCTAAAGCTGCCGCAGTTGGCTCATTGATAATGCGTTTTACATCTAAGCCTGCAATTCTACCCGCATCTTTGGTTGCTTGACGTTGTGCATCATTAAAATATGCTGGAACTGTAATTACAGCTTGTGTTACTGTTTTGCCTAAATAATCTTCTGCTGTTTTTTTCATTTTACGCAATATTTCAGCAGAAATTTGAGGCGGAGCTAATTTTTCTCCCCTAACTTCAACCCATGCATCGCCATTTTCTGCACCTATAATAGAATAAGGCATTAATTCAATATCTTTTTGAACTTCTTTATCTGTAAATTTACGCCCGATTAAGCGCTTAATAGCATATAAAGTGTTTTTAGGATTAGTAACAGCTTGGCGTTTTGCAGTAGCACCTACCAAAATTTCTCCATTATCCGGATATGCCACTACTGAAGGAGTAGTACGGTTACCTTCTAAATTTTCAATTACTTTAATTTTCCCGTCGGTTCTGTCTACAACAGCAACACAAGAATTAGTTGTACCTAAATCAATACCAATAATTTCTGACATATTTTTTCCTTAAAAAAGATTAGATAATTTGTATATAGGGTTATAATTATTTTTTTCAAGTAAAAAATATTTATGCTTATCCAAATTGAGCTTATATCCAGCATAATTTCTCTGCTGTTAATTAAAAATATGTTATAATAATGGCTTAGATTAATAAGTTTTCAGAGGTTTATATGTACCAATTTAGCGTACTGGCAGGTAGTAACGCATTATCATATTTTAGAATTAACTCAATTTTACAAAAAATAAATGAAAAACTTTCAAGTACTAATATAAGCTGTATATCAAGTCAATATTTTCACTTTATCCAGCAAACTAATTTTTTAACTGAGAATGAGAAAAAAACTTTAGAGGGAATTTTAACTTACGGCAATAAATTTATTAATAAAGCAGATGATGATAATTTAGCTGAAATATATAGTGTAATTGTAATTCCACGTTTAGGAACAACATCTCCATGGTCAAGTAAAGCGAGTGATATTGCACATAATACGGGTTTATCTAACGTAAAACGCATAGAAAGAGGAATTGAATATAAATTTTATATTGATAAAACTAATTCTTTATCTCAAATAATCAGACAAAAAATAGCGGATATTTTAGGCGGCAATAAAGATTTACAAAATAATGCAGATATTCTAGATGATAAAGAAAAAAATATTATTAACGGCATTATTCACGACCGCATGACTGAAAGCATTATGTATAATCAGCAAAGTGCTTTAAGTTTATTTGATGAAATAGCTGCAAAACCTTTAAATCATATTGATATATCTGAACAAAATGGTGCTAAAAAAGCTTTGGAAAAATCAAATAAAGATATGGGTTTAGCTTTATCTATAGATGAAATAGACTATTTATTTGATGCTTATACCAAAATGCACCGTAATCCGACAGATGTAGAATTAATGATGTTTGCTCAAGCTAACAGCGAACATTGCCGCCATAAAATTTTTAATGCATCTTGGGTTATTGATGGGGTTAAGCAGGATTATAGTTTATTTGGTATGATTAAAAATACGCATAAAATTACTCCGCAAGGTACAATTGTTGCCTATTCTGATAATTCGGCTATTATGCAGGGGCAAAAAAGTATACGCTATTTCCCTGATTATATGACGGGATTATATGCTGCACATAGTGATATACTGCATACGATTATGAAAGTTGAAACACATAATCATCCGACAGCTATTTCTCCATTTGCAGGCGCATCTACGGGAGCAGGCGGTGAAATCCGCGATGAAGGTGCAACCGGCAGAGGCTCAAAACCAAAAGCAGGTTTAACCGGTTTTAGTGTATCACATCTTAATATACCAAATTATGTTCAAAGCTGGGAAAAAGAAGATATAGAATACGGCAAGCCCAGTCATATTGCAAGCCCGTTAGATATTATGATTCAAGCTCCAATCGGGGCTGCTGCTTTTAATAATGAATTCGGTCGTGCAAACTTGGCTGGCTATTTTCGTGTTTATCAGCAAAAAATAAAAGATAAATATTATGGCTACCATAAACCAATTATGTTGGCAGGCGGTATGGGAAGTATTTGTGATAAATATACTCACAAACAAGACTTAGCTGAAGGAACTTTGCTCATACAGATTGGTGGTCCAAGTATGAGAATTGGTATTGGCGGGGGTGCTGCCAGCTCAATGACAACGGGTACAAATGCCATAGAATTAGATTTTAATTCTGTGCAAAGAGATAATGCTGAATTACAGCATCGAGCTCAAGAAGTCATTACAGCTTGTTATAATTTAGAAGATAACCCTATTTTATCTATTCACGATGTAGGTGCAGGCGGTTTATCAAATGCATTTCCAGAGCTGGCAGAAGGTGCTGGCAAGGGTGCAGTCTTCGACCTTAGAACAATAGATGTACAAGAAAGCGGTATGAGTCCGGCTGAAATATGGTGTAATGAATCTCAAGAGCGTTATGTGTTAGCAATTTCACCGCAAAATTTACCACTCTTTGAACAAATATGTAAACGTGAACGCTGTCCGTTTAAAGTAGTTGGCAAAATTCAGGAAAATAAAACTTTAGAGCTAATTGATAGTAATTTAAATAAATCAGATGAAAACTATAAAGTTATTGATTTATCTATGGAAACACTATTTGGTAAACCGCCAAAAGTGCAAAAAGATGTAACATGCATAAGCATAGAATTAGGTAAAGAAGAATTAGATAATATTAATCTTGAACAAGCCGCGTTGGACATATTACGTCATCCAACTGTAGCTAATAAAGAATTTTTAATTACAATTGGCGACCGCAGTGTGGGAGGTTTAAGCTCTCAAGATCAAATGGTAGGACCTTGGCAAATTCCTGTGGCTGATTGTGCAGTTACCTTATCAGATTTTGAAAATAGTCATGGGCAAGCGATGGCAATTGGAGAGCGTACGCCATTAGCTGTATTAAACGCAGCAGCTAGTGCAAGAATAAGTGTTGCGGAAGTCATAACTAATTTATTAGGGGCAGATATTCAAAAGTTAAGCGATATTAAATTATCGGCAAACTGGATGGCTGCATGCGGTGATAATGAGCAAGATGTAAATTTATATACTGTAGTTAAGGCGATTGGTTTAGAATTATGTCCGGCTTTAGGATTGTCCATTCCTGTGGGTAAAGATTCTTTATCCATGCGGACTGTTTGGAATGATGAAAACGTAAGCAAAAATGTAACTTCTCCTGTTTCATTAATTACGAGCGGATTTGCTCCGGTTAGTGATGTAAGAAAAACTATTACACCTCAGTTGCAGTTGTTGAGTGATGAAAATAATATTAATAAGCCGACAGAAATTATATTAATTGATTTAGGCAAGGGTAAAAACCGTTTAGCTGGCAGTATTTTAACTCAAGTAAGCGGTCAATATGGAAATCAGACGCCAGATTTAGATAATCCGCAAGATTTAATTAATTTATTTTCAGGCATAAAAAAATTAAAAGATAATAATTTAATATTAGCTATGCACGATAGGTCGGATGGCGGATTATGGGCGGCATTATGCGAAATGTCATTCGCTGGGCATATGGGTATAAGCATTAACATTGATATATTAATTGCTTCCTCGCAAAGTAATAATGCATACGATGATGTAAAAGATGGTGCAAAACAAAATAGCGGCGCAAGACATAAAGCTGCTCTAGAAGTTTTATTTAATGAAGAAGTTGGCTTAGTTATTCAAACAGCAAAACAAAACCGTGAACAAGTGTTTAATATATTAAGAGAATTTAATTTATCCTCTTATAGTCATATAACTGCTGCTCCAAACATTTCTGATAATATTGAGATATATTGCGATGCAAAAGTTATCTTTAATGAAAGCCGCGTATTATTACAGCAGGTATGGAGTGAGGTAAGCTATAAAATCGCCGAGTTAAGAGATAATCCAGAATGTGTACAGCAAAATTTTAATAATATTGTAATACGTAATAAGGGAATTAATCCAAGTCCAATTATCAAATTTCCAGTTAATATTAAATATCCTTCATCTAAACAAAAAAAAGCTGCAATTTTGAGAGAGCAAGGTGTAAATTCTCACATTGAAATGGCGTTTGCCTTAGAGCAAGCTGGTTTTAGCTGTTATGATGTGCATATGAGTGATTTATTAAGCGGAAAATTTGATTTGGCAGATTTTGCCGGTTTTATTGCCTGCGGAGGATTTTCATACGGAGATGTATTAGGTGCAGGTCAGGGCTGGGCAAAGACCATCTTATATAATACTAAATTAAATCAGATGTTTAGTCAATTTTTTAATAGAAAAGACAGCTTTGCTTTAGGTATATGTAATGGTTGTCAAATGTTAAGTCATTTAAGCCCGATTATTCCAAACACTCAACATTGGCCGCGTTTTACCCGCAATGTAAGTGAGCAGTATGAAGCAAGATTATCTATGGTGAAAATTAATAATTCGCCTTCAATTTTCTTTAAAGATATGCATGATTTAGTATTGCCAATTGTGGTGGCACACGGTGAAGGTTATGCGGATTTTAGCCAGCACGGCAGTATTGATAATGTAGATATCTCTTGTTATTTTGTGGATAACCAGCATGATAGAACTGATATTTACCCGTTTAATCCAAATGGTTCTCCGCTTGGAATTACTGCAGTTACATCGTCTGACGGAAGATTTACAGCCATGATGCCTCATCCGGAACGGGCATTACGTACACAACAGCTAAGCTATTGTCCGCCGCAGTGGAAAGAACATGAGTTTACACCATGGCTGCAAATGTTTATTAATGCCGCTGATTGGACAGATAATAATTCAAACCTGATTAGTGATTATAGTATAACTGGCTAAAATGTTAATTTAACCCTTCAACCCTCTAGCCAGTAAAAATGTTTCTGATGAGTTGCTGCGTGATGCTTTGGGTTTTCTTTCAGCAACTTTTACAAAATGCTTTTTATAAAGCTCTACAATTTGACTAAACCCGCTGCCGTGAAAACACTTTATAACAGCCCAGCCGTTTTTTTTAAGATTGTTTAAAGCAAAGTCTAATACTAGTTCTGCAATGTGTTCAATGCGTGCAGCATCTGCTACTTCAATGCCTGATAAATTCGGCGACATGTCTGACATAACTCCATCAATTTTTTTTTCGCCGGATATATTTAAAACCATCTGCTGAAATTTTTGATATATTTCTTCTTCTCTAAAATCTCCCTGTAAAAAATGCACATCAGAAATATTATCCATAGGTAATATGTCTATAGCAATAATTGCCCCATTCAAAATATTGGTTAATGGATTACGTAATTTTTTGCATGCATATTGACTCCAGCTACCTGGTGTAGAACCTAAATCTACTAAAATATCCCCTGCTTTAATTAAATTTTCATCTTCGTCAATTTGTTTTATTTTATAAGCTGCTCTTGCCCGATAACCCTCTCTTTGAGCCATTTTTACATAAGGGTCGTTTATATGGTCATGCAGCCAATTCTGATTGAATTTATTTTTTTTCATATATTATATTTATCATCTATAAATAAAATTATAACACATTTAAATTACTAGCTAAGGTAAGCTTATATACATGCTCTCTAAGGTTTCCTCCAAACTAATTGGATTAATTTCTCCAACACAGCTAATTAATTTGCTGTTATCTCCGCATAAAACTTTTACTTCATTTGCCCGGATAAAATTAGGATTAACTTTGATTTGTATATTATATCCTGCGAGTTTCTGCATAATCTCTATAGCATCTTTTAAGTAATGAGTTTTTCCGCTGCATACATTATAAATTTGTAAATTTGAATTTAAATCCATATGTTTAGATTTTTCTGCTAATTTACGGTAACATTCTGCTACTACTCTAACATCTGAAAAGTCGCGGGCTATATTTATGTTACCTAGTTCAATTTCTTTCTTATTTTCTTTAAAATGATTAACAATTTTTGGAAGTAAAAAACTTGTATCTTGCCCTATACCTGTATAATTAAACGGGCGTACAATAATAACCGGCAGTTTATAAATCCACCATTTTGCAACCTGCTCCATAGCTAACTTGCTGATTGCATAGTGGTTTTCTGGATGCGGAACTATTTCTTCGTGCAGGGCTTTACCGCTGTTATTATTGCCGTAGATATTTGCACTGCTGGCTAATAATACCAATTGAGGGTTAATATTTGAATTATAAACCGCATTCAATAAGTTTTCTGTTCCAATTACATTTGTTTCATAAAATTGATGTAACGAAATATGCCCAACATGAGCGATAGCTGCTAAATGAATAATAATATCAGGCTTTATTTCACTAATTATATTAGTTAATTTTTCTTTATCTTCTAAACAGCATGTGTATATATTTTTTTGATTTATATCTGCTTGAGAAATACCATATACATCATACCCATTATTTAAAAATTCTTGCCATGTATATTGACCAGTAAAGCCGTTTACTCCGGTTATAAGTACTTTTTTTGCGGTATTATTCATAGTTATTTCTTTATAGAATTTAAATCTAATCCCATATAAACTACATTTGGATATGGATTATAACGATAGGGCTCAATTTCTGTGAAACCAAAATTTTTATACAGCTTAACTGCTTTTTCCAGCTCGTTTAAAGTATCTAATTTAATTTGAGCATATTTAAGAATTTTTGCTTGCTCAATCACAGCTTTACATAATAATTTACCAATACCATATCCGTGCCAATTTGGCAGAACAAACATTCTTTTCATTTCAGCAATACCCAAAAATTTAAATCAAACTCACGCAACCCAACACCGCCTACATATTCATTATCAGCTCTGGCTAAAATTAAACAGCCTTTAGGTTCAGCATACATAGATTCAATTTGTTCTAATTCTTGACTAAATTCTTGAAACTCTAAATCTACAGCTAAAAACTCTGCAAATTTTTCAAATATTTGCCTAGCAATTGCAAATTGATTTTTTGATTGTGCAATTTCGATTTCTATCTGCATATTGCTTTTTATTAAATTATTAAATTATTAAAAAGAATTTCCATTTTCATTTCTAACTAAATCAGCTTTAACCATCATGCTGCATAAATCTTCTAAACTAGTTTTTGACTCCCAACCTAATTTTTGTTGAGCTTTTAATGGATTGCCGATTAATAAATCTACTTCAGCTGGACGATAAAATTTAGGGTTAATTTTCACTATGCTTTTTCCGCTATTTTGACAAATTCCTATTTCATTTTCTGCCTGACCTTGCCAATCTAATTTTATATCTACTGCTTTAAAAGCTAAATCAACAAAATCTCTTACTGTTTCAGTGCGGTTAGTCGCTAATATATACGTATCAGGCTCGTCTGCCTGCAGCATAAGCCACATTCCCTCTACATATTCTTTAGCAAAACCCCAATCTCTTTTTGCGTCTAAATTACCTAATTCTAATACTTCAAGTTTGCCCAATTTGATTTTAGCTGCACTGTCAGTAATCTTTCTTGTTACAAATTCACGCCCGCGCAGAGGTGATTCATGATTAAATAAAATTCCGCTGCAACCGAATATATTATAAGATTCTCTATAATTTATTGTCATCCAATGTGCATAAAGCTTAGCTGCCCCATAGGGACTACGCGGATAAAATGGCGTATCCTCAACTTGAGGAACTGCCTGCACTTTACCGAACATTTCTGATGTAGAAGCTTGATAGAAACGAATTTTTGGATTAACTATACGAATGGCTTCAAGTAAATTTACCGCGCCTAAACCTGTAATTTCAGCTGTAGTTAGCGGCTGCTCAAACGATACTCCAACAAAACTTTGTGCCGCAAGATTATATACTTCTGCCGCCTGTGTTTTTTCTATTAAACGGATACTCGCACTTAAGTCGGTTAAGTCATATTCTACTAAATTTAAATTTTGGTGCTTATCTATGCCAAGTTCTTCAATACGCCAAAAATTTACAGAACTAGTACGGCGGTATGTTCCATAAACAATATAATTTTTTTCTAGGAGTAATTGAGCTAAATAAGCCCCATCTTGACCTGTAATGCCTGTTACAATTGCTGTCTTTTGTATCATATTTTCCCTCTCATATATTTATATTGCAATAAATTAAGTTATCTTAGTCAACTATAGTTAATTTATTCATTAGTTTTTCTGCATTATCCTGCCAGTCTAATATAGTTATATCTAACTTGTTACTTATATTTAGTAGTTCATTTTGCAACTCTTGTGTTTGGTTTTTAATCATAAAATACATTTTCATACCAATGTTAAACATATTTTCCAGAGTATCAAGTGTATCCATACTATTTTTATTAATTATTATATCCAGCTTTAAGAAAATATCATTTTTACTATACTCGATAAAATCGTCTGAAAATGCATTATGGCATTCAAATAAACCAAATACAAAATCACGTGCATATTTGTAGCTGATTTCATTTTTAGCTATATAAACTGGTTCTATTCTATACGAACTAAATTTATGCTGATTATTTAATAAACTTAGCACTAATTCTCTTATTTTATAAAAATTTATACTATCTAAAGTTTTGTTAACTAGGCATGATACATCAATTAACACCTGTTTTGCTGACTTTGCATTAGTAAAATTAAGCGATAAAGTATGTGCAATTTTTTGTAATTCAATATTCTCTAAAGCTTGTAAATCATTTTTATCATCAACATCTTGTATTATTTCGTCCATAGAATATTTTTTAGCATAAAAATTCTCTATAGCTTCGTAGTATTTTTTAGCACATTTTTCCGGGGAATGATTATTTATGATATATTGCCTAGCGTTTAGGCTTAGTTTATTTCTTAAATCTTCATCATGATAAAGCTTATTTATTGCCGCAGCCAAATTCATATTAT
The DNA here is from genome assembly GCA_023266335.1 of Burkholderiaceae bacterium. GTDB lineage: Bacteria > Pseudomonadota > Gammaproteobacteria > Burkholderiales > Burkholderiaceae > JAHFQJ01. The sequence continues at coordinate 50,554 of JAHFQJ010000005.1, forward strand.
TAAATTTATCTTCCAGCATGTATACACTATCCTGCGGAAGTTCTGCCATCGCTCCGTTAGCATTAATAATAGTTGGTATTGCATAGTTCATTGCATCTAACACGGCGGCTGAAGTTTCTCCTCTTGATAAAGAACGCAACTGCACAGATAAATCTGCTATAGTCAGATAATTTTTAAATGTATTGCTATCTACCCAACCGGTAATTTTAATTTGCTGATGTTTATCATTTTTCTTAATGAAACTTAATATTTCAGTTCCATAAATGCTATTTTCATCATTATTGCCCACAAATATTAGCTTACATTTTGTATTTGAGGCTAAATCAGAACTAAACCAAGCTTGTAATAAGCTTAAATTTTGCTTTGTTCTACCCAAAATACCAAAACTGCAAACTATGAATGAATCATCTGCATTAAGAGATTGTCTAATATTTATTTTATCCTGCTTAAGATTAGAAAATCTTAATAATGGGATAATTTCCCAAGTTTTTAAATTGTTTAAATTAGAACCGCCATAATATTGATAAGCAAGATTTTTTGCATATTTAGAATGACTAATAACACCAGCTGCATTTTTTAAAACAGAAAAATTACACGGATATTTAAAAATCACATCGTGAATTTTATCCATTATATAACGTTGTTTTACAGCAAGATACCCATAAGAATTATATAATTCAGTCGCCCAAGAATTTGGATTTATCCTCATCATTTCCAAGTATGAGCAAATACCGCTAAGAAAGAAATCATGTAATACCACCACACCAGTTATTTGTGGCAGTAATTCAAACATATGCTGATGAAATTCAGAATTTCCAAAATGATATAAAACTCTATCAAATAATGTATAATTTTCTTTAAACCAAGCCGTATTATGTATAGTATATTTACTTTTTAGATCTTGACTAATATCATTTTGATTAATAATTAAATGAATATCATAATATTTAGCCAGCTCGACTAAAAGCTGTTCGCTATAATCTGCAATTCCGCTTTTAGCATTTGGAATAGGCGAAATATAGGCTAATTTTCGCTTATGTTCTAAATTTTCCTGAAGTTTGACAGCATACTCATTTTTTTTGCAGTTTTCATAATAATTCTCAAGGGCATTAATAGCCGACAAAGCACTTTTATCCCAAGAAAATTTTTGTACTTGTTTTTCATTATGTGCTATAAGCTGAATTCTAAAACTTGGATTTTCTATTACTTGCTGTATTTTTTGCGTAATATCATCAATGGAATGCGGATTAAACAAAGCTTCCTGCAAACCTACTACTTCAGGCAAACTAGATACATTTGATGCAATTACCGGAGCACCGCACTGCATTGCCTCTAAAGCAGGCAAGCCAAAGCCTTCATGCCAAGATGGAAATACAAATAAATAACATAAATTATATAAGGTAATTAAATCCTGCTCTTCAATAAATCCTGTAAATATAACTTGATCTGTATTTAATCCAGCCTGCAATACTAATTTAGTTAATTTATTTTTATCTTGCTCTCGGATAGAGCAAATAATAGCAAGCTGATAATCATGTCTTATATTATTTGGTAATTTAGAATAGGCTAAAATAAGATTATCAATATTTTTACGGTAATCTATTCCTCCAGTATACATTATGAAAGGCTTGTATAAATTATATTTAGCAGATACTTTATTTTTTTCAATATCACTTATATTAACTTTTGTAAAATGATTATCACTTGCGGTTGAAATATTTATTACATTATTAGAATTAAAATCTATATAATTAATTGCTTCTTGGCGAGATGATTCAGATATAGACAATAATAAATCTGCCTTTTTCAAATATTCAATTTTTTCTAAATATTCATTTTTTATATTTTGATTCAGCAGATAAATATCTTGATATATATAAGGAATTAAATCATACAAAATAACCGCAGTATTAATTTTTTTATCTAAATGAGATATGCTGACAGCTGCATTATTTTCATTTTCAAACAAGCTGGAAACTATGACTATATCAGCATCTAATTTAAATAAAACTGCTTCTCTAATTAGTTTAGAAATATTGTAATTATTTTCTTGAGGATACCAAACTATAATATTTTCTTTTGGCAATATATCTGCAAAATCTTTTCTAATTTCTACGAGAGATTTTTGAAAACTTCCATTTAATAAAATAATAATTTCATGTTTATCCCGATTTTTTATCAAAGCTTTAGTAAATGATGTAGAATATCTGCCAATTCCTCTATGTCTTGATCCAAAAGATTGCGCTCCCTGCATATCAATAACTATGCGCATTACTATTTTTCCTTTTTATTTTTTGCTTTTACTCTCACTATTTGCTGCAGCTTATTATAAATTTCTAATGTATAGGGAGATAAATTAATAATTTTGTTTTTATAGCCATTATTCTTTTGTCCGCTATAATTGATACTAAATTTATCAATATGCTTATATAAACTTGGATATAATTTAAGCATTTTTTTAGCCGCTATCTTTAATTTTGGCTGTGAATATACTAGTTTTAAAGATAAATTTAAACAAGAGCTAATCAATTTATTTATAATTGGCTTAATTTTTCCTGAAAATAATCTTAGCGGTTTAGTTATTTTCCAAGATTTACTGTTATGAACTTGCTGTAATTGTTCAGAAAGCATATGAACATTCATATTTAATTCTTTTGATAAATTTAGATGCTGTGCTATCTGTTCATGTAAATCCTTAACTATTTTCCTGCCGTCAAGATTTTCTTGTTCTAAATTTAAATTAGTTAACGCAAGTGATTTATTTTTTTTATCTAAATTAAAGGTTTCACAAGTTATAAAATTGTCAAATATATTTGGTGGAGCAGAAAATTTATCGATTAAATCTATTTTACTTTCGTAAATATAAAATCTATTTAATCCATCAAAATAAGCAAATTTATAGCCTTTAGATAATACTAAATACTCCCAATGCTGATGGGATAATATTTGAGTATTTGGTAATGTACTTTCTATAACCAATATCCATGGTCTCACTAAAGATTTAGTCCAGCTTTGTAAAACTTGTGTTTCTGAACCTTCAACATCTATTTTTAACCAATGTATCTTTTTATTTTGAAATTCATGTAATAAAATATCTAAAGAAAGGACTGGAATTATAGTTTTGTGATATACATAGCCATGATTTGCATGCTGTTCAGCAATTTTTTCATCAGCGGTGGATAAACCCGTATCCGGAAATTCATAAAAAGTTAAAAATCCTGTAGTATTACTAATTGCAACTTGTAATATTGTTTCATCAGGTCTAGATTCATGTAATTTATCTGCATATTGCTTTGTAGGCTCTACATGAACACCGCGCCAGCCTGCCTTATAAAAGGCTAAACTTACTGAATGTTCTATTGGATCCTGCGCTCCAATATCAATATAAAATCCATTATCAATATGCTGCAATGCACGCCATAGCATTAAGTCTTCTAGATTTTGGGCGTAAGAAATAAATGTCATATTTTTTCAAGTTGATTAATTTCAATGCTTGGATTAAGCCAAGTACATCCGGCAAAGTGATTGTTACTATTATTTACAATATTAAAAATTAAGGCTAAATCCTGCCATTCATAATTATTGACTAAATGAGTATCGCTGCTGGATAAAGCTGTCTGTACAGAATAAGTTCCTATGCCAAAATTAGCAGGGAACTGGATATTATATATAATTTCACTGTTAGCAGGAACATTAGATAAGCTTTGCTTGGTTAAATAAGTGTTAGTTCCATACATAACCTGCCCAAGGCGGTCTTTAATGCCAAAACCTAACACTAAATTTTCAATAAAGTTATAAGTTTTAACTCTTATACTTAATATTACTTTTTGAGCAACGTCAACTACTTCAATTTGTTTGCCGTCTAAATCAAGCAGTTTAATTTCCTCTACTTTAGCTTCGCCAGTACCGGATATGGTTTGTATTTTACCATCTGGTTTAACTTCCTGCCTAACTTGCTGATTTTGCTTATCTGCAAGAATAGCATTGTAATAATCCATTACAGCTTCGGGTTGCCCTTCCATCACAATAGTACCACTACTTAGCAAAATAGCCCTATCGCAAATAGACTGAATTGCCGCCTTATCATGTGAAACAAATAATAAAGTTGTGCCTTGCTTTCTAAATTCACGGATTCTTTCAAAACTCTTATGCTGAAAATAAGCATCACCCACTGATAGTGCTTCATCTACAATTAAAATACCCGGTCTATAGGCAGTTGCTGTGCTAAAAGCTAACCTAACCTGCATACCGCTTGAATAAACTCTTACAGGGTAATCAATATATTCGCCAATCTCTGCAAAACTTTCAATATGAGACATAGCTTTATGAATTTCTTCATAACTATAGCCAAGCATTTGCCCTGCCATATAAACATTTTGCCGCCCAGTAAAATCCGGATGAAACCCCATACCTAATTCAAGAAGTGCAGCGACTTTACCATGCATGGTTACTGTACCAGTAGTAGGGGTAGTAGTTCCTGTAATTATTTTTAATAATGTGCTTTTACCTGCACCATTTATACCAATAATTCCAACTGCTTCACCCTCATTTACAGTAAAATTGATGTTTTTTAAAACCCATTTTTTTACATGGAAGCTGCCGAAAAACGGCATCAGCCACTCAATTAATCTGCCATAGCGTTTTTTATATTGTTTATAAGCTTTGCCTATATTATTTACTGTTATTTTGCCCATTATAATTCATCCACTATATCAGCAGAGCATTTGCGGAATAAACTATATCCAAGTATACACATAATAATTGCCATACATGTAAATGGAATTAAGCCTTGCCAAGCTACATCTTTCCCATAAACTAAAATATCTTGAAATGCAGAAATAATTTTTACCATAGGATTATATTCTAAAATATTTCTTGACCATTGAGGTAAAGCACTAATTGGATATACAACCGGGGTAAACCAGAACCAAAATTGTATAAACACACTAAAAAACTGCCCTACATCTCTAAAAAATACATTAAGTACACCAATTATCATGCCTAAACCGGACGCAAATAAAATTAGCAGGCATAATAATGGAAATATTGATAAATAAGCCATGCCAACAAAATTACCGCTAATAATTAAAAATAAAGTAAATAAACTAAATATGATTGAAAAATTTACACATGCATTTAATATAGAAATTACAGGTAGGCATATGCGTGGGAAATTAAGTTTTTTAATGATATTTGCGTTTTCTAAAAAAATATTCTGCCCTCTAGTTAATATTTCAGCAAATAAACCCCAAGTTAAACTGCCGGCACACAAAAATATGCTATAGGCAAATCCTTTATCTACTCCAGATAATTTAGCATGCATAACTTGTGAAAATATGACTGTATAAACAAATATCATGGCTAATGGATTTATAATAGTCCATGCAGCACCCAACAGTGAATTTCTATATTTTAATTGGAACTCTCTTTTTACACTGGCAAGAATAAATCCGCGGTGATGCCATAAAGTTTTTAATAAAACCATATATTATTCTTTTTATAGTAAAATTTTTGAGTGCTTATATTTAATTGTAATATGCAGGTTTTCATACTCTAAACTCTTCTTTTAAATAATCTTTTTTTTCAAAGCACTCTATAATTCTTTGATGAATTTCATACATTAAATCTAAAACAACATTTTTATGCATATTAAAATCTTCAGTATAATCTTTATTTTCTACACTCGTACCATGAGCAATAGCATGTCTTATTTTAATTAGTTCATCTAAACATTCTCCGCTGGATTTATTATCTTGATATTTTTTCCAGTACGGCTCTATTTTATTTAAGCAAAATATTTCTAAAATCTGATTTAATACATTAAAATCTATATTGCTTTTACCTATCATTAATTTATAACTATATATTTTGCTTTGATTGAATTGCTTTTGAAAATTATCAAAATATTCACTTTTATTTTTAAGATTTTTTGGATATTCTTTTAATTGTGGCAATACACTTTCCATATGATAAATAATCAAACTGTCTTTAAATTTGCTTAAAGGAATGCCTGACATATTCAAATTTAACATTTCAATAAATTTTTTAAATGATGTTTTAATAAAACATTCCCATATGGTAAATATCATAAATATAGATTGTATCTGCATAAATGTTTTATGCTTGTCATTAAATTCATAAAAAGAAGCATAAACCAATATCTGAATATCTAATAATTTTATTTGTGCTTCCTCTATAATTTGTGATAATTCTTGTTGTAGTTGTGATAAGAGCATATTCTTGTTTTATTAATTATTTGTATATTCTTCAAAAATTTGAATAGCTCGCTCTATTCTATTTTTTATTCTGTATTGATAACTAGATGAGCTATTACGATGCGCATTAAATTCACTATCTTCTTTGAATGCATTAATTATACTTAGTAATAATTCATTTGTTGGTGTACGCCCTTTTTCTAAGCATTTTGCTAGACCAACTGTAATACCATCAAATACTGTGGGAGAAAATACACTATTTTTTCCTTTAAAAATATTTACTGTATTTAATTTATCCAATATATCAAATATAGCTGTAAATACTTTTTTATATTTAGGAATATCAAAATCATCATTATTTACAATTTTTTTCATAAATTCATCTAAGCATTTTTCTGTTGTGCCTATATAATCATCATCAATGAAAAATGCTAAAAATCTTAAAACTAATTCTTGGTCATATAATTCTATTTTTTGCTTATCGCTTAATATACTAGTTACTAATTTTTTAAATGCATCATACTTACTTAAACCCTCTAATAATTTGTTAATATTTGCATCATTTTTACCTCTATATACCGCGTTTCTAATTTCTTGTGCAGTAAGTTTAGAGCCACCTGAATTTAATCTTTTAAACAATTCATATTTCATTTCTTGGCTATTTTTTTCTTGCAAAATTTCAACTCTGCAGCCAGCTCTCTTTAAATTAATTTGAAATTTAACGGGTAATTCTGTAAATGATAAACCCTCTAAACTTGAAACTAATTCTCCAGCAGATAATTTCCAGTTATTTTGGTTGGTGGTTCTATCATTTTCATCTGTATCTATTGTATCTATTTCATGAAAAGTACTAGTTACTGTATTTTGTGGAATAACATTATTATCCGGCTTTAATGCACCAAAAAATGTAATAATTGTAGACATTCTTTGTAATCCATCAATTAATTCCCATTTACCATTTTCAATTTCAGCTACGAATATAGGAGGAATAGGAATAGATAATAATATTGATTCAATTAGTGCTGTTTTTTGCTTATCTTTCCATCTAAAGTATCTTTGGTATTGTGGGCGTATTATTAGCTCTCCATCTTTATATAAATTTATTAATTCGCCAAAAGACATATCAATTCTTTTAGTGGAAAATTTTTCCGTTTCTTCAGAAATTTCACCTCTTAATTTTTCTATTTTTTCATTAATATTATTATCCATAAATACCTCTTAGATCGCTAATATATTTTATAAACTAAACTCTGCCGTAATTATCAGAAAATCTAACTATATCATCTTCACCCAAATACTGCCCACTTTGTACTTCTATCATTACTAAATCTAAAACACCAGGGTTTTCTAGCCTATGCTGATGTCCTGCTGGAATAAAAGTTGATTCATTAGTATCTAGAAAAATCTCTTTTTCTCCATTTACAACTTTAGCAACTCCGCTTACCACAACCCAATGCTCGCTGCGGTGATGGTGCATTTGTAAAGATAAACTTTGCTTAGGTTTAACTACAATACGCTTAATTTTAAAATTCTGCCCTTCCTCTAAAACGGTATAAGTGCCCCATGGACGATTAACTGTTTTATGAATTTTATAAATTTCATTTTTTGCTATTTTTAACTGTTCAACAATTTTTTTTACATCTTGTGCATTATCTTTATGTACAATTAATAAAGCATCTGGAGTATCTACTACAACCATATTATCAACTCCAACCATAGCTACTAAACGGTCATTACTTTTTATGTAACTATTATTTACATCAATTAAAATGCAGTCTCCTTCACTAGAATTACCATTTTCATCTTGTGCTGATAATGAACCTAAAGCTGTCCATGAGCCTACATCTAACCAATTAATATCAGCAGGAACAACAGCAATATTTTTTGCTTTTTCCATTAAAGCGTAATCAATTGATATATCTTCTATACCTTTAAAATATTCTTCATCTAATTTAATGGTATTTTTTATACTTGTCTCGATTTTATGATTATAACATGTTAAAACTTGTTTATATAAATTTGCATTGTAATCCTTTATGCCTTTTAGCAAAATAGAAACTTTAAAGGCAAAAATTCCGCCATTCCAATAATACTCACCGCTTTCTAAAAACTGTTTTGCTGTTTCAATATTTGGTTTTTCACAAAATCGTTTAACTTTATATGCACCTGAATTTTCAATTATTTCACCTTGCTGAATATAACCAAAACCAGTATTCGGATGATCAGGCTGAATACCAAATGTTACTAGATAATCTGTTTGGGCAAGTTTATAAGCTTTTTCAACGGATGCGTTAAATTCATTTTCATCTTGAATGATATGGTCAGCTGGAACTACTAACATGACTGCATCATCATCAATATATTCTTGTAATAATAATGCACCGCTTATAATTGCTGGTGCCGTATTTCTAGCTATCGGCTCTAAAAGAAAATGCTTATCAATGTTTGAATATTTATCTTCTAATTGTTTATATTCATTATCAGTCAAAAAATAATGCTCGTGATTAGTAATAGTGAGAATATTTTCCACATTAATATTTTTTAGACTAGCCACTCGTACAAATGTCTTTTGGATTAAACTATTTCCATCTTCTAGCTTTATAAATGGTTTTGGATATAATTCTCTTGAAACCGGCCATAACCTGCTTCCAGAACCACCAGATAAAATTACAGGTATTAACATATTTTAATTACCTTATATACTAGTATTAACACTAGGTATTATAAGCTCTTTATATAAAATTATTCAAGATTGCAGAAATTATGGTTATTTAGCAAAAATTATCACGAATTAGCATTAGAATAATTTGAATGAAATATGGATTTATATATTTACTTTTTGATTAAAGTTTCTTAAAGTTAAATGGAGTTGTTTAATTTTTTAAGGAATTTAAAATAGAAGTGGTAGAAAAGACGAGAATATATGTATTAGAGATTTAGAGTAGTGAAGAAAATCTTGCCGGTACAGTACCTATTTCTACTAGTAAGTTTGCTAATCTAGCTGTTGGTTCTAAAAATAAATATATTCGTGTAAACTATGAGTTGGATGATGGAAAAATATATAAATACATAAATGTTTTGCGGCTGATGCTCCGTATTTAGATTTTACGCCGAGTAAGACGAAGAAAAAAGTATATTAAAACACTGTAAAATATTTAAATGCATTTGTATAAATCTTCAAGTTCAGAACAAATAATTACTCTTAACATGAAGATATAGTAGATATTAATAAGCTCAAGCTCATTGTAGAAATAATTATCTAAAAAATTAGGTATATCTATCTGTATCTATTTAAAGATAAATCATGAGCTTGTATTTCAGGTGCTTTGCCTAAAATTAAATCACTTAGTAATTTTCCACTTCCGCATGCCATTGTCCAACCTAATGTTCCATGCCCTGTGCTGAGCCATAAATTATTGATAGAAGTATTTCCGATAATTGGCGTGCCATCCGGAGTCGCTGGTCTTAAGCCAGCCCAAGCTCCCTTACTTTCATTATATGCTTTGGGAAACAAATCTTGTAATACAAAGTTTAGTGTATCAACTTTATTAGAATCTATAGTTTTATCAAACCCAGAAATATGTGCCATTCCCCCAACTCTAATTCTTTTATTTAGCCTAGTTAAAGCAATTTTATAATGCTCATCTAAAATTGTAGATTGAGGTGCCATGCTTTCATTAGTAATGTCAGCAGTTATGGAATATCCTTTAACCGGATAAACAGGTAAATCTAATAAACCCTCTAATAATGACCGTGAATAGCTCCCTAGTGCAACCACAACATTATCGCCTAAAATCTCTTGATTATTTGCATATACCCCGTAAACTTGTTTTCTGCCGCTTTGATATTTAACTAATAGTTTTTCCGCATTGCAGTTAAAGATAAATTTTGCACCTAACTTTTGGGCTTTTTCTGCAATAGAGTTTGTGAACATAAAACAATCGCCGGTTTCATCATGAGGTAAATGCAGTCCGCCTGCAATTTTATGCTGAACATGAGATAAAGCCGGCTCTATTTGAGCAATTTCATGCCTTAATAACACTTGGTGAGGTATATTATTAGACTCTAATACGGGAATATCTTTATCTAAAACCGCTTGCAGCTGCTGTTCTTTTCTAAATATTTGCAGTGTGCCTAAATTACCGCCGTCATAATTAATATTTTCCTCAGTTTTAATATCAGCTAAACATGCTTTACTATATTCAGCTATTCTTAGCATACGCTCTTTATTTATTAAATATTTTGATTTTCTGCAGTTATTTAAAAATTTAATTGCCCATTCTAACTGAAATAAAGTGCCATCTGGTTTTATAGCCAAAGGAGGATGCTCTTGAATTAACCATTGTACTGCTCTTAAGGGAACTCTTGGGGCTGCCCACGGTGAAGAATAGCCATAAGAAATTTGCCCTGCATTCGCAAAACTTGTTTCTAATGCAACATTTGACTGCCTTTCTAATACTGTCACTTCTTGCCCATTTTTTGCTAAGTAATATGCCAATGTAGAGCCGATAACTCCTGCACCTAGAATAATAACACTCATGTTTATACTCCTTTTTAATTATCAATTAATATTAAAATATACTTGTCTTAACCAGATTTAAAGCAAAGCATTATGGCATATAGCTAATTTTTATTAATAATTACCATATCCCCGCAAACCTGCATTATGCTCAAAGAAATCAAGTTTTGTTCAGTTTCATTTTTAATTTTGGATTTTGTCAGCTTATTTTCTATATTATTTAAATTATTATTTACATTGATATTGCTAAACTGTAAACCTAATAAGCCATTAGCTCCTTGCTGTTTGCCTGCCTCAATAATACTTTTTACAGTTGCATCAAGCTGTGCACCATAGTTTTTTATATCGGTAAAACTGAAAATTCTGCAATAATAACCTAAATTTTTATAAATATTGCCCTGTGTACTTACAGGCAATGTGCTAACCATAAATGAAGGTTCGTCAAATTCCGCAATTTTATTTTTTTTAGTGCATGACACTAAAAATACTAATGATAATCCCAAGAATAAATATTTTGATAGATTTTTTTTAGAGGTTTTATTTGCATAATTCATATATTTTATTTGTCCCGTATTCTATTTGATATTATTTTCAAGTACAATATAAATACGCAAAAAATTGAATTTAAGATTAGCTAAAAAATGACGATAGCTTTATCAATACTTAAATTTAAACATAGCATACTTAAAATATATACTTTTAAAAAAGCATTACACGAATCCATAATCTGTTCAAATGAAAAGATTAATGATAACGTTACATTTATTACTATACACAAATACACATAAAACTGAAAGTTATGCAGGCAGTTTTCAAGCTATCTGTGCCTAAATTGACAGTTGGTTAGTTTTAATATAAAAGCTGTATAAGTATTTTATTTAGCATTAAATATGATGAATGTTTAATAATTCTATATCAAAAAGTAAATATATCAAATAAGAATTTAAAATTTAAATGTGAAGTGTATAAATAATGAACAAACATCCATCAATTATGCTAGAATTTTTATCCGTATTGAATAAGCAGCATTTACAAAAAATCGATGAAATTATACACAATAATTTAAACACAAATATAGCGTTAATCGATGAAATTATTCATTATATTGTTGATGCGGGCGGAAAAAGATTAAGACCGCTTATCTTGATTTATATGGCATTATCTATTTTAAATACCTTTAAAAATAGTCATAATACAAGCATTATTCAAAATAATATTTATACTCTTGCCGCTGTAGTGGAATTAATTCATACCGCAACTTTACTTCATGACGATGTGGTTGATGAATCCAGCCTAAGGAGAACAAAACCTACAACTAATGCAGTATTTGGAAATGCTCCTGCAGTTTTAGTCGGGGATTTTTTATATTCCAGAGCATTTGAAATGATGGTAGGAGTAAATAATCTTGAAATTATGCGTGTGTTGTCTAAAACAACTAATACAATAGCAGAAGGTGAAGTTTTACAGCTGATTAATATCGGCAATTTAGATATTAATTTGAATACCTATCTGGAAGTAATATATTGTAAAACAGCAAAATTATTTGAATCAGCCTGTGAATTAGCTGTGTTAGTTAATGATTTAGAGTTTCATACAGACGAATATAATACCGTTTTAAATAACGCTAGAAACTATGGTAAACATTTAGGCTGTGCATTTCAGTTAATTGATGATTGGCTGGATTACGCAGGCAATGCCGACACTATGGGTAAAGACATTGGAGATGATTTAAGGCAAGGTAAAATTACTATGCCATTAATTTATCTTTTAGAATATGGATCTGATTTACAAAAACAAACTATTACTGCGTGTATCAATAAAATTGTCGATGACAATGCCGTAAATGAAGACATAAATATGTTAATTAAATTAGTAATCGATAGCGATGCTTTAGAATATACAAAAGAACAAGCTATTATAGAAAGCGAGAAAGCTAAAAGCTCTCTTAACTTTTTAGATGATAAGAACGAATATACTAAGGCTCTTTATTATATATGCGACACTTCTATCCAAAGATTAACTTAATATTTTTACACATCATATAATATTTTAGCGTTGCTAATATGCAACGCAGACTCAGATTATTATTGAGAATCGCTATTTTGTGCTGAATTATTACTTTTTTCATCAGATTCATCTTCTATATCAAGTTTAAAGTTCACAGCACGATTTGGAACAATGGTAGATATAGCATGCTTGTATACCATTTGTGTAACTGTATTGCGTAATAAAATAACATATTGGTCAAAAGATTCTATGACGCCTTGTAATTTTATGCCGTTTACTAAATAAATAGATACTGATACGTGTTCTTTACGTAGAGTGTTTAGATATGGATCTTGTAATTGCTGTCCTTTACTCATGTCTTACCTTTTTATTATATATTATACATTGTATACTATTATGTATTCAAAGAAAAAGTGTTTACTAAAAAACGAAACACACTAAATTTGCTAATTAAATATAGCTCATTAAAACATTGTAATTGATAAGTTTTATCATTTCAAGTAAAGTCAAAGTAATTATTGTATTTCCTACACATTATAAATTGTATAATGCATGTTTTTTGTTTTATCATCTAAGAATTAATTGTAATTGTTTTTTGTTTTATTTAATCATATAATACCATTTTATTTGACACATTGAGGTTATTGTTGTGACAAAATACTACATATAATAATTTTGTATAGTAAAAGCTATAAATGCCGTTAGACTTCCCATGCCCAGCATTAAAGCAATGATTATGCATAAAACAGTTAAGCCGTTTGTTTTGGCAAAACGGATATTTGTAATTTTTACTTGTTCTTCGTCTTTATGTATACCAATATATTTTATCCATTTATTTTCATCCATTAACCCGTAATAAATTGAGGTAAGCCAAACAGCACACCAATTTATAACGCCAAGCCACAGCAACCCCCAAATTAATATTGAGCTTTGATTATTTTGAAATAATATAAATCCAGCAATAAATAATATTGTCAGCAGAATATGAGCTACTCCATAGTTTTTATTTTTATTTTTATTTAAATAAAGTATTCCAAATAAGCCCAAAAATAAGGCTAAATATGTTGCTAGAGTTTTATTTTTCAATGGTGTATTTTTCATAGGTATTTGTAAATCTGTAGCCTATTATATCATTATAAATATAATATTATCCAAATTCAGCATACTTTGTATAAAAAACATTTTTATAGCCGTTATTACAAAACATTTGCCCCAATATTTTACTTTTTGTACCAAAATTGCATACAATTATGATGTTATCATCTTGCTTAATAAGCTGATGATTTTTTTGAATATTTGCTATTGGCTGTATATTATTGTCGTAGGTTATAATTTTTACGCTGGATTGCGGATAAAAATGACTGCTTAATTTTTCCTTATCCTCACATTTAAGCATATTAATGACTATAACATTATTGGTTTTATTAACTAAATGCGGAATATCTGAATATTTAATATAAGTAGATGATAAAATACTTTTATTGCTATTTATATTAGCTGCATGTTCATGATGATGATTGATACAGGCAGTATCTGGTGCAATATTATAGCTGCTCATTTTATTTAAAACACTATCAATATTTATCATATGACTTTGAATTGGTTTTAAATTAGTAATAAGCTTTATAACTTCATTAGCTTGAGTACTTGCAATAATTGCCGCAGAAGAATAAAGCATATCACGGCGGCGGTTTAAGATATTTTTCACTTTAGGAAATAAACAGCGGTAGCATGTTTGAGGAGCAATAAAAGTCATTACTTCCCCTGAAAAACCATGCACACTTGCACTAACTAAATTTTTCCCTTCACTATTGCAAATATCGCTGATAAGATAAGTGGCAATAAAATTATCATTACAATCAACAATAAAATCGTAACGATGAATTAAGTGTTTGGCATTATGGACATCAATATTATAAGGATAAGCGGTTATTTTGCTAGCAGAATTTAGTTTTATTAAATGCTTTTTAAGTGCATCTACTTTATATTTTCCAATATCATTTTCAGTATAAATAATTTGATTATTTAGATTGCCCGCATTAATAATTTCTCCATCAATAATCCCTAAATTTTCAACTCCGGCAGCGGCTAAAAATGAAATGACTAAGCTGCCGAAACTGCCGGCTCCAATACAAAGAACTTTAGCATTCTTCAAGGCATGCTGACCATGATAACCGATCATATTAACTTGGCTGATATATTTATGATTATCCATATTTTTTATAAAAAATAATATTAATGCTTATATATTTAGTTATAATTTTTTAATTTTTGCTCCATATTTTTACGTAAAAAAATATTATGAAGAATTTATGAATAACTCATTAATGATTATATCAGCTCCGGAACTTTCTGTGCTTCATTTTTAAAATAAACACCTTGCAGTAAGTCAGTGTAATGCTGAATATTTTTTGGATTATGTAAGCTATAATCTTGAAATAACTGATGGTGATGTTTGCGGTAATTATCTAGATTATTATCGTGATTTTCTATAGCATTAATTAGTTGTTTTGCACCAGCCTGCGCATTAAAATCTTCATAATAGTAACCATAATCTTTCATAAATTCTGAATTATGAATTAATGGATAACCGCCGTATAAAATATCAAAATATAAATTATTCATGCCATTTTGCCAATGATGGGATACTAAAACATTTGCAGTTTGAGTCATAGTGCTTACAATATCTAATCTTGATTCAAAACTGCAGGCTTTATTTTTAAATATATCTAAGCGGTTAACAAAATGCAGTAAACTTGGATTGCTGTTTAGACGCCATGTATTCATTGCATACACATGCCTGATATAATCCGGATAATTTCTATAGGCTTCTTCGCATATTAATAATGGAATGTGAAAAGTTTTAGTTGGATTTAAGTTCGGCTCACAAATAGCAATTTTTCTAGCTATAGGCTTATCATTATTTGAGGCTGGGTTATAATGATAATCTGTATTTAACCTAGATGCAGCTAATTCAATAAATTCCGGCTCCCAAATATAATTAACTACTTTAGTTGGACATCGGTATAAGGTTTGCAGCATTGGAGCAGAATTTTTACCATAATGCGGCAACACCCATAATTCATCATATGTCACGTTATTAATTGGAATAAGAGGCGGTCTATCCTGGAAAACTCCCATAACTTCATCAATATATGCATTTCCGCAGCGCATAGAAACTATTTTACCGCCTCTCTGCTTGATTTGATGAGCAAGTTCTGTCCAAAGCTGTGTGCCAATTTCAATTATAACATCAATTTTATTAGCAGCTTCTTCTTTATTAATAAATTTATATGTATTTTCACCTATTTTACGGTCTAAATAATTTTGGCTAGGGTCTTGTATTAAATCAAGAATGTATATATTTTCTACAAAATCACTTTTGCTAAATAATTGATATAAAAACAATATATTTTGAGTAATTCCGCTGCCCCATATAGTTTGATATTCTTCTCCGATAGAAGCTGTCATTGCAACATTTATTTTTTTCATTCTTAAACCTATTTTTTACTTATTTTTTTGAATTTATAAGCGATGATATAAAATTTTTATCTTCAAATAAAATTTTCATACCATTCTGCAATGCTTTTTCTAGTGCTAATTTAGCGTTTTGCCCACTTGCTATTTGAGTATTTTTCTCTATTCCTTGGCAGGTAATTTGTTTGCTATAAAGTATATTTCCAGATGGATGTTTTATGCTAACCAGCATATTTAAATCTGCAACTGCATCTCCGGAAAAAAATCCAAGTTTATGCTCATTATAAAAACGGGTTAGATCTGCAGTAATATTTACTAATGCATCTTTATTTGAAACAGAGAATCCTCTGGCAGTAAGTTCTTCTTCAAATGCTTTACTTATAGTTAGAGATATGTCTTCATTAGCTATAATATCTGCCATTTCTACGCCGTAGCCATTCTTTTTAGCACTTACCTTTCTTGATAAATTTGTTCTTTTATCGTTAATTGTAATTGAGACTTTAATATCTTTGGCTTCGCTAATTTTTGCTATATTTTCATTTTTTTTATAATTCAAATCGATGTTATCTACTGTTAGGGCGCAGCCTGATAATATTACTAACGAAGATGCTAAAATTATTTTGTTAATTATCATATTTAAATCCTTATATTTTTATGCATATACTGCTTGCTTTTGTTCAAATAAACTAAATAATGGCTCAACATGTTTATCTATATTATTTTTATTATAAATAGACAGCTGATTAAATAAGTACTGGTTTTTTTCTTTATATTTTTCAAAATTTTTATCGTGTTCAGTAATAGCTTTAATAACCGCCCTGCCCCCGTCCTTGGTATTAAATGGCTCATAATAGTAACCAACATGAGCCAGCATTTCAGAGTTATGTACCAACGGGTAATTTCCGTAAAGCAAATCAAAATATAAATTATTTAATTGATTTTCCCAGTTATGAGTTACAACTATATCTGCATGATTAACCATAAAGTCTATAGTACTGAATCTGCCTTCATACGAAGCAATTTTATCTTTGGTTATATCTAAAAAATGTGTAAAATGGATAAAGTTTTTTTGGCTGCGCATATGTTCAATATTATTAATATATACATTACTGATTAAATCAGGTCTTGCTCTATATGCTTCTTCACACACCAAAATTGGATAGTGGCACGTTTTCACAATATTAAAATTAGGTTCTAATACTGCAACACGTTTTTTATCTTTTCTGCCAATTTGTCCCGGCTCATACATGTAGCGTTTGCCCGCCGAGTTTGCCTGCAGTGCCCATTCAATAAATACACAATCCCAAATATAAGGCATGACTGTAACTTCAGTGCGGTATAAAGTCTCTAAATAACCTTTATTCGTACGTGCATGGTGAGGCAAAGTCCAAGTAGAATCATACTGTACGCCATTTACTACGGAATTTGGACGATCTAAATTGAAAATAGAGTTTTCCATTTCCATTACAAATACATTGCCAGATTTATATTGTACAATTTTTGCACCACGGTCTTTAAGGGCTTGGGCTTGCTCAACACTAGCCTGAACATGAAAATCAATCAATACATCTAATTCATCTACGCATTCGTCAAAACGTCTTACTTCCGGCTGCATTTCTTTCGGCAATAATGTTTCCGGCAGTATATCACTATCACCGCCATTCACTAAATATACCTTGCCTATTCTATCTGATTGTTTAAAAAGATTATATAAAAACATTACATTTTGTACGGTTCCGTTTGACCAAATGCTACTGATTTGATGACTGACAAAAAATGTAATTCCGACATTAATTTTAGATTCAGCATGAATTTGTTTTGACATATGTTTTATAATGAGAATTGAAATCTTAATAAACCTAAGTTTGGCAGAAAACAGCTTTAAACTCAAGAGTGATAAGATATTTAAATGATTATACTGATATTTATACTACAATTTTAAAAATTATGGCAGAAAATAATATTGTATACTCATAATACTTAAATTTATGCTGGATTTTTACTCAAATTATATCGATTTAGCCATACTTATTTATTCCCATAATCCATTCAAATTGTTAACTTTTGTTAAATTTAGCTTAGGATAAAAACCTAATTACAATTTAGTTGTTTTATGATAGAATTCAGTCGTGTAGAGAAAATACTATACAATAAAATAATGTATAAAAGGGGTTGAGATGCATTCTAAAAAATCTTTAGATGATTTAAATGATTTAACTATCACTGTAAATAAGAAAAACAGTGTCAAGGCAAAAATTACTTATTCTACAGTACTAGCAGTTATTGGCGGAAGCAGTGTTCTTTTTACAAGTGCAGCGTTTGCTACCGGTAGCCATGATCCAGTATGTCCAGATGCCAGTTGCTATTATGTAAATGGCACCCAGCTTAGCGTACATATGAATTATATGTATAATACATTTAATTCTGTCCGTAACGATATAAATATTCGTTTTACTGATGTTAATAACCGCATTAACAATATTCAAAACAACTTAAATCAAATAAGCATAGTAAATAATAATATTATTGATATTCAGAACGAAATCAATATCATTAAAAATAATTCCGGTACTTCATCTAAATATGTAAAAGTTAATAGTACGGGTGCAGCGGCAACAGCAACTGGTGATAATGCAGTTGCAATTGGTCAAAATGCTGTTGCGTCGGCAAATAATTCAGTTGCAATAGGTGTAAATTCAGTTGCTAATCAATCCAATACAGTTTCAGTAGGTTCATCTGGAAATGAGCGTAAAATTACTAATGTTGCAGCCGGCACAAACGGCACAGATGCGGTAAATGTTACTCAATTAAGTTCTTCTATCAATTCTTCTATCAGCATAGTAAATAATAATATTGCTAATATTGATAATAAAGTAACCAAAATTGATAATCGTGTAACCAATTTAGAAACAACAATTAACAACATTGGTAATAACGGCGTATCAAATAAATATATAAAAATAAATAGTACGGGTGAAGGTGCTGTTGCTTCAGGTACAGATTCTATAGCTATTGGTTCAAAAACATCTGCATCAGCAAATAATTCAGTTGCAATCGGTGCAAATTCAGTTGCTAATCAATCAAATACCGTTTCTGTAGGTTCTGCAGGCAATGAGCGTAAAGTTACTAACGTTGCAGAAGGTACAAACAGTACAGATGCAGTGAATATTAATCAATTAAGTTCTTCTATTAACATAGTTAATAACAATATTAATCAATTAAGTTCTTCTGTTAATACATCTATCAATGTAATTAATAATAACATTGCTAATATTGATACTAGAGTAACTAAAATTGATAACCGTGTAACTAATTTAGAAACAACGATTAATAATATCGGTAATAACGGCGTATCAAATAAATATGTAAAAGTTAATAGTACAGGCAGTGGTGCAGTTGCTACAGGTACAGATGCAGTTGCTATTGGTTCAAATGTTACAGCAAATAATTCTCAATCAGTAGCCATCGGTTTTGGCAATCAAGCTATAGGAACGCAAGGAAATGTTGCAATTGGTAATTTAAACGTTGCATCAAATGAAGATTCAGTAGCACTCGGTGATGAAAATACCTCAACAGGCAGTCATTCGGTAGCTATTGGCGGTCATAATATAGCAAGTGCAGATCATTCATTTGCCGGAGGCTGGAAATCGGTTGCCAGCGGACAAAATTCTATCGCAATAGGCTCTCAGGCAACAGCATCTGCTGATAATTCAATTGCTTTAGGTACAAATTCAATTGCAAATCAAGCCAATACTATATCAATAGGTTCAGTTAATAACGAGCGTAGAATTACAAACGTGGCATCTGGTACAAACGGCACAGATGCTGTAAATGTTAATCAGTTAAGCTCATCAATTTCAGTAGTAAACAATCATATTACTAATGTTGATAATAGAGTAACAAACATTAGCAATAGTATTTCTAATATAAATGGAAATTATACTGGTATCAGCTCTAACTTATCTTTAGTAAGCAGTAATTTAAGTAATGTTTCATCAACGTTAACAAATGTATCTAATAGTTTAAGCAATACAAACGGCAATGTTTCTTTAATCAGTAACAATTTAGTCAATGTAAGCTCTACAGTAAATTCAGTTTCTAGCGGTTTGACAAATGTTAGTTCTTCTGTAACCTCTATTTCAAGCGGTTTAAGTAACGTTAGCTCTTCAGTTATACAGGTTTCTAGCACACTAAATAATGTAAGCTCTACAGTAACTTCGATTTCCAGCGGTTTAAATAATGTATCTAATAATTTAAGCAACGTAAGCTCTACAGTTACTTCTGTATCTAGTAATCTAAGTAATGTCAGCTCATCAGTAGTACAAGTTTCTAGTACATTAAATAATGTAAGCTCAACTTTAACTAATGTATCTAGCGGTTTAAATAATGTATCTAATAATTTAAGCAACGTAAGCTCTACAGTTACTTCTGTATCTAGTAATCTAAGTAATGTCAGCTCATCAGTAGTGCAAGTTTCTAGTACATTAAACAATGTTAGTTCAACTTTAACTAGTGTATCCAGCAGCTTAAGTAATACAAACAACAGCGTTTCTTTGATTAGTAATAATTTAAGTAATGTCAGCTCTACAGTTCTTAGTGTAGTTAGTAATTTAAGTAATGTTTCGTCTGCTTTAACCAATGTATCCAGCACAGTAAATGCAGTATCCAGCGGTTTAAATAGTGTTGTAAGCACTATTAGTAATATTCAAACTAACTATAATAATATCAGCAGCGTAGTAAATAATCATACAACAATTATTAATAATGTAAGCGGTAATTTATCATTAGTAAGCAGTAATTTAAGTAATGTCAGCTCTGCTTTAAGTAATGTAACTACAATTGTAAATAATAATACATCTGCCATCAGCAATATCAGCAGCGTAGTAAATAATCATACAACAATCATTAATAATGTAAGCGGTAATTTAAGCAGTGTGAGTTCTGCTTTAGAGAATTTAGAAACTAGAATTGAAAATGCTTATGAAGTCAATAATGGTACTGATAGTAAGGGCAATAAAGTTTCAAGCAGTATGGTTGTGGGTTTAGGCACTGGTTCAAATGCGAGTGCAGAAGGTGCGGTTGTTTTAGGTTATAAATCAATTGCTTCCGGTAAAAATAGTTTAGCTTTTGGTTATGCAGCGTCAGCAACGGGTAGTAATACAGTTGCATTAGGTAATAACACAACAGCTAGTGCAAACAACAGCATTGCAATTGGTGCAGGTTCTATTGCTAATACAGAAAATACCGTTTCATTTGGCTTTACAGGTTCAGAACGCCGGTTAGTTAATGTAGCAGCTGGTATCAACACTACAGATGCAGTGAATGTGGGTCAGTTAAATAGATTAAGCAGTAATATTGATACTACTTTAACTACATATAATACCCGAATTACTAATCTTGAAAATAAAGTTCAATCAGGGGTAACACCTCCAATTACTGAAATTAATAACGGCACAGGTGGCTCAACATCATTAGTAGTTGGCTTAGGTACAGGTGCTGATGCGTCTGGCACAGGTTCAGTTGCTATTGGATATGGTTCAGTAGCTTCTGGTAACAATAGTGTTGCAGTGGGTACAGGTTCAGTAGCTAATACGAATAACAGCTTCTCGGTCGGCAGTTCAGGCAATGAACGCAGGGTAACAAATGTTGCAGCTGGTGTTGCTCCAACTGATGCGGTAAATGTAAGCCAGTTACAATCATTACGTGGTGATATGGATAAAGTTAAGCGTAATGCATATGCAGGTATTGCAAGTGCCATAGCGTTACAAGATCCGTCAGTACATGCTCCAGGTAAAACTGTAATGCGTGGCGGTGTGGGTTACTTTAAAGGCGAAAGTGCTTTAGGTTTAAGCTTACGTGCAACATCTGATAACGGCAGATATAGTGTTACGGGCGGTGTGGCGGGAAGCCGCGGTGGTGTAGCAGCTAGTGCTGGTTTAGAAGTAACGTTAGATTAAAAATTAGATTGTATTACACAGAGATATTTTTTAGACCATTTAATTTAATAAACATAAAATGTTTGATATTAAAAATGGATAAAAATATATCTCTTATTAAAACTATCAAATTAATAAAAGATATTTATATATGAAAATCACAAAAAAAATTATTTTACTAGCTGTGTCTAGTTTATTTTTATCAAATGCAGTTAATGCTCAAACTCCGGAAAGCAATATTGTTTTCCCAGAAGTTAAAAGCTCTTGGATGCCAGAAGGCGATTTTGTCAATGTAGACAACATAAGAAAAGTTGCTCCTGGTTTGTCTAAAGACCAGTTATACAGACTAATTTCGCGTCCGCATTTCAATGAAGGTATTTTTGCACCAAAAGTTTGGAATTATATTTTTAATTTCAGAACTGGCACAGGTACTGATTATGTTACCTGCCAATATCAAATTCAGTTTGATAATAAAGAAATTATTAAGTCAACTCATTGGAAAGATGGAGCTTGTGCTAACTTCTTAGTTATGCCAGCACCTCAAGTAATTAAAGAAATTACCCGTGAAGTTCCAGCAGAAATTGATTTAAGCAAAATACCTATGCCTGCAGTACAGAATTTCTCAATTGCTGGTGATGTATTATTTAATTTCAATAAGCATAATTTAGCTGATTTACGTAACGAAGGACGTGCCGAATTAGATAAAATAGCTGAAAAAATTAAAGCTTATAAATCAGTTGATGTAATTCGTGTTATTGGACATACTGACTCTCTAGCTTCTAGTGAATACAATTTCACTTTATCTTATAAACGTGCGCAAACAGTTAAAAATTATTTAGCTAGTGTTGGATTAAATGTCAGTGTAATTCAAGCCAAAGGTGCGGGTGAAACTGAATTAGTTAAAACATTAGAAGAGTGCAGTGGTTCTGCAACTAAAGTAAAAGGTAAAAAAGCACGTAAATCAAGCAGTAAATCTAGTTTACAAGAATGCTTATTGCCTAATCGCCGTGTAGAAATTGAAGTAATTGGCACTAAATAATATTTATCCCCTTTTTATATTATTTAAGGTTTAATTGCTTAAAAATTAAAAGCGGGGCTTTAAGTCCTGCTTTTTTTATGCTTGGCGTTCACACTCATTTTCACCAAAAGTGCTATACTATCTTATCATACTTGAATTTACAGCTGTATTGTTGTTAAAATCTATCTGCACCGCAATTTTTGCGTTTGCTTCGTCTCAAATTATATGGATTTAGTCTAATTTAAATAGACTAAACATTTTTAAAGAAAGCCCAAATATATGCAAAATACTTACCTAGACATTGCAAAACAAAATTTACTTGAGCCATATGCAATTGATAATAATCACTTAGATATTATTTTAAGTAAATTAATGAGTAAGGGTGCTAGTCATGCAGATTTATATTTTCAATACACTGAAAATGAGGCATGGGTATTAGATGAAGGAATTATAAAGAGCGGCAGCTATAGTATAGATAAAGGGGTTGGTGTTAGAAGTGTATACGGAGAAAAAACTGCATTTGCTTATACAGATCAAATTAGTCTGCAAAGCATTGAGCAAGCTGTAAAGACAAACTTAATTATAGGCGAAAAAGATGTATGTATAAAAATACCTAGCTTTGAAGTACTTCCTATACAAAATTTATATACAAAAACAAATCCATTATATAGTTTAGGCAGTCAGCAAAAAATTGAATTACTCCAATATATTGATACAACAGTTAGAAAAAATAAACATATCAAAAATGTTATAGCATCAATTAGTTCTGAATATGATATTGTATTAATTGCTAGAGCAGATGGAAAATTAACGGCAGATATAAGACCTCTAGTTAGATTATCATTAACAATAATGATTGAAAAAGACGGCAGGCATGAAAAGGGAAACAGCGGCGGCGGTGGAAGATTAGGTTATGAATATTTTACACATGAATTAATAAACAATTATATCCAAGATGCTTTAAAAATTGCCTATAATAATTTAGAAGCACGCTCAGCTCCGGCTGGAACTATGCCGGTTATTCTTGGAAACGGCTGGCCGGGTGTGTTGCTGCATGAAGCAATTGGTCATGGTTTAGAAGGAGATTTTAACCGAAAATGCAGCAGTGCATTTAGTAATAAAATTGGACAGCAGGTGGCTGCTAAAGGCATTACAATTGTAGATGACGGCACAATAAAAGATAGAAGAGGCTCTCTTAATATAGATGATGAGGGTAATCAAACTGCTTGCAATGTTTTAATTGAAGATGGCATTTTAAAAAACTATATGCAGGACGAGCTAAATGCCAAATTAATGAATATGCCTGTAACTGGAAACGGGCGACGTGAAAGTTATGCAAGTATACCAATACCAAGAATGACTAATACATACATGCTAAATGGTGGGTATTCACCAGAAGAAATTATCTCAAGTGTAAAACACGGAATATATGCAACTCATTTTGAAGGCGGTCAGGTTGATATTACAAATGGAAAGTTTGTATTTACTGCGTCTCAAGCATTTTTAGTTGAAAATGGAAAAATTACATATCCGTTAAAAGGAGTAACGCTAATAGGCAATGGTCCTGAAATACTAAAATATGTGAGTATGGTTGGAAATGATACTGAATTAGACAGTGGTGTCGGAGTATGCGGTAAATCGGGACAGAGCGTACCGGTTGGTGTTGGTCAGCCAACATTATTAATTGATAATATGACAGTTAGCGGAACAGCCTAAAAAATATCTGCTGGAGTAATTTTGGTTACTTCATACAGTTATTATTTTACATTAAATTCAAAACTGCCAATCAATTTATTTTCTGAAAATACTCTTATAGCATATATCCCTTTAGGATCGCCTTTAGCAACAGACCAAGAATGAAAAATAATTCCATTTGTACCATAAGTTTCTTGTTCTATAAGAGATGTTTTTCCGTTATTAGTAATAATTCTTGAACCGATTGTGGGTTCATCACCCCATGTGCTAGGTTTTACAGGTAATGTAAATTCTTCCCGCCATTTTATATTCGGCTTATTTGTTTTTAATTCAATTATCCACCCATAAGATTGCCCGCTAATAAGAGGAATTTCCTTTGAGGGTACAATGATTGGAATTTGATTATAATTAAAAGAGGTAACAATCCCAAATGCTGAACTCACAACCTTATCTTTATCAATTTCTAAATAACTTGAGGTAGAATGAGTTGCTGCATTTGTATCAAAAATAAAACTGCTGTAAATTATAAAGCATAAAGCTAATCTTGAAAATGTTTTTGGCATATTTTATATCCGTTTTAGGCTTATTTTTGTGTATGAATCCGAGTTTCCAGCACAGACTGGAAAGTATCTGGATAATAATTACTGCAAGCAGGTGTGCATATTATTCATAACCCTTATAACTTATTTTCGGCTCTGTGATTTTGCTTTTCTTTCTCAATATACGATATTCGGGTTATTTATAATATGTGATTTAGCGTCTTTTTCTAGATCCCTTGTCTGCATCTGATCTATTTTCTTCCGCTCCTTGTACTTGTAAACCGCCCCTGCCAGTGCCTAGACCACCGGAAACTATTTGCTGCTTATAGTTTTTAACTGCATCTACCATCTGTGCATAAGCGTCAACAAATGAAGCTGCAATAATTTTACCTTGAGGAGTTTTACTATAACCACCCAATGCACCGCCAGCCGCGCCACCAAATAAACCGCCTAATCCGCCGAAGTCAAATTTAGATGAGCTTCCTTCACTAGCTGCAATTTGTACTCCTGAACGATTTTCAATCAGTGTTAATGTTACTGCAGCTTCTTTTTTAGATAATGCTAGAGCAGCTAATGCGCCGATACCGCCAAATGCACCTAAACCAGCTTGCATGCTGCCTGTATTGTCGCTGTATACAATAGATGGAGTTAAAGTAAAATCTGCCGCAACCATTTGTCCTTTACCCATACTGCTGCCGCCGCGTAATTCACCGCCTTGAGCAAATGCACGTTCACGGTTCATACTGTTTAAACCGGCGTTTCCGCGTTCTACGATTACGAAACAATTAGATTGCTGTACAATTAAGCGTATCAATGGAGTTGTTGATGTTAAGCGTGTATCCCTCTGAAATTGTAAAAACCATGGCTCACCTTGGTCTTCGTTCACGCCTAATGTACCTAATGTTTTATCACATCTTGGAATAGCCTGATTTGCATTGTTTGAGTTAGCTCCGCCTGCAGAACCTGTAGCTTCTGTTTTTGCACTAGATGCACCTGTTTTCATGTCTAATGCAGTACAGCCGCTAAATAATATACTAGAGGCGAGTGCTAATAACGTTATTTTATATTTCATATTTGCCTTATTGACTTAACCTTAAATAAAAAAACCAGTCGGCATATTATAATTCAAAATAAAATAAAATGCATTTTTTATTATATCTATACTCTTATATTTTCCTGATTATCTATGATTTTTATTGCAGTATCAGAATTTGTATAATATACGAAATCCTGTTGATCTTCTTTTGTTTTAGAAATTTCTGCATCTGCAAAAGGATTTAATATAGCGAATATTTCTTGACTCATAAATATTTTTACAACTTAATAAACTGCTTAACCAGAGATGTAAAATCAAATCCATTTTCTGGGATAATTCCATTTGGCGTAATTTTATCAATAAGTCTTGGTAATATATTTGATAATAATTTTGAAGCTTCTTCTTTATCTACGTGAGCATTTTGTGCTAATTCAGTTAAAGCTCCGTTTGAATCAAGCACCTTCTCTAATTGTTCAGGCGATACAGGCAAATTTTGCCCCGTGCTAATCCAAGAATTGACTTCGGCAGCTAAGCCGTTTTGTTCCAATAAAATTTTTAAGCCGGATAACCCGCCAAATTCATTTAAATGTTCTAAGTGATGATTTTCAGAATCTTTATTCCCGCCAAATAGATTAGAAATCCGCTCCAGCACTCCTCCGTTTAAACCAAATTGAGTCATTAAATCAACTACTAAGCTGGATTCACTATTTTTATTAGATAGCATAGACAAAATTCCCAAAACTAAGCTGTTAGAAGACTTATCGTTGGTATTAAAAAAACTTTGTCTTGCTTCACCGATTACTGTATTAATTATATTATCAAATAAGCTCATATAATTCCTCATATTTAATAATATATAATATCATAAAGCAAGACATATTTAAAAAAATTACTAAAATTTATTCCTATGTAACAATGAAGGAAACCATTTAACCCACAAGCCAACGATGGCTAAAGTACCAAGCCCGCCTAAAATCACTGATAATCTAGCTCCAAAAAATTGAGCTGTTACTCCTGATTCAAACTCGCCCAATTGGTTGGAAGCACCAATAAATAATGAATTCACTGAATTTACTCTGCCGCGCATTTCACTTGGTGTTTGTAATTGTATAAATGATGTGCGGATTATAACACTAATTACATCTGCAGCTCCCATGACAATTAGGCTAATAAATGATAAAATAAAAGATGAGGATAATCCAAATATAATAGTAGTAATTCCAAATAAAGATACGGCTGCAAACATTGTTTTACCAACTTTATAATTAATTTGATATTTAGCTAATATAAATGACATGAGTAATGCTCCAACAGCCGGTGCGGAACGTAATAAACCTAAGCCGAAAGTTGAAGTATATAAAATATCACTTGCAAAAATCGGCAATAATGCAGTTGCTCCGCCGAGTAATACTACAAATAAATCTAGTGAAATAGCACCTAGCACATCTTTATTATTGTAAATATAATGTAATCCCATAAGCATGCTTTTAAATGTAACCGGATTATTCTGGTTATGATTAAAAAGTTTGGGTAAAAGTGCAGCAAATATAATTCCTAACACGTACATAATAAAAGTTAGAAAATAAGTTACATTTGCACCATATACATATAAAAATCCGCCTAATGCAGGGGCTGCAATTATAGCAATCTGCATGGCAGAAGCTGATGATGCAATTGCTTTAGGCAGCATTTCTTTAGGTACAATATCAGGCAGAATAGACTGTAATGCAGGGTGATCAAAAGTTCTGCATAAACCAATTCCGATACATATAGAAAATATTAACCATTTTGACATTGCAATATAGTCTAAACTTGCACATAATAAAATAAAACTTAAAATTGCCTGAAGTGATAAAGTAATGATGAGAATTTTTCTTCTATCAAATTTATCTACGCATATACCTGCAATTAATACTAGAAATAGTTTAGGTAAAAACTGTAATAAGCCAACTAACCCCAAGTCTAAAGGATTTCTAGTCAGCATATACATTTGCCATGCTAATGCCAAACTAATTATCTGAAAACCGGAAGTCATGCAGATTCTTGTTAAGAAAAAATACCAAAAATATTTATATTCTTTAGAATATAATGAGGAATTATGTTGTAATATCATATTATTTTAATGAGTGCAACCCAAATGTATTTCCCTCTGTATCAATGGCTAATACGATAAATCCATATTCTCCAATTGACATTTTTTCTCTTTTAATTTTACCGCCGGATTTTTCAACTCTTGAGCCTTCAACAGCACAATCTTCACAGCTAAAATAAACTTGTGTGCTATTATTGCCGGACGGCATACAATCCATTTTAACTAAAGCTCCGCCTGCACCAATTATATTTTGCTCCATAGAAAAAAATGTCATTAAGGCATCTACAGGAGGCTTTTCAAGTTCATGCATTTTAATTTGCAAAATATTTTCATAAAATTCTACGGCTCTTTTCATATCTTGCACAAAAATTTCAAACCAAATAACTAGATTGGGTTTCATATCTGCCTTCAATTTAAAAAATATAACTATATTAGTATAGCAATTTTAATATTACCTTATTTATGAAGTAGTTTATTTAATAATTATTTATATTTATAGTATATGTTTTAATTATGAACTTTCTAAAAAATATGCACTCTAAAAGATGAGTATTTTAATACTTGATGATATTTTTGAAAGGATACAAACTTATGACACATTAT
The DNA here is from genome assembly GCA_023266335.1 of Burkholderiaceae bacterium. Lineage (GTDB taxonomy): Bacteria > Pseudomonadota > Gammaproteobacteria > Burkholderiales > Burkholderiaceae > JAHFQJ01. The sequence goes on from JAHFQJ010000005.1 coordinate 79,691, forward strand.
TATGTTGGCGGGTTTAGCTTAGGCTGTCTAATAGCTGTTGCACTTTCGTGGGGTGCTAACCATTCTGTTTTATGGGCGATTATTCATGGATTTTTCGGCTGGTTTTATGTGATTTACTATCTTTTATTTAGATAATATTCAATATGAATATAGGTAAAGCTGAATTATATAAATGAACATAATAAATGTATTTGGCGGAACATTTAGTCCGCCTCATTTAGCTCATACGCAAATTATTCAAAGAATAAATAAGTCTATTCAACCGGATATTAACTATATTGTTCCAGCGATTGCGTGGCAGAAATCGTGCATAATTCCGGCACATTATAGGTTTGAAATGTGCGAGGCCGCATTTTGCGGTCTAGATAATACGTATATATCTGATATAGAAATATCACAGAACAAACCAAGTTATACCGTTGAAACACTAGAAAAAATTAAAAATATTCACCCGCAAAGCCAAATATATTTAACTATTGGTTTAGATCAGTTAATTAATATTCACACTTGGCATAGATGGCAGGAATTACAAAATTATGCAAATTTTTATGTAATAAATAGAACATCAATTGCTCAAAGCCATAATTTAAAAAATAAGCAAGACATATCCATGCTTGAAAATGTTAGAAAATTAGGAAATGTAATTATTGATGAATGGCAGCCGCCTTATATATCTTCTACTCAAATTAGAGAGCAAATTATGCATGATAATTGGGATAATTTAGAAAAATATTTAGATATGAAAGTTATAAACTATATTAAACAGCATAAACTTTATACTGAATTAGAAAATAAATATTAGATACACTATGTTATATTATTTATATTTGATATAATGGGGCAAAGAAATTTGGAAGAATTATGAGTATTATGCTGGAAGTAGAAGAATTATCAAAAATTATTGTAGATGCATTAGAAGATGTAAAAGCAAAGGAAATTACAATCTTAGATACACATAATATGACTAAAATGTTTGATAAGGTGATTATTGCATCAGGTACTTCAAGTACACAAACTAAAGCCCTAGCACACCGTGTATCTGAAAATGTTAAAAAATCCGGCGGTAGTGTGCAGTCTATAGAGGGTTTAGATGGTGGAGAATGGGTATTAGTTGACTGCATAGATATTGTAGTACATATAATGTTGCCGCCAATTCGGGCTTATTATAATATTGAAGGTGTTTGGACAAAAGGTTAATTTTTAATAACTCCTTGTCTAAAATAAAGTCTTAATAATTAAGTTTGTATTTGTCAGGAGTTTGTTTTATTATTCCCTTTTCCATAAAATATCCTCTATGCCAAGTGCTTTATTTATGCAGCGTGCGATAATAAATAGCCAGTCTGATAGCCGATTTAAGTATTGAATTGTAATTGGGCGGATATGTTTTATTTCATCATCACTTAAAGAATCTCTTAACATAATCACGCTGCGTTCAGTTCTACGGCAAATTGTACGAGCTACATGAGTATAGGAAGATAATATACTTCCGCCCGGCAGTATAAATTCTTTTAACTTTTCTAAATTAGCATTTTCGTTTATTATCCATGCATCTAAGTCTTCAAGCGAACCTTGCGTTAGTAATTCATAACCTGCAGGAATGCATAATTCTCCGCCTAAATCAAATAAATCATGTTGAATTAATCTTAACTTCCAATATAGATGTGCAAATAAATGTTCAGATGTTTTACCAATTAAATTTGGATAATTTGATTGCAGGTAAGCCACTATAATTCCAATATTACTATTTAATTCATCAATATCGCCAATTGCCTGAATTCTAATATTAGTTTTGCTTACTCTGGAGCCGTCACCTAGCCCCGTACTACCGTCATCGCCTGTTCTAGTAGTAATTTTTGAAAGTCTGCTGCCCATGTTTATATTATTCCATAATAAATTTTATAATTTTATACATTTATGTACATATTTTAAGTAAGAATTAAAAGCTTCTATTAAAAATATTGTGTACAATATCTTGAAGTAAGTGTTGTTGAGGTATATTCATTTTATACATAGCATCTATTGCTAGTTGATATAACATTTTTGCTTGTGTTTTTGCCTGTTCTAAGCCCAATATAGTTACATAACTGGACTTTTGCTGACTAATATCCTTACCTGCTGTTTTACCTAATGTAGATGTATCTTGTGTTACATCCAAAATATCATCTATAACCTGAAAACCTAATCCAATTGATTTAGTTAACTGTTTGATATTATCATTGTATTGATTATAAAAGCTCTGACTTTCATCTTGAGCTAATACGCCTATGCAAAAACTTGTATCTAATAATGCACCTGTCTTTAAAGAATGTATATTTTCCAATTCTTTTAAAGTAAAAAGTATATTATTCTGCACATCTTTGGAATTTTTATCGCTTGATAAAATATCTAAACTTTGTCCGCCAGCCATACCTAAGCTACCGCTACCGTTGGATAAATAATTTAGAATATACTGCAGATTATATAAATCTTTAGTTTGAGCTAATAAGTTAAAAGCATGAGTCTGCAGAGCGTCTCCAGCTAATAATGCAATTGCTTCGCCATAAACTTTGTGAGTTGCCGGTTTACCTCGGCGTAAATCGTCATTATCCATACATGGCAAATCATCATGAATTAATGAATAAGCATGCATGCATTCAACTGCACAAGCTAATTTAGCTAAATTAGTATTATGAAAAATATCTAAATTAGTATGATTTAAACATAATGCTCCCGCATAAACTAAAATTCCTCTAATTCTCTTACCACCATTTAATGATGCATAATGCATAGCATCATGTAAAGCTGAATTATTAAATGGCAGATAAACTCTCAAATTTTTTTGAATATGATTGTATAAGTTTATAATAGAGATATTTGGTATATTTTGATTTTGTGGTTGATTATGGTTATTATCATTCAGTGAATTTTCTTGCATATATTATTTTTTAATTTTTTTTAGAGGCATTATTTAAAGATAGCTAATCTAAATATAAGCCTGCAGTATATTAAATTTTTTCTCTGATTTAACCATAATTTAATTAAATCAATCGATAAAACCATATATATTTTAATTACTAATTATTAGCTACAATACGCTGGGCTAATTCGCCGTTTTTATATTTGTCTGCCATAATATTTAATGCAATTGGTTTAATTTTGCTTGCCATACCAGCACAGCCAAACGATATAAAGCGCTGTTTACAAATTTCTTTAGCAGCAGCACGAGCTGGTTTTAAATAATCTCTAGGGTCAAATTTCTCTGGATTTTCTGCAAAAAACTGCCGGATAGCAGCTGTCATAGCCAAGCGAATATCTGTATCTATATTGATTTTTCGTACGCCGTATTTGATTGCCTCTTGAATTTCTTCAACAGGTACACCGTAAGTTTCTTTCATATCACCACCATATTGGCGGATTTTTTCAAGTAAATCTTGAGGTACGCTTGATGAGCCGTGCATGACTAAATGTGTATTTGGTAAACGTGCATGAATTTCTTTAATACGCTGAATTGCTAAAATATCCCCAGTTGGTTTACGGCTAAATTTATAAGCACCATGACTAGTGCCGATTGCAATAGCTAAGGCATCAACTTGAGTTTGAGCAACAAAGTCAGCAGCTTGTTCTGGGTCAGTTAATAGTTGTTCTAAAGTCAGTTTACCATCAGCTCCATGCCCATCTTCTTTATCACCCTGCATAGTTTCAAGCGAACCTAAACAGCCTAATTCCCCTTCTACACTAATACCTAAAGCATGAGATATCTGCACTACTTTTTTAGTAACATCAATATTATATTCATAAGAAGCAATTGTTTTTCCGTCTTCTTTTAAGCTGCCATCCATCATTACAGATGTGAAGCCTAAATCAATTGCACCTTGGCATACGGCAGGAGATTGACCATGGTCTTGATGCATTACTACAGGAATATTTGGATAAGTTTCTACAGCAGCTTTAATTAGATACTTCAAAAAGCTTTCGCCAGCATATTTTCTTGCACCCGCTGAGGCCTGCATAATCACTGGAGCATCTATTTCGGCAGCGGCTTCCATAACAGCTTGAGCTTGTTCTAAGTTATTTACATTGAATGCAGGTATACCATAATTTTCTTGGGCTGCATGGTCTAACAATTGACGCATAGGAACTAATGCCATTTATACTTCTCCCATAGGTTGTATTTTTCAGTACGTTATTTTACTATTTTAGCTATGCTTAAGCAAATGTAAATATGGGAATAAAATAATTTTATTTGTTTCTATGCAGGATTTCATATACACCTGCCTGCACAGGATAAACAGTCATAATATTTTTTCTTATTCTTTTAGCACTCATCTATTCAAAATAGCTTTTTTAGTGTTTCGCACATCTAGTAAAAATTTTACGTATTCATGCGGTTTAGCAAGGTTTGTGCGAAACAGATTTTTATTAAAATGAAACCGTAATCTATTTATTTCTAAATAATTTTTACATTATTATTCTTTACTACTTACAATTGATTTACGTTCTGCCTCAATTTTTTTTACTGTATCAATAGGAACTTTAATTAGTTTTTGAAGTATATCATTTTGAGGTGTGGGTTTCTGTTTCATATCTTTCATTAATTTAACTAGATCAGTATCTTCTTCAGAAAATGTATTTGTAGATATATCATTATCTGGAGAAGAATGAGTTATTGGTGAACTACCGCACCCTCCATCAAAAATATATGTATCGCCTAAATTTTGCTGTTTTAAATTACCTATAACGGTTGGCAGCCCATTAAATGTGGTAATGCCAGTACTTATAAATAAATCATCTATATGATCGTATTTAGCAGGAGTTCCGCATAATATTTCAGCATCTAAAGAGAATGATTCAATATGTGGATTAGTTTTTTTAATATTTGTTAAATGTCCTTGAAAAATAGGAGGAGTATCATTTATATCTTGTAAAGGAAATCTTTTACTTGTTATACTATTAGATGTTAATATTAAAAAAGTAATAGCTGTATTAAAAAGACTGCTGGTATTTGTATCATAACTTTTATATACATCACAACCCTTAATAGATTCATTAGGTTTATGAGTTAAGGGGAGAACGGTATTTAAAGCTTGTTTTACGAAAGGCAAACCCTGCGTATCTTCAGGCAGTAAATTAAGGGCAACTTTAATTTCAGAAAATTTAGGTATATACATATTATTAGTTGAATATAAAAATATTATTATATTACTAAATATACTTTAAATCTAATTTTTTAAACTAAGGCAAACCCGATTTTTTATTCTACATAAATTATCAAATTATCATGTATAAATTCATATTTAATCTCAGTAAAGAATAAAGATAATAAACACCAAAAATCATTTTTATCATTTGATTTACTAAATGAATCAGTCCAGCTGCCTGCTCGAAAATCTTGCTTATCTAGTAAATAATATTTTTGCTTTTGCTGATTGTAAGTAATAATTAATGAGGTGTTGAAATTTTTAGAATAAGTAATGAAGTTTTGTATAGCCTCGTTATAGCTTTTACCTTGAAAAATAGTTTTATTGTCTTTAATAACTTGAATGTTATTAAACGTATCTTCTGAAGGTATATCATCAATTAAATGGTTTGTATTCAATTTTCAATTATAGTAGTATAAATATTAGTATAGCAAAATTATTAATCCTCATATTTTTTTGTGAATATGTTATAATATTTAAAAATTAAGTTTATTTTTTATGTAGGTTATTTGATACGTCTTTATAATTATCAATTATTTCATTGGATTTTTGTATATTGTTAGTTATTATTGAACTACAATATATATATATTTAACTAATAATTAAATTATCAAATAGTATAGGTTGAAAAGGGATGAAAAGCTATGGTTAATATATTTGATGTTGCAATTTATATCTTAGATAAAATAGGTGGAACTACATCAGCCATGAAATTACATAAACTTTGCTATTATTCTCAAGCTTGGTCTTTAGTATGGGATGATGCAGAACTGTTTTCTAATAAAATTGAAGCTTGGGCATATGGTCCTGTAATACCTGATTTGTATAGTAAACATCAAGGAAAATTTGCTGTTGATAAAAGTCATTTTATAAATTTTATTTCAAAAGAACATTTAAGTACTTCTCAAAAAGAAACTATAGATGTGGTTTTAAAAAATTATGCGGATAAATCATCTCAATGGCTCAGTGACCAAACTCATTCTGAGATACCTTGGAAAGAGGCTAGAAAAGGAATTCCTGAATATGAACGCAGTTCTCAAGTAATAACTTTAGAAGCGATGGCTTGCTATTATGGGGCTTTGTGTGAAGCATAAAAATAATGCAAAAGAAATAAAAAATTCGAGAGTGTTAAATATAGATAGTTTAAGATATAATAAGTAAAGAATTAAAATTTAAACCAGATGTGTAAATGCCAAAGATGCGGTAGTGAGAGCTATATAAGAAGCGGAAAAGTAAGAAACA
>JAHFQJ010000006.1 GCA_023266335.1 Burkholderiaceae bacterium
CTTTAAAATTTACTAATTTACACCCCCCCCCCTCCAAATTTACTAAATTTATTAGCTCATTTCTAGCATTATCACTTAAATCAGGCACAATATTATTATTTTGACTATAAGCTTCAGCTAATTCACATGTTATGCACTTCATATTTACTTTCCAGTATAAATAAAAAAATATAGAATAAATTACCTTAATTAAAAATTAATAATCTAAATAAATTAAATATAATAATAAAAGTTGATTTATGTATATATTAAATTAATCTAAGAACTTATGCAAGCGTAACTCATTTAAAGCTGATTTAATATCCAAATGATATTTTTTAGCATTTTCAACTATAGTTATAATTTCATCACTATCAATATTTATACAGATATATAAGCAGTTTTTAATATGATTTATGCATGCTTTTATATCAATATTGTGATAATACTCCGCATAAATCATGCATATATCTAAAATATAATTAAATCTATCTTGACGCCGGATTGCATCGCCTATCTCAATAACATCTAATGTTGTATTATAATAATCTTTATTGAAATGAGCTATATTTGTTACAGCTATAATAGTTTTATATAATTTAGCTATAATTTTTGATATATCAATTAATTCTTTTCTTAACTTCAGATTTATACAAATCGGGCTTATATTTGTATTTCTACATAATCCTATATGCAATAGTATACATAAAAATATTTTATCTGCATCTATATGATTGATAGTTGTATCTGTTTTTGATATAAATTTTAAAAATTTTATGTGTTGCTCAAAATCTATAATAAATTCAGGCAAAATCACATGCAATGCACCGCAATTGTATAATACTTCCAATAATTTATGCGGATATTTTTCTGCTAAGCCCTTATTAATTTCCTGCCAAACTCTTTCAGAAACTAAAGCATCAACTTCCCCACTATCTGTCATATTCTGCATTAATTTTAAAGTATTATCATACACAGAAAAATTATATCTTGCTGCAAAACGGGCAACACGTAAAATTCTAACAGGGTCTTCACTAAATGATAGTGATATATGGCGTAAAATCTTATTTTCTAGATCTTTTTTACCATTAAAAGGATCAATTAAATTATCTAAACTTAGTTGCTGATGATGATTATCAACAGGTAAAGCCATAGCATTTATAGTTAAATCACGCCTAAGTAAATCTTGCTCTAAGGTAATATTTTTATCGGTATAAAATTTAAACCCCTGATAACCTTGAGCTGTTTTACGCTCTGTGCGGGCTAAAGCATATTCATTTTTTGTAATTGGATGTAGAAATACTGGAAAGTCTTTGCCAACAGGGATATAACCCAAAGCCAACATTTCTTGAATAGAACAGCCAACAACTACATAATCTAAATCTTGGCTGTCAATTCCCATTAATAAATCACGGACAGCCCCGCCGACTAGGTAGATTTGCATATAATTTTTTATTAATTTAAACTAAAAGCCACATTATATGCCTCTTTTAATTCATATAATTTAGGGCTTTGAATAATTGAGTTAGGCGCTACAGAAAACCATTGTGTAGTATAATCAATTAAAACAATTTGTTTTAAATCAAATTTAATATTGTAACTTAAGCCAGTCTGCTATAAGCTACTTTATTTTTTGATTTACAAATAGCAAATTCTCCATATCTACTTTTTGACTATCAGCGTAAACTACCTCGACACTAAATTCATCATTATATTCACTTTCATAAACACTTATAACTAAATCAGGTCTTGCTTTTAATTTTAGATTTTTTTCAGTACTACTCATTCAAATATTTAACATAATAATTAGTAATTTGTATACAACTACTCATGTACTCACTAGGATCTTTATTAAGTCTGTTAGCTTCATTTATTAAAAATTTATTAATAAATTCATCACCATTTAATATTTTATTTTTTTGTTGAAAATCTACCATAAGTTTAAATATACTACAGGCACCTGTAATTTTTGCAATACTAATATCTCTTTTAGAATTAATTTCGTATGGAAGCTCTTGTGCAAATATTTTATTATTAAATAAAGCAAGTAAAGGTATAATTAATAAGAATTTTATAAATTTCATAGTATATTGATATATAATAAAAAAGATTGCATAAAAAAATTATACAATCTTATTATTTTTTAAGCTAATTAATATTTTTAATGTAGTGTAATTTCTACATCAATACCAGCAGCCAAATCTAATTTCATTAAGGCATCAACGGTTTTATCTGTTGGGTCAATAATTTCAAGTAAGCGCTGATGTGTTCTTATTTCAAACTGGTCACGTGAAGTTTTATTTACGTGCGGACTACGTAAAATATCTATTCTAGAAATACGGGTTGGTAATGGAACTGGACCACGCACGATAGCTCCAGTACGTTTTGCTGTGTCAACAATTGTTGATGTAGCTTGGTCGATTAAACGATAATCAAAAGCTTTTAAACGTATACGGATTTTTTGTTTACTAGTTTTAGAACTCTGATTTTTATTTTGTGGTTGAGACATTTAATTTTTCCTTAAAAAGAGCGAAAAGAACGTTATTTTTATTATTCTGCATTGTAATAAAATGATGCAGTTAATTTTCTTAAATTACCATCGATATATTCTTCAATTATCAGAACTTTGTATTTTTGTTTTGCATATACAATAATGTGGAATAATCTTAGGCAATCTAGGCATAATTATTATCCAAATGAACAAAGAGTATTTTTATACCCTTTGTTTAAAAGCTTAATCTAATAACTAAGCAATAATTTTAGAAACTACGCCAGCACCAACAGTACGACCACCTTCACGGATGGCAAAACGTAAGCCGTCCTGCATTGCAATTGGAGCAATTAATTTAACAATGATGGTTACGTTATCACCAGGCATAACCATTTCTTTACCTTCTGGTAAAGTAATAGAGCCAGTTACGTCAGTTGTACGGAAATAGAACTGCGGGCGGTAGTTATTAAAGAATGGAGTATGACGTCCGCCTTCTTCTTTTGATAATACATAAATCTCGCCTTCAAAATCTGTATGAGGCTTGATACTACCTGGTTTAGCTAATACTTGCCCGCGCTGTACATCTTCACGTTTTGTACCACGTAATAAAATACCAGCATTATCACCTGCTTCACCTTGGTCAAGCAATTTGCGGAACATTTCAATACCGGTACAAATAGTTGTTTGTGTATCACGGATACCTACGATTTCAATTGAATCGCCAACTTTTAAAATACCACGTTCAATACGACCAGTTACTACAGTACCGCGGCCAGAGATAGAGAATACATCTTCTACCGGCATTAAGAATGTACCATCAACAGCACGTTCTGGTGTTGGAATGTATGTATCTAAAGCTTCTGCTAATTTTTTAATCGCACCTAAACCTAAATCACCTTGATCGCCGTCCAAAGCTAAACGCGCAGAACCATGAACAATAGGCACGTCATCACCAGGGAAGTCATATTTAGATAACAACTCACGAACTTCCATTTCTACTAATTCTAATAATTCAGCGTCATCTACTAAATCACATTTATTTAAGAACACGATAATATAAGGTACACCAACTTGACGTGCTAACAAGATATGTTCACGTGTTTGCGGCATAGGACCATCAGCTGCTGAACATACTAAAATCGCCCCATCCATTTGAGCTGCACCTGTAATCATATTTTTAATATAATCAGCATGCCCTGGGCAGTCTACGTGTGCATAATGGCGAGCTTCTGTTTCATACTCAACGTGTGCTGTATTTATTGTAATACCGCGTGCTTTTTCTTCTGGAGCAGCATCAATTTGGTCATAGGCTTTAGCTTCACCACCAAATAATTTTGCTAATACAGTTGTAATTGCTGCTGTTAAAGTCGTTTTACCATGGTCAACGTGACCAATAGTACCAACGTTTACGTGCGGCTTTTTACGTTCAAATTTTTCTTTAGCCATTTTTTATACCTCTTAAAAAAACAATGGTTTAAAACTATTTTGCACGTGCAGTAATAACCGCATCGGCAACATTCTTAGGAGCTTCAGCATAATGCTTGAACTCCATACTATAGGTAGCACGACCTTGAGTTGCAGATCGCAAATCTGTCGAGTAACCAAACATTTCAGATAATGGTACTTCAGCTTTAATTGCTTTACCGCCACCAACCATATCATCCATGCCTTGTACAATACCGCGACGAGATGATAAATCACCCATTACCGTACCAGTAAATTCTTCTGGTGTTTCCACTTCAACCGCCATCATTGGTTCTAATAACACAGGTTTTGCTCTGCGCATACCTTCTTTAAAACCAATACTACCAGCCATTTTGAATGCATTCTCATTTGAGTCAACATCGTGATAAGAGCCAAAATGCAGTGTTACTTTTACATCAACTACAGGATATCCAGCAAGTACACCTGCCGGTAATGTATCGATAATGCCTTTATTTACTGCTGGAATGTATTCACGAGGAACAACACCACCCTTAATAGCATCAATAAATTCGTAACCCTTACCTTGCTCATTTGGCTCTAATTTTAACACAACGTGTCCATATTGACCAGCACCGCCGGATTGCTTAATGAATTTACCCTCAGCATTTTCACATATAGCACGAATTGTTTCGCGATAAGCAACTTGTGGTTTACCCACATTTGCCTCAACGTTAAACTCACGTCTCATGCGGTCTACTAAAATTTCTAAGTGCAATTCGCCCATTCCAGAAATAATAGTCTGACCGGATTCTTCATCTGTACGAACTCTAAATGATGGATCTTCTTTAGCAAGACGTTGTAATGCTAAGCCCATTTTCTCTTGATCTGCCTTAGTTTTTGGTTCAACGGCTTGAGAAATTACAGGCTCAGGGAATACCATACGCTCTAAAATTATTACATTATCAGGATCAGATAGGGTATCTCCTGTTGTAACCTCTTTCAAACCAACGCAGGCTGCAATGTCACCGGCACGTACTTCTTCAATTTCTTCACGCTCATTTGCGTGCATCTGTACAATACGTCCAATACGTTCTTTTTTGCCTTTGATTGGATTATATACTGAATCGCCCTTTTTAATTGTTCCAGAATATACGCGTACAAAGGTTAATTGACCAACAAATGGATCATTCATTAATTTAAAGGCTAAACCAGAAAATTTTTCATCATCGCTAGCTTTACGGCTAGTTATTTCCCCATCTTCAGTTTCACATTTTACCGGAGGAATATCTGTAGGAGCAGGCATAAAATCTATTACAGCATCAAGCATAGCTTGAACGCCTTTGTTTTTAAATGCAGTACCACACATCATCGGTACAATTTCACTTGCAATTGTACGTTGACGAATAGCTGATTTAATATCTTCTTCAGATAAATCACCATTTTCTAAATATTTATTCATTAATTCTTCTGAAGCTTCAGCTGCAGTTTCAACTAAATTGGAACGCCATTTTGTACATTCTTCCAATAATTCTGCTGGAATTTCTGCATAATTAAAAGTCATACCATGGTTTGCTTCATCCCAAAATATAGCTTTCATTTTAATTAAGTCTACCACACCTTTAAAGCTATCTTCTGCACCAATTGGTACTTGAATTGGAATAGGATTGGCTTTTAAGCGGGTACGCATTTGCTCATAAACTTTGAAAAAGTTTGCACCGGTTCTATCCATTTTGTTTACAAATGCTAAACGCGGTACTTTATATTTATTAGCTTGACGCCATACAGTTTCTGATTGAGGCTGAACACCTCCAACAGCACAATAAACCATGCATGCACCATCAAGTACACGCATAGAGCGCTCAACTTCAATTGTAAAGTCTACGTGTCCTGGGGTATCAATAATATTAATACGGTGAGGCGCATAATTGCCTGCCATACCTTTCCAAAAGCAGGTTGTAGCAGCTGAGGTAATGGTAATGCCGCGCTCTTGTTCTTGCTCCATCCAATCCATGGTGGCCGCCCCGTCATGCACTTCACCAATTTTATGATTTACGCCCGTATAAAATAAAATACGTTCCGTAGTTGTTGTTTTACCCGCATCAATATGAGCAGAAATACCGATGTTACGGTACAGCTCAATTGGGGTCTGTCGTTGTTGAGACATAATTTAAAGCCTTATTTTAACTAGCCTCTTGTTTATCAATTTTTTTACAAGAGGCTGAATTTCATTTTTAGTAATAGTTTTTTTGTTTTTTAAAATGCATGTGAGATATTTGCGAATGTCATCAACACTATTAACATCTATGTTTTTAAGCCATATACATGCTGGTTTATACTCATTAACCATGTGTTAAGTTTAAAACTTGGAGTAAATGATATTTTTTTGTCTTTCGTTGATACAAGTACACAAAATCGTGCAAGATTCATCATAATTTGTACTAGAAAAGCTACATTTCATTTTTATAAATACCTTCTAAAACTTAAAAATAAACACATAAACATTCTAATTAAAAACACTAAAACCTAAAATGCGAGAATGCTTTATTTGCATCAGCCATACGATGAACTTCATCACGTTTTTTCATAGCTCCGCCCTTACCTTCAGCAGCTTCCATCAATTCAACTGCTAAACGTTTAGCCATTGATTTTTCACTGCGTTTTTTAGCAGCTTCACGTAACCAGCGCATCGCCAATGCCGAACGGCGCGATGGACGCACCTCAACAGGAACTGGGTAGTTAGCTCCGCCTACACGGCGGGTTTTAACCTCAACAACAGGTTTTACATTATTTAATGCAGCTATAAAAACATCTAATGCATTTTTACCGCTTTGTTCTATATAGGTAAATGCACCATATACAATACGCTCTGCAATAGCTTTCTTGCCGGAAAGCATAATTACATTCATAAATTTAGCAACTTCTATGCTGCCAAATTTTGGATCAGCGAGTATTACCCGCTTGGTAATTTCACGACGACGTGGCATGTCGTACTCCTTTCAGTTAGGCATAGCCTTTGATTTTATATAGATAAAATCACTTACTCAATATAAAAATCTCGTCTATTTTAGATAAAACTTATTTATATTGTCCTAGATTATAAAAATACGCTAAATTATTTTTTAGCTGCTTTAGGGCGCTTAGCTCCATATTTAGAACGTGATTGATTACGTTTTGCAATACCTTGCAAGTCCATAGCTCCACGCACTAAGTGATAATTCACACCTGGTAAGTCTTTAACTCTACCACCGCGTAGTAATACTACCGCGTGTTCTTGCAGGTTATGACCTTCACCCATAATATATGCAATTACATCTACACCCGTTGTAACCCTAACTTTAGCTACTTTACGTAACGCAGAGTTTGGCTTTTTAGGTGTAGTTGTATATACACGTGTACATACGCCTCGACGTTGAGGGCAAGCCTTTAACGCCGGACTTTTACTTTTAGCACGTAGTTTCGCACGACCTTTACGTACTAACTGATTGATCGTTGGCATTGTGTATCCTTCTATTAATAAATAACACCTTATCCGGCACTAATTTTTTAGCCACAAGATAACCCGTCATTGTAACATGTTTTTATTTGTATGCAAAGGGAATAGCTAAGCTTTTTCAGCAAATTTAATAATAAATTTTATATTTTAAGCTTAGCTAAAGTACGTTATTATAAAAAATGCTACAATTGTATTAAATCAACCCGTAATGTATTAAAAATATAAGAAATGAATTTTACTATTTCTGAAATTAAAAATATCCCGCCTAATGCGGGCATATATAAATATTATGATATAAATAATAATTTACTGTATATTGGTAAAGCTAAGAATTTATCTAAAAGAGTATCGAGCTACTTTATTAATAGAAGTTTGCCTGAACGTACGTTACGCATGGTGAGTCAGATTAGCTATATATTTATTAGTGTTACATCCTCTGAAACTGAGGCATTAATTTTAGAAAATCATCTAATTAGAAATGAAAAACCTAAATATAATATTATTTTTAGAGATGATAAAAGCTATCCCTATTTAAAAATTTCCCCTCATAATTATCCGCGTTTAAGCGCATTCCGCGGAAAAAATATAGATAACAGTATTTTATTTGGACCTTATCCTAATTCTTATTCATTAAGGGATAATATTCAAATGCTGCAAAGAATATTTAAGCTTAGAACTTGTGAAGATTCTACTTTTAATAACCGCAGTAAACCATGTATATTATTTCAAATTAAAAGATGCAGTGCTCCTTGTGTAGATTTTATTTCGCAAAAAGATTATCAGCAGGATGTTCAAAAAGTAATCATATTTTTAAATGGCAGTCATAAAAAATTATTTTTAGATTTAGAAAATAAAATGCTCGATTATGCTCAAATTAGAAATTACGAGCAAGCAGGATTAATTCGTGACCAAATTAAATCTTTATCTGATTTATTTAAGCAGCAGAATATTGATATTGGGAAAAGTATTAATATTGATGTAATTGCTGCCGCTGTTCAATTTAATAAAATATGCATATCGGTTGGAATTATTAGAAATGGTAAACATTTGGGTTATAAACATTTTATTCAGAATATGGATATTATCCATAATGAATTAGAATTAGAAGTAAAAATACAAAAAGAAAATATTTTAGAAAATAAAAATAATTTAAATAATCAGGAAGAAGAGTTTTTAAATATTAGCAATAGTCAGGAATTAATTATCATTTATATTGAGCAGCAGCTTGATTATATTAATAAAACTATTCCTAATTTACGTATATTAAGTGAAGAATTGTGTGATGAAAACTGGAAAAATATTCATGAGTTTATGCCTTATTTAAAGCCATATAAATTACAAAATACTTATACAAAGTCTTGGATAAAAGATGCAAAATATAATGCAGAATTACATTTAAAACAATTTTTTAATAGTCAAAATAATACAAAACAACAATTGCAGGCTTTAAATACCTTGTTAAATTTAAATACAGTCAATCCGCATATTGAATGTTTTGATATTAGCCATACTGCAGGAGAATTTACTAAAGCCAGCTGTATAGTATTTAAAGATGGCAATTTTGATAGAAAGATTTTTAGGCATTATAATATTATTACCGCAAACAAAGGTGATGATTTTGAAGCCATGAAACATGCTGTGATTAAAAGATATAAAGATACTGCTGCATATGAATTGCCGAATTTAATATTAATTGATGGTGGACTTGGGCAAGTTCATGCTGTAATGAAAGTTTTTGAAATGCTTAACTTACCTTCAAAGAATATTGTTGGTATTTCTAAAGGAGAAAAACGCAAGGTTGGTTTAGAAACTTTGGTATTTGCTGATGGAAAGCCTTCAATTACACCAAGTTTGAGTAATTTAGGTTTGGTTCTATTGACCAAAATTCGTGACTATGCACATGATTATGCCGTTTTAAAAATGCGTAAAAAAAGAGATAAAATACAATACACTTCGGAATTAGAAAAAATAGAAGGGGTTGGTTTAGTTAAGAAAAAACGCTTGATTGCTCATTTTGGAGGAATTAGAGGCATTCAAGAAGCAACTGTTAATGAAATTACACAAGTGCATGGGGTTAATCAGCAGTTGGCCGAAAGAATTTATAACTATTTTCACAATTATATCTAAAAATAATTTTCATTAATCCGAATAGCTGTACAGCTAAACATACCTCTAAGCTAGCCATGCCTGAATAGGAATGACTGGCTCTAAAAACCTACAGAACTTTTTTAATGCAGTCAGTAACATAATCAATATTTTTACTATTTAAGGCCGCAACACAAATACGTCCAGAAGAAACTGCATATATTGCAAATTCTTGTTTTAATCTCTCAACTTGAGCTGAAGTTAAACCAGAATATGAAAACATGCCTTGTTGTTTATTTACAAAACTAAAATCAGAATTTAATGATAATTTTTCAACAAAAGCATTGCGCATTTGTTTAATCCTCACTCTCATTTCTGCTAATTCTTGTTCCCATAAGCTAAATAAATTTGGCGTGTTTAACACCGCAGAGACTAAACTTGCCCCGTGTGTTGCTGGATTTGAATAGTTTGTCCTAATTACTCGCTTAACTTGACTTAAAACTTTAGCTTTTTCATCAGAATTTTCTGCAATAATTGTTAATGCACCAACACGCTCGCCATATAAGGAAAATGATTTAGAAAAAGAACTGCTTACAAAAACTGGTAAACCGCTATCGCTAAATAAACGTATAGCTGCGGCATCTTCATTAATACCCTCGCTAAATCCTTGATATGCCATATCTAAAAAAGGAATTAATTTATTTTGCTGACAAACTTTAACTACCTGCTTCCAATCTTCTTCGTTTAAATCAGCACCTGTCGGATTATGACAGCAGGCATGCAAAACAATAATTGTATGAGCAGGCATTTTCTGCAGGCTTTCTAACATAGCCGGCACATCGGCTAAATGCGTCTGGTGATTATAATAGTCATAATTTATTACTTCAAAACCTGCCATTTCAAAAATAGCCTTGTGATTTTCCCAACTTGGATTACTAATAGCTACCTTTGCACTTTTATTACCAAAATGTTTTAAGAAATCTGCACCAATTTTTAATGCCCCAGTACCGCCGACTGCTTGTACAGTGATACTTCTGTTAATTAAATTCTGATTATTTTGAAACAATAAATTTTGTACGCCAGTGTTATATGATGCTAATCCCTCAATTGGTAAATAGCCGCGGGGCAAATTTTTCTGTACTCTTTCCAATTCTGCTTGAGATACTGCTTTTAACAATGGAAGTATCCCATTATCATCACAATATACACCAACGCCCAAATTTACTTTATTACTGCGTATGTCAGAATTAAATGCTTCGTTTAAACCTAGGATAGGGTCTCTAGGTGCTAATTCTAATTCAGAAAAAAAACTCATTTTCAACTCTCCTGATATTTAGCTATACTAATTGCAGTTCATTTTGCGACGAGGCAGAAGGAATAAATTACGAAGACTATGTACGTATTAGTACACTGAGGAGTAATTTTGACGCCAACGAAACTCGCAAATTGAAATCTGATTAATATATATTATATAATAGCTAATATTTTATCAAAAGCTTTAATAGCAATTATTGTCTAGCTAAACGTTTAAATTTTGGCATCTGCATATTGGTATTGCTTCTAAATGGGTTAATATCCAAACCACCACGCCTTGTATATTGTGCATAAACCCACAATTTAACTGGTTTACATTTCTGCATAATATCATAAAAAATATGCTCTACGCATTGTTCATGAAATTCTTGATGATTTCTAAATCCAATTAGATATTTTAATAAACCCTCTTGATTTATTTGGCGTCCGTTATAACCTATTTGTATAGTTGCCCAATCAGGCTGACCTGTAACTAAACAATTACTTTTCAGTAAATCAGAATATAAAACTTCTTCAATCCGGTTATCTGATTCTAAAAATAACAAGTTAGAATCAGGAATATATTTCTCAATTTCTATATCTAATCTATCTAAACATAAGACTTGAGGTTGAGCTAACTGATTCTTAAACTGCTTATCAAATTCATTAGGCTGAAAAATTCTCACATTTACCATACCTTGAACAGCAGATTTTAAATCATTTTGCAGAATACTTTTAATTTTTTCGATATTTTCAAATTTAGTCTGATTAAATGAATTTAAATAAAGCTTAAAAGATTTAGATTCAACAATGTTTATAGTATTTGAATCAAAAGTAAACTCTAAAATAGCAATTTGAGGTTTACCTTTTATATTTAACCACGAAAATTCATATGCATTCCAAATATCAGCACCAAAAAAAATATTATTATTTAATATGCCAATTTCTTCTCTTTTTGGTTGTCTGGGTATTGGAAAAAGCAAATTGTAATTATATTGCTGCGAATATTCAGTTTTTGCAATATTTTTTCCTAAAATAGAATTATCCATAGTATTTTATATTTGTATTTTTTATAATTTATATTTATCTTTTAGTATACCAGCAAATTTTTTCAGATTCTTATCATTTGTTAACAACTTATTTTGAGTTAAATTATAAATATTAGATGCATATTCTTTTTTATTTTTAATATCAACAAAATTTAATATATTATTTAATACAAAAAAAGCTTTATCGATTTGCCCTTCTCTAGCTAATAATACTATATAATTTTTTATTAAAGTTGGCGATGGAAGAAAATGAACTGCATTATCTGCCATACTTAAATGAATACGACCGAACATTGAATCCATATATTCAGGCAAAAGATTGAATATTGTTATAGTATCAGAATAGGGATAAAGTATAAATGCAGATTTGGTTTCATAAATGTTTTTATTTTTAGATATATAAGCATAGTCTATAGTTATTAGGGTTGTATATGCGATAGAAATTATTAATAAGCTTGATAAAATTATGCGGCTTTTTTTCAGAAAATATATATATTTATTGCTGGTGTAGCCAATAACTAAACAAGCAGGAATAACAAAAAATAAATAATTTTGCGGATACTCAAGCATTCCATGACCAATTAAGCATGCAACCACGCCTAAAGCAAATGTTTGTTTACTTTTTTGAATATATTCATTTTTATTATTTAAGCACGATTTTAGTGTGTTAATTGTCCACATTAATATTGGTATGAAGCAAATTAAAAAACCGATCATTCCAGTTTTTGCTAGAAAATCAATAACAATATTATGACTGCTGTTAGCAATCTCTCCGTTTGGTGCTAAGGGTGAATTAATAAACTGCGTCCATGAAAAATTACCATAGCTTACTCCAAGCATTGGATTTTGCATGAACATTATCCATCCATGTTTACGTAGTGTTTGTCTTAAGCTATTAGCAATCTGTGTATTTTCATTTCTTTCTATTAATGTAGCAATATTTAAATGGTATGCTGATTTAGAAAAGGAAATAAAATATATAATTGCTATTATACTGATGAAAATAAAAGCAGAAATTAATATAATAGGCTTGGGTTTAGATGATGATTTATAATATAGGCTTAATACTACAGCAAATGTCAGCATGTGTAAGTATATACTTCTTGAGGCAGGAAGAACTAAACCTATACATAATAAAAAGCCCGCGATAAAATAAATATATTTTTGTTTTAAAGATATATTCTTTTTTAAATTAATATAGTTTATCCCAATATAAATCCATGAAATTATTGACCAAGCCATAAAAGTGACCATATGATTTGGCTGATTAATATTTGCATAGGGTCTCAAATTAATTTTTTCGTTAGGCACAGATAAAATATATTCAACAGTAAAATTTTTACCTAAATTTTTAGTCAGATTATAAATAAAAGAATTTATTGGAACAGCTAAATTCAAAGCCTGCAATATCATTATTATAGAACTTATAATACCAATGCCTAAAAATATGTAAGATAAAGCTGTATTTAAATTAAATCCTTTTAATTTTAAATTATATCCAATACAAAAAGCTAAAAACACACATACACAATAAGCAAATGCTATGCTATTAAGCATTACTATACTTGAATATTGATTATAAATAATTATATGGTAAATTATGATTAAGCTTAATAAAACCGGCATAAATGCTATGTTAGGTATGCGAGGAAATATTTTATGTTTATCATTAGGCTTTATGTCATTATCTAATCTAAGAGCAAAGTCTTTACGGTTATAGAAATTTAGGCATAATACAAATAAGCCTGCTGCACTAATAACTTCTATGTAAAAGGTAGGAATTGGATTGGTATGAATAGGCAGTAAAGTACATGCTAATATTAAAAATATACCTAAATAACTGGTATACTGCATAAATTTATAAGATTTGTTTGTCATAGATATCTTCTGAGTTTTATTTATAGAAATATACTATAAATTATTATGTTTATTAACCTAAAACTTACCTTGTTGTAGTATTTAGACTATATTGTACAATTAGATTTCAATTTGCAAAATTTATTGTCTTCAAAATGAACTACAATTAGTATATATTATTAAAAATAATACCTGGGTTAAGAATATTTTTAGGATCTAAACAGTTTTTAATATTTTTAGCTAAATTAAATTCCATATCTGAAATGCTGTTTTTTAATATCATAGGCTTTAAACGTCCAATTCCATGCTCTGCAGCAACAGACCCGCCAAGCCTTAATATTTCCTTATAAATACAATCTTGTATTTTATGTTTATTTTTAAGCCCGCTAAATACATTATAATGCAAATTGCCATCACCAATATGACCGAATATAACAAATCTGGAGCTTGAATCAATCTGCAGTATTTTTTCAGGAATTATTTGTATAAATTCATTGATATTTTCTAAATTTAAGCTAATATCATGTTTAATATTTCCGCCCAATTCTTTTTGTGCAGCTGGAATGCTATGCCTAATATCCCATAATTTACTTTTATTTTCAATATCACTTGGTAAATATTCTTCTACATAAATCAAATTTTCTGCAACTTTTTTTAGTTTTTGCTGTAAATTTGTTCCAATTGGTTCTCCGTGTTCTTCTAGCTCTAATAAAACATGCCATTCATAATTAGCAAAATTTTGATTAATTATATTTATTTTTTCAGGAAAAACATTACCAACACATTGAATGCTTGTGTAATTCATTATTTCAAAGCTGCTGACTGCTTGAGCATAATACTTCTGAATATATTTAAATAAATTCATTGCTTGTTCAAAATTATTAATGCCAATCCAGACAGCATGGTATTTTTTGGGTAAAGGATATAACTTAAGACTAGCACTAGTTATAATGCCTAGTGTGCCTTCAGCACCAATAAAAAGATGTTTTAAATCATAGCCCATATTATTTTTATATAAATGATGGGAGCTATTGTATATACTGCCATCTGCTAGCACCGCTTCAATACCTAAACATAATTGCCGGCTGTTTCCATATTTTAAAACAGCTACTCCTCCAGCATTAGTTGAAAGATTTCCGCCAATTGTACACCATTCTTCTGATGGTAAGGATAAGGGATAAAGAACATCGTTTTTTGCAGCAATATTTTGAATTTGTCTTAGAGTACATCCTGCCTCTACATGAATAGAATTATTCATTAGGTTAATTTGTCTGATTTTATTTAGATATTTTAAATTTAATAAAATTTGAGTTTTGCTTTTATCTGTAACTGAACCACCGCATAAGCTGGTATTGCCACCTTGAGTGATAATAGCAATATTATAACGGCTGCATAACTTAACAATTTCAGATATTTGTGAAATATTTTGAGGAAATACAACGGCAAGAGGGTAGCCAATAAAATTTTTCCGCCAATCTTGGCAATATTCTATGGGAATATTTTCCGTGATAACATTGTCATTTTTAACAATATTGATTAACTGCTCGATTATACTATCATGCATGTTGTTTTATTATATCCATTAATTTTTTTGTAGCTCCTTGATATGCTTCAACAAATTTTTTAGCATTTATACCTAATTGAGCTTTATTATGTAAAATTTCATCTAGGTTATGAAATGCATCAACTGGGTGTGTAAACCTAAAACATGCATGCATTTCAATAGCTCTATTTGTAGCTTCAAGAAAATTATAGGTATGTTCGCCAACTAAAACCACTCTGCCCTGTATGGCTGGTTCTAATATATTTTGTCCTCCAAAAGGAAGCCAGCTTCCGCCCATAATTACAATATCACTTAGCTCAATATAAAAAGGCATTTCCCCCATGGTATCGCCTAATATTACTTCATATTTAATATTTTCGTTGCTAAAAACTTTTTCAAGGTCTGTACGTAAAGTATAGGCTATTTCTTTAGATTGTAAATATTGTTTTATATTATGCAGCCGGTGCAGGTGTCTAGGTAAAATTATTAAATTGCAAGGTTTATCCGCGTCTAGCCATGCTTGAATTAAAATTTCTTCTTCGCCTTCTCTTGTACTAGCCAATAAAGCTACAGATTTTTGTGTAGTGAATAATTTATATTCAGGGTGAGCAGTAAAACATTTAGTTTTTTCTTCTGAAACACCAACAGGCAGGCAGTCAAATTTTAAATTCCCCATTAATACAATATTTTCTGCACCTAATGATTTATAATAATCAAAGTCTATTTGTGTCTGAGCTGCAATAGTATTAAAGCAAGATAATATCTTTGTGATATACGGCTTTACATATAGCATTCTTTTATAGCTTTTTGGCGACATTCTTGCATTGGCTAAAATTAATTTAACATTATTATTTCTGGCACATAACAATAGATTTGGCCAAATTTCGCTTTCTAAAATAATACCTATTTTAGGATTAAAAT
Organism: Burkholderiaceae bacterium; assembly: GCA_023266335.1. Taxonomy (GTDB): domain Bacteria; phylum Pseudomonadota; class Gammaproteobacteria; order Burkholderiales; family Burkholderiaceae; genus JAHFQJ01. The sequence continues at coordinate 16,137 of JAHFQJ010000006.1, forward strand.
ATTTAAAAAATCTTTTTACCAATAATGGCGCATCATAGGGAATATATGCTTGATATAATATTCTATCATTTATAAACTGGGATAATATTTGCTTTGCAATATCTCTGCCTGTGGGGGTTGTATTTGTAAGCAATATATTATAACTTGGATATTGAGCAACTAACTCTTGAATTAAATTTAAGCAGGCTTTAGTTTCACCAACTGATACTGCATGTACCCAAATATATGGTTTATTGTTAGGAAATGTAGATTTATCATATATTCCAAATCTTTCTCCTATATTTTGTATATAGCCTTTATGCTGTTTAGATTTATACCATAAGCGTAATAATATAAAAGGTAAAAGAAAATAGCTAATTATCCTATAAAGTAATATCATGAAATGATTATATAGTTATACACACTTCTAATTAGAGTGATAATTATGCTTAAAATTCAATATACTAATTGGATTTCAACTTGCGAACTTCGTTGCAGTCTAAATTACTCCTCAATGTACTAATATGTACACAGTCATCGTAATTTATTCCTGTCGCCTCGTCGTAAAATGAACTGCAATTAGTATATTAATTGAAGCTTTTTATATACTTAAAAATTATAATTTTGTGTATGCACAAGTGATAAAAAGATAGATTTTAAAAGCTTATATATTTTTTTACAAGTTTTTAATTTTAAATTGTATCTTTATTTATACAAATTTATTTAAATATTGATTTTATTAAAAATAAATTATTTTAATTTAAAGCTCAATGTCTTGAGCTTTTTTTATTTAATAACTATTTATTGTGATTAATTTCTATAACTTGTCCAATTGGATTAACTAAAACTTTTTTAGCTTTCCACTTTTCAATTAAACTGGCAGGAGATGCTGACTGCATAATTAATGAATTACTTTTTAATTTTGCTCTATCTCTTGCATCGCAATTTGTTTCAAAATGTTCATTAAATACTATTGAACCATTGTTTATTTTTTGTATGTAAACTAATTTATCTTCTTTATTATTTTTATCAGTAATTTTCAATATATCTCCTGAAATTAAACGCATAATTAGTTTATTTCCGCAAAAGCTATTTTTTTGATAATCCTTTGTCTTCATAAATTTTTGGTATTCTTTTTGGTTTGCCTGATAAGTGGTAATTAATTCACCACTATACTTTCCCTTATCATCTAAAAAAATCTCATAGCAATAATTACTTCCTAACTTATAGTATTTGTAGGTTTCATTTTGTGTATTTTGTATACCAATTACTGAGTTTTCTTTGACTGCATCTTTTTTAGTTCCTGTTTTTTGATACTCTTTTTTATCATAAATAAACTCTTTAATATTATTTTCCTGTATCATGAAGCGTGCTGATTCTTCATGTAATCTACTTTGCGTTCCATGATCAGGTTTATGACTAACCACAATTTGATTTATTTTATATTCTAAATCACCGCGTAAAGTTTTTGGAACATCTATTTGAATTATACTATTATCAATTTTTTGTTTTTCTTTAGGGGATAAATGACTAGTATCACGTTCAAAATTACTTATTTTTTGTACTAAACTTACATCTGCTAAAGCAATCATTACTGCATCTAAAGCGTGATGGCGGTTATCATTACGGTTTTTTTGTTTTTTCTTAGCATCACTATATTTTTTATTTGCATTTTCTTGTTCTTTATCAGATAAACCATCTAGATTTTCGCTAATTAAACTTTTAAAATAATCAAATAATTGTTTGCCTAAAGGAATATTTACAATATCTTTTAACATGGCTAAATATTTTAACTGCCCCTCAGGTAAATTATCTAAACCTTTAATTTCTAAATTTTCAATATCGCTTTCAATATTTCCTTTGACTTCTTTTTGTTCAGCTGTCCATAATAAATTATTTAATTTCCATTCATTCCGCATATGTGCAGTAATTTTTCCGCTTGGAATAGCCTGCACACAATTATTGCGTATTGGCTTGCCTGTTATATCTTTTTCATCATATAAAGACTGTAAATACATACGTGTAACCCGTGCCATATACCTTGTATCATTTAATAAACGTTCCTGCGGTTTTCTATCAGTATTATTATTTAAATAATTTACACCTTGTTCTAAACATTTCCATTGCTTCCAAGCGGGTAAAGTTTCAACCCGTTTCGTAAAGCTTTCTATATTTTGCCCGGTTTTAACTGCCCATTCCCATGGAGTTAAATTTGATTTATCGCGGTTTGCGCTTCTTTGCACTAAAAGTTTATTTGTTTTAGCATCATCAAAACTGCGGCTGCGCGGTAAAATGTGGTCAACTTCCCAATCATTCCACTGAATTTTAAAATTAGCACATTCTTTAGGTAATCTTACCCCAGTGTAGATACACTGTGGATTTTCCATCTTACATAATTCTTTGTATAATTGCCATTTTTCAATGGATAAAGGTGTAGGTACAATTCCTAAACTTAATAAATCTTCTTTTATTTCATTTTTTTCATATTCATTTTTAGTTTGATTTTTAATAATACCTTCAACACTTTTTTGACCTAAACATAAATCACGGGCAAGCTCAATATGAATAAAATCGGGCTTCCCTTGATTATGCTCGAAACATTTTTTATATTTTTTTAATAAAAGATTTACAACTTTTCTCACTTCATTTAAAGCAATGTGTACACTCGGATTTGTAATTTTGCCTAGTTCTATTTCCTGAACATGATTATCATGCAAATTTGAGCGTTTATCACCTTGAATTAAATCAAATAAATTTGTCTGCGGAATACAATATTCCCCAATAACTTTGGCATAATACGGCAATTCATTTAAGCCAATCGGGTTGTCATAATGACGATCTTTAAAACAGCAATTTATTTTAGCCTCATGTTGCGAATATCCTTGTTTTAAATATTCAAGCATCTGCTGCATGGCTTTAGTGCTTAAACTTGCATAATCATCTTTTATTTTTATATGGTTTAACTTATCAATAACTTCATCTGTAAAATTAAATTTTTCTTTTATTTTATCAGTAAAAAAATTTTCTAATTCAGTTTCAGAATATCTTTTGCTCTTAATAATTTCATTTTCTTGTTGAGATAAAAAATGTTTATCTTGACTAATCAAGCTGACTAACTCATCTAATTCATTTAAATTAAAGCTATCAAATTTTTCTTTACCCAAAATTTCAATTAATTGAGTACAAGTTGCAGCCCCTTCAATAGCCTCTTTCTTTTTATTATCTAAATTTGCTTTCCATTTATCCGCTTCTTTTTTATTTACGAATAACGATTGTATTAATTTAGTGAATTTAATTTTAAACTTATCATCAAGACAATTTTTATCTAATAATATACTAATCAATTGTTGTTTTTCCGCTAAATTTAATGCATAGATATTTTTTTCAGGGTTGTGAATAGACAGCTTTAATTCTAAATTGTTAATTTCTGCCCAAATTCTATATAATTCTGTAGTCGGCAGGCATAAAGCAGCCCGTTTTTCATTTTTAATATAAGTACAATGCCCAACAGCCGGCGTTTTTAGCGGTCTTTGAAAAAATATAACTTTACGGATTTTATTTTTAATTTCCTGATTTAAAATTGCCGGATAAAATTCAGCTTGCTTATCCCATAATACATTAAACTCATCTAAAATCATTTTACGGTCAAAATAATTTTCATAGCTGTCAATTTTATCACTATCTCCTCCGTCTTTATTTTTTCTATGTATTTTCTTGCACAATGTACTGTCTCCATGGCTAAAACGATCCCATAATAATTGACCTACAGTTGTGAGATTATTTTTGTATATATCTGCATATAAATTAGCAATAGTTTTTTTGACAGGACTGGAATTTTTATTTTCAAATGTTCCATCTTTCATGTCTTGAATATTCTGCTCTGTTAGAACTTCTGCATTTTCTACCTTTTGTAAGTCTTTACGGCTGCTTTTAAAGCCCCGGCGCTGCTGTAAATGAAATAATGCTCTGCCTAATTCAAATAAACTAATTTGCTGATTAACGCCATCAGCTCTTAATTTGTAAGGATTTCTTTTTTGTAAATTTTTAGCTTGTGCTGTATCTTTAGGCATTAAGCCAATTTCCTGTAGAAAATAAAATAAGTGCATACGCCTGCCGCGTTTACGGTCAATTTGCCGGCGGGCTTGGCGTGCATCTCTTCTTGTTTTAGCTAAACTATCCCCTAAACCACCTGTTTTACTTGAATTTCTGCCGTCGCTAAAAATCCGGCTTCCCATACCTATTATTGAATCATATATATAATAAGGTTTTTCATCTGGATTATTTATATTTCGGTTCGATAATTTAACAATCGCCCAGCCAATACTGCTAGTACCTAAATCTAAACCTAAACGGTAAATATATTGATTATGCATAAAAATCCCTAGTAAATAAAAATATTTTTTATTGAGCGTTTTTCAAGAATAGTATTAAAAAAATAAATAATCAAACACTGTCCAAAAATAGCAACATTTTCTATAAAATGGAAAAGCCCCTAATAAATTAGGGGCATCATTTGGTGACTTATACAAAAGTAATAGTCTTATTACTCTATTCTAAGCACTATTTCTGATATGAAATAATATACATAAATTCTAGTACAAATTTAATTAAATAAAAAGTTATTCCCTAGTAAAAATTAATTATGTTGTATTTATAAAACAATACTTGGCTTATTTTTTATAAAAAATAAAATGATAATTATCCACATTACATTATGGGGGTAAAAATGATAGGTAAAATTCTAGAGATTGCCAATAACAACCGTTTTTTATCTTTAAAACGAGGCTGTATGAATATTAGCGACAGCAAAACAAAGCAAAGCATTGCTGATATTCCATTAGATGATATTGACGGAATAATTTTAAGCGGTCATGGTTTATGGCATTCTACAAATTTACTGGCTAAGCTTGCACATTTAGGCATTACAGTGGTGATTATAGATAGTCATTACAAACCAATTGCCATAGTAATTGGTATTTCAAATAATACATTACAAGGTCAAAGAATAATTGCACAGCACGATGCAAATTTATCTATGAATAAACGTTTATGGCAAGAAATCGTACAAACTAAATTATTATTTCAAACTAGTTTACTAGCTTATCATAAAAGCGACAAGACAAATCAAGTAAAATTATTAATCAAAAACGTAAAATCCGGAGACCCAAGTAATTTAGAGGCACAAGGAGCCAGATATTACTGGCAGGGCTTAATGCAGAAAATTTATCCTGATTTTAAACGTGAGCAAGATTCAAATGATAGTATAAATATTGCTTTAAATTACGGTTATACAATTTTACGCACTGCTGTTGCAAAAAATATTTTGGCAGCTGGTTTACATGCCGGATGGGGCATACATCATTGCCACCCTAATAATACAATGCCGTTAGCTGATGATTTGATGGAACCTTTCAGAGCATTTGTTGATGCAAAGGTTTATGCTTTGTCTAAAGGGGGATACTTAAACGATAACGACACAATTAATAATATTGCAAAAAAATCTTTAGCTGATGTGATATATACGGATATTTTAATATTGGGAGAAACAAAACCTCTGATTAATTATTTACAAACTTTAGCACAAAGTTTAGTCAGAATTTATATGAATGAAGGAAAAATATTAGCATTTCCAGAGGTTAAAAAAATTCATTGGGAAGATTTTGAAGAGATTCATAGGAATGAAAAATCATGAGCATAATGTCAGGATATAAAATTATGTGGATGTTTGTATTATTTGATTTACCTGTTGTAACAAAATCACAAAGAAAAAGTGCCTCAAAATTTAGAAATGATTTATTAAATTTAGGATTTTTAATGCATCAATTTTCTGTATACATTAAACGATGCCCCGGTAGAGAGAAAGTAGATTCATTAATTACAAAAATAAATAAGAAGTTACCCCATAATGGAAAAGTGGATATTATCTGGATAACAGATAAACAATTTGCTGATTCTATACAAATTTGGGAGGGTATACATACTGAAAAAGATGTCAAAAAAGAAGAAAATTTGATGATTTTTTAGTGTAAAATATAGAATTATTCACTACTAAAAACGATGAAACCCCTTGATTATCAAGGGGTTTTAAGTTTGCGATTATATCACATCAGAAATAGTACTAAGAAGAGAACGATATTTGACCTTTACTGGGTTTGTAGTTGATTATATCACATCAGAAATAGTACTAAGAAGAGAACGAACTTAGTTCATCTGATGAATAATGCATTATTATATCACATCAGAAATAGTACTAAGAAGAGAACGATAGACTTCTCTCCAATGGTCGGAGTCTTTATTATATCACATCAGAAATAGTACTAAGAAGAGAACTATTTAAAAAAAATAATAATAGTTATTATAATTATATCACATCAGAAATAGTACTAAGAAGAGAACTTGATGCAACAGATGGGGATACGGTTAAATCATTATATCACATCAGAAATAGTACTAAGAAGAGAACTACTTATAATATATATTTGCTATAATTAAAATTATATCACATCAGAAATAGTACTAAGAAGAGAACGGTTATTCCCTTACGGTGTTTTATTCTCCAATTATATCACATCAGAAATAGTACTAAGAAGAGAACATCAAGCGTTATATCAGGCGTAACTAAGTCATTATATCACATCAGAAATAGTACTAAGAAGAGAACAACCCTTCAATACATGGTTCAGTAAATTCTATTATATCACATCAGAAATAGTACTAAGAAGAGAACAAGGCGGCGAATGTCAATTACAAGATTTGGCTATTATATCACATCAGAAATAGTACTAAGAAGAGAACAAGGGGGCCGCGATAGAAGATTGCGCTAAAATTATATCACATCAGAAATAGTACTAAGAAGAGAACTATTATAATGTTGTGATTTAAATCTGCTATATTATATCACATCAGAAATAGTACTAAGAAGAGAACATTGGTATTTGATAATCGAAATTTGAATTTATTATATCACATCAGAAATAGTACTAAGAAGAGAACGAGCCGTTTGTGGGGATTACACAGAAATAAATTATATCACATCAGAAATAGTACTAAGAAGAGAACTGGCGTTATTGGGCATATTGGCATATACTATTATATCACATCAGAAATAGTACTAAGAAGAGAACAACTTCCCGATTAATTAAGCAGAATATATTATTATATCACATCAGAAATAGTACTAAGAAGAGAACAGATAATTCTCAGCATTCTTCTCAATGGCATTATATCACATCAGAAATAGTACTAAGAAGAGAACACAATAGTATGCTGTGTGCCATTTGTTTGATTATATCACATCAGAAATAGTACTAAGAAGAGAACTTTTTAAAAAAGAAATATTTCTTAATCTCAATTATATCACATCAGAAATAGTACTAAGAAGAGAACTATAACTCTTTAGGGTGTACAAAAAACCCAATTATATCACATCAGAAATAGTACTAAGAAGAGAACACAAGCAGGAAACCACGAGTTGTATTTCAAATTATATCACATCAGAAATAGTACTAAGAAGAGAACTAGGTTTCTATATTAAAATTTTGCCTAGCCATTATATCACATCAGAAATAGTACTAAGAAGAGAACCAAACCGGAAACCATGAGTTATATTTCAAAATTATATCACATCAGAAATAGTACTAAGAAGAGAACCCTAGCAAAAGTTTCAGGTGTTCCAAATATTAATTATACCGCATCAAGAATAAGACCGATTATAATATAAACACGTTCTAATACCTAATGCAGAGTTGGTTTTTCTTTGCTATTATTACTGCTATCATTTTCTTCATCAAAACTAACATTATTAGCTACTGAAATCATATTATCATATTCATCGCCAATATAACCATTTTCAAGTTCTTCTTCTGAAGCATCTCTAATATCAATTACCACAATATCAAATCTTATTGCCATTCCTGCTAATGGATGATTGGCATCTAAAATTACTTTATCCCCCACAATATCAGTTACTGTATAAAAATCATTTTCTGAATCATCATCAGAATTTTCATCTATATATTCTTCCTCATTTTCTGGCGCATGAATTTCTATGTCGTCGTCATCACCGGGAATACCCTCAAATACCATTCCTACGGCTAAATCTGCGGGGAATCTAGATTTATCTTCTAGTGCTAACAAGTCAGCATTGTATTCGCCAAATGCATCATTTGGTTCTAATTGAATCTTTAAATTAAATCCAATTTCTTTATTTTCAAGCTGTTCTTCAATTTTCTCAAAAATTCCGCCACCATTTCCATGTAAATATACAGATTGCTGAAAATCGTCATCTAATAAGCTATTATTTTGAGCATCAAACATCTTGTATTTTAAAGTTACAACTTTATTCTTGCCAATTTTCATATTTTTAAAATTCCTCATTTGAGTAAAGGCGTACAAAAAGGTAAAATATATATTTACACAATATTTATATTATGATTGATATTAATTTACCGCAAATTTTATTAGGCGGTTTGAATGCAAAGCAGTTTATGCAGGAATATTGGCATAAAAAACCATTGTTAATAAAATCGTGTATTCAAAATTATAAATCAATTATAACTAAAAACCAACTTTTTGACCTAGCATGCCAAGATAATATTAAAAGCCGCGTTATTCAGCAAAATAATAAAACAAAAAAGTGGCATGTAAAGCAATCGCCTTTATCTTCTTTACCAAAAACTAATAACCCATGGACAGTATTAGTTACAAATGTGAATGAATATAATGATGAAATATATAAATTTATGCAAAAATTTGCATTTATTCCATATGCAAGGCTTGATGATGTAATGGTAAGTTATGCTACAGACGGTGGGAGTGTGGGGGCGCATTTTGATACATACGATGTATTTTTATTTCAAGGTATGGGTAAAAGGTGCTGGCAAATTAGCTCACAAACTGATTTATCTTTAGTACCAGATAGCCCGCTGAAATTACTGCAGAACTTTGCTCCGGAACAAGAGTGGATTTTAGAAGAAGGAGACATGTTATATCTTCCGCCTCATTATGCTCATCATGGAGTTGCATTAGGTGAATGCATGACTTACTCAGTGGGCTTTAGAGCGCCTGCACTAAATGAATTGATTTTTGAATATTTTATGGATATGGTTGCATTACTTGAAGATTATGATATTCCTAATACAATTTATAGTGATGCTGACCAGCCGGCAACCATTAAACCCGGAGAAATTCCGCAGAAAATGGCGGATTTTTTACAGACTAGCCTCGATAATTTAGTTATGCCGAGTGCTAGCCACTTGTTAGGGACATATTTAACTAAATTAAATGATGAAAGTATTTTTGAGGATTATCTAAACAATACTCAAATTTTAAGTTTGATAGAGTTTTCACAAAAAACAAATATAATTAATATGCATAATGCAAGTAAAGCAAATTATGATAAGGAATATTTTTATATAAACGGCGAACGTTCAATATGTGAAATAGAGCATATAGAATTATTACATTCGCTTGCAGATGAGCGAATATTAAATATATTATCTATAAAAAAACATGCATATTTAATACAGGAAGTATATGAATGGTATAGTAACGGCTGGCTTATAATTAAACAATGAAATAAAAACCAATTAAAATTAATCATGAATAATAAAATAATAACTATAGATGGACCAAGTGCATCGGGTAAAGGCACAATTGCCAAAAAAATTGCAGATATTTTGGGGTTTAATTATCTAGACAGCGGCGTATTATATAGAATACTTGCGTATATATACTCATCTCAACCAGATTTTAGTCATGATATTAATACTGAAAATATTCAGCAATGCCAGCAAATCCTTATTGATAAATTTAACCACAGTAAAATTCTCTTTGAGAATAATAATATCTTCTTAGAAAATATTAATATCACAAGCTTTATCCGTAGTGAAACCATTGGAACATTAGCTTCTATATTGGCAGCTAACCAAAATATTAGAATACAGTTATTAGATTGGCAAAGAAAATATGCACTAGCACAAGGTTTAGAAGGTCTAGTTACAGACGGCAGAGATATGGGAACAGTGGTATTTCCTAATGCTAAATGTAAAATTTTTCTTATAGCAGATGTAAATAAAAGAGCACAAAGGCGTTACGAACAGATTATATCTCAAACAAAAAACCAAGATGTCAAATTAAATGACATTTTGTTAAATCTTAAACAAAGAGATGAAAGAGATATAAACCGCTCAAGCTCGCCTCTAAAACCTTCTAATGATGCATTTATACTGGATAATAGCAATTTAACTATTGAAGAAACAGTCAATATAGTGCTTACTTATTATAAAACAGTATAAATTTAATTAGATATGCTTAAACTTTCGGAAGCAGATAAATTATTTTGTTCTAATTTAAATGATTCTCTAATATTTTGAGCATATTCCTTATTTTTAATATTTATATAATCCCTAATCAATTTTTCTTGTTCAGAAGAATCTAAATGCATAAATTCCGGACTGATAATTTTAACCTCATTTTCAATATTTTTATATCTTTCATCATCTTTAGAAATATTCAGTGGTGTTGGATACCAAATATTTTGTACAGATTGATTATTTGCAGATGAATTATTTACAGAAATATTTTTATCTAAATTGTAAGCAATATTAATAGTATCTTGTTTACTATTCCACCATAAAATTGGATTAACCAGCTTTCCTTGTTCATTTTTTATTTGGTAATGCACATGTTGAGCATACTGTGTTCTGCCCTCCGGACCTCTGCCTCCCATTTTACCGATTACATCACCAATCTCAATTTTTTGCCCTGCTTTTACTGTTTGCGAATCAAGATGTAAAATTTCATGAGATACATCGTTTATATCTTTAATTTTTACAGTTCCATAACCAGAATTTCCATTTGCAAAAGTTACAATACCTGCTACAGGTGAATGAACATCAGGATGAGTTAAATTTATGCCTGACTGATTGCCTATATAATTAAAATCAATACCGCCATGATAATTATGCTGATTATTAATTTTCCTATATCCAAATTGGCTGGTAATATGAACACTTTCTGCATTAATATCAGGTAAGACTGCTTTTAATACATGATTAAATTTATCAGATATTTCTTGTGATTGCTGCTGCTCAAGCTTTTCCTGCACATTATCAGATAAAATATAATTATCTTTTAAATTAGAAGTATTATTAATAGAAGTTTCTAGATATTTAGCCAGATTAAATTTATTAATATCTTTTTGGGTTAAATCTTCATCATTATGCTGATTAATTACTTGTATATTTTTAATTAAATCACTTTCTGGTGCAAACTTATGTATCACGCTTTGAATATTGTTTATTCTCCTCATTGTATCAGCTGGCTGTGATTGACCATAATTTACAGCAAGCTTGAAATTAATCATATCCTGAATATCAATTTCACCTTCAGATTTAAAAACACGGTTACTAAACGGAATTTCAATTTCAGTTTCTGCCGGCTGATTCAGCATAGTTACTAATTGCTCGGGAACGCTATATCCTTTTGGATCAACTGCTCCAAATTGGTTAAATGTATCTGAAATTATTAATTGCGCACTAAGCGTATTTTGAATAAATGTTTTAGTTTCAGGATTTTCGATATTGGTAATTATATTTTTCGTATGTGCAGATTTTTGATATATTTGTTCAAGATAGTCTTGATTAATTATATTCATGCCTTCTGTACTAGATAAAGCTAAATTTAATTTTGATTTTACTGCCTTATAAAACTCTTTATCTAAAGTGCTAAAATTTTTATGCGGTTTGTATAAATTACCGCAAATTTGTTTAATTTCATCATTAGTAAATATATTTCTTCCATTATCATCAGACGATGTTTTTAGTATTTCTTCAAAGATGGATTGATTTTGTTTGCTGGAAATATCTCTCTGGATACCTCCAAAACTTAATCCGCTATTTTGTTTTACGGCATTGCTGATTTCATATGCACCATATCCATTTCTCAATTCATTTAACATCATCATTTTATGAATATAAAATGCTAAACCATCGTCTTTATTTAATGAGTCACCGCCTGTAAATTTTTTTGCCATTATAATAATCCCCTAGTATTCTAATTATAATTAGAAAATTATTATATATCATTTCTATTTTTAATAAAAAAATTAATGTTAAGCGATTTTACCATGGCAATTTTTATACCTTTGACCACTACCACATGGACAAGGCTCATTTCTGCCAATATTTAACATATTTTCATTCTCATTGCCATTATTAGTTAAGCTTTGAGTTTCATCTATTAAATTTAATCCTAGTTTATTTCTTAATTCAATATCGCTATTTTCTGCACTGTTTAAATTTTGCTCATATATATCTGATTCTAGTGCCGGCTGTATGTTAACAGTGAAAATAGTCTGCACAATCTTATATTTAATATCCTTCAATAAAATATTAAATAACTCAAAAGCTTCTTTTTTATATTCCTGCTTTGGATCTTTTTGGGCATAACCGCGTAAATGAATACCTTGCCTTAAATGTTCTAAATTAGCTAAATGTTCTCTCCAATAGTGGTCTATACTTGATAACATTACACTGCGTTCAAAATCATTAAACCCTTCTTTTCCAACCAATTCAACTTTATTTATATAACTTTCTACGGCTTTTTTCTGTATAAATTCTAAAATATCTTCTGCACTGATATTAGAAGCACTTTGAATTTTATGTTTAATATCAATACTCATCTGCCATTCCTGCATCAGGATATTGTGCAGTTTTTCTACTTGCCATTGCTCTTCTAATGATTGTGAAGGGATATGCTCTTCAACTAAATGAGTTATAACATCATCGGTTAAATCTTTAACTAATCCGCTGACTTCACTTTGTGATAAAATTTGATTACGTAAGGTATATATTTCTTTACGTTGTTCGTTAGATACATCATCATATTGTAATAATTGTTTGCGTATATCAAAATTTCTGCCTTCTACTTTGCGTTGAGCGCTTTCAATCGAGCGTGATACCATACGTGCTTCAATCGGCTCATCTTCAGGCATTCTCAATCTAGTAAATAAAGCTTTTAATTTTTCTCCGCCAAATATGCGCATTAAATCATCATCTAATGATAGATAAAATCTAGATGAACCTGGATCGCCTTGCCTACCAGACCTACCACGCAGCTGATTATCGATGCGCCGACTTTCATGTCTTTCTGTACCAATAATATGCAATCCACCAAAACTTTTTATTAGTGCATGTTCTTCCTGCCATTTTTGTTTTATGGATTCTATACTCATCTCATTTGAATTTGTGGCATAATTTTTGCCTCCATCATGTTCTAAATCTAATTGAGAAGAGTATATTTGTTCATTTTTAGTTTGAGCTGCCTCTTCCATAGATTTAATAATATTCTCTATATTACCGCCCAGAATAATATCTGTACCTCTACCTGCCATATTTGTGGCTATAGTTATCATGCTTTTTTTGCCGGCTTGAGCAATAATATCAGCTTCTTTGGCATGTTGTTTGGCATTTAAAACTTGGTGAGATAAATTTTCTTTATTTAATAATTCAGAAATATATTCTGAATTTTCAATTGATGTAGTACCAACTAGTACAGGCTGTCCTCTTTCATAACAGTTTTTAATATCTTTAATTACTGCACGGTATTTTTCTGTAACACTTTTAAAAATTTGATCTTGATAATCTTTTCTTATGATAATTCGGTTAGGCGGAATAATTACTGTTTCTAAGGCATAAATTTCTTGAAATTCATATGCTTCAGTATCAGCTGTACCTGTCATTCCTGCTAATTTAGCATACATTCTAAAGTAATTTTGGAATGTAATTGATGCCATAGTTTGGTTTTCCGGCTGAATTTCTACGCCTTCTTTAGCCTCAACTGCTTGATGTAAGCCTTCAGACCATCTGCGCCCTGACATTAAACGCCCTGTAAATTCATCAACGATAATAATTTCACCATTCTGAACTACATAGTGCTGATCTTTATTAAATAAATAATGTGCTCTTAGTGCAGCATATACATGATGCATTAATGTAATGTTATGAGGAGAGTATAAATTATCTCCTTCTTCAATTAATCCAATTTTATTTAAAATTTCTTCTGTTTTCTCATGACCTTGCTCAGTTAAAAAAACTTGATTACTTTTTTCATCAATTATAAAATCTCCAGCTTTTTCAATACCTGTACCATCAGATTTCTCTTCTCCAATTTGACGGCTTAGCATAGCTGGTATTACATTAATTTTATTATATAAGTCAGTATGATCTTCTGCCATACCTGAAATAATAAGGGGAGTGCGTGCTTCATCAATTAAAATAGAATCTACTTCATCGACAATGGAAAAACTCAAACCTCTTTGAACTCTATCTTTTTGGTTATACACCATATTATCTCTTAGATAATCAAAACCAAATTCGTTATTTGTTCCGTAGGTTATATCTGCTTGATAGGCTTCTTGCTTTAATTTACTTGGAATATTTGAAAGATTAATGCCGACAGTAAGCCCTAGAAAATGGAATAATTTGCTCATCCATTTAGCATCACGTTCTGCTAAATAATCATTTACCGTGATAATATGCACGCCTCTATCTGAAATTGCATTCAAATAAGCAGGAAGGGTTGCCATCAAAGTTTTACCTTCCCCAGTACGCATTTCAGCTATTTTACCAAAATGCAGTGCCATACCGCCAATAAGCTGCACATCAAAATGCCTCATACCCATTATACGTCTTGAAGCTTCACGGCATACAGCAAAGGCTTCAGGAAGTAAACTATCTAAACTTTCATTATCAATATACCGTTGTTTAAACTCAATTGTTTTTTGTTTAAGAGCTTCATCACTTAATTCTACTAAACCTGCCTCTAATGCATTTATTTTTTTTACAATATTTTTATAATATTTTATTAGTCTATCATTGCGGCTGCCAAAGATTTTTCTGAATAATGTACTTAACATGAGTTTATATGCTTTTTATAAAAGATTAGATACAACCTGTAATAATACTAATATTTTGGCTAGTTTACAATACTTTTCAAGAAATGTATGAGATAAAAATACACAAAAAAGTCATATTTATTAGATAAAAATTTTTAAATTATCAAGAATAACTATACCAATCGCATTTCAATTTTCGAACTTTAGCGTCGTCAAAATTACACCTTAATGTAATAATATGTACATAGTCGTTATAATTTATTCCTACCAACTTTTTGTAAAATGAACCACAATTAGTATTTATAATAAGCTAGTACTCCAAAATTAATATAGTTTATTTAGCTGCAAAAAGCCAGACTTTAACTGCAATCAATAATTTTGTAAGCGGACTTAAGCTAACTTTTTGGTGTAAAACTTGATATTGCGTGTCAATAATTTCATCTAATAATCTTTTATAAATTGCTCCCATAATTAATCCTGCTCTTTGACAAATTCTATCTTCAAAAGGTAAATTATTAATTGCATCCTGATAAATATCATATGCTCTTTGGGCTTGAAATGACATTAGTTTATAAAAATTATCGGAGTATTCTCTATTAACAATATTTTTCACAGTTACATTATAAGATTGTAAATCATTAATAGGTAAATATATTCTGCCTCTGCCGGCATCTTCTCCAATATCCCTTATAATATTAATTAATTGTAAAGCTAACCCTAATTTTTTAGCATATTCTATAGTTTTTTGGTTTTTAAATCCAAATATATGGGCAGAAATTACTCCAACCACACCAGCAACTCTCCAGCAATATTGCTCCAGATTAATAAAATCTATATATCTATTTTGAGTTAAATCTTGCTCCATACCATCAATGATGGTGTCAAACCATTCTTTTTTTAGGGTATAATTTTTGATAGTCTCTAATAAAGCATATCCAACGGGATGAGTAGGCTGATTATTATAAACTCTTCTTAGTTCCTGCCTCCACCAGTTTAATCTATGCAGAGCAAATTGCGGGTCATTAGGTTCATCAACAATGTCATCAATTTCTCTGCAAAAAGCATACACACTAAAAATAGCAAGGCGCTTTTCTTTTGGTAAAGGCAAAAAGCTATAGTAAAAACTAGTGGAGCTATTTGCAACTTTTTGCTGACAATATTGCTGATAAGTTAAATTCATATAGTGTTATGTCTGTTTTATTGATATATGTTCGCTTTTAGTTAAGCATTTATATACTCGTTATGTTTACCATGACGGATACAAATACATAATTACTTTACTATTGCTTTAGTAATAATTGTAACCCAATCATACCATTTTAGTATAGGGCGTTTAGTGAAAACATTATAATCAATTTTATGAAGCTTATTACAAATTATATTAGCTGCATATATTATGCATTTTAATTCCTTATTCATTCTAAAAGGCAGTTGATTACATAAGGGTAGACCGGATAATAACATGTCTTGTGCATATTTAACTTGAGTATGCATCATTTGCTGCCATTTCATCCAGCAGCTATGCTTTTTAGGATCATTATTTTTTGAAAATTTACATAAACCTTTAATATCATCTAGGCTTAGATTGTTTTCATATAAAATATCGTAAGATAAATAAAAACGGTTTTTCAGATAATCTATTTCAACATCCTGATAAAAATTAATCAGCTGTAAAGCGGTGCAGATACTATCACTATATCTAGTATTAGCATTATTATATCTTTTGTATAATTCTAATAAAATTCTTCCCACCGGATTAGCTGAATAATTGCAGTACTCTAAAACTTGCTGTTTAGTCTGATAATTGTTTTTAATTACATCTTGCCTAAATGCATGTATTAAATGCTGAAAATATTTTATCGATAAATTATGGTTTTTGATTGTATTATCAAGATTAATAAATAGGGATTTTACATCAGTATGATATAGTTCTGAAAACTCAACATTAAAATTATGCTCTTTGTCTTTAATGGCAGATAATTCGTTACTTTGAATGTAATTTAGACATTTGCTGTACAAATAAAGCTTTTTTAATCTTTCATAGGGTAAGTATTCTCCTTCATCTGCTATATCATCTGCACTTCTAGCAAATTTATATATATGCTGGACTGCCTGACGAATGTCTTTAGGTAAGAATAAGCTAGCTATAGGAAAGTTTTCATAGTGCTTTACACTATTAATAATATTTTTCAAACCAAATACTATTTTCATTACCTTTGAATTTATGCATGCAATAAGGTTAAAATTATTTTTTATTCTACTATTAGTAGTGTTTGTATTATAATTTTTGCATCTGCTTTGCTGCGGGTTGGATATAGATGTAGACGGAGGTATAAATTTAATTTTTAATTTAAAGAGTTTATAAAAGATATTAATAATTTTCATTGACTAAATTTTAAATTTGAGAATTTTTAAATTATATGTTTATATTTATATAAAATATATTTGAGTTATTTTATCGTCAAACAATTAATTAAAATCCATAAGATAATAACTATCTTATGGAGTGTAAATTCAGGAGTTATATACTATATCAGATTTCAATTTTTAAACTTCGCTGTCGTCAAGATTATCAAAATTACTTCTCAATATACTAATATGTATATATCTGTCATAATTTATTCCTGCAGCCTTGCCTCAAAATGAACTATAATTAGTCTATACTATGAATTATCATCATGATAATTTTCATCTCCATTTTCATTTTCATCTTTTATAGAAAAATCTTCTTCTTCATTTTCTACGTCAATTTCACCAAGCATTTGACCCAGTGCTTGACTTAAAGCTGAAAAATTTGACTTATTTGAGCTAGCATTTTCATTAAAATTTGCTGATGGATTATCGACAGAATCTTCTCTATCATCAATTACACTGTCTTTAAAAATTTCAGAAATGTCTAATCTTGATGCCCTTGAAGATTTTGGTTTATCATCTTGCTTCTCTGCCTTAAATTTCTCGCCAAATACTGAAGTTACTAATGCTGCTGTATCTTCGTTTTGCAAGTCCTGCTGCATTAAAGAATTAAACTTGTTTTTATCTTCTAACTCTTTATTTTTTCTTGCTCTATGATAAGCTAAACCAGTACCTGCAGGTATGAGACGACCTACAATTACATTTTCTTTTAATCCGCGTAAATCGTCTACTTTCCCCATGATTGCTGCTTCAGTTAATACACGAGTAGTTTCTTGGAATGAAGCTGCTGAAATAAATGAATCAGTTGATAAAGATGCTTTTGTAATACCAAGTAATAAATTAATATAATTACAAGGGCGTTTACCTTGATTAATCATTTGTTCATTCATGATTAACATTTCAGAACGCTCTACTTGTTCGCCCATGATAAAGCCGGTATCTCCTGAATCAGAAATTTGAACACGTCTTAACATCTGGCGTACAACAACTTCAATATGTTTATCATTGATTTTTACACCTTGGAGACGATATACGTCTTGTACTTCATCTACAATATAACGTGCTAATTCTTCAACCCCTTTCAAGCGTAAAATATCATGCGGATCTGCCGGACCATCTACAATCATTTCACCTTTGTTAACTACTTGTCCATCGTGAACTAATACTTGCTTATCTTTAGCAATTAAAAATTCGTTAGTTTCGCCATCTAAATCAGTAATTACTAAGCGCTGCTTACCTTTTGTATCTTTACCAAATGAAACAGTTCCTGTAACTTCAGCTAAAATTGCTGCATCTTTTGGCGCACGTGCTTCAAATAATTCAGCAACTCGCGGTAAGCCACCTGTAATATCTCTAGTTTTTTGAGATTCAGTTGGAATACGTGCTAACACTTCACCAATACCTACCTGTTGCCCATCTTTAACGGTAATTAATGCACCTACAGGAAATGAAATAGTTACAGAATGGTCTGTACCTGGAATTTTTATTTCATGCCCTTTTTCATCGATAATTTTTACTTGAGGTCTTACATTTTTTAGACTTGTACTGCGGCGTTTCCCATCAATTACTACAAGAGTTGATAAACCCGTAACTTCATCTACCTGTTTTGCAACAGTTACACCTTCTTCAATATTTTCAAAACGTATTGTGCCGGTATATTCAGTAATAATAGGTCTAGTCAATGGATCCCAGCTTGCTAATTGAGTGCCGGCTTTAATATTTTGATCAGATTTTACTAATAATGTTGCACCATAAGGTATTTTATGGCGTTCACGTTCCCTGCTGTTATCATCATTAATAACAACTTCACCGGAACGGGAAATTACAATTTGTTCACCTTTGGCATTTTTTACAATACGAATACCATTGGTTAATAATATATTACCATTAGATTTAGCTTCAACACTAGAAACTACAGCTGCCCGCGATGCTGCACCTCCAATATGGAATGTACGCATTGTTAACTGCGTTCCAGGTTCGCCAATTGATTGGGCTGCAATAACGCCTACAGCCTCTCCTGAATCTACCAAGCCTCCACGCCCTAAATCACGTCCATAGCATTTTGCACATAAGCCGTGTCTGGTTTCACAAGTTAATGGAGTACGTACTCTTACTTCGTCAACACCTAGGCTATCAATTAAATCTACTAAATCTTCATCTAATAAGGTTCCAGCATAAATAGCTGTTTCTTGAGTTTCCGGATTTACAACATCGGCTAGAACAACACGTCCCAATACTCTATCACGCAGTGCCTCAACTACTTCACCGCCTTCAATTAAGGCTTTCATAGCTACACCATTATTTGTACCGCAATCGTCTTCTGTTACAACTAAATCTTGTGTAACATCAACTAAACGGCGTGTCAAATAACCGGAGTTAGCCGTTTTTAATGCTGTATCCGCTAAACCTTTACGCGCCCCATGAGTTGAAATAAAGTATTGTAATACGTTTAGTCCTTCTCTAAAGTTTGCCGTAATTGGTGTTTCAATAATAGAGCCGTCTGGTTTTGCCATAAGACCGCGCATACCTGCTAACTGTCTAATCTGTGCAGCAGAACCCCTAGCACCTGAATCTGCCATCATATAGATAGCGTTAAATGATTCATGTTTTACGGTATTGCCGTCTCTATCTATTAAATCTTGTTTAGAAATATTCTCCATCATGGCTTTACCTACCGCATCAGAGGTTGAACCCCATATATCCACCACGTTGTTATAACGTTCCTGGTTGGTAATTAAACCTGAAGAATATTGTTTATCATATTCTTTTACTTTTTGAGCAGCTTGATTAATAATTCCTTCTTTTACATTTGGAATTAACATATCCGCAATAGAAATAGAAATACCGCCGCGTGTAGCAAACGTAAATCCAGTCTGCATTAAATTATCAGCTAAATCAACAGTTGCCTGCAAGCCACAACGTCTAAAAGCTGTATTAATGAGTTTTGAAATTTCCTTCTTTTTAAGAGTTTTATTAATATTATCAAACTCTAAGCCCTTAGGTAAAATTTCTGAAAGAATAGCACGCCCTACAGTAGTATTCACTAATCTAGTTTTTGCTGTAAATTTTTCATCACCTTTTGCATTTTTATTTGTTAATGCATATTCAGTAATTCTTACTTTAATGTGTGAGCCTAATTCAACTTGACGTGTATCATAAGCACGGCGCACTTCAGATGTATCTGAAAATACCATGCCTTCACCTAAGCCATTAATTCTATCACGGGTTAAATAATATAAACCGAGTACAATATCTTGAGATGGTACAATTGACGGATCACCACTGGCCGGGAATAATAAATTATTAGAAGCCATCATTAATGTACGTGCTTCTAATTGTGCCTCTAGTGAAAGCGGAACGTGAACTGCCATTTGGTCACCGTCAAAGTCGGCATTAAATGCTGCACAAACTAAGGGGTGAAGCTGAATCGCCTTACCTTCAATTAATATAGGTTCAAATGCTTGAATACCTAATCTATGCAGGGTTGGAGCGCGGTTTAATAATACAGGATGTTCCTTAATTACATCTTCTAAAATATCCCAAACTACAGCTGTTTGATTTTCAACTTCTTTTTTAGCTGCCTTAATTGTAGTAGCAATGCCTTGCTCTTCAAGCTTATTAAAAATAAATGGCTTAAATAATTCTAATGCCATTAATTTTGGTAAACCGCATTGATGTAATCTTAATGTTGGACCTACTACAATTACAGAGCGTCCTGAATAGTCTACACGCTTACCTAATAAGTTCTGACGAAAACGTCCGCCCTTACCTTTAATCATATCAGCTAAAGATTTTAACGGGCGTTTATTTGCACCAGTCATCGCTTTACCACGCCTGCCATTATCCATTAATGAATCAACAGCTTCCTGCAGCATACGTTTTTCATTACGTACGATAATTTCAGGAGCTCTTAATTCTAATAAACGGCGTAAGCGGTTATTACGGTTAATTACTCTGCGGTATAAGTCATTTAAGTCTGATGTTGCAAAGCGACCGCCGTCTAGTGATACTAAAGGGCGTAATTCCGGCGGCAGTACTGGAATAACATCCATAATCATCCATTCCGGTTTAATTCCGGAACGTTGAAAGGCTTCCAATACTTTTAAGCGTTTTGCTATTTTTTTAATTTTAGCATCACTGCTGGTTTGCTCTAATTCTTGATGCAGAGTTTTAACTTCTTTTTCTATATTAATATTTGCGAGAAGTTGTTTAATCCCTTCCGCACCCATTATTGCATCAAATTCACCTTCACCGTACTCCTCACATTTTGCAGTATAATCATCTTCACTCATGATTTGCCCAGTTTTTAGCGGAGTTAAACCACCTTCAACTACAACATATGCCTCAAAATATAAAACTCTTTCAATATCTCTTAAAGCCATATCTAATACCATGCCTAAGCGTGAAGGCAAGCTTTTTAAGAACCAAATATGAGCTACAGGAGTTGATAAATCAATATGACCCATACGTTCACGGCGTACTTTAGATAAAGTAACTTCTACACCGCATTTTTCACAAATAACACCACGGTGTTTTAGACGTTTATATTTACCGCATAAACATTCGTAGTCTTTAATTGGACCAAATATTTTAGCACAGAATAAACCGTCTCTTTCAGGCTTAAAAGTACGATAGTTAATTGTTTCGGGTTTTTTTACTTCGCCATATGACCAAGAACGAATTTTTTCAGGTGATGCTAAACTAATTTTAATTGCATCAAATTGTTCATTTTGCTGTGTTTGCTTAAATAAGTCTAATAATGCTTTCATTATTATTTAACCTTTATAAATTAAAGTTCGAATAGGTAAGATTTCTCGGATTTTGCATGCAATCTTTAACTTCCTTAAAATCTATTTCATCTATAACAGCACATTCTGTATGCCATTCTGCACATTCAGAGGGTTTTATATGTATATTTCTATCATCATCATTACCATTTTTTAGAGTAAGATTTATATTCCATGGAGTATTATCACCGGACATAACCCGCCCAATTTTTTGCTGAGGTCTGATAGGCATTTCACAAATTACACAAGACATTTTTACCCCTATCTAATATATCTTTAATGATCTTCATGCATCTCTCTGGCAATTCCAGCATTTGTTAAATCTTGAGATATATCATCGTAATCCTCAGCACTACCAGCATAATATTCCGCCACACATGATACATGAGCAGCAACTAAACTACCTGCCTCTAATGCAAATGTAGAGCCACATATATATGCATTTTGAGTAGAATTTGTTAAATTCTTGAAAAGCACATGCTTTTCAGTGCAAACACTTTCCCAGCATTCAATACAAGCAAAATTAGCTCTATTACAATCTTCAATGCTTATTGCCATTTTCTTATTTCCTCTAAATCAATGATTAATTTTCTATTGGTGAGATAGAATTGTAGATGGATAAGCATGACCAAAATCTTTATGAATATATGTACATGTTTCTGCACCAATATATAATGCCATAATTACTTCCTATCCAAATCAATATCAATACCTAATGAACGAATTTCTTTAACTAATACATTAAATGATTCAGGCATGCCGGCATCAATAGAAAAATCACCTTTTACAATATTTTCATACATTTTAGTCCGTCCGTTTACATCATCAGACTTAACCGTAAGCATTTCTTGTAAAATATATGCAGCTCCATAGCCTTCAAGCGCCCACACCTCCATCTCACCCACACGCTGACCGCCAAACTGGGCTTTACCGCCAAGAGGCTGCTGTGTTACTAAAGAATATGGACCAGTTGAACGGGCATGCATTTTATCGTCAACTAAATGATGAAGTTTTAATACATACATACACCCCACAGTTACAGGTCTATCAAATATTTCACCTGTCCTGCCGTCATATAATCTTACTTGCTGGCGGTTTTCTGTAAGTTGTATTTCTTGTACAATTTCTTCAGGGTATGCAATTTCCAGCATTTTAGATATTTGTTTTTCACTAGCTCCGTCAAATACAGGAGTAGCAAATGGTATACCATTTCTAAGATTTTCAGCCAGATCTAAAATATCTTTATCACTAAATTGCTTAAATTCTTCTATTCTTCCCGTGCCGTTATAGACTTCTTCAATGAATTTTTTAATTTTAGTCAGCTTTTCTTGTTTATCCAGCATTTCATTAATGCGGTCGCCAATTCCGCGCGCAGCCCAACCTAAATGTGTTTCTAAAATCTGCCCAACGTTCATACGTGACGGCACACCAAGCGGATTTAGAACAATATCCACTGTTTTACCATTTGCCATATAAGGCATATCTTCTACAGGAACAATTCTAGATACAACCCCTTTATTTCCATGACGCCCCGCCATTTTATCTCCAGGCTGTAATCTGCGTTTAACTGCAATATAAACCTTAACCATTTTGATTACGCCAGCTGGCAATTCATCACCTTGGGTAAGTTTTTTGCGTTTTTCTTCAAATAATCCATCAAATTCTAAGCGTTTTTGATCAATAGTTTCTTTGATTGATTCCATTTGATTTTTAAGTTCTTCATTCTCTACACGAATATCAAACCACGCAGAATGACCAATACTAGATAAATAATCTTTAGTGATTATAGTGCCCTTTGCCAATTTATTTGGACCACCATTAGCGGCTTTACCCTCTAAAACTTTTGCTAAACGTAGGTATGCATCGTTCTGGAAAATACGGATTTGGTCATTTAAATCAGTACGGAAACGTTTTAATTGGTCGTCAATAATCGACTGTGCCCTTTTATCGCGTGTTTCACCTTCTCTGGTAAATACCTGCACATCAATAACTGTACCATACATACCAGTTGGAACACGTAAAGAAGTATCTTTTACATCACTAGCTTTTTCACCAAAAATAGCCCGTAATAATTTTTCTTCAGGAGTTAATTGAGTTTCACCTTTTGGAGTAATTTTACCTACTAATACATCACCGGCTTTTACTTCAGCACCAATATATATAACCCCGCTTTCATCTAGTCTACCTAATTGATGTTCAGATAAATTAGAAATATCAGCTGTAATTTCTTCAGAGCCTAATTTTGTATCACGGGCAAATATTGATAGTTCTTCAATATGAATAGATGTATAACGGTCTTGAGCAATAACTTTTTCAGAAATTAAAATTGAATCCTCAAAGTTATAGCCATTCCATGGCATAAATGCTACCAGCATATTTTGACCAAGAGCTAATTCACCTAAGTCAGTTGATGCCCCATCAGCTAATACATCTCCTTTAGAAATAGAATCACCCTTTTTAACTATAGGAGTTTGATTTATATTAGTATTTTGGTTTGAGCGTGTGTATTTAGTTAAGTTATAAATATCTACACCAACTTCACCAATAATTGTTTCATCATCATTTACTTGTATGATAATACGGTTTGCGTCAACATATTCAACTATACCGCTGCGTTTTGCAGTAATTACTGTGCCGGAGTCAATTGCTACAATGCGTTCTACACCAGTTCCTATTAATGGTTTATCTGCACGAAGACAAGCCACAGCTTGGCGCTGCATATTTGCACCCATCAATGCACGGTTTGCATCATCATGCTCTAAGAATGGTACTAAAGAAGCCGCTGCAGATACAATTTGACTTGGAGCAACATCCATATAATTAATTCTATCCGGCGGAACCATAATTGTTTCGCCATTATTGCGTGATGAAACTAACTCATCTATTAAATTACCTTCTTTATCCAAAGTAGCATTTGCTTGTGCAATTGTATATTTAGATTCTTCAATTGCAGATAAATAATCTACAATATCAGTTACCTTACCATTTAATACCTGTCTATATGGAGTTTCTAAAAAACCATATTCATTGAGACGTGCATATAAAGATAAAGAATTAATTAATCCAATATTTGGACCTTCAGGCGTTTCAATCGGGCATACTCGTCCATAATGTGTTGTATGTACATCACGTACTTCAAAGCCGGCACGTTCACGAGTTAACCCGCCTGGACCTAAAGCAGAAACACGGCGCTTATGTGTGATTTCTGAAAGAGGATTAGTTTGATCCATAAATTGAGATAATTGACTTGAGCCGAAAAAATCTCTAATTACACTTGAAATTGGTTTAGAATTGATTAAATCATGAGGCATTAAATTATCAGAATCCGCCATACCTAACCGTTCTTTAATCGCACGTTCTACGCGGACTAAACCAGCTCTAAATTGATTTTCTACTAATTCACCAACGCATCGTACACGTCGGTTGCCTAAATGATCAATATCATCAACTTCGCCTCGCCCATTACGCAATTCAACTATCATTTGGATAGTTTTTATAATGTCATCTTGTGTTAATACTAAAGGACCTTCTTTGCCTTCAATACCTAATCTAGCATTCATTTTCATGCGTCCGACACGAGATAAATCATAATTAGAATCATCGTGAAATAAACGTGAAAATAACATATTTACTGCATCTTCTGTTGGCGGCTCACCTGGTCTAATCATTCTATAAATTGCCATTTGAGCAGCTTTAGTATCTGTAATATCGTCATTACGTAAAGTTTGAGATATATAAGCACCTTCAGTTAAATCATTAGTATAAATTGTATGAATAGACTTTATACCAGCCTCTCTAAGAGAAGCTAATAATGGTTCTGTAATTTCATCATTTGCAAAAGCTAATACTTCACCGCTACTTTTATCAATAATATTAGTTGCTAATACCTTACCAATTAAAAAATCTTCAGGTACTGTAATACTTTTAGTTTCAGATGTTACTAAATCTCTAACATGTTTAGCATTGATACGTTTATCTTTACCAACGATTAATTCGCCATTTTGATTATAAATATCAAAGCGTGTAACTTCACCACGCCAGCGTTCGGCTACAAATTCTACTTTAGCTGATTCTTTTAATAAAGATATTTTATCAAACTTATAGAATGTATCTAAGATTTTTTCATTATCATAACCTAAGGCTTTTAACAATGTACTAATGTACATTTTACGGCGGCGATCAACTCTGAAATATAATAAATCTTTAGCATCAAACTCAAAGTCTAACCACGAACCGCGGTAAGGAATAATACGTGCTGAAAATAATAATTTACCAGATGAATGTGTTTTACCTTTATCACTTTCAAAAAACACACCCGGCGAGCGATGTAACTGCGATACTATTACACGTTCTGTACCATTAATAATAAAAGAACCAACCGGAGTCATTAATGGAACTTCTCCCATATAAACTTCTTGTTCTTTTACTTCTTTAATTTTGTCATGATTTTCTCTATCCATTAAAACTAAGCGCATACGGGCGCGCAAACCGGATTGAAATGTTAGTCCGCGGATTTGACATTCTTTTATATCAAATAATGGCGAAATTAATGAATAATTTATAAATTCTATACGTGCTAAACGATTATTAGATACAATTGGGAAAATTGATGTAAATACTGATTGAAGTCCAATATTTTCACGTTTAGTAATTGGAGTATCTTCTTGTAAAAACCCGCAATATGAATTTAACTGCATTTCTAGAAGGTAAGGAACTGTGGTAACAGCTACGCTTTGACCAAAACTCTTGCGGATACGTTTTTTCTCGGTATAAGTATAGTGATTAGATTTTTGCTTTTGCATGAATACCCCGTTGTTATAGAAAAACCACACTCTAAAAGTGGTTCATAAACTTGGGCTGATTTGGTGATTGGCCTCTACCAATCGCTGGCTGACAGCATTAAGAAAATGCTCGACCAAATAACGCCATAATAATCCTCGATTGTAACATATCCATTGATAAATAGATACTTTACACATGAATTGATGTTTTATGTATAGGTAAAATTATAATTCTAGCCATGCTTGAATCTGATTTGCTCTGAATATGATTGAGATTAAGACGGGTATATTATTATAAGTAATGATTTTTGGTGCTTTAATTAGCAATTTTTGTCATTAATTTTTGTAGAAATGAGCTTTTACTAAGTGCTTTTAGAGAAAATCTAATTATATTTTCACCTAATGACAAATTATTAATATGATATATACTGTGTGTTATGGTAGCTATTTTGTACATATCAATTAACCGTCTTGACTGATATTTAATTAATCTTGATTTAATTTGAATGGTAGAACAAGAATTATCTAATCTATTTAATAATTCATCTACATCTCTTAAGCCCAAATTTAATCCTTGTCCAGCTAATGGGTGAACTCTATGAGCAGCATCTCCAATAAGCACTATATTATTATGAATTAATTTTTGAGCTAATTTTAATTGCAACTGGATTTGTTTATATTGAGCATTATCATATTCAACAATTTCATCAATGCCTAACTTTTCTAGATATTGACAATTTTTATGCAGAGCTTCTAACAGATTTTCTTTTTTATCTTCCAGGTTATTCACACTCCAAATAAGAGCATATTGATGCTGATATTTACTATTATTTTGTAGTGGCATTGGTAAAAGAGCTAATATATTTTTATTATTAAACCACTGATAAGCTTTATTAAAATGAGGTATTTTGGCACTTAAAATAGACGTGATAGCATAATGGGTATATTTATATTCTAAATAATTAGGATTTAAGCTATTATTAAAATAATTACCATCAATTTGAGTGCAGACTATTAAATCGACACTTAATTTGTTAATATTTTGCTGATTTAAGAATTCATTATAGAAAATAATGTTTTTAGGTTTGCCGTCAAAATTATCTATGCATTCAATTTTATTGATATTTGCATTAATTTTGTGTAAACGCGGCATAAAGCTTAAAGCAGAATTTAAAATATTATCTAAATCTTTACTAGAAATAATATACGCTAATTCATTTATTAAAACTGAATAAGCACTCAACTCCAAATTAATTTCAGAGTTTTGTCCTAAATTAATACTATTAACTTTTTGTAAATAATTATGTGGAATTATATGCCATAAATTTAATTTTTCTAAAAGAGTAATTGTGCTTTTTGAGATAGCAATTGGTCTATCAACTGGAGTATGCGAATTTGCTATCCAAGTAATATCATGCTTAGTAGTCTGCATCAACCCTAATAATAAAGTTTTTGCAGCAATTGAGTTACCGTAGACAGCAATGTGCATTGTTACTCCAAATCGTTTATACTAAACTTAGCTAATTATTAATAATATTTTTATCTTTTAATAATTGCAGCAATTCACCAGATTGAAACATTTCATACATAATGTCCGAACCTCCAATAAATTCCCCTTTAATATATAATTGAGGAACCGTAGGCCAGTTTGAATATTGTTTAATTCCTTCTCTAATTTCAGGATCTTCCAATACGTTAATATCAATAAAACTTACGCCGCATGTTTTTAGTATTTGTATAGCTCTGCCGGAAAATCCGCATTGCGGAAAATTTTTATTGCCCTTCATAAAAAGTACAATATCATTTTTTTTTATTAACTCATCAATTTGTTGGTTAATTGTCATGATTATTCCTTTATTAATTATAAAATATAGCGTGATAAATCTTGATTTTGAGATAAATCCTTAAGATATAAATCAACTTGTTCTACATTAATGTTTATATCTTTTTCTAATAAATTTGGTGCATTAAATGAAATTTCTTCTAATAATTTTTCCATAACTGTATATAAACGTCTTGCACCTATGTTTTCAATACTTTCATTCACTAGATAAGATATTTCAGCGATTTTCTGAATAGCATACTCATCAAAGTGCAGGTTAATTTTTTCAGTCTGAAGCAATGCCGTATATTGTTTAATTAAGCTCGAGTCGGGTTCTGTAAGTATAGCTTTAAAATCGTCTATAGATAAAGAGTTTAATTCAACACGTATTGGAAACCTGCCTTGTAATTCAGGTATTAAATCAGAAGGTTTAGATAAATGAAAAGCACCAGAGGCTATAAATAAAATATGATCTGTGTTAACCATTCCGTATTTCGTGGTTACCGTCGTCCCTTCTACTAAAGGCAGTAAGTCTCTTTGAACGCCTTGACGCGATACCTCAGCATTACTATTTCCGCGGGCTACAATTTTGTCAATTTCATCTAAAAACACAATGCCGTTTTGTTCTACATTATGTAAAGCTTGAGCTTTAATTTCCTCTTCATTAATCAACAGACCAGCTTCTTGTTCCATAAGTATTTTATAAGCTTGGCTAACGGGTAAAGTTTGCTTAGTTGTTTTATGCAGCGCCCCGCCAAATAAATCTTTTAATTGTTCCAGCGTATCTTCCATACCTGGAGGTACGAATATTCCTTCAGTTTTTGGAGTAGAAACCTTAACTTCAATTGTGATTTCCTTATCGTCAAAGCGCCCTTCTCTAAATTGTTTGCGCAATAACTGCCTAGTACTATTTTTTTCTTTTGAATTTAAGTCTGGTTGAGAATCTAGATCTGCAGATATATCGATTGAACTTGTTAAGTTGTCTTTTGTTGGTAAAAGTATATCTAAAATTTTTTCTTCAGCTCTTGATTCCGCAAGGACTTTCTTTTTCTTAATTGCTATTTTCCTCTCTTCTTTAACAGCAATATCTATTAAGTCACGAATGATTGTATCAACATCTTTACCTACATATCCAACTTCTGTAAATTTGGTAGCCTCAACCTTGATAAATGGAGCATTAGCTAACTTAGCTAAACGCCTTGCAATCTCGGTTTTACCTACGCCGGTTGGACCAATCATTAAAATGTTTTTTGGTGTTATTTCTGTACGCATTGGTTCTGCAACCTGCTGCCTGCGCCAACGGTTTCTTAAAGCAATTGCTACTGATTTTTTAGCATTATTCTGCCCAATAATAAATTTATCTAGTTCAGAAACAATTTCTGCTGGTGTCATAATAGATGTCATATTTAACAATTCTAATATAATATAAGAATTAGAAATTATAACATATAAATCAATATTTGATGTGTATTCAGATTACTTGTTAATACTGATTTCTCGTTGGTCAACATTTATTCCTGCTGCCTCGTCATAAAACGAACTACAATTGGCACACATGCAATAAATAAAATAGATAATATTGTTAATACATGACAAATTATAGTAGACTGATATATTATACTCAATATAGATTATCCCATGTTCAGCATAGAATTTTTTCCTCCCAAAACTGAAGCAGGTTTTGAAAAATTACAAACTACAATAAATTCTTTAAATATCATGAATCCGCAGTACTATTCAGTAACTTACGGCGCAGGAGGGTCCACGCAGGAAGGAACGCATAGAACCATTCAGATACTTCAGAATAGTAAATTAGATGCAGCACCGCATTTATCATGCGTTGGAAGCTCTAAGCAAGAACTTATAGACCTTATTTTAAAATATAAAGCACAGGGAATTAGGCGTCTAGTTGCATTAAGAGGAGATTTACCTTCAGGTATGGGACGCTTTGGTGAATGCCGTTATGCCAGTGATTTAGTGAGTTTAATTAGAGAAATAAGCGGAGATTGGTTTCATATAGAAGTAGCCGCTTATCCAGAAATGCATCCGCAGGCAAGCAGTCCACAAAGTGATTTACAAAATTTTATCTACAAAATAAAATCAGGGGCAAATAGTGCAATTACCCAATACTTTTATAATGCTGATAGTTATTTCAGATTTATTGACGAATTACACAAAAATGGAATAGATATACCAATTACTGCTGGCATTATGCCAATTAATAACTATACTCAATTAGCTAGATTTTCTGATGCCTGTGGAGCTGAAATTCCGCGTTGGATGCGTTTAAGATTACAACACTATTATGACGATATAGAAAGTATGCGCAAATTTGCATCTGAAGTTGTAGCTAGCTTATGTCAAAAATTAATTGACAATGAGGCAGCAGGTATACATTTTTATACATTAAATCAGCCAGAGCCAACTCTGAACGTTTATAAATACCTCGATATTAAACCAAAAAATATATATAATAACGGCGGAATATCCGCTTTTGTATAATCACTCTGCTCGTTGAATTTACTTAGTGAAGAAGCAAGAAGCATAAAACACTTAATAGGCTTTATGCTTTTATATCTCTAATATATAATCTATAAATAAATAATCCATCAGACCTGAACTGTATACGAAGCACATTGAGGCATATTTGCACACCACTCGCCAATTACATCAAATCTGGTTTAGATATAAGAATTACTGCATAGCTTTAATTGCGGCAGATAATCTAGATTTATGTCTAGAAGCTTTGTTTTTATGGAAAATATTTTTATCTGCAATACTGTCAATAGTTTTTTGTGTTTGCGGAAATAATTCTAACGCAGCTTTTTTATCACCTTGCTCAATAACTTTTAATAAAGTTTTGATAGCAGTACGGAATTTTGAACGCAGCATAGAGTTAACTAAATTGCATTTTACTGCCTGGCGGGCGCGTTTACGTGATTGAGCTGTGTTAGCCATGTGTTTTCCTTTGTATACTTATAAAAATAAAATGTAAATATATCGTGCTAGAGACACATAGCACTTGAAGGGTCATTATACCATAATATAAAATTAACATGCAAATATAAACGCAGACTTAATTCAAGTGTGATGAATATGGGTTAAATCAGTAGAGTTCTATTTAACTAAATATTGTAATTTATTTTGAACATTATGCCATTTATCTGCGTCAGGCATTGCATCTTCTTTTTTGGTAATATTTTCCCATTTTTGAGATAACTCTATATTTAATTGAATAAATATTTGCTGCTCTTGCGGCACGTCATCTTCAGCAAAGATCGCATTTTCTGGACATTCAGCTACGCACACAGCACAATCTATGCATTCATCAGGATCAATCACCAAAAAATTTTCACCTTTACGAAAGCAGTCCACGGGGCACACATCAACACAGTCAGTATGGCGGCATAAAATACAATCTTCAGTTACAACATGCGTCATAATTTACCTTTAATTATTATTTGTTGTTATAGTTATATTTTATCCTAAAATAAGTTTTTCAGCTATAAATTCTATGTTAGAATATATTAAAATAGAATCTGTATTGAACCAGCATTGCTGACATAAGCATATATTACAACTATTTCACATAAGCGGACATTTGTGTTAAAAGCAATTATTTTGGTAAAATAAGGTTTAATTATTATGGGGGAGTAATGGAATATCAAACTTTAGTCTGTTTAATTTGCGGATGGATATATGATGAGGAACAAGGTTATCCGGAAGATGGAATTCCGCCAGGGACTAAGTGGGCAGATGTGCCAATTAATTGGCTTTGCCCAGAATGTAATGCACGCAAAGAAGATTTTGAAATGATGGCAATTTAATTCTATGGTAATAAAATTAATTGAAAATACATAACTTACTTCTGAACTTTAAGTGCCTATGTATATCTAACATTTAAAATTTTATCAATGAAATAAACATGAAGATTAATTGATTTGAGTATCTAAAAATCTATAATTGTCTAGGAGCTTATAGTGAATAAAACAAAAACATTAGCTGGTATTTTGTGCATTATATTTGCAGAGATGGCAGCTGCTAGCCCTCAAAAACCTGAAGCTAATTTTGATTATCATGTAATTCATGACAAAACTACATCGATAGTCACAGGGTCAAAGCAAGCTATTAATAAAGTAGAAGTTGTTGAATTTTTTTCATATGGATGCGGACATTGCTTTGCTTTTGATCCCTACTTAAAATCTTGGGTAGAAAAAAACAAGCAAAATATAATTCTTAAGAGAGTTCCAGTTGGTTTTAATAAGGCTTATGAAAAATATCAAAAATTATTTTATAGCCTAGAATCTATAGGCAAGTTAGAAGCATTACATGAGAAAACATTTAATGCTGTTCATCAAGAGAATAATCCATTACAGACAGACGATGATATAACTAAATTTGCAAATAAAAATAACATTGATGCAAAACAATTATTAGCTGTTTATCATTCATTTAGTATTGCGGCTAAAGCTAAACAAGCTTCAAAAATAGCTGATGATTACCAAATTGATGGAGTGCCTACTGTTTTAATAGGCGGCAAGTATGTAACTTCATCGCAAATGGTGGGCGGCAGAGATGAGGTATTGCAAGTTATGGATTATTTAGTAAATCTATCTAAGAAAAATAATAGCAATAATGATAATTCAACTGATAAAAAATCTAAATAAAGTCTAATTAATTAGGAGTCAAAAATGGCTAAATTTGAAATAAAAAAAACTGTGAATAATAAATTTTACTTCATACTGAAAGCTAAAAATGGAGAAATAATATTGCAAAGTGAAACCTATCACTCAAAGCAAGGTGCAGAAAATGCTATAGACTCAATTAAAGAAAATGCTCCAATTGCAACTATAGATGACCAAACTTAATATCAATTATGTTTACCTTATTGCTTGTTAATCAGCTAATTTGACAACATTAAGGTACTGGATAAAGCTAACTGGTTAAAACTGCGCTCATTCCCCCTTATTTAAAATACTTATATGCATTGCAAAAAATATGCTACAATACGCCATTAGATCTGCATAAATAATTATAATCTATGTTATCTCCTCAAGCTTTAAAAAAAATTGATATAGAAATTGCCAAGTATCCTATGGAACAAAGGCAATCTGCCGTAATGTCTGCACTTGCAATTGCACAAAAAGAAGTTGGGCATGTTTCGCCTGAAGTAATTGAATTTATTGCTGATTATCTGCATATGCCAGCGATTTGGGTACAAGAAGTTTCCACTTTTTATAATATGTATGATAATTCTTCTGTAGGTAAATATAAACTTACAGTTTGTACTAATTTACCATGTGCATTATCAGGTGCAGATGAAGCCGCAAATCATTTAAAACAAAAACTAGGCATTGATTTTGGTCAAACTACAGCATGTGGAACATTTACACTTAAAGAAGGTGAATGTATGGGAGCATGCGGCGATGCTCCTGTATTATTAGTAAATAACGAACGTATGTGCAGTTTCATGAAAAATGATAAGCTTGATGATTTAATTAATGAATTAAAAAATAACAACTAAATTTATAAAATATAACTCTGCTTTTAATTAAGATAAAATTATGACTTGCTTACATCAAAGACATATAAATCCAGTTCTTTTAGCTAATTTAGATGGTAATAATTGGGATATTGACAGCTATGAAAAAAGAGGTGGCTATGCTCAATTAAGAAAAATTCTAGAAAATCAAGTTTCTCAAGACGAAATAATTGCTATTATGAAAACATCCGGACTGCGCGGTCGTGGCGGTGCAGGTTTTCCTACGGG
This sequence comes from Burkholderiaceae bacterium, assembly GCA_023266335.1. Taxonomy (GTDB): domain Bacteria; phylum Pseudomonadota; class Gammaproteobacteria; order Burkholderiales; family Burkholderiaceae; genus JAHFQJ01. Next base: position 50,584 of record JAHFQJ010000006.1, read on the forward strand.
TTTAAAATGGAGTTTCATGCCGCGTAATTTGCCGGGGCAAAAATATCTTGTATGTAACTCAGATGAGGGCGAGCCAGGTACTTTCAAAGATAGAGATTTAATCCGCTATAATCCGCATTCTATTATCGAGGGCATGATAATCGCCGGATATACAATGGGAATTGATATTGGTTATAATTATATTCATGGAGAAATTTGGGCTGAATATAAACGCTTTGAAGAAGCATTAGAGCAAGCCAGAGATAAGGGCTATCTTGGCAAAAGTATTATGAATTCAGGCTTCAGTTTTGATTTATATGCTCATCATGGTTATGGTGCTTATATTTGTGGCGAAGAAACAGCTTTATTAGAATCATTAGAAGGTAAAAAAGGACAGCCAAGATTTAAGCCCCCATTCCCTGCCAGCTTTGGGTTATATGGCAAACCAACTACGATTAATAATACAGAAACCTTTGCTTGTGTGCCATTTATTTTAGCCATGGGTGGGGAAGAATATTTAAATTTAGGCAAACCTAATAATGGCGGAACTAAAATATTTTCAGTATCTGGTGATGTAAAATATCCAGGCAACTACGAAATTCCAATGGGTACTCCATTTAGTAAATTATTAGAATTAGCTGGCGGGATGCGAGATGAAATACCATTAAAAGCTGTAATTCCCGGTGGTTCTTCTGCACCTGTAGTGCCGTCTGAGATTATGATGAGTTTGACTATGGATTATGACTCAATTGCTAAGGATGGCGGTTCAATGTTGGGTTCAGGGGCAGTTATTGTAATGAATAATACACGCTGCATGGTAAAATCTTTACTGCGCTTATCATATTTTTATTATGAGGAATCTTGCGGGCAATGCACACCGTGCCGTGAAGGTACAGGCTGGCTGTGGCGTATTATTGACCGTATAGAACATGGAGAAGGCAGACCACAGGATTTAGATTTATTAAATGATATTGCCGGCAATATTCAAGGGCGTACTATTTGTGCATTAGGCGATGCAGCGGCTATGCCGGTTCGAGGTATGCTTAAGCATTATTGGAAAGAATTTGAATATCATATTCATAATAAAAAATGTTTAGTATAAAACATATAGGCAGAAATCATAATATAAATTCTTCTTGTGATAAGTATAAAAATAGCAGTGTAGAAGCTGCTTTAGTTTTATCAGATCTATTTATTGCTGGTTAGACATAATATGCAACTATTGTCATAACCTTTGCCATTCCCTTCATCATAAACGTAATTAATTCCGGCAATGTATTTGCCCCAATTTGCTTGGCATAGTTTGCGTGTTCTGCTTCGTCTTGTGCCATTTTTTCTACAATTTTTTTAGATAAAATGTCCTCTTGAGGTAATTTATCCAAATGGCTTCTTAGGTGTGACTCAACTTGCTTTTCTGTTTCAGCGGCAAATGCTAAACTTGAAGCATCACTAACTTTGCTGACTGCTAAACCTAATGCAAATGCACCTGAATACCATAGCGGATTTAAATAACTTGTATGAGAATTTAAATGTTGTAAACGCATATAGCATAAGTTTAAATGTTCTATTTCTTCTAGTTCTGCTTTTTTTAGAAAATTTATAACATTAAAATCTTTAGCGCCAAACTGCTGACCTTTATATAAAGCTTGAGCGCAAACTTCGCCTACATGGTTAACTCTCATTAAACCTGCACTATGTTTTTTTTGTATATCTGTTAATTTTTTATCATTATTATGGATTTGATTGTTATCCATACTAAATTTATCATAAATAATATTATCAGTTGATGATGTATATTCAGATTCATTTTGTGCTATAGGAATATTATGTATTATTCTTACAAAATCATCTATCGTTGTTATTAGTTTATCGATATTAAACATTTTATATCCCCATAATTTAAATTACTTAACCTGCCAAATTTTGAACTGGAAACCAAATTAAAAACCTAACAGCTAATTTTACCAAGCGAGTAATTAATTTAATATTATAGCAAATTATTTATACAATGAGCTTAGCTCGATATATTCCCCGTAACGAGTTAAACCATAAAATAGATTTGCTATCTTTAAGCTCTTCTATTTTAATCGACCGGCATGATATAAGGTTATTATATAATAAATATTGGCGCATAGTTCCAGCAAGTAATCCATGAAGTACGGGCGGAGTAATGAATTGATTATTTTTATCTAAAATAGCAATATTTGCACGGCTGGCTTCAGTTATATACCCATATTTATCATATAAAATTATATCACCAAGTTCTATATTGCTGTTTTCTTTGGTTCCTTGATATAAATTATCATGATAAATCCGCATAGTTGTTTTATTTATCCAAAATTCTTTATTGCTATCATTATATTCTATACATTTTTGAGATAAAACCAGATTTAGCTTATTATTATTTAATCCGTATAATGGCATATTATTAATAGGCTGCACAGTGTAAGTGATTTCTCCATTTTTATAGAATAATAATCTAAGGCAATATTTTATATTATTTTGATATTTATGATTTAACTCAAGGTGTAATTTATTAAAAATATTTAATATGTTTTGATATGATTTATAATTAAATCTTAAATTTTTAGCGCTATGATATAATCTTTGTATATGGTAGTTTTTTAGATATATGTTATGACCATAATACAACATGGTTTCTAATAGTTGAAAATCCATTTTAATAAATAAAATTTTATTTTTCTGAATAATATATAGGTTTTACAGTTATATTAATACGATGCTTAATAATACTATTTTTATCATCTTTAAAATATAATATTAGCGGAACTTGGTTGCCTGCTTGAAGTTTTTGCTTTAATCCAAATAACATGAGATGATATGCACCATTGAGATTAGTAATTTTATCTTTTGGAATATTGACAAAATCAATCTCATGCATGTACATAGTGTTATTTTTTATTGACATAGTATGGATTTCTGATTTAGATGCCAAAGAACTTTCTACTTTAAATAGTTTTAAATCTTTATTGGATTTTATACTTAAAAATATACCGCTGGCAGTTTGTTTTGCGACAGTTGCTCTTGCCCATGGATTGATAATAGTTAACTCATCAGAGTTTGCATATATATTATCAGAAATAATAATAGCTGTTATTATCAAAAAAAATCTTAAAAAAAACTTCATAATTATTAGAATTGAGATTGTGGTTAATTTATAATATACTAATTGCAGTTCATTTTACGGCGAGGCGCTAGGAATAAATTACGACGACTATGTTTATTAGTACATTTAGGAGTAATTTAGACAACAACGAAGTTCGCAAATTAAAATACGACTAGTATATTTTGTTTGCTGATGAGCCTTCTAAGTACTCATCAATGCTTTTAGTTAATTTATTAATGCGTGCAAATATTTTTTTTGAATATTTCCCCTGTTCTACTTTTCCATAAATATCCATATATTGTGTTTTTGTATCTAAACAATTTTGTGCTGTATTGATGGAATTTGTATCAGAATAGCTAACTTGTAAATAGTTTACCACATCACTAATATTTGCAGCATATATATTTGGATTATTTTTAAAGAAATCTGGTTTTCCCATAGTTGGAATTAGAGACTTCAAAATAATAGGTGCGGCAGTATTTGCATTTATTTTCACATCATAATCTAAAAATGTAATATATTTATCTAATTTTTGAATATCCTCTTTAGTATAACCGACTCCTAATAAATCACTTGGGTATCTAAGATTAATTCCGCCTAATATTTTTATAAGCGACGGCTTTTGCTGCTCTTCTAATTCCAATATATTTAATTTAGGCAGAGTCATATTATAGCTTGAAAAAATATAATATACAGTTTGCCATGCCAAATTTGGATCAATTTTTAAATTAGATAATAGATTTTTATATGCATAAAAGTATTTATCATTTAATCCGGCTGGAACTCTTCTGACTACATTTGTGCCTGCACTATTATTTTGCCAATTAATAATGCTGTTTACATTAAATTTGCTTTGAGTATCTTCCATGTAGGCTGATAAATATATATATTCATTTTCTTCAACTATTTGATTATCATATAATAAACTGCTTATGTTTAAATGATCAATTTTCCATATATTTTCTGCTGCATAATCAAAATCATTATTATCTGAACTAAGTGCTATTTTTGCCCATGATAATGCTCCTAAGCTTAATCCCTGAAGATTTTGCATAGTTTTTTGCTGTTTTACCCGAGTAATGATTAAATCTTGTTTATGAATAATATATGCAGCTAAAGAAGTAGTGACGGTTACAAGAAATAAAGCTAATATAATTGCCATTCCTTTTTTATTCATTTTATTTTTATACATAAATATGCTTTGAATATTTTGAAGCTTTATTTTAGTAAAATTTCCTGCTATGGTATTAAAATTTCCTGCTATGGTATTATGCATGTTAAGTCAGGTATCCAGCATGCTTTAGGGGAATAATAAGATATTGTACCTGATTTTATCTATCTGTGATTTTATATAGATAAAACTTATATGTAAAAATATCAGTGTGGGAAATAAAAAATATAAAGCATTATATATGAAATAATTATCTTTACATTTTAATATTAGAAAGCTTTACCAATACTAAAGAATGGTAAATACAGAGCAACTAAGATTGTACAAATAATTACCCCTAATATCACAATAAGCAGAGGCTCAATTAAGGTAGACAAACTAGCAATTGATGTATCTACTTCTTCTTCATAAAAATCACCTACTTTATTAAGCATACTATCTAATGCACCTGACTCTTCTCCGCTTGCTACCATTTGTGTAACCATATTCGGAAATAATTGAGTTGCCCTCATAGCTACTGTTAGACTAGTTCCCTTGGTTACATCGCTTTGAATGTTGTAGGTAGCTTTTTCATAATTAATATTACCAGATGCACCAGCTACAGATTCTAATGATTCAACAATTGGAATACCAGATGAAAACATTGTACCTAAAGTACGGCTCCACCTTGCAATTGCAGCCTTTCTAATGATAGAACCAAATATAGGCAAAGAAAGCATCATTTTATCCTTTGCTTCTCTAAGTTTTTCAGATCTTTTAAGCTGAGCCTTTAATACAAAAATCATTACTATGGGGGCTGCTAAAATAAGCCATATATATCTTACCACAAAATCTGAAATACTCATGATAATTAAAGTAGGAGCAGGTAATTCTGCACCGAATGAAGCAAAAATTTCTTTAAAAGTTGGAATAATAAATACCATTAAACCAACTACTATAATAAATACCACAGCTAAAATAAAAATTGGGTATATCATAGCTTTTTTTAGTTTTGAAATCATGGCTAGATTTTTTTCTAAGTACGTAGCTAAACGTTCAAGTAAATTATCTAATACCCCAGTTTGTTCACCGGATTCTACAAGGTTGCAGTATAGCGTGTCAAAGTAATCAGGATGAGCTCTTAAAGAATTTGCAAAACTGCTTCCAGATTGAATATTTAACTTTACGTCATTAATTAATCTTGAAAATGCGGGATTTTCATGTCCTCTAGAAATAATATCCATTGCCTGCATTAACGGCAAGCCAGCTTTTAATAAAGTAGATAATTGACGGGTAAAATATGCTATATCTTTTCTACTAATTTTTCGTGGTCTAACTGTTCTAATTTTTTTAAGTTCAATTGACATAAGCTGCTGTTTTTGCAGTATCTTCATTGCTTCTTTTTCATTTTTAGCACGAATTTCGCCATTAATAAAAGCTCCCTCAACATTACGAGCCTTCCATAAATAATCTATTTCCGTACTGCCTAAAGCAAGCTTAATTTTTGCTTTATTTAATTTATCATCACTTGGGGATGTCTGATTTTTGTTGTTATAACTACTCATATTTTACCTTTTTATTTATTAGTATGGTATTTATAATCAAAATACTATAAATCTGATTGAGACAAGTATAGCATACTAGAGCTAAATTTTAAGTACAACGGGCTATGGCAATTTATTATCACTTAGCTATAGTATAGTGAATTTTAGCTAAAGCTACAGTTATTACTTTATTCTTATATAAATCTGTATTAATATGCACACATTATTTTAAAATTGCAACTAACCTATTAAGATATTTTTAATATTTAAGCAATTATATATAATATTAGGATTAAGAATTAGTTACTGATAAAATTTCTTCTAGGCTTGTGATGCCCTGCATTACCTTTAATAATCCAGACTCTCTTAATGAAAGTATCCCTTCCTTAGCCGCTTGCGTAGAAATATCCAAAACACTTCCATGTGCTAAAATTATACGCTGCATTTCTTCACTAATTGGCATAATTTGATAAATACCAACACGCCCTTTATAGCCCATGTAGTTACATTCGTTGCAGCCTACAGCTTTATATGCTTTCCATGACTTATCTGCAATTTGTTCTGATTTAAACCCAGCATCTTCCAATGAAATTTCCGGATATTCCATTAGAACTTTACAATGCTTACATAATCTGCGCGGTAAACGCTGTGCTGTAATTAAATGTACACTAGATGCAATATTAAAACTTGCTACGCCCATATTAGATAAACGCATAAGAGTGGATGGAGCATCATTAGTATGTAGTGTTGAAAATACTAAATGTCCTGTTTGAGCTGCCTTAATTGCTATGTCTGCTGTTTCAAGATCTCGAATCTCTCCTACCATTATTATATCCGGATCTTGACGTAAAAATGAGCGTAAAGCAGATGAAAAATTCAATCCAGCTTTTTCATTAATATTTACTTGATTAATACCATGTACTTGAATTTCAACAGGATCTTCAGCTGTTGATATATTAATAGCCCCATTATTTAATATGCTTAGAAATGTATATAATGACACTGTTTTACCGCTTCCGGTAGGTCCTGTAACTAATACCATTCCATAAGGTCGGTTAATTGCTTCGGTAATAAGTTTTTTTTGCTTTTCCTCATATCCAAGAGCATCTATATTAAGTTTGCTGCTATGACCTTCTAAAATACGCATTACAACTTTTTCACCAAATACAGTGGGTAATGTTGAAACACGAAAATCAATGTTTTTAGGTCCGTCGCCGGAGGAATTATTTTGATTTACTATGCTATCTAGACTTATTTTCATACGCCCGTCTTGCGGAACACGTTTTTCAGATATATCAAGCTTTGATAAAACTTTAATACGGGTAGAAAGTTTGTCTTTAATTTCAATAGGAGGCTGAGAAACTTCGTGAAGCATGCCGTCTATACGAAATCTAATTCGGTAATCTTTCTCAAAAGGTTCAAAATGTAAATCAGATGCTCCCATTTTAATTGCTTCTGCAAATATTTTTTGCAAGAATTTTACAGCTGGGCTATCATCAATATCACTTTCACTTCTTTTTAAAGTATTTGATATATTAGACTTTATATTTTCTTCATAGGCAATCTTTAATGCCATCTTAGAGAGCTGTTTTGCTGCTAAATTATTAATTTCCTCTTCTGTAGGCAGAGCCTTTAAAGGTTTTAAATCTTTATCAATAGCTAATACATTTTGTAGTTTCTCATGGTTTACTACGATAATATCTAAATTTAATTTTAAACGCTGCTCTATTTTTTCTAATAATGTTTTATCAAGCGGATTACTCGTGGCTAATACTAACCTGTCATTACGTCTTGCTAATGGAATAATTTTAAGATTTTTTAAAAAAAGTGAATCAACCAGAGTTGGAGGCAATTTTTGGAGATCTACTCTATCCAAATCAAGTAAAGGCATTCCTGCGTTTGTGCTTATGAATTCTGCTAGCTCATCTGCATTAATTGCATTAATTTTTAATAAGCTATCTATTTCGGTAGATTTTTGTTCACTAATCATAGTAGTAATTTGTGAGCTTTGTTCTTGTGTTATTTTGCCTTTTTGGGTAAGTAAGGTTATTAAATTCATGACATTACCTCTATGTTTATCTACTATTACTATTGATTATAATACATATTCTAATTTTTACATGTTATTTACTATATATGTAACACTTATAATAAATTAAATATATTTACTATGCTAATCTGATTTCAATGCAATAATTACGCTGCTTTACCATAAATATAATTAAGAAAAATTATTATGCTTATAAAAATAAATCTTAAAACTACTAATTTACTGCGATTTAACAAGTAATTTGAAAAATAAACTGAATTATTATCTAATATCAAAATATGACCATTCCCGCATCCATAGATACCTGCCTCCGCAGGTATGACACTCGTTCTAACAGGCATATTTATCTGGTATCACGATTAATGATATCAAATTAGTTGCTCAATCCACAATTTACTTATTAATCTTTAAACCATAAATTTTACCGCTATTGGTGTGAAGAACAATTAATGAGCCAATTTTTATCATAGGTACACTATTATCATCTAATTTAAATTGCCCGACCAAACCACCACTATTTTTATCTATAAGATGTAAATAACCTTTAAAATCATTAAATACCAAGGTATTATCTATCAAAATCCCATCTTTAATTTTACGGTTAGTTAAATCTTTTTGCTGCCATTTTATATTTCCTGCATAATCAAAAGAACTGATTTGCCCAGATGTATTCACTGCGTAAATACCAAATGAATCATTTACAAGATTTTGCGATGTAGAAAATGGTACTTCCCATGACATTTCGCCATTATTTAAGTCAAAGCAGCCTATTTTACCTTGATAGCTTGCTGTACATGCTGTTTCTGCATAAATAGCAGGCGATGAAACTATATCATTAATACGTTCAGACTCGGTAAAGCCTTTGCTGTAGCTTAAAGTTTGCTCCCATTTTTGAGCTCCGGTATTAATATCTAATAATACTATTTTTGCATTATGAAAACCTGCAAGGATAAATCCTTTCTTTGGTGATATCATTGAATTACGCTTGCTGTGCAGTAGTAATCCTTGAGATACTCTCTCATATTGCCAAATTAATTTTTGAGTATCTAAATTAAAAGCAATGAGTTTATTAGAGGCAGTACGTAAAATTACCACATTTTCAGCAATAAACGGAGCAGATTGAATAGAAGTATCTAAATTAGCTGTCCATAATTGCTGTCCATCATTTGCATTTAATATAATTAATTGATTTTTAGCATTTACTAGAGCTACATATTTATCACTTGCAGCTGCTCCAAGACGAATTTTTTTAACTTTAGTTTGCCAAAGTATATTCCCGCTTTGGCTATTTATCCTTGTAACACTTCCATTATCACTTGCTGCTATTACATCTGTATTAACAGTAGCTAAAATGCTTTGTCCAACCTCTTCAGATAATGGGTCGCCAATATTTTGCTGCCAAACAACAGATAAACTTTGGTTTGATTGAGTAATCTGCGGCAATGGAAACGGCTTTTCTGCATCATTAGCATTCCATATTGAACATGCAGTTAATACTGTTAGACTAGCTAAGGAAAGTAGCAATTTAGTACGCATATATCCGCTTGTGAAGTTAAACCTTCTAAGATTTTAGCTTATTTAGCTTTTTTTTGGAAGGATTGAGTATATGAATTCTCAATTAAAGATTTGAGAATATTAAATATAGACAGGTATTTTATAAGAATAAACCTTATAAATAAAAATCTTTTATTATTAGTAAATTTACACAGCCTCATACCTGCGATGCTTGTATAATTTGACGCATACAGAGCATGCTGGTTTACAAGATACCTGCCGTCGTAAAATGAACTACAATTAGTATACATGCAGTTAATATTCTCATGTTTTTACTTTATCAGTAATAAATTCGTAAATTTCATCAATACTTACCTTCGTTGCCTCAATTTCTGTGCGGCGTTGATATTCAATATTCCCTTCAGCTAAACTTTTATCGCCTATAACTATGCGGTGAGGTATTCCAATTAACTCCCAATCGGCAAACATACTGCCAGGTCTTTCACCTCTATCATCTAAAATTACATCAATTTCTCTTGATAATAAGAATTTATATAAATCATTGGCTGTTTTTTTTACAGTTTCACTTTTATCATATCCAATTGGGCAAATTACAATTTCAAATGGTGCAATATTTTGAGGCCAAACAATGCCTTTTTCATCATAATTCTGCTCAATGGCTGCTCCTAAAATTCTTGTTACGCCAATGCCGTAGCAACCCATGACCATTGGTTTATTTTTACCATCACTGTCTAAAAAATTTGCCTGCATATCTATAGAATAACGTGTTCCAAGCATAAATACATGTCCAACTTCTATACCTCTACAAATAGCTAAATTACCTTTGCCGTCTGGGCTAGCATCACCCGCTGTTGCATTGCGCAAATCAAATATTTGGTGAGGTTCAGGCAAATCTTTACCCCAATTGCAACCTGTATAATGGTAGCCTTCATCATTAGCACCACATACAAAATTACTCATTTTTGCTGCTGTAGTATCTGCAATTACAGTTACTTTATTTGTATCAATTCCAACTGGACCTAAATAACCAGCTTTTCCTCCAAAATTGTTTTGAATTTCTTCTGGGCTTGCCCAACGGAAATCTGCTAAATCCGGAGAGATTTTTTTCAATTTAATTTCATTTAAATCATGATCACCACGTATTAATATTAAATAAATTTTAGTTGTTTTAAGATTATTATTTATGCTGTCAAATGCAATTACTAGTGATTTAATAGTTTGAGTAATATCTAAATTTAAAAATTCAGCTACATCTTCACAAGTACTCATATTTGGAGTTGCAGCTTTTACTAAATTTTGTTCTGGTAATGCACGTTTTTCAATTAGGCATGGAGCAGGTGCTGCTTCAATATTGGCAGCATAATCTGAGTTTGGACAATAAGCTAATGTATCTTCGCCTGTTTGAGCAATAACGTGAAATTCACAACTTCCAATACCTCCAATTGATCCCGTATCTGCATCAACAGCTCTATACTCTAAGCCTAATTTTTGAAAAATATTATGATAAGCATTAAACATTTTTTGATATGAAATTTTCATTCCTTCTTCATCTTTATCAAATGAGTATGCATCTTTCATTACAAATTCTCTGCCTCTCATAATACCAAAACGCGGACGGCGTTCATCTCTAAATTTCGTTTGAATTTGGTACAAGTTTATAGGCAATTGTTTATGGCTTTTTATATCAGCTCTAACAATAGCTGTTACTACTTCTTCTGAAGTCGGCTGTAATACAAAATCATTTTCATGTCTGTCTTTAAAGCGTAATAATTCATCACCGAATTTTTCAAATCTGCCAGTTTCCTGCCATAATTCTGCAGGCTGTACGACTGGCATGACACATTCTAAAGCCCCTGCTTCATTCATAGCAGTACGTATAATATTTTCAACTTTTCGAATAATACGTAATCCCATCGGCATATATGTGTATATACCGGCTCCCATTTTTTTGATTAATCCAGCACGCATCATTAGCTTATGCGATATAATTTCCGCATCTGCCGGAGCTTCTTTTTGAGTGGTAACTAAGAATGATTTAGCTTTCATAAAAATGTCAAGATATGATACAATGTTGTATTATAATACTAATGCTGCTTTACATCAATAAAAGGTTAAAATGCTAGATAGAGCTGGTTATCGTCCTAATGTATGTATTGTCTTGATTAATAGTAAACAAAATGTGCTTATGTGCAGACGTGCCAATGAGAAAGCTTGGCAATTTCCTCAAGGCGGAATTCTATACCAAGAAAGACCTATTGATGCTATGTATCGTGAGTTATTTGAAGAAATTGGTTTATTACCGCAACATGTTAAAGTATTAGGTCGTACACAAGAATGGCTGCGTTATGACGTACCAAAAGAACTTATCCGCCCCTATCACCGCGGAATATATAAAGGGCAAAAACAAATCTGGTATTTATTAAGCTTAGCTGATGAAAATGCTAAAATAAATTTATATACAAGCAATAAGCCGGAATTTGATGCAACAGATTGGTGTGATTATTGGCAAGCTAGTGAAATTGTTGTAGATTTTAAACGAGATGTTTATGCATTAGCTATGTATGAGCTGTATAAATTTATCCAAATTAATTAAATAAGTATAGAGCATAAAAGCTGGTTTTAAATTCAGATTTATGCCATTTTTTAATGAATCCTTAATATTTGCCTAAATAGCATTTATATTTGTCTTTGATATATTCATGAAATACTTCCTGCAAATTGTACGCAAGCTTAATCAGATTTCATTTTGAATTTTACCCTATTTTGATTAAAAGAATTGATTATCACTAATTTATATTGCATAGCAATAAAATATTATGTAATATAGATATATTAGCAACAGCTTATTTTTACTCACATGTCACAAGTAAATAATATAATAGATACAAATTCTTTATCTAAATTAAAATGGCGTGCAAGAAGAGGAATGCTGGAAAATGATATAGTCTTAACTAAATTTTTCAATAAATATGAGAAGACTTTAACCATTAATCAGGCATATTCTTTAGAACAGCTGCTTGATTTAAGTGATAATGATTTACTAGATTTAATTTTGCAAAAAACCAATACAAGACCGGAATGGCAAAATAATAATGATATTTTAGATATTCTGCAAAAATTACAAACAGTATATTAAATAATTAAAAGCAAGGATAGATTTTATGACTGATTATGCCAACACACAAAAATATGCAACGTTATCTTTTTCAGATGGAACTCCTAGCTTAGAGATGCCTTTATATAGTGGTTCTGTTGGACCAGATGTAATAGATATACGCTCTCTGTACAACAAAACAGGTAAATTTACTTATGACCCTGGATTTTTATCAACAGCTGCTTGTGAATCAAAAATTACTTATATTGACGGGGATAAAGGTGAGTTACGTTACCGCGGTTATCCAATTGAACAATTAGCACAAAAACACTCATTTCTAGATGTGTGCTATTTATTATTAAAAGGCGAGTTACCAGACTCAGCACAGCAGCAAGAATTTGTAAATACTGTAACACGCCATACGATGGTGCATGAACAAATGCAGTTTTTTTTACGCGGATTTAGAAGAGATGCACATCCAATGGCAGTTTTAACAGGATTAATTGGTGCAATGGCAGCATTTTATCCCGATGCTATTGATGTAGTTGATCCTGTTCAGCGTGAAATATCAGCAATTAGATTAATTGCTAAAATGCCGACCCTTGTTGCAATGTCTTATAAATATTCTATCGGGCAGCCGTTAGTATATCCAAATAATGGATTATCTTATACAGAAAACTTTATGCGTATGATGTTTTCTAATCCTTGTGAAGACTACAAAATAAATGATGTTTTAGTAAGAGCATTAGATAGAATATTTATCTTACATGCGGATCATGAACAAAATGCTTCAACATCTACAGTAAGGTTAGCGGGTTCTAGCGGAACTAATCCATTTGCAGCTATTGCAGCTGGTATTGCATGCTTATGGGGACCAGCACATGGCGGAGCTAATGAAGCATCTTTAAATATGCTCCAGCAAATTGGCAGTGTTGATAAAATTGGTGAATTTATTAGTAGAGTAAAAGATAAAAACAGCCATGTCAGATTAATGGGGTTTGGGCATAGAGTTTATAAAAATCATGACCCTAGGGCTAAATTAATGCGTGAAACCTGCCATGAAGTTTTAGAAGCTCTCGGCTTACAAAATGACCCATTATTTAAATTAGCTATTGAATTAGAAAAAATTGCATCAGAAGATGAATATTTTATCAGCAGAAAACTCTATCCTAATGTAGATTTTTATTCCGGCATTGTTCAGCGTGCAATCGGCATACCTGTTGATATGTTTACCTGCATTTTTGCCCTTGCAAGAAGTGTTGGCTGGATAGCCCAATGGGAAGAAATGATTACAGATAAAGAATATAAAATTGGCAGACCAAGGCAATTATTTACTGGATATGCCCATAGGAATTTGGAATAAAACACTGCTTGTTAAAACGAGTGCCATACCTGCGGAGGCAGGTATCTATGGATATTAAATTATTTATAAAATCCATAATATAATGTATAATTAATTTTTTTACAAAAATGTTTTATAAATTATGCCTAATAATTTTTTCTCGATATTCTTCTATAAAAGGTAGCATATATGCACAACAGGATTTTTTATTGAAAGAATTTGGTAATTTAGTTAGGGCAAATGTAAAAAATCCAAATTCAGAAACTCTCTCAAATTTAACGATATTTATTTCAGATGCAAGAAAAATAACAAGCGGTTTTTCACCAGCAGGTGAAGTTTTAGAAAAAGCCGGACTTCAAAAAATTGTGCAAGCTTTGGTTAGGAATTTTAGTTTTCTGCCTTACTTGCACTGCAATTTATCAAAGTTTAATCAAAGATTTTTAGATATAATCAAGAAAACAACATATAACCTGAATACTGCATAAAAAGATAATGATTTATGCACAAAACTGTAATTTTTATTATGCATTCGTTCAAAAATATTATTTCTATAGCGTTTTTACCTGCAGCATTATTAGCTTGTTCTCCTAATTTTAATTGGAGAGAAATACATGAAAATAATTATATTATAGCTTTTCCATCAAAACCATCAAATCACCAGAAAATAATTATTATTGATAATAAAAAATATATCTTAAATCTGCAAGCCTCAAGTAGCGGGGATTCAAATGTGTTATTTGGTGTGGGATATATTCAACATGATAATTCTAAGGTAAGTCAATTAGAAAAAGATTTACAAAAGCAATGGTGTAAAAGCGGAGAATTGATTAGATATTATAACCCTGAAATATTAGTCTGTAAATGGTCAAACGGGGGAAATCATAAAATACTTCAATCTAAGTGGATATACAATGACAAATATATTTATCAGCTTAGTGTAATATATGATAAGTCTTATTTTGATAAATTGAAAGATAAACAAAATTTACAAGATAATATTGATTTATTTTTTAGCTCGTTTAAATTGATAAGCTAATAAATTAATTTTATTTAGAGAATGATTCTTTATCTGATGTTTCATTTTCATCATTATGCGTGATTTTTTTAACACTCGGTTTATCCCATTTACCAGTTACTGCATAAGACTGCTTCAAAATTTTAGATAGAGGATTTGCTAAGGCAACTTGAGCAATTAGAGTTCCCAAACCAATTGCAGGATTGATAATGCTATATGCAATAGAAGCGCTGCCTGCATTAATTTTTGGATAAATATCTGCTTGTAAATTTTGAGTTTCATTTTTTAAATCTAGATTGCCTTTTAATGTAACCTTGGCTTGAGGACTATTTAGGTTAAAATTATCTGTATTTAATATACCATTTTTAATTAATGCATCGCTATTAATTTCATCAAACGGAGAACCTTGAGCAAAAAGTTTATTCCAGTTAAAAGTCAAAATATTGCCTAGCCCCTGTAAACTTACAATACCAAGTAATTTAGCAGCTGCAGGATCAACTTTTAATATAACACCGTCTTTAATGTTAAGTTTAACATTTGAATTTAATGTTGGATAATTAAATTCTAACGGACTGCCTTGCCACTCTAAATTAGCGTTTATAATTCCTTTACCATTTTTTACAACTTGAGTTGCCCCTAGTAAATTTAAGAAATTTCCTACATCTTTAAGCTCTAAATTGATTTCAATATTTGTTTGGCTATTAATATTATTAGATGTTTTAGTTTTATTGACACTATAATCCCAAAAACCTTTGGCAGATAAATTAGCATCATTATTTTCTAAAGAAATATTTTTAATATGCCATGTTTTTTTATTTTCATTATAGTCATTATAGGCATTGATATTTACTTTACCCAAAGGTTTTTGAAGCATAGTAAAATTATCAATTTTTATATTAAGTGCAGGCAAGTCTTGTACTCTTTCTTGAAATAATTCCGCAATAATTTGCTTTTGCTGCTTATCTGGAATATTGACTTGACTAAAATGCCCTTCAATTAATCCATTTATATTTTTTGAGCTTGCAGGATGAAGTCTTATAAACCCATTAATATGGCTGGATGATATATTACCCGACCAGCCGTCATCTTGTCTTGAAATACCAAGTATAATATTTTTAATTTCTCTATCCATGGCTCTTAATGACTGTGTGTAAGCGGCAATACGTGCAGGCAAATATAATTCAGCCTCACCTTTTGCAGCACTTTCTTGAACAGAATATATTTTTTGCTTATCATTATTTAAATCTTTTTGTAAATTATTATAAAAGTTTCTCCATGCATCTGCATTGATGTATTTTAAATTTACTTTTGCTTGTATACCCTCTTCTGGTAACGGCAAATCTTCACTAAAAGAATGGTCAGCATAATAAATACCTCTGATATTTTTAGCTTCTCCATTTTCTCTTTGCTGTTCAATGACTGCACCCACTAAATTATTATAGTTTAATTTAATTTTTTCAATAGGTTTTTCTTGATTCATTAAATGCCAAGAAAAATGCATAGGTTTATTTTCATTAGCATTTTTATTTAATGGCTCAGGTAATGCAATTGATATACCATTTAAATTTGTATCTACATCAACTTTAATCTCTTTATTAACTATACTAAGATTAGCAGTGTATGGTGTTTGCCCTTGAATATATTTAGGTATTCTTGATAATACTGATTTAAAATCAGTGCCTTCCATACCGTTTTTGCTTAAAATACCATTAGCAGTTATATACACCGCATGCTCTTTACTATATCCGCCTGCAATTATATTTTCTCCTATAAAATTAGCGCTGGCTTGATCAAATTTAAAACCTTTATGATCAAAATTAATCAGAGATTTTACATGCTTAAATACCGGAATAGATGGAATAAATTCAATATCATTATCATTCATATCTACACTTCCATGTACTGTAGATGCATGTAAATCATGAAGAGGTATAGCTAAATTTAGTTTTAAATTAGCATCTCCCGTAGTTTTAAAATTTAAACTGCCTATCCATTCATGAACAGGGCTTACATTTACATAATTTAACATACTATCTAAACTACCGTTAGATTCTGCATTAACAGTTAGTATAGGATTATTTGTAAATGAATTTAGTAAAATGCCGGTTTTACCAATTTTTAAATTTCCAGCTGATGCATTATCAATATTAATTTGCATTTGCTTATTAATAATATTCAAATTACCATTTATATTTTCAAAACGTGGCCAGTTAGAACTAATATGCTGCTGCATAGTTTCTTGGCTTTTATTATTTCTTACTTCCTGCTTTAAAGGCAAACTAATTAGCTTAGCTTGAGCTTGATTATCAGAATTAGATTTATCTTCATGGTTAACATGCGGGATACTAAACTTTGCATTTTGGAGTGGTAAGCGTAAATTAAATTTTATTCCGTCAAAATTATTTTTAAATTGTTCGGGATTGCCGGAAATATCAAACTTCGCATTATTGACTATGCCGTCAATATTCATAGATTGTATAATTTGTTTAGTTTTTTCTTCTAAACTATCAGGTAGAAATTTATGTAGTACATTTATATTTTGAGCAGAAAAATTACCTTTAGTTATGAAATTTGACTTATTATTTTCCTGTTTAATATAAGAGGCTTTAGCATCAAATTTAATATCATTATTTTGGATTAAAATTTTTGGTACATCAATATTTATTTGCTCGTCTATGTTCCAAGCTAAATTTGTATCTACTAAATTTAAGGGTAAAGTTTGTTTGATAGATGGCAGTTTAAAAATAATATCTTTAGCTGTTATCTGAGAACTTCCTTTTTCAAATGAGCCTTGTAATTTTAAATTAAGCCCATTTTTACCTAACATAGATAAATTTTTATCACTAATATTATTAGTATTTGTATTATTCTTGCCACTGCTTTCAATATTAGCCGGATATGGGTAGTTAAATTGAATATTTTCTATATCAGCGTTTATAGTATACTGCAGCAATTTATGTATGCTTTTATCTGGAGTATAAATAAATTGTAAATTATTTATGTTGGCTCTTGGATTAATATAAGACAAAAACTGTTGATATTTAGTTGGAATGAGACTTTTATTAAAAATATTATTAAAAGGGGATAAGTCGCTATTTTTTAAACTAAAGCTAATTGGGAAAATACTATGAGTGGGGTGAGAAATTATAATATTTCTTATTTCAGACCTATTATTAGGCTTATTATCATTTTTATCTGAATTATTCCAATTAACATAATCTATATTCCAAATATAATTTTGATTTGGTAAACCTTTACTGTATTTTTTAATAAAAGCTTGCTGCTGAATTGTATAAGAAGTTTTTACACTACCTGATTTATTGTTATTAATAGAGTTTAATTTTATATGCGCATTTAAATTAGACATTAGTTTTTGCAAAGCATTTGGGAGTTTTCCGTCAATGTTAGTAAAATCTATATCTATACTGCCTTTTTCAATAGTAGTCTGCTTCCAAATTAGTTTAGATTGAATACTGCCTTGAATTTGTTTAATATTAGTTAATATATCATCAATTTTTACTTGATTTTTAACTTGAATTATTTCTTGTGAATTTGAATTATCGCTATTATGGTTTTTTGCACCTATAAGAAAATTTTTATAGTACTGAATATTTTCATTACTTAAATCTACATTTAAATTTACAGAATTTCTACCTACCCACTCTTTGAAATATCCTAAAAACTCTGCTTTTTTATAGATGGGTGAAAAAAAAGCCTTAATATCAGCGTTAATACCCGGCAATTTAACATCTAGATAAGATAAATAATTATGCGTATGGTTATGTTTTTTTAAACTTAGCCTAAAATCTATAGGCAAGTGATCGCCTTTAATAGATAATAAATCAATTTTTGCATTATTAATTTCGATTAAATCTTGTTCAAAAAGCCAATTCGGCAGGCTTTCTAAAGGTTCTTTACTTGGCTTTTGATCAAAAATTGACCAGCCGTTTTTGGTTTGCTGCGATAATATGTAAGGATTATTTAGCCTGATATAAGTAAAATTAGCCGTTGGTATATTTACGCCGTATTTTGCATAGCTACCAAATAATAAATCAATATTATTTGCACTAAACCAAATTTTTTGTTTATTTTTAGGGTCAGTCGCCTTTATATTAAAAATAGTTATACGCGGCTTCCAATTGCCCCAGCTTGTGTGAATACTGCCAATTTCTACGTTTAAATTAGTTTTTTGCGACAAATATTTAGCTATATATTTTTGTGAAAAGGGAATATAATGCCAGATGCCAACAAAAACAGAAATAATTATTGTAGCAATGCTAAGAATTAAGGCAGAAAATGTTAATATTCTACCATTTCTTTTTAGCTTAGACTTATGTATAGTTAAAGTGCTAGTTATATCTTCTGAAATACTTTCTGAATTTTTATTAATGTCTTCTTGCTCTTGCTTTAGATTTTCGCCGGATTTTTCTTCCGTATTATTTTGATTTTGTTTAATTTTTTTAGTCATAAATCTAAAGATTTTTTGTACATTAGAATTGTAAATGTTTGATGAATATATTATAAGGAATTAAGCCAGAGATTGCAATTTAGCTCGATTATTTTATATGTTTTTCCATTAAAACAGCATGTTCCCGATCTATAATCTCATTTTTATCATGATTGTATATAGGGTAATAATTTTTTCTTTCACCAATAACATCAAATTCACATTTAGCATAAACTTCTTGAGCAGCTGCATTAGATTTTCTAACCTCTAATCTTAGTGTAAACTTTTTATATGCAGAGCATAAATAACTAAGCCATGCTGATGCAATTCCCTTGCCTATATAATTTTTAGATATGATTATTTGAATAAGTTCCATTTCATATATAACTGAATTATCTAACCACACACATACTCCTGCTATGTTATTATTATTTGCTAATATATAAACAATGTTTTTTTCAATGGCGGATTCCCATTGTGCTAAAGTTAAAGGGTAAGAATTAGAGCTAATATCTAAATTAAATAAATCTAATGCTAAGTTTTTATATTTATTATGATTATTAACCAATATAGATTCCAGATTTTGAATTTTCATAATTAGTAGCACAAATTTAAAATAACTATTTATTTTACTACATTGGTTTGATAAGTATAAATTGACTAGGGTTTTTATTTAATTTACACTTACCTATTCTTATATACTGAAAAATTATAATGTTTAGAGGATTCAAAAGTTTTGAATGGCAGTTAGCACTTAAATTTACCCGCCGCTCTCAATCTAAAAAAGATAAATTTGTATCTTTTATTGCAGCTCTATCAATGTTAGGCATTGCTTTAGGCGTAGCTGCTTTAATTATAGTATTGTCGGTTATGAATGGTTTCCAAAAAGAAGTGAGAGACCGTATGCTGTCAGTGTTATCACATATAGAATTAACTTCATTTGAGCCAAGCACAAATTGGCAAGATATTAGTAAAAATTTACAAACATCAAATATAGCTAAAAATATTCAAGGCATTGCACCTTTTGCTCAAGGGCAGGCCATGTTATTGCATAATGGTAATATGTATGGAATTGGCATTAGAGGAATAGATCCAAATTCTGAAAGTAGTGTTTCAAATATTATGCAGAGCGTGAGACAAAAAACTGAATCAACTCAATTAAATGAATTTATGCCTCCGCAAAAAATTGCTGAACATATGCAGGCGGGCAGTTTTAATATTTTAATCGGCAAGCCTTTAGCTGAACATTTAAATGTAATTATTGGCGATAAAATAACTTTAGCTGTTGCTAATACTAATGTTACACCGCTGGGCGTTACTCCACGTTTAAAATCAGTACATATTGCCGGAATTTTAGATACTGGGCATTATGAATTTGACAGTAGTTTAATTATTATGCATTTTCAAGATGCTAAAACATTATTAATGCTTGATGATATTAGCGGAATGCGCATAAAACTAAAAAATATGTTTGATGCTCCATTAATTGCACGGCAAATACAAAGCATTTTTCCAAATTTAATTGCTAAAGATTGGGGACAGCAAAATAAAACATGGTTTAGTGCAGTTAAAACAGAAAAGCGTATGATGTTTATTATTTTAAGTTTAATGATAGCTGTTGCTTCCTTTAACTTAGTCTCAACGCTTGTAATGAGTGTTAAAGATAAGCAGGGAAATATTGCAATTATGCGTACTTTTGGCGCAGCTGCAAGTTCTATAAAGAAAATATTTATTTACCAAGGTTTAATAATTGGAATTGGCGGAACATTATTAGGGTTAATTTTTGGCTGTTTAATTGCTTATAATGTGGGATTTTTGGTAAGCTTTATTGAAAATATTTTTAATACTAAATTTTTACCTGAATCGATTTATTTAATCTCCTCAATGCCGTCTGATCCAAGATTAAGCGATATTAGTATTATTACAATCGGCAGCATGGCAATGACGGTTTTAGCTACAATTTATCCAAGCCATAGAGCAAGCCGGCTTTATCCGGCTGATGTGTTAAGGCATGAGTGATTACAAAAGTTAATTGGTTTAAAATAATAAAAATATGCCGACAATATTAAGAATAGGTTCTTACAGATTTTTCTTTTATTCTAACGAAGCTGGAGAACCAACACACATTCATGTGCAGAAAGATGATTGTCTTGCTAAGTTTTGGCTTGAACCCATATCTATTGCAAACAGTTATAAATTTTCATCTGTAGAATTATCAAAAATAATGACTATAATAAAAGAACATAAACAAAAATTTATTGAGGCTTGGAATGAATTCTTTGGAGCTTAAAACTGAACCATATGCACAAAAAGTAACTTGTACACAAACAGAATTAAATGTCTATTTATCTGATGGAAGATTAATTTCTGTTCCATTAGTTTGGTTTCCAAGATTATTTAATGCTTCACAACAACAATTGACTAACTATGAAATACTTGGACTTGGCGAAGGAATATATTGGTCGGAAATTGATGAAGATATAAGTGTTAGAGGATTGCTTGCGGGTAATCCTTCAGTAGAAAGTTCTAATAGACGCATAAGTGCTTAAGTTTTATAAAAGATACAAAAATAATATTTATATTGTAATCCTTGAATTGTTAATTTTTTATAGTAAAATTATAATTAAACAACATTTAATTATAAAAATATGTATGAGATAAAAGACTGGAATGATATAAGTAAAAATTATACTGGAACAATTATATTAGGTAATGGTGCAAGCATAGCTGTTAATGAAAAATTTAATTATACGTCATTATTTGAAAAAGCTGGATTATCAACTGATATTAAACAATTATTTGATTTTTTTAAAACTAAAGACTTTGAATTAATTCTTAAATCAGTATGGCAAGCCTTCAATGTCAATAAATTTCTTAAAATAAAAGATGATAAGACACACGATACCTATGTAAATATTAGAGATTGTCTTATAAAAACAGTAAGTGGCATACATCCAAAACATGAAGCCATTTCTACAGAAATAGTTAAGATAAATTCTTTTTTAAAAATCTTTGACTATGTAATATCTTTAAATTACGATTTGATTGTATATTGGTCAACCATACATAGTCTGGATAAAAATGGTCATGCTTTTAAAGATGGTTTTTGTGAGAGGCATCCCCCCAAAGAAAATTGGGAAGAACTAGAACAACCAATTAAAGGTCAAAAAAAAGTTTCTTTAGTTTTTTATCCGCATGGGAATTTAATGTTATGCCAAAAGCTATTCGAAAATGGAATAGGACAAGATAGAAAGTTATGTAAAAAGAAGGAAGATAAAGACTTGACTCAGCAAGATAAGAAGGACTTGCTTCAATCTGTTCTTGAGGCTTGGAAAAGCGAAGATTGTGTACCATTATTTGTAAGTGAAGGAACTAAGGAACATAAATTAAGAGCTATTCGAAGCAGTAATTACTTATCTATTGTATACCAAGAAGTATTACCTAATCTAAAAGATAATATTACAATATATG
The DNA here is from genome assembly GCA_023266335.1 of Burkholderiaceae bacterium. Classification (GTDB taxonomy): domain Bacteria; phylum Pseudomonadota; class Gammaproteobacteria; order Burkholderiales; family Burkholderiaceae; genus JAHFQJ01. The sequence continues at coordinate 73,318 of JAHFQJ010000006.1, forward strand.
GATGGGGAATTGAAGAGCAAGATGAGCACATTTTAAAAAAAATATTAGAAAATAAGGGACTTAAAAAAATTGCTGTTTCAGTATATGATAACGATCAAGATTATTGCCATAAAATAGAAAAATCTATTAAGAAAATTAAAAATAATATAGAAATAGAATTTTTTGACAGTAAAAGCCCAGGTTGTTGGAATAATGAGCCAATATAATTTTTTTAAATCCTGTAGTGTTACAATAATTAATAAAAGATATAAAATCAAATATGAGTTCGCAAAAACTAATCCTAAAGGCAGAAAATATCAACAAATCATATTTTGATGATGACAAGCAAAAAATAGAAATATTAAAAAATATTAATCTAGAATTATATGAAAAGCAAAGCATTGCAATTGTTGGTTCTTCCGGATCTGGTAAAAGCACACTTTTGCATATTCTTGCTGGTTTAGATACACCAACTAGCGGAAATATTAACTTTTTAGGCAAAAATTGGGGCGGTTTAGATACAAAGCATAGTAAAGAACGTAATAAATATATGGGCTTTGTTTATCAGTTTCATCATTTAGTCTGGGAATTAAGTGCGATTGAAAATGCAATGCTGCCATTGTGGATTGCCAGCGGTAAAACTCACACCAGTGAGCAAATTAAAAAAGGTGAATTTTTATTAGAAAAACTAGGTTTATCCCATCGTTTAGAACATTTGCCAAGTCAATTATCCGGCGGAGAACGCCAACGGGTAGCAATTGCCCGTGCTTTAATCAATAATCCAATCTGCATACTAGCAGACGAGCCAACCGGCAATTTAGATAAGCAGCATTCTAAAAATGTATTTACCTTGTTAAAACAAGCTTGTGAAGAACAAAGCTCCAGTTTAATTGTAGTAACTCATGACTATGAAATTGCCTCTGAATGTAATAAAACAGCTACTATTACAGATGGTGTATTAGTTTAAATTTAAATGTTCTAATAATTCCTCTTCATTCAGAACTTCTATACCCAAACTGCGGGCTTTTTCAAGCTTACTGCCTGCTTCGCTTCCGGCAATTACTATATTTGTTTTCTTAGATACACTGCTTGTAATTTTCGCACCTAATTTTTCTAAACTACTTATTAATTCATCACGACTATATTTTTCTAATGTTCCTGTAAGAACCACTGTTTTTTGAGCAAAGAAACTATTTTTTTGTTGAGATTGATTATTTTCTATTATTAATTCAAAATTAATATGCTGTAATAATTCATTAAACCATTGCTCCGGCGTGTTTTCAAAATATAATTTAATAGCATTGGCTACCACTTCTCCAACGTCTTGAACTTGTAAAAGCTGTTCGATAGATGCATTTTTAATATTTTCAAAACTGCCAAAAAATCTCGCTAAATCTTTAGCTGTACTTTCGCCAACATGACGAATACCTAAAGCATAAATAAATTTGGCTAAATTCACATTATTTTTTGCTTTTTGAATTTCATCAATTAAATTCTGTGCAGATTTTTGCCCCATTCTGTCCAAATTTGCTAATGTTTCAATAGTTAAAGTAAAAATATCTGAAATATTATTTACAATGTTTAAATCTACGAGCTGATTAACGATTTTTTCACCAAACCCCTCAATATTTAAAGCTTTGCGGCTTGCAAAATGGACTAAACCGCCTTTACGTTGTGCTGGGCAAATACTGCTGCCGCTGCATCTTGCAATTGCTTCGCCTTCTAATTTAACAATTATACTGCCGCACTTAGGGCAATGGGTCGGCATAACAAATTTTATACGGTTTTCTGCTTTTGCATACAAGGCAAAAACTTCAGGAATTACATCAGCAGCTCTGCGGATATAAACTTCATCATTAATACAAATATCTTTACGTAAAATTTCATCTTCATTATGTAAGGTTGCATTGCTAATAGTTACACCGCCGGTCATAACCGGCTCAAGCCTTGCAACAGGTGTAATTGCTCCAGTTCTGCCCACTTGAACATCAATGTTTAATAATTTAGTAATAGAATTTTTTGGCGGAAATTTATGTGCGATGGCAAAGCGCGGAGCTTTAGCTACAAATCCCATTTCCTGTTGTAGAAATAAATCATCAATTTTATATACCATGCCGTCAATATCAAATGGCAAATTTTCTCTTTGAGTCTGCATATCATTATAGTATTGTTTCAAGCCTTCTGCCCCTTCAACGACTTTAATATATTGCTCTGCAATTGGTAAATTCCATTCTTTTAGTTTCTGTAAGACTTCATGATGATATTTAAAAAAGATATTACTTTGCTGATTATTTTCTAAAGATCCTATTCCATAAGCAAAAAATGATAAAGGAATATTTGCCGTATCAGATGATACTAACTTCCTTAAACTGCCAGCAGCTGCATTGCGCGGATTTACATATAAACGCTCGCCAAGCTCTTGCTGTTTTTTATTAAGTTTTTCAAAGTCTTGAATGAAAATTATAACCTCTCCGCGTATTTCAATAAATTCCGGCGGATTATTATCATTTAATTGCTTGGGAATTTTATTAATAGTTAAAATATTATGGGTTACATCTTCACCAATTTTCCCATCACCTCTGGTTGCGGCACACACTAATTTACCTTTGCGGTAATGCAGAGAAATTGCTAAGCCGTCAAATTTTGGTTCACAAGTAAAAACTAAATTTTGTTGCTCAGTAAGTTTAATGCATTGATTTACAAAATGCTCTACATCATTTATTTCTAATGCATTATTAAGTGAAAGCATAGGTTTTAAATGCTTTACTGGTGCAAAGCGGTTATCTATTTCTGCACCAACATTTTGGGTAGGGGAATTTTCTAAAACTAATTCAGGATATTGCTGCTCTAATTTTTGCAAGGCACGTAATAATTCATCGTACTCAAAATCGTCTACACTTGGGTTATCAAATAAATAATATTGAGAATTGTATTGATTTAATTGTTCTACTAATTCATTTATTTTCTGTACTGCTTGTTCTTTTGAAATGGTTATTTTGTTCATACATATAATTTTTATATTAAGCCAAACTATATTATAACTTTTCTAAATAGTTTTAGAGTCAAATAAACTTCTTTAAATATTTAATTTATATGTGCCATCAACTCATCTTCTCAGAGATGTATACTAAAAGTTTCTCTGGGCAATCCTATTCCTCTAAAAATTCTATTAAGTTTAAAACTTATTTTAGAAATATTTCTATAGGATGCCTCTACAAAGAAACTGATTATTTTAACACTTACGTTTGCAGTGATTCTGGTAATAGATGCACTGAAGATTCGATTAAAGATGCTTATAAACAACATGCAAGTTTTGGATACTGCTGTAATTTATCCTATAATTCAGGATAATATTTATAAAGATAAATTATTTCTTATTACGCTTTTTAAATAATCCTATATCTGCATTTCTATTATTTATTAATACTTTCCGCTTATTTAGCTTGTTTGTTTCAGCAATTACTTCTTTGTTGTTTTTTTGCAATTTTATATTATCATGTTCTAATTCGCTGTACTTTTGTTCTAGGTGAATCAATTTATTTGATAAATCAGAATTTTGGTATTTTTCTTTACTTATTTTGTCTTGTAAATCTTTAATAGTTTCTTGGTAAATTTTACTTTGTTTATTAAATTCTTTTTCCTGTTGTTTAAGTTGAGTACGCTCATTATCTAATTTTTGTTGCCATGATTTTATATCTTGCTGTAAAGCTTGAATATTTAGATCAAATTTTGCCTGAATTTCAGATTTTTCATGGTTAAATTGCCTTTGCTGCTCATTTATATCCTCTTGCAATTGAGATAATTTTTTATATAAATCTTTTTGTAAATTCTGCTCCTGCTGAAGTTGAATTTCTTGATGAGCAATTTTTTCTTTGTCCTGTAAGTTTTGATTCGTTAATTCTTGATAATTATTACCAATTTCATTATATTTTTGTTCATTAAGAATAATTTTCTGATTTAATTCTAAAATTTTCTGTTGTAAATCTTTATTTTTTTCTAAAACTTCATTTTTTTGCTGTTCAAATTCTAAAGCAGCTTGTTCTAAAGCTTTGGACCAAATTTCTTCCATTTGCTCAACTAAAATATTTTGTAACTGCTGTGGTACATTCGGCATATTAATTTTTATGCTTAATTGAGATTGAATTTCTTGCCAAAATATGCGCATTGCCTCCACAACTGTTGTCATACTTCCTTTTTTCAAAAGATTATACAAACGGTTAGCGGTCGGCATTTCTTGATATTGTAAAAATAATAATTTGGCTATATCAATATATGCCTGCTTAGTTGATATAGCTCTTATTTTTATTGCTTCAACTTCATTTAAAAAATCTTTATTTTCCTCATTTATTTCTTTTAAAAACATGATTTATCTTTTTTTAAAATTACACACGTAATATTATTACATATTACGTAATAATACACAATAATTTACTTTTTATTTCCTTAAATATTTGACATTATTTCTATAATGTCAAATTAAATACTAAATTATGCAATTATGCAATTATGCAATTATGCAATTATGCAATTATGCAATTATGCAATTATGCAATTATGCAATTATGCAATTATGCAATTATGCAATTATGCAATTATGCAATTATGCAAAATTATATAATCGTCCTACTTGAATTTTATGTATAGGAAGGCATGTACTATAAAATAGTACATGCAGTAATAGTTTTAGGGGTATTTTTAAGGACGGAGTGGCGTTTTAGCTAAAGTTAAGATAACTAAGCACAGCGATGCTTGCTGTTTCTGATTTTAATATTGTACTGCATAAATTTACTCCAATACATTCAGCGTCAAATAAATTCTTTTGCTCTGTGGGGCTAAAACCGCCTTCAGGACCAATTATATAATATATGGAGTTGTAATTCTTAACATTAATATCACATATGTTTTTTATATTTTTTTTGTTAATATCAATAGAATTTGCAATATCAGTTGTAAGAAAAAATTTAAGCCTATCTTGAGGCATACTTTGCAGCATATCTAAACAATTTTTCCAGCTATTTAAATTATGTATACTAGGTAGAGTATTTCTTCCGCATTGCTCGCAAGCAGCAATAATTATTTTAGACAGTCGATTAAGTTTTTTATCTTTATTTTCAATTGTTAAATTTGTATTACTATAAGCAGCTGGTATTAAATAAATATTATCAATCCCAAGCTCTGTGGTTTTCTCAATTATCAGCTCTAATTTATTAGGATTAATTAAGGCTTGGATTAAATTTATAGATTTATTTAATTCACGATTTATTGTATGTAAGCTATTAATATATAATTTTGCAGATTTTTTATTTACATCAATGATGTCAGCATGCCATTCCTGATTATTTATTCCATTAAATAGTGAACAAGTATCATTTAGACATAATCTTAAAGCTCTGATATGCTGTAAAATAAAATCATCTTCAATAATATATTCTCCAGCTTGTAAGTCATGTTTAGCTACGTAAAATCTGGGAGTAATCATATAGTAATCATATCCTTATATATAAAAATATAGTTATTATACCTGTTTTTTTATTGATACTTAAATTTTATAACTATAACTACTTCAGATTATTAATAAAACTACGTATATTTGCCTTCTCAAGTAAGGGGATTTTTTTAAGAGTTTTAATCAAAATTTATACACCCCCATATAAATCCATACTTTGAAAATATATTGATTTTTAGAGAGTGTTAAACCAAGATAGCTGACTTAAAGATTATCTGATATTTAGCAAATTCTTCAGGCTTATTAACATGAACCCATAATCTCATACTTAATTCTACCATCTCTTCTGAACGGGATA
>JAHFQJ010000027.1 GCA_023266335.1 Burkholderiaceae bacterium
ACATCTTACTTTTCCGCTTCTTATATAGCTCTCACTACCGCATCTTTGGCATTTACACATCTGGTTTAAATTTTAATTCTTTACTTATTATATCTTTAACTATCTATATTTAACACTCTCGATTTTTTAACTGCAATGCCTTTGCCAACAAAACCAATAAAAACCCCACGATGCTTAAGGGATACTGTACCAGATATTGGCACAACAAGATATGAGCAAGATATAACGTCAGAAGTGAAAGAAATTTCGCTCTCTAAAACACATGAATTCAAAAAATTGGCTGGTAAAGTGCAAAATCCCTGCTCTACTCATAAATATGAACAAGGATATAGTGTAAAACTTTATGCTGGCAAAGATAAATTTTCTGAAGGAATTATGTGTTTAACATGTGCTTCAGATTTAATTCTTAGAAAGGCTAATGAAATAGATCCACCCGCTCGCCCAAATGAATATTAATTAACTTAAAGCACTTGTGTTTTTATTAGCTTTGGTATGATACGCTGAATAATCATAGTAATTTTTATGCTCTATATCAAACAGCATATCATTTTGTATATATTTAAAAAGTGTATAGCGTTCAATTAATTTTTTATGCCTTTCACCATGCATATCTCTGCCGCTTACAACATAATATCGAACTTTCACTACGATATATAACACTTACAACTAAAATTATATGTATAAATCTACAATATATGTAGTTTTATTTTATTTATCATATAATAAATTTAATCAACCGCTGTGTAATTATATAGCTGATTTAGAATAATTTGGCATATATACTAATTGCAGTTCGTAAAATGAACTGCAATTAGTATAGGCGTACGCAAAAAAAGCGGCGCAGATAGTAAAAATAGTACAGCAAGGAGCTTTTTTAAGTACAACAACTATACTAATAGTATATGACAATTTATTATCAATAGGCTATCTATGAAAAATAATCAAACAAAAGATTATGATGATGATATTTCTTTTAATGTAATTAATCAAGAATATAATAAATATATTCCTTCTCAAATAGAAGTGTTGAGAGATACGAATAAATTTAATAATGAAGATAAAGAAATATTAAAAAGTATTCAAGATAAAAAAGAACAAGAAGAAAAAAATGAGCAAAATAATTTTGATGAATTGAATAATATTGAAAATATTAATCATCTCCACTTAATGAGTACACAAGCTTTTTTAGAAGCATTAAATCATGATACCCTGCGCTATGCTTTGCAGACTCAGGATATACAAAGCAATAAGCATCACTCATGGCGTTTTATATCAATCTTATTTTTATGCGGATTGACTGTATGGTTAACTATTACAGGCCCAACTTTACCGCCTGCCGCTGTACAAATAGGCAAATATTATGTTTTTAGCCCTGAATATCCAAAAATTAAAATGCCAAATAAAAAAAAATAAAGAAAATTCTAATAATATAAAGGATAATAAAATTCAGGCTGCACATTCATCCAAGTCTGACAAAAAATAAAGTATATAAAAATGAAAAAAAAACCTGTTAAGAAAAAAGAATTTGATGCTTATATAGCAAAACAAAAAGAATTAGCTAAACAGCTTAGTTTATGGAAAAGATTTACCAAAATATTATCCGGACTTAATCTAGCTTTATCCAACCATCGTCATGTGAGTTACTTACTTGTATTAAGTTTTCCATTATTTGCAGCCTCACTAATTTATTTAATTCCATATCAGCCCAGCATTCCGGCTGATTCAGGTCTTAAGCATATTACTGGTAAATTTGACTATATTATCTCAACACCTAAAGATAAATATGGAAAATATACCATAGATGGTCAAATGTTAAACTGCGGTTATATTTTAAGATTATTTCCATTTGATAATTGCCCCATTACCAGAGAAGTTAAAGCTTTCAAAGAACAAATAGTAGATGCAAAATGGTATAATCAAAAAATTGGCTTTAGTTATCAGCCTGTTTTAGTAGAATTAATCTTTGACGGAAATATAAAATATATAGGTATTCAAGATACTCAAAAATTAATGCTTAAACTGCATAAGCAAAACCAGGAGTTTTTTACATTATTTGTTCCCATATTTTTTGTCATGTATTTTATTATGGTATGGGCAACATTGTATGTATTATATAAAATTCAGAAGAAAGAGGAATTTAATGCAATTAATATAGATGATTGAGTATAAAATTAAATATTAACAATAAATTAATAACGGATAAACAATATGCATAATAATATAAATAATAAAGTAGTATTAATTACAGGTGCAACCAGCGGAATTGGGTTAGAAATTGCAAAGGTTTTTGCCTCTCAAGGAGCTAAAATTGCTTTTAACGGTTTTGGCAATGCAGAGGAGGCTGTTAAAGCATTAGAGCAAATTAATTCTGATATTCTATATATAAATAGCGATTTGGAACAAGCTAATGAAATAGAAAACTTAGTCAATCAAACCATTGAAAAATTTTCAAAGATTGATATTTTAATTAATAATGCAGGTATACAGCATGTATCTCCATTACAAGATTTTAGCATAGAAATGTGGAATAAAATCATTGCAGTTAATTTATCTGCATCATTTCATACAATGAGGCTATGTCTGCCACATATGCAGAAAAATAACTGGGGGCGTATTATAAATATTGCTTCTGTGCATGGGCTTGCAGCATCAGCTAATAAAAGTGCTTATGTTGCCGCAAAGCATGGAATTATTGGTTTAACTAAAGCTGCCGCACTAGAGCAAGCTAGCGTAAGCTCTAATATAACCTGCAATGCTATTTGCCCAGGCTGGGTAAAAACTCCATTAGTTGAAAAACAAATTATAGCTAAATCGCAACACTTAAATATTAGTTTTGAAGAAGCAAAATATCAGCTATTAAGTGAAAAACAACCAAGTAAAGAATTTATCGAAGCTGCTGATTTAGCAAACTTAGCATTGTTTTTGTGTTCAGAATCTGCAAAACAAGTTCAAGGGGCTGCTTGGAATATTGACGGGGGCTGGTTAGCACAATAGATAGCAGTATAAAAATAGGAAATGATATAAATTTACTATATAATTTACTATATAGCACTCAGCAATTTACATTAAAAATATATCATGCAAAATCCGTCTAATCAACAAGAAAATAATCAGCAGCAAAAATTATTAGAATTTCTAACTGAGATTTTAAATAATTATTTTAGCGGGAGCATAAATGTTATTGATGACAGCCATCTGCACGTAGGGCATAATCACAATGGCGGCGGTCATTACACTATACACATAGTAGATGAAAAATTTAGCGATTTAAGCCGCCTTCAAAGGCATAGAATGATATATGATATTTTAGAGCAACACATGCACGACAGTAAAGGTAAAATTCATGCACTAGCTTTAAAACTTTATAGTCCGTATGAATATTTTAATGAATTATCAAAATAATTCTATAGTCATATCAGCCTTTACCTCAATACAGAAGGCTTAATTTCAAGTTTATGAGTACATAATACAATACACAATAATTACTATGCAAAATATTTTATTGACTGGTGCAACAGGCTACATTGCAAGCCATACTTGGGTAGAGCTTTTGAACGCCGGCTATAATAGCATAGCCGGAATTGATAATTTCAGCAACAGCAGCCCCGAAGTGTTAAATAGAATCGCTAAAATCAGCGGTAAAAATATTACTTTTCATAAAGGTGATATGTGCGATAAAGAATTTTTATTATCCATGATTAATAAATATAATATTCATTCGATTATACATTTTGCTGCACATAAAGCTGTGGGAGAATCAGTTGCTCAACCTTTAAAATATTATCAAAATAATATCACAGGTTTATTGAATTTAATTGAATGTGCCTTAACTGCAAATAATCCGGTACAAAATTTTGTATTTAGTTCATCGGCAACTGTGTATGGTCAACCTAAATCATTACCGATTAAAGAAAATTCTGAATTATATGCCGCAAACCCGTATGGGCAAACAAAATTAATGGCGGAGAGAATTTTATTAGATACAGCACATGCAAACCCTAATTTTAAAATAGCAATCTTAAGATATTTTAACCCAGCGGGGGCGCATGAAAGCGGTTTAATCGGAGAAGCTCCGAATGGTGTTCCAAATAATATTATGCCGTATATTACCCAAGTTGCGGTTGGCATACGTGAATATTTAAATATTTTTGGAAATGACTATAATACAATTGACGGAACCGGCGTTAGAGATTATATACACGTGGCAGATTTAGCTCATGGGCATTTAAAAGCTTTAGAATATTTATATAAAAATAATGAAAGCTTAACGGTTAATGTAGGTACAGGCAGCGGATATAGTGTATTAGAATTAGTAAAATCTTTTGAAAAAGCAAGTGGCTTAAACATTAAATATCAAATTAGTCCAAGAAGAGCCGGAGATATTGAAAGCTGTTATGCTGATGTTAATTTAGCTTATAAGCTTATGGGGTGGAAAGCTAAATATAATTTAGATGATATGTGTTTACATGCTTGGAATTGGCAAAAAAATAATCCTAATGGTTATAACTAGTAAATAAGTTAAAAGTCAAAATATGATATATATAATTGGCGATGTACAAGGCTGTTTTTATACATTTTTAAAGCTAGCAGCAAATTTACCGACTGATGATGAAATTTGGTTATGCGGTGATATTATAAACCGCGGACCGGAGAGTTTAAAAATGCTGCGCTGGGTTTACCGTAACCAAGATAGATGTAAAATGGTATTAGGCAACCATGATATACACGCAATTGCTGTGTTAAGCGGGTTACGTGCTGCGGGTAAAATGGATACCTTATATGAATTAGAAAATGCACCAGACCGCTATAAATTACTAGATTTTTTACGTAATCAGCCTTTAATTAGAACCTTACATAAAGTAACCATGGTACATGCCGGCATTTTACCAAATTGGGACTTAGAAACGGCAGAAAACTTAGCTCAGGAAATTCAAAAAGGCTTGCAGGGAAGTAATTGGCAGTCATTCTTACAAAATTTATTTGGCAATGAACCCTATAAATGGCACCAAGATTTATTGCCGCATGATAAATACAGATTTGCTATAAATGTATTTACCCGCATGCGTTACTGCAACAGTGCCGGCGAATTAAATTTTCAGGAAAAAAAATATCCTCCAAGCCACATTTTAGATATGAATTTTAGACCTTGGTTTGAATTGTATAATCAAAAGGCTATGCAGAATTTAAAACGCCGGCTTTCTAATTTACAAACCATTATTTTTGGTCACTGGTCAGATACTGATTTAATTAATCAAGCTTACACTATAGGTTTAGATACGGGCTGTGTCTGGCGCAGAAAGTTAACTGCAGTTTTAATTGATACTAAAAAGCCGGAAAAAAGAGAGTTTGTTCAGCAGATGTATATTGATTAAATTAGAACATGTTTCAATTTATTTAAATAGAAAGTTATTATGGCAATAGTTACAAAAAAAAGCAATCCCAAGAACCACTGCAGTTGTCAGTAAAGACCAGTTCCGATTAAATATGCACATAATCTACAGGTTTTATTATGGGATCCGTATTCAAGAGGAAGCTTTATGTAGAGAATGTAAGCGTACAGATACACCGCAATTAAAAACATATGATGTTATAGATAGCCTATACAAGCTCTGGCTCTGAACCTTCTTTAGGATAATGTTATAGTCAGCAGATAGTAGAAAATTATTGTAATGGTTGTTTTGATGAGTTACCTAAACTATCCGACCCGCATTCAAAATGCGTGTACAGCGGTAGTAATAATGTTCATACTTTGTATGACGAGCAACAGCAGCGAACTGATAGATACTTATGGTGTGAAAAACATTTGGAAGAGCAAAAAAATTATACTTATAGTATCATGGAATACCCTAGTTAATTTAATACCTTTTTAAAATCTATAATATGATGCCATAGGTTATTTTCTTTAAAATTTATTGAGAATCATTTTCTGCACTATCTCCTACACGCACTTATCCAATTGGAATTGCTGTTTTATCTTCATTTACTCTACAAACGGCAAAAACCCCAAATATTGCTCTAGTTGCATCTGAAGAATCAAAATATTCTTTGACAGCAAGAGATGGATTTTCTTTATTTTCAGTACAAATTATATGCATTTGTTCGGGCGGTCTAGCTTGATCGCTATTGTTATCCCAAAATGTTACAGCTATATGTTTGGGGGCATCAGTCAGTCCGCATATTTCACCCCCACAACTAAAATAACCCATCAAACCTTCTCTAGGATAGTTAGGACCCAAAAATTCAGCATTGTTAAACAAAGCTTCCAACCCACTTTTATCAAAATGATTAGGGGGGGTATGCTTTAAAATTTGTGTCATATTATTTATCCTTGATTTATATTTTACAAAAAAATTATTTTATTATTGAGTTAATTTTTTGAGAGTGATACCTATAGAAAGTTACTTGCACAAATATCTAAAAACTCTCTATAGGTATCACTCTCATTTTTTTTAACCTGGCTGTAAAAAAGATCCCTATTTACCCGCACTAATTAAAGCCGTCATATTTATAATTCTTCTAGTGGTAGCTGAAGGATTTAAAATATGTGCTGGTTTATTAATTCCCATTAAAATTGGTCCTATGGTAATTCCATTGCCTGATGTAACTTTTAACAGATTAAAAGAAATATTAGCTGCATCAATATTCGGCATAATTAAAACATTCGCACCACCGCTAAAGTTAGGCTGTGCAATAAACTGATTGCGTATTTCTTCTTGTAGGGCTGCATCGCCGTTTATTTCGCCTTCTATGTCTAAATTTGGTGCTTTTTGTTTAACTAAATCATATGCTTTCTTCATTTTTAGTGCGCTTTCCCGTCTTGAAGAACCAAATATAGAATGCGACAACATTGCAATTTTTGGATGAATACCAAATTGTTCAACCGTTTGAGCCGCTAATATGGCAATATCTGCTAATTCTTCTGCATTCGGGTTTTCATTAATAAAAGTATCAGCAATAAATAAAGTATGTTTTTCCAGCACAACCGCATTTAATGTTGCTATAGTTCCAGTGCTGTCTTTACCAGATTGTTTACCTATTATATCTAAAATATGTTCTAAATGATGATCATATCTCCCGACCAACCCGCAAATCATACCATCAGCTGCACCGTCTTTCACAAGTAAGCTGGCAAGCAGCGTAGAATTTCGTCTAACTAAAGTTTGGGCTAAAGATTGGCTAATGCCGTTTCTAGCATTTAATGCATGATATAAATCAGCATATTTAGTTAAACCATCTCCGCATTGACTAATAACTTCTACATCTTTTCCAACCTTATAACGCAACCCTGCTTCTTCAATTTTTTGCTGGATAATGTGCTGATTGCCAATTAAAATTGGTTTTGCTAAACCTTCGTCAATTACTGTTTGCACAGCTCTTAAAACATTTTCTTCTTCACCTTCGGCATATACTACCTTTTTAGGCTCTTGTTTTGCTTTTATAAATACCGGACGCATGACAAAGCCAGTATGATAAACCAATTTCATAAGCTCTTGCTCATAAGCATATAAATCTTCAATTGGTCTAGATGCAACCCCGCTTTCTGCGGCAGCTTTTGCTACAGCTGGTGCAATTTTTAAAATAAGACGCGGATCAAACGGTTTTGGAATAATATATTCTGGTCCAAATTTTAATTCTTCCCCAGCATAAGCTTGAGCAACAGCATCATTTGTTTCAACTTGAGCTAATTCTGCAATAGCTTTAACACATGCTAATTTCATTGCTTCATTAATTTTTACTGCACCGCAGTCTAATGCGCCTCTGAAAATATACGGAAAGCATAATACGTTATTTACTTGATTAGGATAATCAGAGCGTCCAGTTGCTACTATACAGTCCGGGCGGGCTGCTTTAGCAATTTCTGGTCTAATTTCCGGTTCAGGGTTTGCCATGGCAAGAATGATTGGTTTGTCCGCCATACTTTTAACCATGTCTGCATTAACCACACCGGCTGTAGAGCAACCCAAGAATACATCTGCATTAACCATAATATCAGCTAAAGTTCTTACATTAGTAGTTTGAGCATAACGCTGTTTGCTTTCATCTAAAGCACCGCGTCCATTGTAAATTACACCTTTTGAATCAGCAACATAAATATTCTCTTTTTTTACGCCTAAATCTACCATTAAATCAAGACAGGCAATTGCAGCAGCACCTGCTCCCGACACAGCAAGCTTAATTTTGCTAATATCTTTCTCTACAATTTTTAAAGCGTTGAGTAAGGCAGCCGTGCTAATCACAGCAGTTCCATGCTGGTCATCATGGAAAATTGGGATACCCATACGTTCAGATAATTTTTTTTCAATATAAAAACATTCAGGCGCTTTTATATCTTCTAAATTAATACCGCCGATCGTAGGTTCTAAGCTAGCAATAATATCAATTAATTTATCCGGATCTTTTTCATCAATTTCAATGTCAAATACATCTATGCCTGCAAATTTCTTGAATAAACAGCCTTTACCTTCCATTACAGGCTTACTGGCATGAGGTCCAATATCACCTAAACCTAACACAGCAGTACCATTACTAATTACCGCAACTAGGTTTCCTCTAGATGTATATTTATATGATGCCTGCTTATCTTGGAAAATTTCTTCACATGGATACGCCACACCAGGAGAATATGCAAGTGATAAATCCCTTTGATTTGACAATGGTTTTGTAGGAGTTACTGATATTTTTCCGCGGTTTGGGTATTCATGAAAATCTAGAGCATCTTGGCGCTCGCGTTCACGGCGTGATTGCTGGTTTGACATTATGTTCCTTCGTATTTGACTTTTGATCTATAAAATATAGATTTTCCTAGCTATATAATAACTAAATTTAATGACTTAATTATAACTAACTTACGTGTTATTGCAAAGATATATCTAGAGCTAAAATGGAATAAATATTGCGACATTCTAAATTAAATTTTTATGTGGTAATTCTTACGCAACAAGCTACGAGGAATTCAACCCTTAGAGATTAAAATTATTTTCTAAATTTGATTATTAAGTTTTCTAAGCCATTCTGCAATGTATTTTTCATCAATTTGATTTAGTACGATTTTAATAATCATATTACCAGCTTCTTCTGTATCGTATTCAAGCAGAATACCGTTTATTGCCAGCACTGTATCCATAGACGCAAATACTGTACGCTTATTTGCATCATTAAACACATGACCTTGAGCTATATATGAAGCATAACAGGCTGATAAATCAAAAATATCATTAATTAACGCATAATTTATTCTATTTATAACTCTTCCAATAATAGCTTCAATTGATTTATGCGGTGCTTGACCTTGAAGCTCATTCGGTTTAATTACATTGTCATGAATTAATATAATTGCTTCAAAAGTTAACTTCTGCATTTATTTATCTTCCAAATACTTAAGGACTTTAGCAACAGCTGGAAGTCTTTTAGACAGAATATCTTTCACTCTATCCAAGCTGGAATCTTCAAATTTTATACTTTCTACAGCTTCAATCGGAACAAAATATCCAACTACTTGATTACGGTTCATAACAGCTACAGGCTTACCATTAGCTTGGCTTAGAACTTTTGCCGGCTCACGCAGCTCAGTCATAGATACAATTTGGTTTGTTAATAATGTTTCCATATTTTTCCTTTAATGTGCATCTAATTGTATATTTAAATGTGATATATATATCTACATTATAAATCAACCGTATAAGAAATCAAGATGTTTAAATCTCATTTAATTTATACCTTAAACTACTAATTTCTTTATCAATTAAATTATTTAATTTACTATTATTTTCATAAGATTCTGAATAAAACTTTGAATAAATATCAATTTTAGTTTACGACCAAATAATAGTATGAATAATGCCACAACAGTTAAAATTAACTTGTTTACTTTCTAAAAACCGCTATTATTGTAGCGAAGCAATATATAGCCAAATTTTTAGCAGATATAGTGTAAATATATAAAAATTTAGCTTGAACCATCATTATTCAAAATATTTTAAAAGGCAAACTATGAATTATCGCTTTTCTATACTTTTTCTTGCGTGCATTTCTGTTGCAGGCTGTAGTAGTGTAGATAATTATACCAGGCCAGAAAATTCTTTTTATATACCAAAATCAAAACTAGAAAATTCTGTCAATACCTCTATAGAAAAAGAAGCAAATAAAATAAAAACCGATTGTGCACCAAATCTTGGTACTTTAGGTTGGCTTAATGATGACAGTAAGGATATATTAGGCTGCAGATATTATTCTGTAGATTTAACTAATATTTTAGAACAATTTACATCAGAAAAACAAAAAGAAATAAAGGCACAACAAAAAAAGGATAATCCTTCATCAAACGAACTAGCAGATCTTAGAAATCATTATATTTCTTATTTACTAAACATAGCTGACCAAAATTGTGAAACTTTTTTAAATCGAGCTTTTGCTAATAAAGCTGGAATGGACACTACTAAAAATATATTCCAAGATGTTCTTACTGGTTCTAGCGCTGGTCTCGCCAATTCTTTGCCTAGTTTTTCCGCTGCACTGGGCTTTGGCAATTTATTGTTTGGGAAAACAGTGGATCATATTAATTCAACATTCTTTATTCAATCAGCTTTTCAAGCTATTGGTTCGGCTATTTATTTAGAACGCTCAAAAATTAAAGAGGAAATTTTACTAAAAACTCTGAATACCTACCAAAAATATACTATTTATGATTCTTTATCAGATCTGCGCCGTTATGAAAGTGCCTGCTCTATTCGAATTGGTGTAGGTAAGCTGCAAATTTTAGCAGAAAATGCGATAAAAGAGAAAAATGAAAATCCAAAAACTAAAGTATCAATTTTGGAAGAAAAATTAGAAGCATTAGATGCTAAGATTAAAGAGTTTGAAGCATTGGAAAAGGAAAAAGATCCTAGCAAAATTGCAGAGATTAATGCTAAAAAAGAAAAGGTTAATGCAGAAATTAAGTCACTAAAGTCAGCAATTATAACAGATAAGGAGGATATTAAAAAGCAAATTGAAGCAGAACAAGAAAAATCTAAGAAGGGTATCAATGAAGCTACAGACGGGCTGAAAAAAGCTGATGAGAGTATTGCTAAAGCTAAAGATAATTTAGCCGATAAGGGTATCGATTCTAATATAAAACAAAACTCAGGAATAGAATCAAAACCCCAAGTATCTGAAAAAATACCAGACACTGATACTTCCCGCCTGCCCGAAGCTAAAAGCAAGACAAAAGGCAATAAAAAGAAAGAATCCGGATTGCCCAAATAACCCTGATTTTAAAATACCCATATAATTAAGTATATTAATAATAACTTTAACTAAAGTAGTATATAATCAAAATGTTTGCAAATATTATTGTTTATTCATGAAAGATTATTTTCTTTACATTGCAAAATATTTATTACTAACTTTATTAAACTTATTTATAATATATTTAATTCTGCCAAAAGATTTTGTATATTTATTATGGCCTATTACCTCTATATTACTATTTCTAGCTTTATCTATACATAGTGCAAACATTTTTAAATTAAAACATGCTCTGCAGTTTAGACAATTACATTATTTTGAGCCAAAAATTTCCATCTGGCAAGATGTCATGTATTTTTTAACCAAATGGCAAAAGCGCTACCGTAAACGCTATGAAGATTTACAAAATCAACACCAAGACTTTATTAAAGCAATTCAGGCTTCTCCTAATGGAGTAATTTTATTAGATAATCAAGGTTATATTAAGTGGCTAAATTCACGCATGAAATATTTATTAAATATTTCTACTCAAGATAAAGGACAAAGGCTGCAGCACTTAGTCAGACACCCTGATTTTTTAAACTATTGGAATAACCCCACTGAATCTGGCATAGATTTAAAAATTTTAACTCAAGTTTTACATATAAAAATTTTAACTATTGATGAGAATAATTTATTATTTTTGGTACAAGATATTACACAAAGACATAAAATCAATCAGCTGCATAAAGATTTTATGGCAAATGTTTCGCATGAATTATTAACCCCATTGACATCAATTCTTGGATTTAGCGAAACCTTAATCAATAAAAATATTAATCTAAATAGCCAATTAAAAGAACAATATCTTGAATATATTCATAAAAGCGCGCTGCACATGCAGGATTTAGTTAAAGATTTACTATTAATAACAGAGCTGGAAAATTCAAAAACAATAGAGAAAAAATTGATTGATATTTATAAATTAATTAAGTCTATATTTAAAGAATTTGAATTATCATTATCTGGGCGAAAACTTATTTTGAATGATAATATTAGCCATTTATCCGACAAATCATACAATATTTTAGGCATAGAAAAAGAATTAAAATGTGTTTTCAATAATTTATTAGATAATGCCTCTAAATATACAAATGCAAATGGTATTATTCAATTGAATTTAGATTTAATTAGTGCCGATGAATTAAAAATATCAGTTATAGATAATGGAATTGGTATAGCTCCTGAACATATATCCTCTCTAACACACAGATTTTACAGAGTTCCAGAAAGTCAGCATATACATGGCAATGGTTTAGGATTATATATTGCTGATCAAATTTTAAAAAAACATGAGACAAAATTTGATGTCTCAAGTCAAATTTCTCAAGGAAGTTGTTTTAGTATGGTGTTTAAATTAGAAAACTAAGAGATACTTATCATCATACTTGAATTTAATTCTGCTGAGAATATAAATTTTTAAGCCCAACATAAGATATTTTAAAAATATGCAAACTTGAATGAAAAAATAGAATAAATAAAATAATTGCTGTAATAACATCTGGAATATATGATTTAAAATGCCAAGTCAAGAGAGCTGTGATTAAAATTGCTATATTAGCAACTGCATCATTTCTTGAACACAGCCACACTGACTGCATATTTATATCTTTAGATTTATACGGAAAAAGCAAAAATACACAAATTAAATTAACAGTAAATGAAATTATACTAATATAACTCATCGTCTCAAAAATTGGTAAAGATTTGTATATCATTTTATCAAATATTTTATACAACACAAATAAAGATAACAGAAAAATCAATGTACCTTTAAAAATAGCCGTATATATTTTAAATTTTTTACTTTTAGTAATCGCAATAAGACTAACTAAATAAGCTAAGCTGTCTGAAAAATTATCTAAACAATCACTAATTAATGAATTTGAACTAGAGTACATACCATATACAAACTCAAGTAAAAATAAAATGAAGTTTAGAATACAGACAAATATTAGTATATTTACTTGAGATTTAGTATTTAACTCTGAATCTAAATCTAATGTGTGATCATTATTACAATTATTATGCATATGAATTATGAATATTCTATTACTCTATGATAGTAAAAATTATAACAATGTGCTTATTTATATTTTGAAAATCCCTTTTTTAATTTCTCATTTGCTTTTAAAATATTTTATGTTATAATCATTCACACTGCTTGGTCAGGCAACTGCAATTGTTTAAATTGCCTTATTTGCTTCGTATCTTAGTGGGCTGTTAGCTCAGTTGGTTAGAGCAGGCGACTCATAATCGCTTGGTCGGGGGTTCGAGTCCCTCACGGCCCACCACACAAAATTTTCATTTTAAGCTGTATTGATAATCATAATCTAAAACACCTAAAAATAGATGCTAATCTCATCTATACTAATATTATTTCATTTTGCAGTAAAAGGTGGCAGCAATAAATTTTGACGACAAAGAAGTTCGCGTATTAAAATCCGATTAGCATATATAATTCAAGTATTAATGAGTATAGATAATTTAGTAAAAAAAATGTACAATGTATAGAAAAACAAGGCAAATTGTATGGCAGTGCAAAAGCAACAAACAATACAAACGTTTACTAATTATTTATTATTAAGCTTATCCGATGATGAAGATGGCGTATTTCATCACTCTGTTGTATATATTTGCGATCATAATGAAGATGGAGCATTGGGCTTAATTATTAATAAAGAAATAGATCTAAAAATGGATGATTTGTTTAAAAAATTAGAATTAGATTCAATTGCAGATAATATGCCGTATATCAGCAAAAAACACGTCGGTATAGGCGGTTCTAGTGAATCTGAAAGAGGTTTTGTATTACATACTAAAACAGAAAAAGAATATTCATCATCAATTACTAGAGAATTAAGTGTTACCACATCATTGGATGTACTAGAAGAAATTGCTTTAGGCAATGGTCCAGAAGATTTTTTAATGGCATTAGGCTGTGCAAATTGGGGTTCTGGTCAGCTTGAACAAGAAATTAAACAAAATCAATGGTTATTATTGCTATCCAGCAAAGAAATTATTTTTGGTGTCCCAGCTAAAGAAAAATATAATAAGTGCCTAGAACTACTTGGCATTAAACCATGGCAGCTTAGTATGTTTAGCGGAAACAGTTGACTAGTTAAAAAATCCGAATAATTGGATACAAAGAAAGTAATGCAGCAAATAATTTTAACGACAAGGCAGAATTAAATTCAAGTATGATTAGCATATGAACGGAAAATACCACTGGAGCAATTATTACAAAAGAGCAGATTTAATTGGAGTAAGTGCATATATTGCAATTGCTGTTTTAGCCTCCGTTTTAAGACCATTTAGCATATTTCAGCATATTACATTGTTTTTAGTATTTATTGCTTTATTTTACATAGAAAAAATTAGAGGATTTATTCCATATTATTTTATAAAATACTTACATACAAAATCTGGCGGGAGTTTAAGAAAATATCATACCCTCAGTAAACCCGCTTAATCTAAGAATATCATAAGTAAAGTATGTCTAACATTTCAGATACCGGCACTAATAAAAATGATACAGATAATTTGAAAGATTATAAAGATGCGTTATCTAATTTTTTAACTGGAATTGTAATAATTACTTGTATAGACAATGATGGAAAACCCTTTGGCATTACTATTAATTCATTTAATTCTGTTTCATTAAATCCTAAAATAATTTGCTGGAGTTTAGGCAATCATAACCCATATAAAAACTCATTTTTATCACAAAATTATTTGATACAGATTTTAAATTCTTCTCAAAAAGATATAGCAAAACAATTTTCTAAAACTAGCTTAAGCAAAGATTTTAATCAAGAGAATTTTATTACGCACAATAAGCTTCCTCTATTAAAAGGTTGCTTAGCATGGTTTGAATGCAGTTTATATCAAAGCCATAATATAGGCGACCACATTTTATTACTATCTGAAGTATTAAATTTTAGCATTCATACTAAAAGTCAAAATTCCAGCAGTCAGTCATTAGCTTTTTTTAAGCGTGATATATTTGGAATAGATAAAAATTAACTTTCTATATTTCTATTATTCAATCAACCAACAAGCCATGCAGCTCATACCTATTTAAACAGTACTGCAGTCTATTACGTAAGGCTTGCTTAGAATTTGTTTCTTCTGCCATTAAAGTTAAATTAAAACCATCACAGTTTGGTTCTAAAATATCATATATTTCCCCAATCGTTTTTGTACCGTCAAGCAAACTAATTACAGCACGGTCCAGCGGTCCAGTTCTCATATTATAATGACAAGGTGTAACAATTGAAACAGCTTGATATTTAATAACCATGCTTCGTATATATTCATCAATCTTAGGTTTATTTGATATTTGTACTAATTTTGGCGGGTAAATATTATATTCAGCAAAATTGTTTTGAATAAGCAGCAATAAGCTATATAATAATTTTTGATTAGTATCTTCATCTATAAACTTTAAATTATTTTTAGCACATATATATTGCTCTAATTCGCTATATGGAACAAAGCGCGGATATTTATGATTAATATACTCACAAAAAATATCAGATAATGGAATAGATGCAATTAAAACCCTTTTATTGCCGGTAATATCAGTATATTCATAATTTTTATGCCCTTGAGCATCTACATTCAAATAGGTAAATTTAGCACAAAATTGTAAATTACTTATTTCATCTATCTGAATAGCTCCAGAAACATTAATATAATTTTCGCTATGGCAAATAATACTTTGTCTAAACGAACGGTTTTTAATAAAATCTAAGGCTTGTTCATACTTTAAGCGCTCATTACCAGTAATTTTTTGTAAATCCTCGAGTGCTTGTTGTGATAATGGATGAAACATACTGTGAATTTGAGCATCTGCTGCATAAGATAAACCAAATTCAGAGGCACTTTGTATAAATTCATGAAAATAAACAGGATTATTAAAATTATCTAAATATTCATGCCCAATATAATAACTTTCTCTATCAAGTTCGCTATCATCAATTAAATTTAAAGTCGATTTCATTAACCCCCCATAATTTGGAGTATTATTATCAATTGACTTTAAAAGCTTAATCATTGACTCGCCAGCCTCTTGCTTTTCAATGGCAGATATTTTTTCTTGTCCAGCAAACAGCATGGCATTTCTAATTACCTGTTGATAATGCCAGCCGGGAAATGTATTATAAGATAAATAAGCTAAGCCCTGTGGTGAAAGTAAGTTTTTAATTTGCTTCATTAAAACGGACTGAAGCTCTTTAGGTATCCATGAATGCACGCCATGAGCAATTATATAATCAAATTTTCCTAAGTTATCCGGTAAATTATTTAAATCTAAACATAAAAATTTTATATTGCTTAAACCTAAATCTTCAACTTTTTGGTTAGCCAAATCAATCTGTGATTGTGCAATATCAAAGGCAATAAATTCTGCTTCAGGATTATGCGAAGCAATTGGAATAATATTACCGCCGCTAGCACAGCCAATCTCAAGAACACGGGAATTTTGGCATGGAATAGGTTCAAGTCCAATTAAACTAGCAATGGTAGCAATATGGCTTGGTTTTGAAGCAGGGAATGCGTAAGATTCATAAGGTTGTTCATTATAATGCTGAACTAGATTTTGATATTGCATGAGCTTGTCCTTATAATACTAAATATATTATATAACTAAAAAACCGTAAATGCTCCTACATACTTATAGCTGTTGTATTTTAAAAATATTTCAGACTTAATATATGCAATTTAACAAGTTTAAAAATCTCAATTAGTAATTACCCTAATTATAAGCATATAAGCAACACTTTAATGCATCTTCCCACATTGGTATATCAATATTAAAGGTTTTTTTTATTTTTTCTACATTTAAAATAGAATATTTAGGGCGTTTTGCTGGCATTGGGTATTCTAAACTTGGTATTCCAACAACTTTTATATTTATATTAGCATACTCAAATATTTTTTTAGCATAATCACACCAATTAGTATCGCCTTCTGATACTAAATTATATATCCCGCTATAATCTTTAATTTGATCATGCTTTTTAGTAAAAATATAACTATTTATTATATATGCAGTAATATTTGCAATTGTCATTGACCATGTTGGAGTGCCAAATTGGTCATTAACTACTTTAATTTCATCTTTAGATTGGGATAATTTAAGCATAGCAGATAAAAAATTAGTCCTGCCAAAATCATAAACCCAGCTTGTCCTAAAAATAAAATGTGTAGGATTAATTTCTTGTATTGCTTGTTCACCCAATAATTTAGTTTTTCCATAAATATTGAGAGGATTTGGAATATCTATTTCTGTGTAATTACTATTATCACCATCAAAAACATAATCTGTTGAATAATGAATAAATGGGATATTTTTATTTTTACAATACAAAGCCATTATTTCAACAGATTTATTATTGATAATATTACATAAGTCAATCTCTTTTTCAGCTTTATCCACTGCAGTATAGGCACTAGCATTTATAATTAAATCTGGAATTATATCAAAATTATTTAACAGAATAGATAGTTTATCTATATCAGAAATATCAACATTTTTTCGACTAATAGGGATAATATTAGTATAACTATGCAATGCTAATACTAATGAATGTCCTACTTGCCCATTTACACCAAATATAATAATACTTTTTCTCATTTTATGATTCATGAAAAGCCTCAACTTCACAAAAATTAGGTGCTTGTGCATCTTTATCTGATAATATAGGATTCATATTATTAGGTAATCTATTCAAAGGCCAATTGATATTTAAATCTGAATCATTCCATACAATAGATTTTTCATATTCAGCATATCTATAATCTGTAGTTTTATATAAAAATTCTACCTGATTTGATAAAGACAAAAATCCATGTGCAAATCCAGGCGGTATCCAAAGTTGTTTGAAATTATATTCACTTAATTCAATACCAAACCATTGAGCAAATGTTTTACTATTCTTTCTTATATCAACCACCACATCAAATGCAATTCCTTTAGTTACTCTAACTAATTTCCCTTGTGCATGTTTTGATTGATAATGAAGACCACGTAATACACCTAACTCGGATATAGAATGATTATCTTGAACAAAATCTACTTTAATATTTATTAAAGTAGAAAATTTATTCAGATTGAAACTTTCAAAAAATACGCCTCTTGAATCAAAAAATACTTGCGGTAATATAACCGCTAAACTATCAATATTTGTTTTTTCTATATCCATACCAGCTTTCTTTTCTGAATATTAAATATTCTATTATATTGTTTAATCATTATACAATAAATAATATAGAAAATTAAGAAATTTTATTTAATATGAAATAAAGAAAAAACCCCAATGTATCTCTTTACACTGGGGTTTCTTATAGAGGAGCTTGGCAATTACTTACTTTCCCGTGCGAGAATGCACAGTATCATCAGCGTAGAAGCGTTTCACTTTCCTGTTCGGAATGGGAAGGAGTGGTTCCGCTCCGCT
>JAHFQJ010000028.1 GCA_023266335.1 Burkholderiaceae bacterium
CCGTTCTGTAGAAATGGTTGAACTTAGTATGAGGTTATGGGTACATGTTAATAAGCCTGAAGAATTTGCTAAATATCAGATTATTTTTAAATCAGCTATACGTATTTAACTCTCTCAAATTTAAATTCAACATTAAGCATAAACTTTGCATATAATAGCAGTTAAAATAATATAAATCAATCTTGATTTACTTTAGGGATTGAGCAACTAATTTGATATCATTAATCATGATACCGGATAAATTTGCCTGTTAGAACGAGCGTCATAGGTATCTATGGATACTCGCAAGCGGGAATGACCATAGTTTGGTATTAGATAATAATTCAGTTTATTTTTCAAATTACTTGTTCAATCACTTACTTTATCCAAGCAAATCCCATTTAACTTTTAAATTTAAACTGCATGAATAATATTCATAGCTTTTTCCATTTCTCCGCTAATGATTAAATGAATATTCTCAATTGCTTTTTGTATTGACTGATGAATTAATTTAATATCCTCTTTGCTTGGAACATGAAGCACATAATCAGATACGCTTTGATTTTGAATAGTTGGAAGTTTACTATTGCGCGGATGATTAATACCAATTCTGATACGCCAATATTTATTTGTACCTAAATGTTGGTCTATACTTTTTAATCCATTATGTCCGCCGGCACTGCCTCCGAGTTTTAATTTAATACTTCCGGCAGGTAAATCTAATTCATCATGAATAACTAAAATTTTACTGGCAGGGATTTTATAAAAAGCACACATACTTGACGCCGCAACTCCTGAATTGTTCATATAGGTGTTAGGCTTGAGTAATAATACCTGCTGATTTTTAATCATAGCTTTTGAAGCTGCACCATGCATTTTGGTTTGATTTTGCCATGGTGTTTGAGCATAAAAATTTTGCTGAATAATATCTGCCATCCACCAGCCGGCGTTATGGCGTGTGTTGGCATATACATCGCCAATATTGCCAAGACCAATTATTAATTGAATGTTATTCTGCATATTTTTATATTGTATTTCTGTCAGCAAAGGCTAAGCTATTCATAAATAAGCCATTGAATTTGCTCTGTATCAATATTATTAATTAAATTTAAGGTGGTGAATCATATTATTTAGCCTTTTTTTTATCTGCTTCAGCTGCTACTGCTTCTTGAATTGCTACTACTTCACTAGCTTCATCTAAGTTTTCAATACCGCCATATTCATCTTCAATAATCTTAGAAAGATTTCTGCTAGCTTTAACAGAACAAGAATTGCATAATGAGACAACTGGAAAATCTGTGTCTAAGTACTTGAATTGAATGCCTGTGGCCACCAACCGTTCTGGATCGCAAGATATGCATGGCTTAGACTTGTCTAACTTAAATGATGTTTTAGTAAGAGGTATGGTGGCGGGTTTGATAACTTTATTATTATTACCAATAAAACCATGTGGATGGTTATTATTTATTGCATCATGCTTTCTGATTACGCTTTTGTTCTTGCCTGTAGCCATATAATTTCCTAAATTTAAAATAAAGATAATATATTATTAATTTACAATCTGCTCTTAACGCTACAAACATCATTTTATCATAGAATTATGCTGTAGTTAAGCAGTTTCATTTTTTTGTTTTTTTGGCGGAATATGCAGACTTCTTACAAAATCTATACAATCCGGTGGTATTTCTATGATTACAGGACTAGGTTTTTTTCTAGCAAGAGACTTGCTTGAAAAGGTAAATGCATCGTCAACCCCATTGTATCCTTGACATCTAATTTTTTCTACTAATCTCATCTCATTTCTTTTTTCATGAACAATTGCATATATCAAACCTTTATGCATATTATGAATATCAGTCTGCTGAGCAATTGGATAAAACCGTTCAGTGCGTATTCCTTTATGATATTCAGGCATTGCAGATATATAAGGTTTTATTTTTCCATCATGGATTGGTATTGTTTTTGCACTAATAGAAAAAATTTTATACAGCATACTTTTACAAAGTCTAATTACTACACCAACTCAATATTTATTTTAATTGTATATCAGTTAAACTTATACGAACATTTATTTTAGGCGGCTGTTTTCCATTACCACTGGTCATATTGATATCAACATTTATATCTGGTGTAGTACTATTTGGTTTACTATCAGATAATGTGGCAGATGTAGCTAAGCTGGAGCAATAGTCGGCTTTATTTTTTTTATCTTGCAGCACATGACGTACATTTATACCGCCACTGTCAGCTATGCTTTCTCTTTGAACATTATTATAACTACCTAATAAAGAAGATCCTCCAGATTCGGAATCGCTAGAATCATCTTCAGCACTCATAGTATGGGTTATTGTTGTATTGCTAGTTGTGGAGTTTCTTGAATTATATAAGGGATTTAAATGTAAGGGTATATCTCTACTTAAATTTTTCGTAGAAGGGGCAGAACTAGCTAAACTTTCTGGTGTTGTTTCATGCCCTGAAATCGTGCGGCTAGAACCTCTTGCAGATGTTACGTCCATCATATTCTCCAAAAATATTCAGTTGTAAATTCAGAATAATATATTGCTATAATCAATAAAACAGCTTAAAAACAGTAGTGCATAAATAACTTATTCATTCAAATTATTTATGCAATCCCAAAATTAATCTTTTGCAGCGGCTGCAACAATGACTAATACTGAGTTTTCATTTTCAGCACTGATGCTTAAACTTACACCGCTTGGCAATGCCAAGTCTTTAGTATGAACCGATTGACCTAATTCTAACTTAGATAAGTCAAATTCAATGAATTTTGGTAAATCAGCAGGTAAACAGCGTACTTCCACTTGATTTTGTACATGGGTTACTAATCCGCCGCCGGTTTTAACAGCAGGTGAAACTTCTTCGCCGTGGAAATGGATTGGTACATTCATAACAATCACTGTATTTTCATCAATGCGCTGAAAATCAACATGCATTACAACTTTTTTGTAGGGGTGCATTTGATAGTCACGTAACAAAACTTTTTCAGATTTTCCATCTAAATTCATATCTAAAATAGACGAATGAAACTCTTCTTTTTGTAAAGCATAAAATAAATCTTTATGATTAATTTGAATTGTTGCCGGCTCTTGATTTCCGCCATAAACTATTCCTGGTGTATCACCGGAAATGCGCAGGCGGCGGCTCGCACCTGAACCTTTAGTTTCACGCTTAACTGCGTTAAATGATAATGCTTCCATTTATTTCTCCAATAAAAAATATTGTGTTTTCCCGCGACCAAGAAAACGGATAATTATAACATACATGAAACCTTCATACAATAAAATAGACTTGCAAGCTTTTATATGCTATTATGAAAAAAGTTTTAAACTAAAAATTTAATAATATGCTTATTACAGTTACACAAGTACATGCTCAACTTCTTGGGTCATTTCAAAAAGAAGGAGTGGGAGAGGACGGGGGTTTGCGTCTTCCAAAAGATCAAAAGATTCATCAATGCATAATAGAAACAGAACATCTTTCTAACGTTACTATCTATACTAAGCAGGAAGTTGGATTTACTATCTCGAAAATACAAACAAGCAATCTAGATTGTTCAGCCATGATTAGGGGAAAACGGAAAGAACTAGGTATACCAGCATTTGCTCCCATAGAGTTCCCCAATCTTACTGCCGTTGTTAAGTTTATATTAGATGTTGATAATGCTGGAAATAAAAAATAAAGTTACTTATTAATAGTAATGATTTAATTATGCTATAATTGCTTATTAGTAAAAGATTTTATCTCTGTCTATGCGTATTGCATTTGTCGCAAATACTGCGTGGAGCATGTATAATTTTCGTAAAAATATCTTAAATTATTGGCTCGCACAAGGTTACCAAATTACTGTTATTGCACCATTTGATGATAAAACTTCATTATTAGAAAAGATGGGCTGTATCTGTATAAATATTGATATACAAAGGCAAGGCACTAACCCGTATGCCGATGCTAAGTTATTGTATTCCTTGTATTATATATATAAAGAAATTAAACCTAATTTTATTTTTCACTATACGATTAAACCAAATATTTACGGAAGTATAGCTGCCAAATTAGCTGGAGTGTCTAATAATGTCGCTATTACTACAGGTCTAGGTTCTGCTTTTATTAAAAATAATTGGATAACTAAAATAGCTAAGTTTTTATATAAACGCTCTTTATGTTATACAAAATACGTTTATTTTTTAAATCAAGACGATTTAAATAAATTTATCCAATATAAAATCATTCCAATTGAAAAAGCTAAACTTTTACCAAGCGAAGGTGTAGATACAGATTTTTTTTCATTATCTGCCATAGACATAGATATTAATAATTTAAATATTCCAAATAACGCGAAAAATCAAACTAAATTTTTATTAATTGCCCGTATGTTAAAAGACAAAGGTATTGTTGAATATGCAGAAAGTGCAAAAATTTTAAAAAAGAAATATGGAAATAACATTGAGTTTAATTTATTAGGTGCAATAGATGCACAAAATCCGAATGCAATACCAATCTCACAAATTAAAAGCTGGCAGGCACAAGGAATTATAAATTATTTAGGCACTGCTAATGATGTAAGAATATATATTAATGAAAGTGATTGTGTGGTGCTTCCCAGCTATTTGGAAGGTATCCCGAGAACATTGCTTGAGGGTGCAAGTATGCAAAAACCTTTAATTGCATCTGATGTTTCAGGCTGCAAAGATGTAGTAAAACATAATCATAATGGTTATTTATGTAAACCTAAGAGTGTAGATGATTTAGTGTTTTATTTAGATAAATTTATAAATTTAGATCACGATTCCCGCTATAATATGGGAATAAACGGCAGAAATTATGTGAGAGACAATTTTTCAGATGATAAAGTTATAAAAGAATATATTTCGATATTAAATGAGGCTTAATTTATGATTGTCGAAGGAAGTTTAAACTCCTCTGCGTGCAGTATCAGTTCATCATCAAGTACTGCTGCATCTTCAGAATGCTCATTTACAAGTGAAGACTATAATAGGCTATCACAACCTGTAATTTTTTATGTACCAGCTAAATTGCCTAATTATTATTCTAATCTAGGCAATAGGAAGTCGATGCAAAATGCATCAAATCAAACAACTAATCAAAAATCTTTAATTAGCGGCAGACTGTTTGAACAGCAGGCTAAAGTCTTATCTGCTTTAGAATTAATTGTATCATATGCAGAAATTACAGATAAATTAAACTCGGACTTGTGTGAAATTTTAGTGGATATGTGTGATTTAATAACTAAATATAGCCTAGAAAATAAAGCTGTTCCGTTAGATATATGGCATAATTTATGCGGACGTATAATTCAAAGTGTAGAATGCGATGAAAATAAACAGTTAATTCACCATGTTGAGGCAAGAAAAATAAAAGATATAGCTAAAATAAGTTTGCCTTTTAAAAAGTATTTGTAGCTGGCAGTTGAAAGATTTAGCAAGTTGATTTAGATTAAAATATAGATTGATAATAAAATTAAGTGTAAACTATTATTTCAATATTAAATATTTAATCATATATGATAGAAAACTTAAAAAGTTTAATTGATAAGCTTAATTTAACTTGCCGCCGTGCTGCGGAACAAGCCGCAAGTTTATGTGTTTCTCATAATAATTTCGAAGTCGATATTGAGCATTTATTTTTGTCATTATTAGAAAATGCTGAATCTGATGTTTATTTAATTTGTAAATATTTTAATGTCAATATTGAGCAATTAACTGAAAATTTAAATTCACATTTATTAACTCTAAAAACAGGAAATAACCGTACGCCGGTTTTTTCACATTTATTGCCTAAAATTTTTCAGCAGGCTTGGTTATTAAGCTCATTGGAAAATAATGCCTCGCCAATCCGCAGTGCATATTTATTATTAGCTTTATTAACTGAAAACGAGTTATATCAAATATCAATGCAGATGTCTCCGTTATTTTTACGTTTTCCTATAGATGAATTAAAGCATAAAATATCAGAAATAACCGCAAGTTTTCCAGAATCAGCTTCCATGCCAAAAAATGATAAAAATAATATAAATGAAGCTAATTTTAATGCTAATCCGAATTCCAAAAAGACACCTGCTCTAGATAAATACACCATTAATTTAACAGAAAAAGCCCAGCAAAAAAAAATTGATCCGGTTATTGGACGTGAGCAGGAAATTAGGCAAGTTATTAATATTCTATTACGACGCCGCCAGAATAATCCAATTTTAACTGGAGAAGCCGGCGTTGGTAAAACAGCAATTGTAGAAGGATTAGCACAAAAAATTATTGATCAAGATGTGCCTGATGCAATTAAAAATGTGAGCCTGCATATTTTAGATTTAAGCTTATTACAAGCTGGAGCAAGCGTTAAGGGCGAGTTTGAAAGCAGATTGAAAAGTGTTATTGATGAAGTAAAAAGCAGTGTAAAACCGGTTATATTATTTATTGACGAAGCACATACTTTAATTGGTGCCGGCGGTCAAATGGGGCAAAATGATGCTGCTAATTTATTAAAACCTGCCTTAGCACGGGGTGAATTAAGAACAATTGCCGCCACTACGCAGGCTGAATATAAAAAATATTTTGAGAAAGATGCAGCTTTAAGCCGGCGCTTTGAAGTAGTTAAAGTTGATGAGCCATCTGAAGAAACTGCTTGTGCCATGCTGCGCGGTATGCTTCCTTTAATGGAGGAACATTTTAATATAAGTATCCGTGAAAGTGCAGTTACAGAAGCTGTGCGTTTATCTAAGCGTTATATCACCGGACGTAAACTGCCGGATAAAGCCGTAAGTGTTTTAGATAGTGCTTGTGCCATGGTATCACTTTCACGCAATTCTACTCCAGAAAACATTGATGAGTTAATCAAGCAAAAGCAATTTATTCATAAAGAGCTATTTTCTTTAAAAAGAGATATTCAGCTTGGAGAAAATTATTTAAAAAAAATTAATGAATTAGAAGCTAGATTAACTGAAATTGAATCTCAATTAGAAGAATTAACCAAACGTTGGGAACAAGAAAAAATATTGGTAAACCATATCAATGATTTAACCAAAAAAATTCAAGCCTTAAAAGCTGATTCAAATAATTCACCAAATGATAGTTTCAATAAGTTAAGTCAAGAACTTAAAACGGCAAAGCAGGATTTAAATTTACTGCAAAAAGATAATGTATTAATTCCCGTATGTGCGGACGGGCAAATTATTGCAGAAATTGTATCTAAATGGACGGGTATACCTTTAGGCAATATGATTAAGAATGAAATTGATACATTGCTTAATTTATCTGAAATACTGGAAAAAAGAATTATTGGGCAATCACATGCCATAAGTTTAATTGCTCAAAGCATCCAAACATCAAAGGCTAATTTAGAAGACCCCAATAAACCTAAAGGCGTGTTCTTATTAGCCGGACCCAGCGGAGTGGGAAAAACTGAAACATCTTTGGCCATTGCAGATGTTTTATACGGCGGGGAACATAATATAATAAAAATTAATATGTCTGAATATCAGGAAGCTCATTCAGTTTCTGGTTTAAAAGGTTCTCCTCCCGGCTATGTTGGTTATGGAGAAGGCGGAGTTTTAACTGAGGCAGTCAGAAGAAAACCTTATAGTGTTATATTACTAGATGAAATTGAAAAAGCCCATCCGGATGTATTGGAAATATTTTTCCAAGTATTTGATAAAGGAATTATGGAAGATGCAGAAGGGCAGAAAATTGATTTTAAAAATACAATTATTATTCTCACTTCAAATGTTGCATCTGCACAAATTATGCAGGCATGTTTAAATAAAGAAGATGAAGAAATGCCAAGCATGGAAAATTTATATGAATTAATTATGCCTTCAATTTATAAGGCTTTTAAGCCAGCATTTGTAGGCAGAACTAAAGTTATTCCTTATTATCCTTTATCTGATGATATGCTGGCAAAAGTGATTAAACTTAAATTAGGCAGGATTAAAGATAGAATATTAACCAACCATAATGCTGAATTTATTTATAGTGATGAAGTAGTTGAAGTTATTTTAAACCGCTGTAATGAAGTAGATACAGGTGCGAGAAACATTGATAATATTTTGAATGGAAGCCTGCTTCCTATAATTTCACTGCATGTACTTACCATGATGGGGCAAAATAAAGCTATTAAATTTATTGCTTTAGGTGTAGATGAGAATGATGAATTTACTTATGATATACAATAAATAGGCAAAAATTATGGCTAGAGCAAATGTGTTTGGTAAGGCAAATATTATTATAGGCGATACCACAACTCACGGCGGATTAGTGATTAAGGGCTGCTTTACTGCCACATGGAATGGCATGCAGATTGCCAGAGTGGGTGATTTAGTAGTTTGCCCTAAATGTAAATTTGTTTTTCCAATTATTGAAGGGGAAAGCAGAGTAAATATTATGGGGCAGAATATTGCGTTAGATGGACATAAAACTTTGTGTGGTGCGAAGTTAATTGCAAGAGAAGCACCTGCGGAAATAGCAAATGCTGCTATGGAATTTATGAAGCATACAAAAACTTAACTTGGCGGTATTATTTTTCTAAATATATTACATTTAAAGGTAAAATATGTCTCGTGATAATGAATTTAGTCAAATGACTAAAATAATGGCTCTTAAAAGACAAAAAAATAAATGCGGCAGCTGTGGAACGCGTATTCATGGTATTTATAAAATTGATGCTACCCATCATAAATTTGGAGAACATGCAGAAGCTCATCACATCAGACACGTTCAGCAAGGGGGAACTAATGCAGTATTTAATTGCATAATAATCTGCAAAGCTTGTCATTATTCTGTACATGAAGGCGGAAATTACCGAAGTAAAGATATTTTAGCAACGCAGGCAGATTTTCCGCATTTTAATGGATAGCAGGGAGTGTCCAGATTTTAGTGTTGGTTTTTAAATTTATCTGCCGCTTGGGTTAAATATTTTTCAACGCTCGGAAATACAAACTGGCTTACATCTCCGCCGAGCAGAGCAATTTCCCGCACGAATGTGCTTGAAATAAATTGATATTGGTCAGACGGAGTTAAAAATAAGGTTTCAACTTCCGGCAGCATATAGCGGTTCATACCAGCCATTTGGAATTCATATTCAAAATCAGACACCGCCCGTAAACCGCGGATAATAACATTTGCCCCGTTTTTTCTTACAAAATCTCTAAGCAGACACGTAAAGCCCACTACGGTTACATTTGGATAATGCTCTAAAACTTCTTGTGCCATTTGTATGCGCTGTTCTAATGAAAATAATGTACTTTTTTTAGAACTTTGTGCAATAGCCACAATTACATTTTTAAAAATAGTGCTTGAACGCCTAATTAAATCTTCATGCCCTCTAGTAATAGGGTCAAATGTACCTGGATAAACAGCCAGCATTTTTTATCCTTTTTATTAATATAATTATTTTTAACTTTTATATGAAATAGTTAAATTTAAGAGTCTAATCAAGGATTTAACGATTGAGAAATAGCATTAATTTCATGAGCAAGGTCAGCCATTGTCTGCATATCTTTTTTTATTTTACGGATTGCATGTAAAATGGTTGAATGATCCCTGCCGCCAAATATTGCACCAATTTCAGGCAAACTTTTTGCAGTTAATTCTTTGACAAAAAACATAGCAACTTGTCTGGGTTTAGTTACATTGGCAGTACGTTTTCTCGAACTCATGTCCGCGATATTTATACCATAAAATACCGCTACAATTTTTTGGATATATTCCACAGTTAATGACGGCGCTTGATTAATGTCAGGTAAAATATCTTTTAGAGCCTTTTTAGCTATATCAATATCAATATTCACTTTATGAAAAATATTATAAGCCATTAATTTTCTCAATGCACCTTCTAACTCACGAATGTTACTAGCTAAGCTTTTTGCTACAAAAAAAGCCACGTCATCAGCTAATTTAAATTTATCTTGTTTAGCTTTATTTTGTAATATTTTAATACGCATTTCAATTTCAGGAGGTTCAATTGCAACTAATAAACCAGAATTAAAGCGGGAAATTAATCTGTCATCAATTTCTTTTAAATCACGCGGATATGTATCTGAAGTCATTACAATTTGAGCTTGGCGGCTAATTAAAGATTCAAATACATAAAAAAATTCTTCTTGAGTACGAGTTTTGCCGGATAAAAATTGAATATCATCGATTAATAGTAAATCAAGATTATGATAAGTATTTTTTAAATCATCATAACTTTTTCTCTGATAAGCTTTTACGACGTCTGATACAAATTGTTCAGCATGAATATATTTAACTTTTGATTTATGTGTTTTATAAAAATTGTTGCCGATTGCATGCATTAAATGAGTTTTGCCTAAACCCACGCCGCCATAAAAAAAACATGGATTATAAGCACGCTGTGGATGAGTTGCTACCTGCATTGCTGCAGAACGTGCCAGCATATTTGCCTGCCCTTCAACAAAAGTTTCAAAGTTAAGCATTTTGTTTAAACGGGTTTGCTCATATACTGAAGAATTTGTAGAAGATTTATTTTTAGCCTGTTTAGAAGCCGTTGCAGAAATTAGCTCAAGATTTTTTGATTCATCAACATTATTTTTTGATTTAGTAGATTCATCCAAAATATCTAAAGAATCTAAATCAATAAAATTGGAAGCTGTATTTTTTTGCTGCTTAAAATTAGAATTAGAATTAGCTTCAAAATCAGAATTATAGTTATCTGATTTAATATATTTAGAATTTTGATTATCTGCAGTATTTAGCCCCGTATCTATATGATTTGGATTTGATTGTTTAAATGCACTATGCGTATGAATTGCATTTGGATTATATAAACTAAAATCTAACCCAACATTTTTCCAAAATTTTTGGGCAATATCATAAATCGTCCCCGCAAATTGTTTTTTTGCAAAATCTAATTTGAAGCGGTTTGGCGCTACAATTAATAATTTATTTTTTACAGCATCTAAGCCGAAGCATTTTAATGGAGTTACCCAAGTTTTAAATTGCTGAACAGGCAATTCTTTTTCTAAAGACGACACTACCTCATTCCAAAAATCTTGGCATGTTTTATCATTAGTTATATATTCAGATACCGGCAGTAAAGGACTATTCATGCGTGAATTTTGATAAATTTTAAAGCAGACTGGTATTATAACTTAAATTTAACTAAAATTAAATGTATTATAGTGCAAATTTTGGATTGCTATGTTTATAAGCTATATCCAGTAACGGTTTGTCCGTGTTTTAGCATGTTTTATATCAAGTTCTGGTTTATATTTATGCATACGAAGACTGTCATTTTTACACAGGCGGGAAGCTAGTCTTTTAATGCAGATTTAACTCTTAACACATTAATTTATCAGAAGTATATTTACCTTTTGATGGATAAAATATATTATAATTAGCAGATATGATGAATGAAAGCCGGTGCTAATATTTATAGTGCTTAATGATATTTTCAAGGGCATGAACAGCAGCTAAACGAACCCAAATAACAAGAATAGAAGAAGCAGAAAAACATGACATTTCCGAATACGGCAGAAGCGCCGGTACAGACGATGCTAGGGGCAAAAGACTACGCGGTATCAGCAGGAGAAGTTGACCAGTGGATAAGAGACAAAACCAGCGGATATGTAACACTGGACCGTTTAAAAGTAATTGGAGGGACGATACCGCTAATATCGAACGTAATGGCGCTGGCGGATGTTTTTTTAGACTTTAAAGAATTTGCAGAATTAAAAGCTGTAAATCAGACACCGGATATACTCGACTGGGCAAATTTATCCATGGACGGGTTAGGCGTATTTGCAGGATTTGCGGTAGCGCCTTTGAGGGGCGGATTACGCCCGATTATGAAAGCGCTTGCCAAAGAAATAAAGACAGCGCCAAGAAACATAGCAGATGCGCTGATTGCTATGCTTATCACGCATTTAGAATCGCTAATGCACGCTGGTATAGAAGAAGCGCTAAAATCTTTTATGGGACAGATAGACGTTTTAATCCAAAAAATTTTAATAGAGTTTGAAAATCTTCTTAAAGGCACACAAACTGGTTTAAACGGTTTAGCGGACAAATTAGGCATAGCAAAAGATGCGGGGGATAAATATTTTAAAGAACAGCAGCATGAATATGACAAATGTTATAAAGAGGCAACAGATGCAAGTTTGTATGATATAGATGCTAAAATTTATTTAGGTATAGCGCTGGTAAAACTAAGAATGGCAGCAGCCCTGCAAGCTGCGGCAAATAAATTAAGTCCGGTGCATGCAATTACCTTATTAAGAAATGCAGCGGCACAGATTACGCAGCAGTTCATACAGCAAACCTTAAACAGCATAAAAAACTGCACATCTTTCATAAAAGAGACAATTCAAAAGCTGCTGGCAGCGATGGCAGCTAAAAACAAAAAATTCGGGCAAATTGCATCGAGTGTTGGAAAAGCGGGCGGCAATGCTATCAACAGGAGACCGCGTGTACGCATAGACACTGCAAAACGCCAAAGAACAAAACTCCAGAAACCGGCGCCGGGGTGCGACTGCAGTAAGGGCGGAAGTACAGGAAAAAGCGGTCGGTCGATAGACATTGCATGGGGCTGTGAAACATTCACCCATCATGATTTCAGCATACCGGGTAAAACGGGTATCAGCTGGGACAGAGTATACCGCTCTGATTTAAAAGCATATGACAACAGTCACCTAGGAGCACGCTGGACAAATCCGTATTTAAAACGCATAGACATAGACAACGCCAAAAACCGGCTATGGTATCACAGTGCAGACGGGCGCAGTATCCCCTATGATTTACTGCAGACTGGACAAATATACTTAGATACCATAGAAGATATAAGTCTATACCGTGCAAGTGAAACACAGCTCATACTCACGCACAGCAACAGCCTGACTGAAATATACAGCTTAAATAAATACTGTGTGGCACAAGAAGAAAAAGCAGTAAAAATAGAAAAAACAGAAAAAGAAACATACGGGCAAGTCAGTTTCTTACTCACAAGCATACAAGACATAAAAACTAAGCATACAACACAGCTTCAGCATAATAATCAAGGTCTGCTTCAAATAATCATAGACAGCAGTTTCAACACTCTGCATTTAAACTACCATGACAGCGGATTACTGCACACAATACACCTGCTTCCTATTACTCAAGGAGAAGACGGCAAACCTGCAGAAACAGATAAAAATAATGCACAACAAAACACAGAACAGCACACAAAATCACGTCTGCTCGCAGAATACACATACGACATACACAATGATTTAACAAGTGCTACAGATGAATTCGGGCATACACAACGCTACAGCTATCATCATAAAAACTCTGAAACTCATCAGCAGCATGAATATAATCTGCACCCGCCTCAAACAGAGGAA
This sequence comes from Burkholderiaceae bacterium, assembly GCA_023266335.1. Classification (GTDB taxonomy): domain Bacteria; phylum Pseudomonadota; class Gammaproteobacteria; order Burkholderiales; family Burkholderiaceae; genus JAHFQJ01. The sequence continues at coordinate 13,352 of JAHFQJ010000028.1, forward strand.
AGCACCCATTTAATCAAACGCTACACAGACCGCACAGGTTTCGGCATGAACTTCAAATGGGAAATAAAAGACACGCAAAAAACTTTTAACGCAAAATGCATACAAGAATACAGCGATGACAATACATACGATATTAAACTTGAATGGTCGGACAAATTACGCATTACTCGGGTTACAGACAGCCAAAACAATTCAGCTTTTTATTATTACGACATAAACGGCTACATCTACCGCATAAAATACGCAAACGGCACAGAAGAATGGATGATAAGAGATGACAACAAAAATATAACAGCTCATTACAATCCGGACGGCACAACAGACCAATACACCTACAACAGCACAGGCGACTTAACCGAATATATAACTCCAAACGGAGACCTCACCCTATATAATTATGATGAAAAACGCAGATTAATTCAAACCCAAGACAGCGGGGGCAATCTATGGACAAACACCTATGATGAAAACAGCAATTTAGCCTCACAAACCAACCCGCTGAATCAAATTACCCAATATAAGTATGACAAACAAGGAAATACAACCTCTATTACAGACGCAAAAGGCGGAATTAAAAGCTTCAGCTACAATGCCCTAGGGCAAATTTTAAGCGGCACCGACTGCTCCGGAAAAACTACAAGCCTAAAATATGACAAAAAAGGCCGACAAGTAAGTCAAGCGAATGCCTTAGGACAACAAACACAATTTGAATATGATACAGAAAATAATCTAATAAAAATAACATATCCGGATCAAAGCACAGAACAATTTGAATATGACAAAGAAGGCAGACAAACAGCCTACACTGATGCCAAAAATCAAAAACATATACGTTTGCTGGATGCGGCGGGGCGCATACGTCAAATCTCAATAATAGACGCACAGCAAAATAAACAGCTGCAGGATAAAGATCTAAAAAAAGATCTGCACACCATATTACACAAAGCGGACAACAAACACATCTACGACTACGACCAGCACGGACGGCTCATCAGCATAACAGACCCTGCACATGCAAACTGCCGTTTTATATACGACCAATACAGCAGACTAGAGCAAGAAATAAGCTTCACCGGACACAGCACTCAATACAGCTATGAAATAAGTTCCGGACGATTAATTACAGTAACAAACAGCCATGCAAACGCAGTTAACTACCTAACCGAAAGCCTAAACCTGCAGAACCGGTTCAGCTGTGCAATATATGATAAAGCAGAACAAAGCACTGGACTGCAGAATCAAGACTCAGACCAAAACAACTTCCAGGAAACCCCGCTTACACAGATTGATGCACAAACAGAAGAAATACGCAAATTCTACTGGAAAGTTAAAGAAAATATCAGCACCAGCCCGCATTTAGCACATCATTTAAATCATATTATTCAGACACATTTAGAATACGGCGCAGACGGAAAGATAAATGCCAAAATAATTCAGCACTACATGCTAAATCAAGATGCTTTAACCGGACTTAAAGCAGCCGAACAAAAACTAAAAGAACAGGCAGACCAAGAACAAAAATTTAACATCAGTGCCAAAATTAAAGGAATAATCAGCAGACAAGAAGCCCAAAAAATAACACTGAAACCCCTATTTATAATTAAAGAGCAAAAACGTCAAGATTTTATCTATAATGCAGACGGAAGCTTAATTGACGCCAAAGACGAGACAAGCCATCTGCAATGGTACTACAATGAAGTTGGAGACCTCATAACCGAACGCCAGCGTTATGTAAACCAAGACCACATATGGCAGCACAGCTATGATACACTCGGAAACCGCATTCAGACCACACGTCCAGACGGAAGCGTTATAGACATACTCACCTACGGTTCAGGACACATACACGGCATAGCATGGAACGGAAGTGAAATACAAAGCTTCGAACGAGATGACTTACACCGTGAAATAAAACGCCATATACACAAAACACAAAATATCATTCCTGTTCTGGAAAACGCAAGCCGGCTGGCGCAAGCCCAAATACAAGAAGCAGTTTCAGGCACAAACCCCCTAAAACCATATATAGAACTAGAAAACAATGCACTAATATCCAAAGCAGCCAACACGGACTTAATGAAGGAAACCTCATACGACGATATGGGAAGAATTAAGCACACAAAGCTAAGCGGAAGCCTGCTGCAGCTGCAGACCCCCAAGCCCTATCATCAAGACATAAAATCAGACCGACACACTCTGCACAAACGCCTTTACAACTATGACACGCTAGGAAACTTAGAACAAATAACAGACAACCGCAAAGGCATGCAAAGATACGGCTACGACACCCAGTCAAGGCTCATAAAACGCACCCTCACTCAAAACAACCAGACACAGCACGAAATATTTACTTTTGAACCAAGCGGAACTCTGATTGACAATGACGACAGCAATCAAAACACACAAAACAAATTTACAGACACATACACAAAAGCCGCGAAAATAAACGAAGCCATAAAAAGCTATCAAGGCATAGACTACGAATACGACAGTTTAGGCAGAATGACAAGCCGGACAGAACAAAGCATAAAAACCAGCTTCACATGGGACATACACAGCAGACTAATACAAAGCAGCAGTCCCGGACACAAAGCAGAATACAGCTATGACATACTAGGCAGAAGGATAAGCAAAAATATAGAATACGCAGACAGCACAAAAACAACAACATACTACGGCTGGGACGGGGACACCCTAGCATTTGAAACAGAATACAAAGATGACGGCACACACACCAGCGGGCAAAAAGAAGAAACCGTAATCCATTACGTATATGAAGCTGGAACATTCATACCGCTGCTGCAGATACATAAACACAAAGGACAAACAGCACAACTCATACAAAAGAGAACACAGCCGGACATAGGCATATACGCTCAGACAAAAGAGCAAGACCTAATACAAGAAGACGCTGAATATACAGAAAAAATCAGACAGCTCAGTCTGCTCAATCCGGCACAGCTCAAACAAGAATTTGAATACAATGAAAACCGCAGAATAGAACAGATAATTACAGAAGACATAGACTATATAAAACAAACAAACCTAAATCCAGAAATAAGAGAACAAATAATAAAACAGCACCGGACAGAATTTAATCAAAGCGCGGCACAAAACCGGAGATTAAGATTAAATATAGACGGAGACGGAAACATAACAAGAAGCTGCGGGTTAAAAATAGGGGAAGCCGGCAAAGACAAGGAGCATGGGGAAGAAAGCGGAAAAACAGAAAACAAAGCATATGAAGGGCTGCATGCATGCACGGATTTAATTCTGCATTATCATACAGATCATTTAGGCACGCCGCAGGAGCTGACGGATGCACAGGGGAATATGTACTGGAGTGCGGAATATGAGGCATGGGGGAAAGCTGAAATATACCGGAGCAGTGCTGCTGAAGAATTGAATATCGGGAGTAATATAAGATTTCAGGGGCAGTATTATGATGAGGAGATAAAACTGCATTATAACCGCCACAGGTATTACGATCCGCATGCGGGGAGGTTTGTGAGCCGGGACCCGATCGGGCTGGAGGGCGGTATGAATGTTTATGCTTATGCTCCTAACCCTATATCCTGGATAGACCCATTAGGACTGACTCCTAAGGTTAATAGCGCAAAAGGTACAGCAAAACCCTGCTATAAAACTTTTTATCATGCAACAAGCCGCGAAGGTGCTAAATCTATTACTAAAAATGGTATTAATTTAAACAAAAGTCGAGATGATCTTGATTTTGGTAAAGGTTTTTATACTACAATAAATAAAAAATATGCTCTTGAATGGATTGTGAATAAATTTGGGGGTGAGGGTAAAATAATAGAATTTAAAGTAAAATGTGAGGATTTAGAAAAATTAAATCAGTATAGTTTATCTACTAAATCAACTGATGAAACATATAATTTTATAAGGCATCACCGGAAAGGCGGTGCCGCACATTCCTATGACACTGTTTATGGACTTATGCTTTTAAATCCTAAACCTTTTCCGTCACAAGCACAAGCAACCCTCGGGAAGCAACAAACAAGCTGGCATACACAAAAATCAATTGATTTATTAAATAAGGGAATAGTTAAATGACGATATTATTTAGAAAATTTTTAGATAAGCATCGTTTTGCCAAAGTAAAATTAATAGTTAAGTACATGGAAGAAAATTTCAATTTAACCTATGAAGAAGCTTATATCAGAGTTTCACGATTTTGGTGGGGATATGTGTGGGAAAGATGCGAAGAAAATCAAATAGAATCTGATTTTACGGATAAAGAAATAAAAGAAAATGCATATATAATTTATTATGGTGAAAATTGGAATAAATTTAATGCAAGCAATAAACCGCTGCCTATTTGCTTGGATTCCACAAGGATATATGAGTTTTTGGAAGATGATTCAGTAAAAATATATATTAACAAAATTATAAAATATATAATAGATAATTTTTCAATTTTAGAACATGAAGCACAAGAACGTGTGCTGGTATTTTTTTATAGGTCAACAGTTTCAGATATAAATGACTATTCGTCAATTCTACATACTTCAATTGAAAAGCAAGCTCATCAAATAATTTATGGAACTGATGAAAGTACAAGTAATAGTTTAAAAAAATTAGATTTTTTACCATTAAGTAATAATAGATATTCCTTTATCACAGATGCAGTTAGCCGCTCCTATATTGACAGAATTGTAGAGAAAATGAGTATATTGTTTAACATTTCATTTGAAGAGGCTATAAAAAGAGCAAACGAATACTGGTTTGGTACAATTATTGGCGAACCATTTTGTTTACTCTATCATGAAGGGATTGATTATTGGGCAAATTGTATTTTTTATGAAGACAACAATTGGTGGCAGACTCCGGAAAATGACCGTAAAGTTAGGGAATTGTCAGTGGCAAAAAATAATATAGAATGCAATTTTTTTAAAAATAAAGTTGCTTATAAATTTGCTCAAAAAATTGCAGAATATATGTTTGACATATTTAAAATTAGTAAACAAGAAGCTATGTGCAGAATTGAATTAGAATGGGGCAATAAGTATATTTTAAATACAAAGTACATTAGAGATTTCATTTCAATGAAAATTCCTGAATACTGGGCACATGAAATATATTATGATGAAATATGCCGATGGTGGCAGTATTCTTTTAATTTAATACGAAAAAAGGATAGTGTTAAACTAAGATAGTTACTGATAAAATAGAAAATAAAGAGATGAGTTAAAAAGATGTGTAAATGCAAAAGATGTGGAAATGAAAAGT
>JAHFQJ010000029.1 GCA_023266335.1 Burkholderiaceae bacterium
TCAAGCAGTTTAGGATTAACTTCAGCTAATCTAAGCTTAACCAGTTCTAGTTTAGGCTTGGTTTCTACCGGCTTAAGCAATGTAAGTTCAAATGTTAGCTTAGTTAGTGATAATTTGAGTTTGACTTCAAGCAGTTTAGGATTAACCTCTGCTAATTTAAGTTTAACTAGCTCTAGTTTAGGTTTAGTTTCTGCCGGCTTAAGCAATGTTAGTTCAAATGTCAGTTTAGTTAGTGATAATTTAAGTCTTACCAGTTCTAGTTTAGGCTTGGTTTCTGCCAGCTTGAGCAATGTTAGTTCGAATGTCAGTTTAGTTAGTGATAATTTGAGTTTAACCTCGAGTAATCTTGCTTTAACTTCAGCAAACCTTAGTTTAACTAGTTCTAGTTTAGGTTTGGTTTCTACAAGTTTAAGTAATGTTAGTTCAAATGTCAGTTTGGTTAGTGATAATTTGAGTTCAACCTCAAGTAACTTGGGGTTAACTTCGGCTAATCTAAGTCTTACTAGTTCCAGCTTAGGTTTGGTTTCTACAAGCTTAAGTAATGTTAGTTCGAATGTCAGTTTAGTTAGTGATAATTTGAGTTTAACCTCGGGTAACCTTGCTTTAACCAGTTCTAATTTAAGCCTGACTTCAAGCACTTTAGGATTGACCTCGGCCAATTTAAGCTTAACTAGCTCTAGTTTAGGATTAGTTTCTACGGGTTTGAGCAGTGTTAGTTCGAATGTCAGCTTAGTTAGTGATAACTTAAGTCTAACTTCAAGCAGTTTAGGATTGACTTCAGCTAATCTAAGTCTTACTAGCTCTAGCTTAGGCTTGGTTTCTGCCAGCTTGAGTAATGTTAGTTCGAATATCAGTTTAGTCAGTGATAATTTGAGCTTGACTTCAAACAGTTTAGGATTAACTTCAGCTAATTTAAGTCTTACCAGCTCCAGCTTAGGCTTAGTTTCTACCAGCTTGAGTAATGTTAGTTCAAATGTTAGTTTAGTTAGTGATAATTTGAGTTTAACTTCAAGCAGTTTAGGATTAACTTCAGCTAATCTAAGTCTCACTAGTTCTAGCTTAGGCTTGGTTTCTGCCGGCTTGAGCAATGTTAGTTCGAATGTCAGTTTAGTTAGTGATAATTTGAGTTTAACTTCAAGCAGTTTAGGATTGACCTCTGCTAATTTAAGTTTAACCAGCTCTAGTTTAGGCTTGGTTTCTGCCGGCTTAAGCAATGTTAGTTCAAATGTCAGTTTAGTTAGTGATAATTTGAGTTTAACTTCAAGCAGTTTAGGATTAACTTCAGCTAATCTAAGCTTAACCAGCTCTAGTTTAGGATTGGTTTCTACAAGTTTGAGTAATGTTAGTTCTACCTTGACTTCCGGGATAAGTTCTCTAAGTACAGGATTAATTAATACCAACAGCAATTTAAGCTTGGTTTCAGATAATGTCAACTTAATTAGTTCCAGCCTAAATTCTAATAACAACAGTTTAAGTCTAGTTTCAAGCTCCTTAAATATTACTAATTCTAATCTTGCAGGCATTTCCAGCAATCTACAGGAGGTTTCAAGTAATTTAAATTCCGGATTAAGTACGCTAAGCAGTAATATAAATATTTCTGTAAACAGCATTGTAAGTTCAACTATTTCCAGCCAGCTTTCTGGTGCTATTGATTCAGGTATAAGTGCATTGAGCAGCACAATTGTCAGTAGTTTAAGTAATGTTTCCAGCACATTAGCTCTTACAGAAAATATTGTCTCTAATATAAATGCAGGCAAAGGTGTAAAATATTTTAGAGGCAACAGTAGCGATCCAGATGGATTAGCAACCGGAAATAACTCAATTAGCATTGGACCAAACAGTACTGCTTCAGCTGATTTTGCAATAGCAGCTGGTGATAATGCACAAAGTACAGGCATTGATGCAATTGCAATTGGGCATAATGCAAAAGCTACGGGAAGTATAGCAGTCGGTGCATCATCTAGTGCAGGAAATGGAGCAACAGCAATTGGGGACAGAGCTACAGCTACAATTGCAGGAGGAGTGGCTTTAGGCAATGATAGTGAAGTTACTAGGGCAGCAGGCACTATCACTGAAGCAATTACAGGAAAATTAGTTAATACCATTGGCACAGTGGCTATAGGCAATGCCGGAGGATATAGGCAGCTTACGAATGTAGCAGGAGCAACCGAATTAAATGATGCGGTTAATCTTGGGCAGCTACAGGCAGTTTCATCAAATATTCATTTAGAAATAACTACGATTAATAATAATGTAAATAATATAAGCAGTAATTTAAGCTCTATATCCAGCAGTGTAGATTTAATCAGCAGTAATCTAAACAATGTCAGCAGCGGACTGAATATTGCATTAACCAGCGTAAGCAATCTTAGCTCATCGCTGCAAGGTATAAATACTAATGTTACAGCCATCAGCAGCAATCTAAATGCAGTGTCTAGTAATATTCTAAATATTAGCTCGTCCTTAAATAATACTAATTCTGTTGTGAGTAATGTTAGTTCATCTCTGAGCACCAGCGTCAGTAATTTAAGTTCTAATATAAGTAATATATCAAGCGGATTAACAAATTTAAGCAGCTCTATTTCTGTTGAAATAAGCGGATTAAGCTCAAATATTTCAGGAGTTTCAAGCAATTTAAATAGTTTAAGCAGTAGTGTAGTCAGCGGATTAAGTACACTAAGCTCTACGATCAATAATGTAAGCAGTCAGCTGGCTAATTCCGGATTAACTGGCGGCAATTCATCCGGCAGTGCTTCTCTTTCAATTGGCAGTGGTTCATCTGCACATGGCAATAATGCCTCTGCTGTGGGCAGTTCTGCATCTGCAGAAGGTAATAATACTACCTCAATCGGTGCTTCATCGAATGCAGGTGCAAACGGTGCAACAGCTATCGGCAGTCAGGCAAATGCCGGCGGAATTAACAGCAGTGCCATCGGTAATAATGCGAATGTACAGGCAGATAATTCAATTGCAATAGGCAGTAATGCAACTGTTAGTAAAGGAGCTTTAAATAGTGTTGCAATCGGCAATAACAGTATAGCAAACCGCCCTAATAGCGTTGATTTTGGTCAGCGTGTAGTCGGCGGTGCTTTAGATGCAGAATTACCAAGCGATTTAGTGACTAAGCGCCAGCTTGATTCCTCTGTATCTGAAAACCGCAGAGGTATTGCGTCTGCATCAGCTCTCGCGATGATTCCATCAATAAATCAAAATGATATAGCCGGTCTAGGAGTTGCAGTTGCAGGCTATAAAGGCAAGCAGGCCATTGCAATTGGAGCTACAGCCAATATTCACACCAATTTTGTTATAAAGATGGGAGCAGGAGTCAGCGGTAGTGATACAACTTACGGTATTGGCGGGTTATTGCGCTGGTAAATATAACTAGTGGTTAGTATATAATATTATTTTAAAGTTTCAAGGTTCTATATGGATGAAAACAATCTAAATATTAGAAAAAAAACTATAGATTCTCTCTCTATTAAAAATTTTAGATGTTTTCAGAATATGGAAATTGAAAAATTTGGTCATATAAATTTAATTGTTGGTAAAAATAGTGTTGGAAAAACAAGCCTATTAGAAGCAATTAATTTATTTTGTACTCGTTTTCCCCCTTCCATTGTTTTATTAATGCTGGAATTCAGGAATGAATCTAAAAGAAATAAACAAGATTTTGATATTTTATCTCCATTATTTTACGGCAGACCAAATATTCTTCTACTACCTCCAACAATCACTATAGGAAGTTTAAGTCATCTAAATACCTATATGTCATTTAAACTAGATTGTTATTTACGAAATATAGGCGCGGATAATATTACTAACTATAGTTTAATCGATGAAAATGATATACAAAATATAACTCAAGGTTTTGAATATAGATTAACCGTTGATCATGGCTTAGACTTAAATCAGCAACATCGTATTATTAAACATTATCCTTTAAATAAAGATGCAATTAACCAAGCTTATATTCCGCCCCCATTGTATAAAAGCAAAATTATTTTCAGCTATTCTACATATGTAGATAAACAATTATTTTATAATATTGATTTAAGTTCGTTAAAAATACAGGCTATTCAATTTTTGCAAATTATTAACCCGGATATAATTGATTTTTCTTTAGAAGTTATCGATGAGAAAGATATGTATTTTAGAGTAAAAATTAAAGATATTGAAAAACCTGTGCCTTTAAGTAGTCTTGGTGATGGAGTATCCCGTTTATTGTGCATAATTTTACATTTATTAGATTGTAAAAACGGTGTATTATTGATTGATGAAATAGAAAATGGTTTACATTATTCAATTCAAGTTGAAGTATGGAAAATGATATTTAAAATTGCCAAAGAACTAAATGTACAAGTTTTTGCAACCACTCATAGTGATGATTGTGTGAAAGCCTTTGGTGGAACGGCAATTGAAGATCAGGAACAGCAAGGTTTATTGCTTAAATTATTGCATAACAGAAAAAATCAAATAGTTTGTATATCTGCCGATGAAGAAGAAATTGAATTTACACATCAGAAAAATATTGAGGTACGTTAATGAATAACACCAGACAATATTTTCTATTAGTTGAAGGTGAAAATGACAAGCATGCTGTGTATCATTTATTATCACAAAACGGAATTAGTGTATATTGCGAAAAAAGTCATAAAAACAAAAATAACAGCATACAAATTCAAACTGGAGAATATGGAAAAGGCGGTTTTCACAGCATATTTGATATGCATATTGATAGATATATCAAATTTTCAAATAAATTAGGCATAGTTGGTGATTTTGATCGTATCATAGATAACAGATGGAATATAACACGTACAAAATTAGAAAAAGGGTTTAATATAGGTGTACCCACAGAAAATAATAGTGGCTGTATTGTAGAAATTCCAAAAGACAACCTAAAAACCTATAATTGCGAAAAAATTGGTATATGGTTAATGCCAAATAATACTAGCGAAGGCACAATAGAAGATTTTTTATTAGAACTAATCGATAAAAATGATAATGAATTGTATAAGCAAGCAAAAAATGCTATAGATGAATTAACTAAGCTTGAACATTTAATAGAGAAAGAAAATAGATTTAAACCAGCACACAAGCAGAAAGCCCTATTAAACACCTATTTATCATGGAAAAATAAGCCGGCAAATCCTTATGGTAAAAGTATAAAAGAAAATATAATAAATGCACAATCTAGTTATGCACAAACTTTTATTGCTTGGATTAAAGCTATTTTTCCAGAGTGTATAAAAACCTAAATCATGCTAAAATTTAGCCTAAAAATTTTATTCTAAATAAATAAAAATAAAGCTAAATATGTCAATTCAAAACTGGCCTGAAGACAGTCGCCCTCGCGAGAAATTAATTAAATTTGGTGCATGCAGTTTAACTGATGCTGAATTACTTGCTATATTCCTAAGAGTCGGCATAAAAGGCAAATCTGCGGTTGAGCTTGGTCATGAAATTATTGAAAATTTTGGTAGTTTATATAATTTATGCCAAATTAATTTAGAGCAGTTTTCTGAAATTAAAGGCTTAGGGCTTGCAAAATATAGCCAGCTTCATGCTTGTTTAGAAATGGCAAAACGTGTTTTAATTCAAGATATAAAATCGGTTAAAATATCTACTTCGCAGCAATTATATACTTACTTAAACCTTCATTTTAGTAATTTAAGCGAGGAGCAGTTAATTGGTATCTTTCTTGATCATCAGCATCACGTTTTAACCAAAGAAATTTTATCCTGCGGCAGTATTGACAGCTTGCCTATCTACACCAGAAATATTGTAAAAACTGCTATTGTGCATAATGCTAAGTTTTTAATTTTAGCCCATAATCATACAAACGGCTGTATTCAACCAAGCTATGCAGATATACAAACTACTAATGATATAAAAAATGCTTTGAATTACATCGAAGTTGAACTGCTTGACCATATTATTATTAGCGGTAGAGAAAATTATTCTATGAAACAATATGAATTAGTTTAGAAAATTTTATAGCTTATTTATCTTTACTGGACATCCGATACTACAGGAATGACACTCATTTTAACAGCTGGATTTATCCGGCATCATAATTAATGATATCAAATTAGTTGATAAGTCACTAAATATACGCCTCTAATTAAAATCTGATATAATCTGTTATATTCACCACATCATTTTACAATAAAATTTATGCTGCAGAAAATCTACGGCTTCCATGCTGTTACCGCCAGAATAAAACAAAATGCACCGACTGTGTCTTGCGTATGGCTGAATAAATCTAGGCTGGATAAACGCATGCAGCAGCTTATTGATATTTTAAAACACCATAAAATTAAACATGCTTTCTGCAGTGTTGAAGAATTACATAAAATGGTTGAAAATGATGTATCTCATCAAGGCGTAGTGGCGGAAGTGGAATATATAAAGCTGGATACAGATATTGACAGTATTTTAGACAAAATTGATAATAATAATCAAAAAGCTCATATCCTGATTTTAGACGGCATAACCGACCCGCATAATTTAGGCGCTTGTTTTAGAGTTGCTGATGCATCTGGTGTCCATGCTATTATTGCCGCTAAAGATAACAGCGCTCCAATTAATGCAGCCGTTGCCAAGGCTTCCAGCGGAGCAGCTGAAAATATTCCATATATAACAGTTACAAATTTAGCTAGAACTATAACTCACCTGCAGGAAAGAGGAATTTGGATTATTGGCACAAGCGATAAGGCTGATTATAATTTATACGATAAAAAGCTTGATTTAAACATGCCATTGGCTTGGGTAATGGGTTCAGAAGGCAAAGGCATGCGACAGAATATTACACAAAAATGTGATTTTTTAATATCGATACCAATGCATGGAATAGTAAGCAGTCTTAATATTTCAGTTGCAGCAGGTATTTGCCTATATGAAACACTAAGACAGAGAAGAATGTTTTAAACTTTTCAATATAAAAATATTAAAACTCAAGCAAAAAATTACTATCTTCTTGACATCGCACACCCGCAACATGCCGCTGCTATAACAATATATAAGGCTGCTGGTAAACCAAGTCCAACCCCTAACCCAATTCCTAATCCAAGTTTAAGAGCTTTGTCATGAGATATACTCTCTCTATTCGCATAGTCTGGAAAATTTTCTGTATATGCAAATTCACAAGCTTCCCGTACGGATAATGTAATATTAGGAAAAGAATTTTGTATCAAAGTTAAACATGGTGAAATATCAACTGTAGGGCTTTGAAGAACTGGTGCAGATGGTATGTATGGGGAAGAAAGAGTATTTTGTGCTATGGCCTGCTTGACTAATGCATTTACTGCTTGATTAAATTCTTGTTGGGAAGTTATTTGTGTATCTTTTTTAGTTAGAGGTTTTCTTGCATCTTCTTTTTTAAATTGAGCTAATGCATCTCGTGTAAAATTTAATAATTCCTTTTGAGTCGTTATATTCATGGGATAAGTGGCGGCAGTAGATGATGAAGCTAAGCTGCTTGTATGCGCCTGTCCAGCTGAATAAGAGGTTTTGGTATTATTACTTCTTTTTACTAAAGATGAACCGCCACTACCATCGATGGGAAGTCCATGGATAATATTTGTAACAAGAGGTAATAATACGGTAAGTATTGTTTTAATTTTCATAAATAATTCCTGTTAATTCTTCCATTAAAAACCGCCCATTATAACATAATATCATTAACAGAATAAACATTTTACTTACTATCTGGAATTTCTGAAATATAGTCAAATTTACTGCAATTATGCAAATGCAGCCTAAAAATAAAACACATAACCAAAATTACAAAACTTGAAAATACTAAAATAATTTGTGCAGTAGTTAAAAAATTACTTAATCCGGATAATAAGCCTAACATTAATAAAATTGATAAGTTTTCATTAAAATTCTGCACAGCAATTGATTGACCTGCTGATAATAATTTATGTCCGCGGTATTGTAATAAAGCATTCATCGGAACAACAAAATATCCGGATAAAGCTCCAACTAACATTAAAAATAAATATGCTATTATCATATATAAAGGTATTTCCCTTCCAAATATATTAATAGCTAAATCCGGGAATAATCCTTTATGGAAAAATGCCATAATTGACACAACCACACCCATAGCAATTCCATAAGGTATCACGCCTAAACTTTTTCTTAAAGTAAGTTTTTTAGCAGCATATACAGCACCAAAGGCTACACCAAAACCAACGGTAGCCTGCAAAATTGAACCTTGCGATAAACTTAAACCTAAAGCATCTTTTGCCCACCATAATACAATTAATTGTAAAGTAGCTCCAGCTCCCCAAAATAAAGTTGTTACAGCCAATGATATTTGACCTAATTTATCTTGCCACAACATAACATTTGCATTATAAAACTTCTTAAGCAGCACACTAATTTTTTTATCTTGTTTTGGATAAACTACTCCAGTTTTTGGAATAAAAAAGTTAATAAAAGCCGCTAATAAATATACTCCAAGCAAAACAGCGATTGCATAATTTGCAGCTAATTCAGGGTGTATATAATAATTAGGATTAATTAAAACCCCGCCTAATACCGCACCCAAAATAATTGACCCTACGGTTAAACCTTCAATCCAGCCGTTAGCAGCAACTAATTTTTGCGGGGGCAATAATTCAGTCAGAATGCCATATTTTGCTGGAGAATACGCCGCCGCACCAATTCCTACAATGCCATATGCAATTAAGGGATGAATATTAAATATCATTAAACTGCATCCGGCTACTTTAATAATATTGGTAATCATCATTACTTTGCCTTTTGGAAAACTATCAGCAATAATTCCAACAAAAGCTGCAAATATAACATAAGAAAGCGTAAAAAATAATTTTAACTGCGGTTCCATCCATTCAGGAGACTGCATAGAATGTAATAATGAAATAGCTGCTATAAACAAAGCATTATCTGCTAATGAAGAGAAAAATTGGGCTGCCATAATGGCATAAAATCCTTTTTGCATACTCACCTTTTTATATTATAAGCCCATTACATCTCTAACATCATGCATGGTTTCTTGTGCTATCTCTCTTGCTTTATCACAGCCGTTAGCAATAATATTTTTTACTAAAGTTGGATCACTTAAATAAGGTTCAGCCCGAGAAAAAAATATTTCCTGTTCTTGTATTATTGCATCAGTAACCGGTTTTTTACATTCTAAACAGCCAATGCCTGCAGTTGTACATCCTTTTTTTACCCATTCATGTATTTCTGGTGAGGTATAAACCTGATGAAATAGCCACACTGGACAGCGCTCAGGGTTGCCTGCATCATGTCTTCTAATGCGTGCAGGGTCAGTTGGCATAGTTTTAATCTTTTTTTCAACTGAAGTTTTATCTTCACGCATTGAAATAGTATTATTATAAGACTTAGACATTTTTTGCCCGTCTAAACCTATCATGCGGGAAGCTTTAGTTAACATTGCATGCGGTTCAGCTAAAATAATTTTTCTAGCCCCTTCTATATAGCTAAACAATAATTCATGGTCAGCAACACCTAAATTTTGCGACTCTTCTAGAATAGCTTTTGCTTGTTCCAGTGCTTCACTATTTCCATTCTCATGATATTGCCTGCGGAATTCTAAATATAACTTTGATAATTTATTGCCTAACTTTTTAGCTGCTAAAATAGCATTTTGCTCAAAATTTGCTTCTTTACCATACAAATGGTTAAAGCGTCTGGCAATTTCTCTAGTCATTTCAATATGAGGAACCTGATCTTCTCCAACAGGTACATATTGTGCCCGATAAATCAAAATATCTGCTGCCTGCAGTAAAGGATAACCTAAAAACCCGTAAGTGGATAAATCTTTATCTTTTAATTTTTCAATTTGGTCTTTGTAGGTTGGAACACGCTCTAACCATGACAAAGGCGTTCCCATGCTTAATAATAAAAATAATTCTGCATGTTCGGGTACTTTTGATTGCACAAATATAGTTGAATTATTCGGGTCTAAACCAGCCGCTAGCCAATCTATAACCATTTCATGGGTAAATTCCTGAATTTTAGAAGTATCTTCATAGTTTGTAGTTAATGCATGCCAATCTGCGACAAAGAAAAAGCAGGGATATTCGTTTTGCAACTGCAGCCAATTTTTTAATACGCCGTGATAATGCCCTAAATGTAATGCTCCGGTTGGTCTCATGCCTGATAATACACGCTGTGCAAACATATAAAATATCCTCTTTGTATGCCTTTCTTAAATATATACTAATTGTAGTTCATTTTGCGGCAAGGCGACAGGAATAAATTATGACGACTATGTACATATTAATACATTGAGAAGTAATTTTGACGACAACGAAGTTCGCAAATTAGAAACCCGATTAGTATACAAGATTATAACACATAAAGGCGTATTTACTTATAAAAAAACAATGTTTATTTATCACATAAGTGTTTATCCTAATTGTTATATACGATATATTTTAATACTATAATTGTATTTTAATTTTTAAAGGATGAATTATGCCAACTATACCAAGTGTAAAACATACTGCTTCTATGGCTTCAATTGAAAGTACGGATTCTACAGGACAAAGTTCAAAATTACAAAAATGCGCATTACCTTTATTAGGGGCTGGGTGTTCTAGTGAATTAATAGAGGCTACTTTTTCTGATAATAAAGATACACGAGAGAGCATAAGCATTTGTACTAATCATTTTGATACAGCTAAATTAGGTTGTGTGCTTAAAGGGAAAGTGTTGAGCTCGAATGAAAAAATTTATATTTCCAGATTGGGAATAGAAACAAATTTTTCACAACAGTTCCAATCTGAATGCTCTGTAGATACAGGTTATCAGTTAACTTACAATGAACAACCATATAAAATTGCATGTAAAAAACACTGCGATATTCAAGATGATTTACATAAATTGATCAATGAAATAGCAAATGATATGGGAGTTTGCACAGTAATGTAATGTTTATTGATTAGTATATATGATCATTTAGTCGATCCAGCACTTGGTGTTCTTTATCCAACCTTTATTAACCTGATCTATAGAGAAGCAAGAAGTTCCTTTTAAATATTCTTGAAAGTACTGAGGAAATTCTTCATCAGGTTTTTTTGGAATATAAGAAAGTTCTTTACTCTTGCTTGATTTTTTAATCTCTGATGGTCTAATTCCCCACGGCTTACCGTGTAAATATATCTTATATTTGGTTAAGCCCATATATTCAAATAAAATTTACTACTGCCTTATCAAAATAATTTTCTAAAACTAAAATTGATAAGGGATTTATAGATAATCAAATCATATAAACACCGCTCATTTGAATTACATATAAAATTATCTTATTAAAAAAGTTAATAATCGGCAACATCCAGTAATTAGTTAAAATTCCAAATAATGAAAGCAGCATAATTATAAAAAATGAATATTTTTCTAAATTAATTAAATGTTGAGAATATTTATACGGAGCAAATAATAGAGCAATTTTACCACCGTCTAAAGGTAAAATCGGCAACAAATTTATGGCAAATAAACTTAAATTTATTCTAATGCCCATAGCTGCCATGTATATAAAGAAACTTTCGTTAATTTTTAGGTAGTATAATAAAACTATAACTGCACCCCATAAAAATGCCATTATCAAATTAGCAGCTGGTCCGGCCATAATAGTTAAACAAGTATCACGCCTATAATTTTTAAAATTACGGCTGTCAATTGGAATAGGTTTAGCATAACCAAACCAAAATGCACCTTTTGTTCCAAGATAAACTAAAATTGGTATAATTAAACTTCCCCACATATCTAGATGTTTAGACGGATTTAAAGTAAGTCTGCCCTGCATATAAGCTGTTTTATCGCCTAATTTATATGCAGCATAAGCCTGTGCGCTTTCATGAAAAGATAACGCAAATATTAAGGGTATAATGCTGACAGCTAAACTTTTTATTAATTCGTATTCATTCATATTTATAGTTTATAACCTTAAGATTTATAGATTATTTTATTGCAGTATAACAGATAATACACCTTAAATTGTAATTAAGGTCTATTTTTATTTTAACATTTTGCAGGAGGTAAATCAGTACAGGTTCCTTCAAAAACTTCAGCTGCCATGCCAATGCTTTCACATAAAGTCGGGTGGGGATGAATAGTTTTTCCAATATCAACGGCATCTGCTCCCATTTCAATGGCTAAAGCAATTTCTCCGATTAAATCGCCTGCATGAGTGCCGACAATTCCCCCGCCAATAATTCTGCCAGTTTTTACATCGAATAATAATTTGACAAAACCTTCATCACGATTGTTAGCAATAGCTCTTCCAGAAGCTTGCCATGGAAAAACTGATTTTTTATATGCAATATTTTGATTGCCGCATTCATTTTCAGTTAATCCAGCCCATGCTACTTCCGGATTAGTATATGCCACTGCTGGAATTTGCTTAGCATCAAAATAAGCTTTATGCCCGGCAATGACTTCCGCAGCTATATGACCCTCATGCACTCCCTTATGGGCTAACATAGGCTGACCCGTAATATCACCTGCCGCAAAAATATTATCAATATTAGTCCGCTGTTGATTATCTACCGGGATAAATCCTTTATCCGTAACATTTATACCAATGCCGGCTGCATTTATTTCATTGCCGTTTGGCGTACGCCCTATACTTACTAAAACTAAATCATAAATATTTGTAGTTTTTATGCCTTGTTTATCTTCAAAATCTACATAAATTCCATCATTTTTTGCTATGGCAGCACTAGTTTTAGTATTTAGCATAATTTTATCAAAGGTAGTTTGATTATATTTTTGCCAAACTTTGACTAAATCTGTATCAGCTCCAGCCATTAGATTTGATGACATTTCAACAATATCAATATTGCTGCCCAAACCTGCATAGACTGTTGCCATTTCTAAACCAATAATACCTCCGCCGATTACAAGCATGCGTTTAGGTATATTTTTTAATTTCAATGCCCCAGTTGAGCTGACAATGCGCTCATCTTGAGGTAAAAACGGCAAACTAACTGCACTGCTTCCGGCTGCAATAACAGCATATTTAAAGCTAATCTTTTTAATAATTTTATCATCTTGACTCATAATATTTAAATTATGTTTATCAATAAATTTTGCCTTGCCCTTAATGACATCTACCTTACGCATTTTTGCCATACTGGCTAAACCCTTAGTAAGTTTAGCTATAACAGTTTCTTTATGTTCTCTGATTTTTTTAATATCAATATTAATATCACCAAAACTAATTCCATGCTTATGCATATTCTTGGCTTCATCTAATACTTGAACCATATGTAATAAAGCTTTAGAAGGGATACAACCCACATTTAAGCAAACTCCGCCTAAATCATCATGCTTTTCAACTAATGCTGTCTTTAAACCTAAATCAGCACTGCGGAAAGCTGCGGAATAACCGGCAGGACCTGCACCAATTACTATTACATCATAGTCATATTTTTCATTATTATTTACTGCAAAGTTTGATGATGCCTCAGATTGATTATTGTCGTTTTTACTACTAATGCCAGAATCTGGCACTGAATTATCTAAATTATGTTTATTGTTGTTTTCAGTTGGATTTGTATCTTGAACTTGCTTAATTTCTAAATCTAAAATTTTATCCCCTTGATTCACCTTATCACCAATATTCACTAATACTTTAATTACGGTGCCTGCATCAGGGCAAGGAATTTCTATAGAGGCTTTATCGCTTTCCAAAACTAAAATTGGGCTTTCTTTTTCTATATACGCACCAGCTGATATACATATATCAATAATTCTAACATCAATAAAGTCGCCAATATCAGGAACTGTGATAATTTTACTTGCCATAAGAGTACCTTGAATATTTATAATATGTTAAAGATGATAGCAAATGCAGAGTTAAAGTGTCAATTGAGTAAATTATATGGGGGGCTGATTTGTAAGACGAGAAAACGAATTCATATGTGATTATTAATATAATAATTATATATATAAATTAGTAGTATATAGTAGAGTAATAACTTTTCTGTGGATAACCAGCTTTAAGCCTTATAACACAACTGTTTTGCCTGTGGATAAGTCTGTGGATAACTTGTTTATCAGCTGTGGATAACTTTGTATTTATCCACAATTGATTTTAATGCTGTGGATAACTAGCATATTTATCCACAAGTTATCCACAGAAATTTAGACTTATGCACAGCTTATCCACAGTTTTTTATAAGTTATCCACAGACTTATCCACAATTTTAGGCTTGGGTATGTACCTTGTTAATTTTTAGTAGTTTTTATCTCTATCTGAACGAGCTTTGGCTCTTTTTTGTTTTAGTGCTCTTTCGTTTCTTGTATTCTCCGCTCTTTCTGCTTTTGCTTGTGCTTTTTGCTCTGCTCTTAATTGTTTATTTGCATTACGTTTTTGGTTATATTCTTGTGGAGTAGTGTTATTCACCAAAGCCCCAAATCTACCCCCGCCAATACCAAATCCATGCATGAAAGATCCTTTTTTCTGATAATTAGGATTTGTTGCATATTGAGGTATATTGCCTGATGAATTTTTATTTAATCTAAAAATATTTCCAAAGATGTTAGTTAATGAAACCCCAGAATTAGATGACGGTCTAGAATCAGCAATGCTTGAACCTTGCGTGCTTGCGTATCTTAAGCTTGTTGTAGTTCCAGATTGCGGAACATCAGTATATCCTGCTGTTGCTTGATTATTAGGGTTATCATTTGCTCCAAACCTATCATTTGGCTTATGCTGGCTGCCGATTACTGCTGGATTTAGCGGTGTAGCAGGGGGACGGCTCATAGATGGATGTTTATAAGCGGGAACCCATGTATTTTTATATCCTGTAGGAATAGTATCATGCTCTGCAGCACGTCCAAGTCTGCCTGTGCCAGGCATACCCATTGGGTCTATTTGGGTTGCTGGTTTTTCAGATAAACGCCTTGTTGCCTGAAATCTGCTTTCATGACCCATACTTGATAACCGTGATAAAGATGGTGGTGCTGTAGCCCTGGAACTTGCATAATTAGTTGAATGGCTGCCATTGTTATGCTGATAAGTATGACCTAAAGAGCCTGCATAACTGCTCATCGCAGATACAACACTATTACGACCTGCAACTCCAGATGCGCTTGATGCATTTGATGGAGTATGAAATGGCCACCTAGTGCCACCTGCATTAGAATTTACAGAATCTGCCATAAATCTACCTAATAAATTAATATATATAATTTATATTAGTTTATTTTTTGCAAAAATGTTATTAGTAATTTTACCGAGTAATTTTATGCTATAATTTATCCTCAATAAATAAGAGGGGGATTTTATGTCTTTTATTAAAGAATTTAGAGAATTTGCCATGAAAGGAAATGTCCTTGACTTAGCAGTTGGTGTAATTATTGGGGCAGCTTTTGGTAAAATAGTTGATTCTTTAGTTCACGATATTATGCTTCCTTTTGTTTCAATTTTATTTGGCAAAGTAGATTTTTCAAATTTATTTATTGTATTAGGCGATATTCCGCCAGGTATTACTAGAAATTATGCTGATTTAAAGAAGGCTGGCATTCCCATGTTTGCTTACGGCAGTTTTATAACTATAGTTATAAATTTTATTTTATTAGCACTTGTTGTATTTATGCTAGTTAAATATATTAATAAACTTAAAGTCAGCTCCGTGCAGGAAGAAGAGCAATCTAAAAAAGCAATTGAGGCTCAAGCTAAACAAGATGAAGATGAAAAAATCCTATTATTACGTGAAATACGTGATTGTTTAAAGAAATAATTTGAAGTTTTAATTCTGCATTTTGTAATTTTAATAAAACATCTTATAATATATTAGGTACAATAAAAGGCAGGATTTACTATTATGCATGAATTAAATAAACTATTTTGTAAATTGACAATTTGTGCATTTTCAGTGTTTTCTGTGCATGCAAATGCTCAATCTGTATTTGTATGTTCAAGCGAAGATGGAACAGTTGAATATACTAACAATTTGAAAAGTAAAAACTGTAAAGAGCTAAAGATTCAAAAAAGTAATGTAATTCCTTCATCTGCAAAATCATCAAATAGTTTTAGTAATAAAAATGCTAATATAACTTTGCCTCCATTTCCAAGCATTAGTCAGAATGTTCAGCAGCAGCGTGACGGAGATAGAAAAAATATTTTATCTAAAGAATTAGATACAGAAAATAAAAAACTTCAAGATTTACAAAAAGAATATAATGGTGGTATGCCTGAGCGTCAAGGCAATGAAAAAAATTATCAAAAATACCTTGACCGTGTTGAACAGATGAAAAAAGATATAACACGTTCTCAAGGTAATATTGAATCTTTGAAAAAAGAAATGGGGGTGAAGTAGGTTGATGAAATTTTATTCAATTCATAATTTATTTTTAATTAGATGTATAATTGTATATTAAAATAAAAAGGTAAATATATGATTTTAATTAATTTCCCCCGTACGTCTTTTTTTGCTGGATTAGCTATTTTAACATTTTCAGCTAGTGCATATGCTCAAGGATTTGAACCTAATTATAATCCATTTACCGGACAGCCTAATGCGCAAAGCTATGTAATATATTCTGATACGCCTTACAGCTATAACCAAAATAAATATAATCATAGATATTATCATGTAACGCAGGAATATAAAGAACCATATTCATTTTGTTATCATAATGGACAGCCATATTCTGAAGGTTCTGTAATTAAACATAAGAAATGTGTAAGAAGCGGTTTTCCTAACACGCCAATGTCTTGGGAAAGTATAGATTAATTACATTCAACATAAAATATATTTATTTTGTTTAAATCATTCATCAAAAATTCTAAGAATTTATATTTTTCTATTATTCCATTTTATTGTGCAGGATGTAAAAAAAAATGTGTAGATTATTTATGTAAAAACTGTTTAATTTATTTAAATGCGGTTAAGTTAAGCAGCACATGTAAAGTTTGTGCTAATCATTTAGAGAATTTAGGCTATGCGGAATTAGAAAATAATTATTTTATAAACACTAAAGTTTTATGTAATGCTTGCGTAGAATATAATTATGTATTTAATTCAACCTTTGAGTTATTTGAACATGATATAAAATTCAAAACCTTAATTTATGCTGTAAAACATGGCAATATTAGCTTGTTAAAATATTTGGCTGGATTATTAGCGAATAACTATAAAAGCTTTTTATCAGAAAATAATATTTCTATGCCTGACCTAATTATTCCGGTGCCAATTTCAAATAAAAAATTATATATAAGAGGATATAATCAGTCTTTATACATTGCTGAAATATTAAGTAAAATTTTAAATATTCCATATAAAAATAATCTGTTATCAGTCAATCATAGTTCGCATAATATTTTAAGAACCCAGCATTTATTAAACCGTAATCAGAGAAGTTTAGGGCTGGAATATATTATATCTGATAAGAATTTTGATATTAAAGGGCTAAATATTTTATTAGCAGATGATGTAATCACCACAGGAACAACTTTAAATAATATTGCACAATTATTAATTGATAACGGTGCATCTAGCGTTGGAAATGCTGTTTTAGCACGGACACAGATGAATGTATGATAATTCATAATGTCTACTTATCGCTTTAATTTTTTCTATCATTAACTAAAGTTAATCCCTAAAATCTTTATACTTTTTTCTAATCATGTTTTATTATTTTTAGATTTTTTATATAAAGCTTAATCAAATGACAACTCCGTCTAAATAACTTTTTAATATTCGTATTTATGTGATAGAATTTTTACCACATATAAATAATAAAAAGGAGATAAATATGACTAGATGCTCGTCTGCAAGTCATGCTGTAGGTATCAATGATGCAGTAATTGAAATGGAGGATAAAGGTAAAACATCTCAGGAAATGGATTCAGCATATCCCAATAGAAAATATGCTAGACTAGTTGCAAATACTAGTTGTAGAGGTATTACATATGAATGCTCAGTTGGAGAACATTGTGCAACAATAACAGAAAAAAGTGTATTAAAAAAAGGTACTGCTTGTAGTGCTTTGACTGCGGGTGGTGGGTCGCATAGAGAATACCATGACAGCAGCATATGCAATGGTGTCCTTATTTAAATATTAGGTATCATTTTATATATAATCAGAATAGTGGATAATGAACAAGATAATCCAGCAAAAAATAAGCTGCAGTCTTCTACAAGATTAGTCATACCTGCAAAGGCAGGTATCCAGCACGCTGGTCAATTTAGCCTTACAAGTCTAACGCTTGCTCTTAGAGTTTATCTATTTCTTCTTTGCTTAAACTGCTGATTTCAATAATTAATTGTATATCTAACTGCTTATCTTTCATTGATTTAGCCATAGATAATTTTTCTTTAATTTCACCTTCAAGCCTTCCTTCAAGTCTGCCTTCAAGCCTTCCTTCAAGTCTGCCTTCAAGCCTTCCCTTATCTTCGGCACTCATTAAGGTGCTGATATTACGTTCTCTGCCTTCTTTCATGGCATCATAGATTTTTTTATCCTGCTGATTTAAATTGATGTAATTCAAAGCATCTTCTGCTTTGTCTATAT
>JAHFQJ010000007.1 GCA_023266335.1 Burkholderiaceae bacterium
AGATATAATAAGTAAAGAATTAAAATTTAAACCAGATGTGTAAATGCCAAAGATGCGGTAGTGAGAGCTATATAAGAAGCGGAAAAGTAAGATGTAAACAGAGATATAAGTGCAAGAAATGCAATTATGTGTATGTTGAAAAAGATAACAGAGTAATTACAAGTGAGTTATTAGATGCAATAGTAGTACTATTATATAGTACAGGAAAGGCAAGTTACAGGTTTATAGCAAAGCTGTTAGATGTATCAGTAACGACAGTATATTATTGGATAAAAAGGATAGCAAAGAGTTACCCTGATAATAATATTCCAAAAGAAGCTAGCGAAATAGAGATAGATGAGATGTGGCATTTTGTACATAAAAAAAAAGAAAATGCTGGATACTTAAGGCACTGGATAGAAAGACAAGGAAGTGCATTGCATGGGTTACAGGCAAGAGAAATATTAATACAGTTCGTAAGTTGTATAAAAAGCTTGAACATTTAGGTGCAGTATTTTATACAGATAACTGGGAAGCATTTGCAAATGTTTTACCAAAGCATAGTCATGTGATAGGCAAGGCTCACACCATAAGTATAGAGCAAGATAATAGCAACACAAGACATCATATTGGCAGATTTACACGTAAAACTAAAGTAGTATCCCGTTCTGTAGAAATGGTTGAACTTAGTATGAGGTTATGGGTACATGTTAATAAGCCTGAAGAATTTGCTAAATATCAGATTATTTTTAAATCAGCTATACGTATTTAACTCTCTCAAAAAATCCATATTATTACCTTCGTATAAGTAGACTAGCATTTTAAATATTTTTTAGTAAAAAAACAATATTTCATTTATGAACAAATAATAATATTTGTGTATAAACTCCCTAATGTTTTTAACATATTATTCTGTACTTATTTATTTTTATCATTCGGGGCATTTATCGGCGTTTAATCTATCAATGCTCAAAAAATTATTTTTTCTGGGTGTTGGCTTTATAATTTATAATTACATAAGAAAATAAACCCAAAGCTAAGCCCCAAAATGCTGCACCTAGGCCAAATAATCTAATATCTGAAGCTGTAACTAGAAATGTAATTAATGAGGCTTCCCTAGTTTTATCTTCAGACATAGCGCCAGATAATCCTGAAGAAATTGCTCCAAGTAATGCTATACCTGCTAAAGAAGCAGTTAATTGTTTTGGAAAGGCAGAAAATATACTAGCTAGCGTGCCGCCGAAAATACCGGCTATAATGTATAAAATACCGTTAAATATGCCGGAAACATATCTTTTATGTACATTTTCATTTGCATCTTTGCCCGTACAAATAGCTGCAGTAACAGCTGCTAAATTAAATCCATGCGAGCCAAATACGGATAATAAGCAAGATGCTAATCCAGTATATCCAACAATAGGCTTAGTTGGAATATTATCATACCCTGATGTTTTTAAGATAGCAAAACCGGGTATATATTGACCGGATAACGTTACAACTGCTAACGGCAGTGCGATATTTAATAATGCATGCCAGCTAAATTGCGGATAAATAAATATAGGTTTTGCAATATTGACATGAATAGCAGCTAAATTAATTTCACCAAAAAAATTTGCAAGGCAGAATCCGGCAATTAATACACATAATACTGCATACCTAGATATAATCCGTCTGGCAATAATATAAGTTATAAACATTGCTAAGACTAATAGCGGCTGCTCTGCTGCAGAAATAAAAATTCCGATACCAAATTTAAATAAAATTCCTGCTAACATTGCAGATGCAATCGGTTTAGGTAATTTGTGTACGATTTTATTGAAAATTCCGCTAAATCCAAGTAATGTAATAATAAAAGCGGCAATTAAATAGGCTCCAACTGCCTCATTTAAGGATACACTAGGAAGCAAACTTACTAATAAAGCAGCTCCAGGAGTAGACCATGCAGTGATAACTGGTATTTTTAAAAAGTAACTTAAGAATAATCCGGTTATGCCTGCACCAATGGAAATTGCCCAAATCCAAGATGATAAAATTTCAGTGCTGTAGCCTGCAGAATTTGCTGCATGAAATATCAATACTAACGGTCCGGTGTACGAAACAATCACTGCAATAATTGCTGCAGTTATGGCTGAAACAGATATATCATTTTTTAAGTTATATGCATAATTGTTATCGTTTAATTGTGGATTTTGTAGTTTTTTCATAGTATTATTTAAATTATTCTATCTATTATCATATAGAATTAATCATTATCCCATATAACATACATTTATGTAATTTAACTTATTGATTCAATCCATTGATTTTCACGAGCTATAATTTTTATTTAAGGTATAGTAAAATAATATTCCTATGCATTAGCAAAGCTAATCTTTACTAAATTTTAGAAGGCATCAATCATGTATGTAGAAGAACTATTTGAAAATAATAAAGAATGGGTTAAGCAAGTATTAAATTCGGATCCTAATTTTTTTGCAAAATTAGCTAACCAGCAAAGCCCAAAATTTTTATGGATAGGTTGTTCTGATTCTAGAGTTCCTGCCAATCAAATCACAGGCTTAGCTCCAGGTGAGGTTTTTGTTCACCGTAATATTGCAAACTTAATGGTGCATACCGACTTAAACGCATTAAGTGTGTTGCAGTTTGCTGTGGATATACTGCAGGTAGAACATGTAATAGTCTGCGGTCACTATGGCTGCTCCGGTGTATTAGCCGGCTTAACCAATAAAAGATTAGGTTTAGTTGATGTATGGTTAAGGCATTTAAAAGATGTAGCATATCAGCATAGCACTTATTTAGGCTCAATACATCAATCTCAAAAACATGACCGCTTATGCGAAATTAATGTTGTGGAGCAAGTTAAAAATACTTGCCATACCAATGTAGTACA
Organism: Burkholderiaceae bacterium; assembly: GCA_023266335.1. Taxonomy (GTDB): domain Bacteria; phylum Pseudomonadota; class Gammaproteobacteria; order Burkholderiales; family Burkholderiaceae; genus JAHFQJ01. Next base: position 2,870 of record JAHFQJ010000007.1, read on the forward strand.
AGATGCATGGGCAAGAGGTCAAAAATTGAGTATTCACGGCATTATTTATGGTATTCATGATGGTTTGTTAAGAGATTTAAATATGCATATCAATAATGAAGAAGAATTACAAACAAAATATAATCAATACATTCAATCGCTTAGTAATTCAGATACAGAAACTGAAACAGCGTAATTCAATCCGGGATTTAGATAATTATAATATATAAATTACAGAGACCTTAGAACGAAAAATAGAGGCGCGGGCTGCATAGATTTTATATCATGCGTAAATATCAGAGCAATTTAATATTAGTTCTATAAAAGATTCTTTTAAATAATTGTTCTAATCAAAAAAAACTGTTATAATCACAAGTTGCACTCACTGCACTTGAAATTATATCTGCATTGTAGCTAAAGTTATTCCTAGATATACTATGTTTGTACTATCATGCCGTAATTTTTGCTTATGCATTTATCCATTATTTCAAATTTAATTGAGATTGCAATGATTAAGTATATATTTGTTTTTTCATAAACAAGTAAGTGTTTTTAATGTATGCCCATAAAAACACGTAGGGAGAGCTGCAAAAACATATAATAAAGCAGAAAACATAGGGCAGAATTTTCATTTAGGATAGAATATGACAACAAAAACGTTTGTTGCTAAAGAGCAAACTGTAGAGCATGACTGGTATGTCATTGATGCTGCAGATTTAGTATTGGGGCGTGTTGCCAGCGAAGTAGCAACCCTTTTACGCGGCAAGCATAAACCAATTTTTACTCCCCATGTAGATTGCGGTGACTATATCGTTGTGGTTAATGCTGCAAAATTGAGAGTTACAGGTGCTAAAGCTCAAGATAAAAAATATTTCCGTCATTCTGGTTACCCAGGCGGTATATATGAAACTAATTTTGCTAAAATGCAAAGCCGCTTTCCGGGCCGTGCATTATTAAAAGCGGTTAAAGGTATGTTGCCTAAAGGTCCGCTTGGATATGCAATGATTAAAAAGTTAAAGATTTACGCTGAAAATACGCACCCGCATAGTGCTCAACAGCCTAAAGAATATACCATTAAAATTGCTAAACAAGCAAAATAATCTAAGGGTTTCATATGAACGAACAACAAAATAAATATGGTGAGAAAAATTATGGTACAGGACGCCGTAAAAGCTCTGTAGCACGTGTTTTCTTAAAAAAGGGCAGTGGCGCTATTAAAGTAAACGGGAAAACGGTTGAAGATTACTTTTTTCGCGAAACATCACTAATGATTTTACGTCAGCCTCTAGTTTTAACAGGTAATCTCGAAACATTTGATATTCAGGTTAATGTACACGGCGGTGGTGAAACTGGACAAGCTGGTGCTATCCGTCATGGTATAACTAGAGCATTAATTGAATATGATAATATATTAAAGCCAGAATTGTCTAAAGCTGGTTTTGTTACACGTGATGCAAGAGAAGTAGAGCGTAAAAAATGCGGTTTCCGTAAGGCGCGCCGTCGTAAGCAATTCTCTAAACGTTAATATTTATTATTATTTAATTATAATAATAAATGTAAGAGTAAGTATTTTTGCTTACTCTTTTTTTTATTTTTATGCTATACTGAATAAATATTTATCTAAGTATGCATATGAAAGTAAGTGATATTTTAAGAATAAAAGGAAGTATTTTATATACAATACATCCAGACAGCCTTTTGCAGGTAGCTATTCATACAATGTCAGAGCATGATATAGGCTCATTAATCGTAATGGAATATGGTGAGTTAATAGGCGTATTGAGTTTTAGAGAAGTATTAAAATTTATTTCCTGTCAAGGCAATATTCTTAACACCACAGTACGTAAAGCCATGGAAGATCACCCAATTACATGTACTTTAAACACAGAAATAGACGAAATTCAGCGTATGATGCTAGACAAACATGCAAGGTATATTCCCGTATTAGAGAATAAAGTGCTAATGGGAGTTATTTCATTTTATGATATGACTAAAGCTATTATAGATGCTAAAGATTTTGAAAATACTATGCTTAAAGCATACATAAGAGATTGGCCGACTATGGCATCTTAGATTTAAACATCGCTTATATTTACATAACTTTATTATACTTATCTAATTATATTCAGAGCAATGCAGAGAAAAATTTATGCGGCAAGTCCAAAAATGTTGCATCTGCAGGCTTAAATTCAAGGATGATAAGTTGAGTTGAGAGAGTGAAATGTACAATTACAAACCAAAAATTAATATTGGAATAGTCGGCGGAACTGGCTATACAGGTTCAGAGTTATTACGGTTACTTGCGGCTCACCCTCAAGTAGAAATTAAAGTAATTACTTCCCGAAATGATGCTGGCGTGAGTGTGAGTAAAATGTTTCCAAATTTAAGAGGCATTTTGAATATAGAATTTACTGCTCCGCAAAATAATTCATTTGATGAGTGCGATATAGTATTTTTTGCAACTCCGCATGGCGTAGCTATGCAGCAGGCTAAAGATTTAATTCAAAAAGGTATTAGGATTATTGATTTAGCCGCAGATTTTAGAATTAAAGATCCGCAGATTTTTCAAAAATGGTATAAAATGGAACATATCTGCCCAGACATTTTAGAAAATGCAGTATATGGTTTACCGGAAATAAGCAGGGACAGTATCAGAAATGCACAAGTCATAGGTTTGCCGGGATGTTATCCGACTTCGGTTCAATTAGGTTTAGCCCCAGTATTAAGAGCTGGCTTAGTTGATGGAATGACATTAATAGCAGATTGTAAATCCGGTGTTTCAGGTGCAGGTCGTAAAGCAGAGATTAGCAGTTTAATGGCAGAAGCCGCTGATAGTTTTAAGGCTTATGCAGTTGCTAGCGGTCATAGACACCATCCTGAAATAGAGCAGGGCTTAAAAAATATAGCTAAGCACAATAATATTAATATACATTTTGTTCCGCATTTAGTCCCGATGATTAGGGGTATTCATTCGACTATATATGCAAGAATTTTACCTGAAGCATTGGAAGCAAATTTCCAAATGCTGTATGAAAATTTTTATATTGCAGAACCTTTTGTTGATGTGCTTCCGCTAGGTAGCCATCCGGAAACAAGGCATGTAAAGGCAAGTAATAATGTACAAATTGCTGTTCATCAGCAAAATGATTTACTTATTATTCTGGTTGTTGAAGATAATTTAGTTAAAGGCGCATCAGGTCAAGGGGTGCAGTGTTTAAATATTATGTGTAATTTCCCGGAAACCATGGGATTAAAACATATAGCTATTGCACCTTAATGTTTTAAGTTTAATTCTGCAGATGGCTTAAAAACTTACATAAAAAAGCTTTGTCTTTATTTTATTAAGCTTTTAAGATAAAATACAGTTTTAGACACCTTATAAGGTATTTGTCACATGGATATTTTATCTAGTATCATTGAGTTTTTTGGAGGCGGGATATTAAATTTTAGCGTAGGTAAAATGCTAATTTGGACGTTAATTGCTACGCATATTACTATAGCTTCGGTTACAATTTTTTTACACCGTTCTCAAGCTCACCGTTCTCTTGATTTACATGCTATACCTAGCCATTTTTTTAGATTTTGGCTATGGATAACCACCGGCATGGTAACAAAAGAATGGGTTTCTATCCATAGAAAGCACCATGCTAAATGTGAAACTCATGAAGACCCGCATAGTCCGCAAACCCAAGGCATTAAAAAAATACTGCTGGAAGGGGCTGAATTATACCGTATCGAGTCTAAAAATCAGGAAACTTTAGAAAAATATGGTCATGGTACGCCTAATGATTGGATTGAAAGAAATTTATATACTAAATATTCTTGGCAAGGTGTTGCTTTAATGCTTATTTTAAATGTAGCATTATTTGGCGTATTTGGTTTAACTATCTGGGCAATTCAAATGCTCTGGATTCCAATTTGGGCAGCCGGTGTAATTAATGGATTAGGTCACTTTGTCGGGTATAGAAATTTCGATGCAGCAGATGCCTCTACCAACTTAGTGCCGTGGGGCATATTAATTGGCGGTGAAGAACTGCATAATAATCATCATACCTACCCTACATCTGCACGTTTATCAAATAAATGGTATGAGTTTGATATTGGCTGGTTCTATATTAGAATATTAGAAATATGTAAACTTGCAAAAGTTAAAAAAATTGCCCCGACAGTAAAATTTAATAAAAGTCCTCAAGCTGTTTCTGTTTCAGAATCTACGCTACAAGCTTTAATTCATCACCGTTATGATGCTATGAATAAATACAAACGTATTTTACTATCTGCATATCAGCAGGAAGCAAATAAATTAAAATTACAGGCTAATAAAATTCAGGACATAAAAGCATTATTATTAAAAGATAGTAAGCAGCTTACAGAAGAAGAAAAGCAAAACTTAAGTATTATTTTTAATAACAGCAAAACTTTACAAACTTTGTATGAAATGCGTTTAGAATTAGTAAAATTATGGGAAAAATCACATCATACATCAGAGCAATTATTACAAAGTTTACGGGAGTGGTGTCAAAAAGCTGAAAACAGTAATATGCCATCTTTAAAAGCATTTGCAAATAGAGTTCAAAGTTATGTTATTTAATTAGAGTTGGAGGCGTATATGCTTAAATCTTCTGGTTTAAGCTCATCGCCCGGATAAAATATATTTATTTTGTTTAAGATTATACTGTTTAATTTTTCTTTATTTTTTAAATTAATTTATTGTGAATATATGTCTGCATCATTCCTAATTATATCCGGACATATTAATAAGGGTTCAGCTAGCCTAGATATGGATAGAATAGCTAATAATATTATAGTCCGATTAACTTGTGTTGATATGCAGATACACGCTGCTGCATATACAGTACAATTGGTTACTTTACCACGCATGCAGTATGCATCTCAAGAAAGTTATGTTCTTAGAGCTATCAAAGCACATAATCAAAATCATAACTGTAATTTACCTAGTCAGATTAATAATATTACAAACAGCGGTTTAACTACTCCTCCAGGATAAAATATATTTGATTTATTTTTAAGGATTTTTATATGCTTGTTAATATTTATTCAATTTAAATAATCATTAGGGTACTTCATTCATGGCTTATGTAATTATTGGCATGTCCGGCGGTGTTGATTCGTCAGTTAGTGCTTGGTTGTTAAAACAGCAAGGGCATACTGTGCATGGCGTATTTATGAAGAATTGGGAAGATGATGACAACAGTGAGTATTGCTCTTCCCGTCAAGATTGGCTAGATGCACTTAGTGTCGCAGACAAAATCGGTATTGATATTGATGCAGTTAACTTTTCTGCTAAGTATAAAGATAAAGTATTTAGTCATTTTTTGAGTGAATATGAAGCTGGGAGTACACCAAACCCAGATATATTCTGTAATTCAGAAATTAAATTTAAAGCGTTTTTAGATTATGCTATGAATTTAGGTGCAGATTATATTGCCACAGGGCATTATGCAAAATTAGCCAAAGATGAAATTAATAATATTATTAATTTAAAAAAAGCTCAAGATAATACCAAAGATCAAAGCTATTTTTTACACCGCTTACAACAACATCAATTGCAAAAAAGTTTATTTCCGCTAGGTGATATTTGTAAAACACAAGTAAGGGAAATTGCTAAACAGCTTGATTTACACAACGCTTTAAAGAAAGATTCAACCGGCATTTGCTTTATCGGAGAACGTCCTTTTCGTGAATTTTTAAATAAATATGTAGCAAATCAATATGGAAAAATATTAACAGATAAAAACCAAATTGTTGGGGAGCATATTGGATTGGCTTTTTATACGATTGGACAGCGTAAAGGCATTGGTATTGGCGGGTTGAAAAACAGCAATGGTGAGCCTTGGTTTGTTGCTAAAAAAGATGTAAAAAATAATATTTTATATGTTGTGCAAGGGCATGATCATGCTTGGCTTTTAGAACATAATGTAAAAACGCAGGACATGAGTTATACGAGTGAATGGGCAAAAAATATTATTGTAGATAATATAAAAAATCAAAATGTGTGGAATGGAAGTGCTAAAACTAGATACAGGCAAGCAGATGCTGCCTGTTTTATCTCACAAAACTTGAATTTGGATAATAATTTACATGTAAAATTTAATGATGCTCAATGGGCTGTTACACCTGGGCAATCATTAGTATTATATAAAAATGATATTTGCCTTGGGGGCGGGATAATTAATAATTGAAATAATCTGTATTTTAAATTAGAATGTACTATATAATTTTATATATTTAATTAACAATTTAATGAATAAAGGAATTTATGGTTTCATTTTCAGGTAAAAATACGGGTGTTCAGATAGGGAATAATTCTGGGAGTATTAATTTTGTATCAACGGGGGAGGCAGGGCAGACAGGGTTGGCTTACAGTGGGGAGGATGTCAGTAAAAAAGAACGATATAATTATGATTTTTCTGGTGTAAATCTATCAGGTAAAAAATTGATAGGAGTCTTTAATGGAAATTTTAAGAATTGTGATTTATCAGAAGCCAAATTAAGCGGATTGTTTAAAGGTAATTTTAGAGGATGTGATTTATCAGGAGCAAAACTAACTAATATATTTAATGGAAATTTTGAGGATTGTAATTTATCAGGAGCCGAATTAAGCGGAGTGTTTGAAGGTAATTTTAGGGGATGTCGTGTTAATAAAAATACGCAAAAAACAGGTGATTTTGCAGGACAAACAACTGGTGAAATATTTTTAGATAAAACTTTAGATGGTCGTTCGGAATATAATGACAATCCTCCATCATACAAAGAAGCGACTGCAAATAGTCCACAAAGTAATAGTGATATACCAGCTTCGACTCCAAATTATATACAAACCGTTTCTGAATCATCATCTGGATCGAATATAACATTTTCAAATGGTAAGAAATTTTCTGCACAGAATTCAGTCAACACGCTTAATTCAGGCGGAGAAAGTACCGTATATATGAATAATGGTTCTAAATTTACTTATGGCGGAAAAGAATATAACAAAAAAAATTATCCAAATGGTTTAACTATTGACGGCATAAAGTTTGAATTTAAACATATGGATAGTAATATAAATTTTTGGGCTTAAATTTTTCTAGATTTTCTATTTTGGCAGGAATAACCTGATATTTGAAATATCATTGTATGCTCTCAAAGCTATCCTGAATGCCAAAATAAAACCATTCTCCGCCATTATCAGCATTTAATTTAGGTAAAAGAATATAACCATTTTCTTTTGCCTTAATTTCTAAGCCATCATAACGGTAAGCTAAAATTTGGTTTTTAGCTACTGCCTCAAAATGTTTCCATGGTTTAGATAATTTATCGCCCTCATTTTCTTTATAAAATACGTTTTGCATGTGTATGCATAACACATTGTTTTCATTTTGGCTATGAATATTATTTTGTATCAAATTTTCATATGAAAACTGTGCATAAACTGAGCTGGATTCGTCTAACATATCAAAATATATCAAGCTTTTTACAATAGCTTCATAAGCTTTATGCGGGGCAGTTAAAGACAAATGCTGACCGCATTCAAGCGTAACAGCGGTTATATTCTGCAGTCTGGCATATTCAGTTGTGCCTTGAGATTCTCGGTTATCTTTTTCATTCCCCTCGTTGTTTTCTGCATTATTAAAGGCTTGCTGCCAGCCGTAAATAAAATTTTTTACCCCAATATTTTGAGCATAATCAATTTCTTTTTTGTCATTACCGCTAATAAATATAAAGGCTTCTTCTTTTGTATCAGTCTGTGAAGCGTAAGAATGCAAGTCTAGTAAAAAATCACCTTTATCAATAAAATCACATATTATAGGGTCTAAATAATCTTCATAATCTTTTTTTATAACTTTTTTATATAAATGGCGGTTTAAATTTCTTTCAATAAATCTTACATTTTCTTGATAAGCTTTAGGGTTGGCAATCGGCATTAAATGTAAACTGCCTTTTTTTAGTTTTATATCCCCATTTTCAAGTTCTTGTATAATTTTATTAATTGCAATAGTACCGCATTTTTCATTACCATGCACAGCACCCATTACACATAAAGAATGACCTTCATGTATAGTTTCATAGCTAATTGTTTTTATCATATTTTTAAAATAAATAACTAAATGATTAGAATTTCTTCTGGTTTATAATGACTTAAAAAATCTGTATGCGACATGGATAACCCGTAAGCTCCAGCTAAGCAAAACACCGCAATATCTCCAATATCTGCATTTTCTAAATATAAATCTTTTGCTACTTTATCTGCCGTATTACATAGCGGACCGCCAATAAAGACTTGCTCTTTAGTTACTTGTGATTGAGTATCAAATATTTTTGGCTGATTCATTTCAATTATTTCAACTGGATGATTAATAGATAATGCAGCTGGTCTTCTAAAATGATTAGTACCGCCAGCAGTAATTACTTGCTTGATACCGCGGCTGTCTTTTATATCAATGATTTCCGTGCAGTACCAGCCCGAATCTGCGGTTAAATAGCGTCCCAGTTCCAGTACAAATGACCGGTTTTGAAAATTATATTCTTGAATGAGCTCCTTTAAGCCTTGTGCATAAAGTTCTGGGGAAAAGTTTTTACCTTTTTGTAAATAATCTATGCCAAACCCGCCGCCAAAATCAATAATCTCACATTTTATATGAGGGAATTTTTCTTCAATCTGCTTAGATAATTTAAATACTAATTTGCAGTTAGTTAATAAATCATCAACACTTAAAACCCCTGAAGCAGCATAAACATGTAAACCTTGAAATTTTAAATTAGACAAACTGCTGATAATTGGTAAATAATCGATTAATTTTTCTTCATCAATGCCTAATTTTTTTGAGCCGCCCGAGAAATTTGCTTGAGCGTCATGAATATCAAAATCTGCATTAATACGAATTAATATATTTTGAATTTTATTATATTTAACCGCAATTTGATTAAGACGATAGGCTTCGGCTAATGATTCTATATGTACAGTTTTTAAGCCGTGTTTTACACTCCATTCAAGCTCTTCCGGAGATTTACCCGGACCTGTAAAAATTATTTCATCTGCACTAAAACCTGCTTCAAAGCATTTCATGCCTTCACCAAGGCTAGCAATTTCAATACCTTTAACACCTGCATTTTTTGCAGTTTTTAAAAAGTAACTATGTGGATTTGCCTTCATCGCATAAAATATGTCTACGCCTGCAGGCATAATTTGTTTTAAATGCTGAATTTTATTATACATATATGAGGTGTCATATATATAAAAACTACGTTTGCCTTGTTGTACCTGCTGTTGATAAACTTCTTTAATTTTTGATTTTATATATTGCGGTATCAGCATAATGTACTTTCCATTTATATTTTATTGATTTCATTTATTGTAAGACCAGTTAACTTAGAAATAACAGGAATTTCTATACCCTCTTTTTTCATAGTTTTAGCTACTTCAATCTTGCCTTCAATTTTTCCTTCAACCCTGCCTTCAGCTCTACCTTTAACAAAATTTTGTGCTTCAATATTATGTAAATCCCGATAATAGGTAATACTGGCGTTATATTTGCTTCTTTCTTTACTGGATAGTTTTAAAATATTAGCTTTTGTAAAAAAATCTTCAAATAACTTTTCGCTTAATTCTTTCGGCATACACTGTAGTTTAGATAAATGATTCAAAATATATAACCATTTATCTTGCCTTGAGCTTTTTTTGGTAATATTTTTATTAAATATTTGGCATTCTATAAATGCAAAATTTAGTTCTTCTATAACCGTGTCGTGTGTTTCTATATCTAATATTTTGGCTTTAGTTATGCATTTATTCTGATTATCATCTAAATTAAAATTTAGTATGCCAATGCAGTATACTGGACTTAGTTTAAAATCCCATTTGCCTTTAGGTGCTTGTTCTGTAATGGCAAATGTACTATAGAATAGGCTGCGCTGTTTGAAATAATCCTGCTTTACCTTTTGTAATTCAATGATAAATTTACTTCCATCTTGCCCTTTGCAGTATAAATCAAACACAACATTTCTATCTATCTGCTTGTTGCCTAAATGTTCATTTTTATGGTAGCTTAGCTCTTTTATATTTGGAATGAAATCTGCAAATACGCTGTTTAGAAAATCAATCAGATATTCCTTGCTGTCTTCTTCTCCAAATAGTTTTTTAAATCCATAATCAGTAAATGGATCCATATACACTTCGTTAATTGTGTTTTCTATTTCTAATGACATATTTTATGCAGAATTTTTATTGCTATATTATATTGTATAGCAAATTTAAATTGAATTAAATTATAAATTTATGGAATATTTACAGTAACTGCTAAATCATTCCTGTGAATTGCCTCACTAGCATAGCTGTAGCCTAATATATCAGCAATTTGATTTGATGTATGTTTTGCAATCAGTTTAGTTTCAGTGCTGTTATATTGACTAATACCGCGGGCTATTTCTTCACCTTTATAATAACATGCAATTACATCTCCCCGATTAAAACTTCCATGTACACTTATAATACCTATGGGCAATAATGATTTTCCCTGCTGTAGAGCTTTAGCTGCACCTTCATCAATATTTAAATGTCCATTTAATTTTAAATGGTCTCTCATCCACTGCTTACGTGCATTATTTTTGCTTTGCCCAGCGATTAATAATGAACCGTGTGGAATACCGTCAAATAATTCTAATAAAATATTTTCCTGTCTTCCATAAGCAATACAGGTATGTATGCCGTTTTGTGAAGCTCTTTGAGCTGCTAAAACCTTAGTTAACATGCCGCCTGTTCCGATTATGCTGCCGGCTGCCCCTGCACATGCAGCTAAATTTTTATCTTGTGCATAGGCATATTCAATTAATTTTGCTTCTGAATTTAATCTTGGGTCAGCGGTATAAATACCTTTTTGGTCAGTCAATATGCATAAAATATCTGCATCGATTAAGCTGGAGACTAATGCTCCCAGTGTATCATTATCGCCAAAACGGATTTCATCTGTAACAATTGCATCATTTTCATTGATAACCGGCACAATATTCATATCTAATAATGTACTTAAAGTACCGCGTATATTTAAATAACGCTCTCTGTCGCTAAAATCTGCATGAGTTAATAATACTTGTGCTGATTTTAAATTATACGGCTTAAATAATACTTGATACATATGCATTAATTTCATTTGCCCTACAGCTGAAACTGCCTGCAAGTCATGCGTTTGCTTAGGTCTTTGACTAATTCCGGTTTCTGCCATACCGCAAGCGACAGCACCTGAACTTACGATGATTACATCAATATTTTTTGCATGTAAAACTTGAATTTGTTTGGCTAAATTATTTAATAATTTTTCATCTATGCCAATGCCGTCATTGGTAATTAAGCTTGAACCAAGTTTAATTACTATGCGTTTAGCTTGCAAAAATGGATTAATAAGTTCTGCAGATGTTATTAGCGATATTTTCATTCTATGTAATAGTCTAATGAGAATTTGAGCTTTTATTATATACTAATTGGATTTCAATTTGCGAACTTCGCTTAGTTGCTGTCAAAATTGTTGTTCGCAGGCTCACGGCTTCGTCCCTAATGTACTAACACGTACATAGTCGTCGTAATTTATTCCTGCCGGCTCGCCGTAAAATGAGGTGCAATTAGTATAGCATATAGATAAAGTATTTGACCTGACTTATTCATATGAAATAATAAGTTAATTATTCATTCTAATACAAAATAAATCCTAATTAAATTATAATATACAATTATTCTTATTCATATATATTTTATGCAGTATAAACTAGGGTTAAGTATTTTATTATTATGTTTAAGCAATGTATTTATGACATTTGCATGGTATTCTCATCTAAAAGAATTAAATAATAAACATTGGATTATAGCTGCTTTAGTTAGTTGGGGTATTGCTTTATTTGAGTATTTACTTCAGGTTCCAGCTAACAGAATTGGTTTTAGTGTTATTTCGGTAGGACAGTTAAAAATTATTCAAGAAGTTATAAGTTTATCTGTATTTATACCATTTGCTATTTTGTATTTGAAAGAGCCATTTAAAATTAATTATGTATGGGCTGGCTTATGCATGTTGGGGGCAGTATATTTTATGTTTAGGAAATAAACACAGCCGGCTGAATTCAGATAGCTGTGTTATATATGCGTTGCCGATTAATAAATTACCACACCTTTTTATTTAGTATAGAGTTTATTAATTAACAATATATTACTTAGAAGAACCTGGTGAACTTTCAACAGATGCTGCACGGGCAGCTGCAGCTGAAGCAACTACAGGAGGATTCCATGCACATTCGCCTAAACGTACTAATTTAATATTACCTTTAGTTGACCAGCCGCCGTAGCCGCCGTCTTTTGTCCATTCTTCCCAATGACCATAACCTTCATTTGTAGAAGTTACTAATTCCCATCTCATGCTGTCATAACCGCCGTCTGTCCAGAAGTTACCAATCATTGCAACTTGGTCACCTTCTTGTCTCCATCTGCCAATCCAGCGAGTGAAAGTTGTAGAATACCATGTTCCTACTGTGTTAGTACCTTCATTACCTGTTTGTTGAAAACAGATATTTTGTGTAACTACTTGAGCGTGTCCTGTGCCTGTATCTTCATATTTAGTCATAGAATATAAAGTTCCATTTCCGCCAACAACAGGATCAACTGCTGGTAGATGTGGAGCAACAGCATAAGCTGATGACGCTGTTAATAAAGATATAATGAGTAGAGATAATTTTTTCACGTTTTGTCTCCTTCTTGGAATTTAAAAATATTTGGTTATATTATATATATACATAATATATTCGAGTTAATTGTATATATATATTAAAAAATATGCAAGTTTGTTTTTTTGTCTTTTTATTATTAAAATGTAGCTATATTCATACAAAAATTCTTAATTATTGTAGCAATTTTGACATATGCGTTAATTTTAGATTAAATGTATAAAACTTCTATAATTAAAAATACTAAATATGGAAATTACAGCTTTAAAAAATTATTATGAATAAAAAACAGTTATTGCCAAACCCCAACTCTAAATCTAAAAATAATAAAATAGGGAACATTGATAACAAACATGATGATGTAAAAATAAATTTTAATTCAAATAAAGAAAACTACGATGAAATGTTTAATAGCTGGAATAATTTTCAGGACGTTAAATCACACTATCAAATTTTCTCTTCATGGATGCAGCAGCAGCAAAGTAATCATTTGCAGACTAGAAAAATTGAAGCTGAAGCAATGTTTAAAAAAGTTGGTATTACTTTTACGGTCTATAATGATGCTGCAGGAAATGAAAGAACTATCCCGTTTGATTTAATACCTAGAATAATAAGCCAAAAAGAATGGCAAATTTTAGAAGCAGGTTTAATCCAAAGAGTCACAGCTTTAAATATGTTTTTGCATGATATATATAGTCATCAAAAAATTATTAAAGATAATATTATTTCTAAGCGCCATATATTTCAAAATAAACAGTTTACGCCGGAAATGATAGGTGTTGATATACCTAATAATATATACAGCCATATTTCAGGTATTGATATTATTAGAACGGAAGAGGGAAAGTTTTTTGTATTAGAAGATAATTTGAGAGTTCCGTCAGGCGTTTCATATATGCTTGAGAACCGCAGAATGATGATGAGGTTATTTCCTGATTTATTTTCAAGCTATAACACTATTTTACCGGTTGCTCATTATCCTGACTTATTATTGAAAACTTTATGCGAAAGTGCACCGAAATCATGTGAGGGTCAGCCTACAGTAGTGCTTTTAACTCCGGGTATGCATAATTCAGCATATTTTGAACATGCATTTTTAGCACAGCAAATGGGCATAAATTTGGTTGAAGGCAATGATTTATTTGTTAAAGATCATTTTGTCTATATGCGCACTACTCATGGTCCTAAGCGAATTGATGTAATTTACCGCAGAGTAGACGATAACTATCTTGATCCTTTAACTTTTTTTGACGGGTCTAGTTTAGGTATAGCCGGATTAATGTCGGTTTACAGAGCAGGACACGTTAATATTACTAATGCAGTCGGTACGGGCGTTGCAGATGATAAATCTGTATATCCTTATGTACCTAAAATGATTAAATATTATTTAGATGAAACACCTATATTACATAATGTTGAAACATATGACTGTAGTAATGAAAAAGAATTAGATTATGTATTGAATAATTTACATAAACTAGTAGTAAAAGAAATTCATGGTTCCGGTGGTTATGGAATGCTGGTTGGTCCAGCTGGCAGTAAAAATGAAATTCAGGATTTTAAATTTAAATTACTTGCTAATCCAAGTAATTATATTGCACAGCCAACCTTAAGTTTATCAACTTGCCCGACCTTAGTCGATGAGGGAATTGCACCTAGACATATAGATTTACGCCCGTTTGTACTAAGCGGAAAGCAAATTAATATGGTAGCGGGCGGTTTAACTAGAGTCGCAAAAGAAAACTCGTTAGTGGTAAACAGCAGTCAAGGCGGCGGTATCAAAGATACATGGGTTTTAGGAGCCTAGGGTAAATAATTATTTATTTTTGTGTAATTTAAATATAAAATATAACATTATTTGGGTAATTTATGATTAAATATGTATCTAATCACAAACCATTTTTATAAAAATCCACCAAACACCCAAGGCACAAGTAGAAATACCGGTAATGTAGGGGAGGAAAATAATTTTAATTTGTCATCATGGGAAAAAGATTATGCAACACAATATAGCTTACATTCTAATAGCTTAGATCAAGGTGAAGAAGATATGGCGGGTGGCGGGTTAGTTTTAGCAAATCGAACTACCGAGACACAATTTCGTATTCAGCTGCATAAAGGAACTGACGGAGCATTACCTCCATTTGTATTGGCTAGAGGCGTTAAATTGACGGATGGAAGTGTACAGGAAATCATAGAAAAAAACAATGCACTTAGTTATGTGATGCAACAATGGGGTGCACCTACTTATTTTTCTGCGTCTATGCCTGTTGCAATATCTTATGCATTGGGACAGGAAGAGAATTTTGCTTCAAATTTAAATTATAATAGTAAACCACCTTATCTATATCAAACTAATCAATTATCGGCGGCAGTATTTCTTGTTCCTCCTGAATATGCAAGGTTTTATGCACCTATACAGACATCTGGCAAACTGTTACATGCTTTTGTTTTAAATTCAGATGAAAATCTTAATAATACTCCTATTTCTCAACATTGGCTAAAAGATAGAGTTCATTATTTTGTGCTATCATCTACAAAAAGTATAGAGCATTAAACTAATCAGTTATGTGTTTAAATTCATACAAGTTGGAATATAAAATTAATATATAACAAAAAGCATGATAGTATATATTATTATTTATAAATAATAATATATATGTTATCACGCACTGCAGATCATTTATTTTGGCTAAGCCGCTATATTGAAAGAGCAGAGAATACTATCCGTATGCTTGATATGAGCCATCAAACTTCTATGATGCCGCAATCGCTGCAGATGGCTCAGCGCAGCTGGCGTGCAACATTAGAGATTTTTCAAATTACAGGTATTTTTGATAAAAACTATGAACTATTAAATCATCAGGATGTTTTATATTTTATGTGTTTTGATCAAAAGAATCCATGTTCAATATATAATTGCATAAAAAATGCTCGGGACAATGCACGCGCAGTTAGGGGTAATCTTACTAATGAGTTGTGGGAAACTATAAACATAACTTGGTTAGAATATCAGGAATGGTCAGATAAAATATTAACTGTGCAAAATTATATTGGATTATATGAGTGGGTAAAAAAACGTACTAATTTATACCGCGGCGTACAAGTTAACACTATTTTTCAAGATGAGGTATATCATTTTTTAAATTTAGGCACATTTCTAGAAAGAGCAGATAATATTGCTCGTTTGCTGGATGTAAAATTTTATACTTTGGGCGTGTGGCTTGATGATCAAAAAGATATATCCTCACATGCTGATTTTTATCATTGGGCGATTGTATTACGTTCTGTATCTGCATTTGAAGTTTTTAGAAGATTGTATACTGAAGCAATTACACCGGAAAAAGTTATAGATTTACTTATATTTAATATAGAAATGCCCCGCTCATTAGCATATAGTATGCAGCAGGTACATTATCATTTGAGTAAATTAAGCAATCAGCAGAGCAAAGACACTGAAAGATTAGTTGGCAGTATTGCATCTACATTAAAATATGGAAATGCTCCACAAATGTTGAGTAAGCAATTACATGCATATTTAGCAGATTTTTTACAGCATATTCGTTTAATTAGCAGTAAAATAGCAGATAATTTTATGCTTACCACCACAAAAATATGAATACACCCAATATAGAAGATATTGATGAAATCAATTTAAATGAAATATTAAATCTAAGCTTAGATGATAATCTTAGTATTAACACCAATAATACTAAAAGAGCTAGCTATAAAATATCTCATTTGACAAAGTATTGTTATCAGAAAAAAATTGATTACAGTATTAATGCACTAAGATTGTACCCGCAGAATAATATATCACAGCAGGTACATGAATGGGAAGTTAAAGCACAAGGTAATTTAAAGCATAGTACAGATGGGTTTGGTAATATTTGTCATCATTTTAATTTATTTTATCCAACGGATAATCTTGTAATTAGTGCCAATGGAGTAGTTACCAGCAATAATATTAATCTAATTCCAAATCAAGATGCAGAAATAGATCCTTGTTTTTATCTGCAAAGCTTTAGTAAATCGACTGCAAACAGTGAAATGCAAATTTTTGCACTAGATTATACAGCTCAATATGAAACAAAATATGAAAAAGTTTTTGCATTAATGCAGGCAATTCACAAATATATAAAATATTCACCAAATTCAACAAATACAGAAACCGCAGCCCAGCAGGCTTTTACGCAGCAAGCTGGGGTTTGCCAAGATTTTAGCCATATATTTTTAGCTTGTGCGAGAAGCATTGGAATACCTGTACGTTACGTAAGCGGTTACTTTTATTCGCCGGAACAGCATCATCTTGCCAGCCATGCATGGATTGATGCTGCAGTTAGTAATAATCAATGGCTAAGTTTAGATGTTACAAATAACATCACTACTAATCATAAACATATCCGCATTGCCGTAGGACCTGAGTATAAAAATATTGCACCCATAAAAGGCATACAGCTCGGCGGGGAATATGAAAAAATGAGTGTGGATATTAATATTCAAGAATTAAGTTAAATTTTTTGAGACTACTAACTATAGTAGATAAAAGCCTGTGCAGTGTCAGACGGGAATCTTATACAACATTACACTAGATAACTGCCTTCACAGGTATGGCACTACAGCAGGAAAATTTATAAAAATAGAGGATTTGTATTTATGGGTTTTATTCTTATAAAAAAACTATCTATAGTTAGTATTCTCAAATTCTTATCATAACATCTTATAAAGTTAATCTATATATAATGTTTATCTAGCTATGTTCACTTCACAATTTTTAATAATTAAATTATTAATTTTTCAATGTTTTTTGTATAAAAATTGAATTGGTTGCCAATTTAATACATTTATAAAATATTTGTAAAAAAATGTTAAATATTTTTACCTATCATCTATTCTGGTATTAAGAGTATGATAAATAAATGGTGAAATATGATAATAATAAATAAAATTAGCCATATTCACTACGCGTATTTCCCGCATAGTAAATTGGCAGAAGTTGAGCTTGAATCTTTGCTTATCAATCACTTGAAATATATTATTCATAAAGGATTTTCTTTGATTGAATTAGTAATATCTTTAGGTATAGTTTCAGTTTTAATTATGGTAGCTGAACCTCAATATAACAACTATGTAGCAAAAGCTCAAGTAATTGAAGCTGTTAATATAATTACAGGTGCAAGAGTTGCTGTTATAGAACACAAAGCTACACATGGGCGCTGGCCGACCATACAGGAATTAACTCAGATATACCCATTGGTTTCTAATATATATGCTAAAACTAAATATATACAAGAGTTATACAATAGCTCTGATAACGGTATAAATGGAAAGTATTCAATATCTGTTGTATTTAAAACTGAAAATATCAGCTCTTTAATTGCAGGAAATGAATTACATTTTTCCACGTCTTTTAACAGCAGCGGCTCAAATTGGGTTTGTGAATCAGAAATTAGACAAGATGCACTTCCTTCAAGCTGTATTGGAATATAATTAAAATGAATCTTATTTAACATTTTAGTTTAGTTTAGTTTGATATGATTATAAAAATGAAATACTACACAGGAGATTTATATGTTTGAAATATTAATAGTGCTGGTTATGCTATACTTTAAGCAGGAAGTTAAATATGCTTTTGTGAATGAAAAGAAAATTTAAGTATAAAATAATTGATACTCAAGAATGGGAACTAGAAATAAAAAATATTACACCTATTTCAAGAGATAGTAAGAATGGTTATGTTGAAATTGATAAAAGTGTTAATACACTGGTTAATGATTTTAAGATAATAGAACAAGAAAATATAAATATATATCAGGAGCAAAAATATGATGTCTTTTCTGCTGCTAACTGCACTTACCACGAGTTTGATTGTGATGGCGAAAATAAAAAAGCCTATATTAAAAACGGTATCAATAAAAAGGTATTAAAAAAATTAAAAAGAATTGCTAATTGCCCTGTAATTGATTTACATGGTTACAATGTTTCTAGTGCATACGGCATTTTAATGAATTTTATCTATGAATGTTATATGCAGTCTGAAAAATATATATTGATTATACACGGTAAAGGGTTATCTTCCCCTAACCAGCAGCCGGTTTTAAAGCCAAAAGTTTTAAACTGGCTAGAAGAACACGGCTTAGTATATGCATTTATCGAAGCTTCTATACAGCAAGGAGGAAGCGGGTCAACAATGGTATTGTTAAAAAGCAATTATGACAATTAGTATATAATTACTTTAATAAATTTCCTCTTTTGGCTTTCTCTGTTTCTAGATTAAATGGGTGTCCATTGTTTTCACCAATTCTTCTTGATATATAATGAAACCATGGATTGGTATTACCAGCAATTCTTTCAATATAAGCTCCAAGAATTTCAGCAACTTTCTGATTGAGAACTAAAGACTTAGATGTCCTAGACTGTCTAGCTTTAAGCAGATTAAATAAACCTTGTTTAGCTCTACCGCCTCCGCCATGACAATGAGAAATTATAATTTTATTCTGATACTTTGTTTCTACTTTTGCTAACTCTTCATAACTTACTAAACAATGGTCAGCTTCTGGAATTAATTTATATATATTACCTGTTTCTTCTACTAATTCTTGCTCAGTCATAATTTTCAGCGGTAATTGTAACTTAATTCTATTAGGTTTACCTTCTAAATTTTCAAGAGCTTTAGTAGCTTTCTGCACTTCTGGTGATGTTTTTGTAGAACTTTTCTCTAATGCATCTAAATAAGCATTAAGGTCAGCTTTACTAAAATAAGCTCTTGTGTTAATACTAACTTCGCCATCTTTTTGAGTATTTAAAATAAAATCTGTAATTGCTTGTTTAGTCCGTGCAGCAATTTGTTCCCCAGTTAAATGCAGATTAGAATGATCAAAATTATGAGCAGCTAATATTGATACAGAATACCATCTTGGATAACCGCTCTCTCTAACATAAGCATGAAATTCTCTTCTGTTATCTACAACAACAACAGGCTTTTCCCATTCTTTTACAAGACTCTCAAATGTTTCCGGCAAAAATTGACTGGAGCTAACTAATCTTAGTTTTGGAAATTTTACTACTTCTCCCCCGTTACCTTTAATATTATCCATTACTAAACATGGAGGATTTTTTCTAGACGGATTTTTAGTTAATCCCTGATATTGCGGTAATAATTGACCTTGTTCTTGTGTTCTGTGGTAATACTCTAAATCGTGCTTTGGTGTATCACTTGCTTTAATAACAGCTAGCATAATAATTCTTTCTCAAATAGATAAATTTAAATTTTTAATACGATAAATCAGTGAAAATTTTTATATAACACATTATAATATAATATAACATAAGTTTTAACAATCACTCTATGATATAAACTGATTAATTTCCATAATCGGCAGTAAAACTCCTAGTACAATTAACATTACCACGCCCCCCATTAAAACTACCAATAATGGCTCCATTAAAGTAGTTAAAAATAAGGTATAACGCCGTATTTGCTGTGATTGCTGCTCGCTAATTTTTATCAGCATTTTTGCCAGTTTGCCCGTACTTTCACCAGTTTTAATTAAATGCAGCATAATATTCGGAAAATGAGAATCTTTTAACGCACTTGCTAAGCTATTTCCTTGTTTAACCTGCTCAATTGCACTTTCGATTTCTTTTTTTAACACCAAGTTACCAACAGTATTATTACCTGCTTGTAAACTGCGTAAAATCGGCACGCCAGCTTTTGTTAATATTCCAAGTGTACTGGAAAATCTTGCACTATTAGAGCCAAGTGACAATTTTTTTGTAATCGGCAAATTTAAAATTATATTATGCCATGCATAGGCAAATTTATTATTTTTTAAGGCTTGGTTAAAAGTAAAGCCTAAAATAATAATTCCGATTCCGCAATATATGCCGTAATTCCGGATAAAATCTGAAATAAATATCATAATTTTGGTTAAAAGAGGCAAGTTTTGCTTATTGCGGATAAACACATCGACGATTTTAGGTACAATATTTGTCATTAAATATATAATAATTCCAATAGCAATTACACTTACGATAATTGGATAAGTAAAAGCATGCTGTATTTGTTCTTTTAATTTTTGCTGTTCTTCTAAATAGTCAGCCAACTGCAGCATTATTACATCTAATTTACCTGATTCTTGCCCAGCTTCAACTAATGATATGTAAAGATTTGAAAATAAGTTCGGATATTTGCCTAAAGCTTTGGATAAGCTAAGACCGCTGTTTATATCTGATTTTATCTGCGATAAAACCTGCTGAAAATTTTTATGGTCAAGTTCTTTGGATAATAAACTGAAAATTTGGTCAATAGGTAGTCCGGAATCAAGTAAAGTAGCGAACTGACGGGTAAAATCTATTATATGAATTTTAGATATGTTTTGTACAATGTGTTGTTTCCATAATGAATTTTTTTGTACATCTTGTTCTGCTTTTAAATCTAAAACAAATAAGCCTTGCTCCTGCAGTAAATTGCGGGCGTGTTTAAATGAATCTGCTTCAATGGTATGTTTAGTAATTCTGCCTTTTTTATCACTAGCTTCATAATGAAAAACAGTCATTTTATGTCTTTATTTCTTAACTTTTAGATATTAATAGTATAGCTAAATTAAGTTAGTTTTAATATAAGGCAGACTTATATACACTAATCACATTTGCATTAAGCTTCAATTTTATTTTAAACAATTTTTCTAGCTCTTCCTTATCATGAACTAGGGTTATATAATATACGCTTGAATATCTATATAAGTACAATAACGTATGCTGTCTTTTTTCTGCCCATGCCCCAAAGGTTTAGAGGAAGTTTTAACCAATGAATTAATTAACTTATCCGCATTATATCCGAAATATAATATCTGCCGTATAAATCAAATGTCAGCTGGAGTATCGTTTAAAGGTGATATGATGTCTTGCTATGCAGTAAATTTATTTTCTAGAATAGCTTCAAGGGTGCTTTTACATATTAATACAGCTCCGTGCAAAACAGAAGAGGATATTTATAATTTTGCAAAAAAACAGCAATGGGATACATATTTTACCCCCCGACAATCAATTAAATTAGATATTAATGCACACTACAGCCCTTTTAAAAGCTTAAACTTTGTAAATTTAAGAGTTAAAGATGCAGTTTGTGATGCATTCCGCAGTAAAACAGGCATTAGACCAAATGTTGATACAGACAAACCTGATGTTAAGATTATGATATATTTAGATAAAAATCTATGTAGCTTATATATTGACACATCCGGCGAAGCTTTATTTAGGCGGGGCTGGAGACAAGAAATTGGTGAAGCGCCGATTAAAGAAAATTTAGCTGCCGGAATTTTATATTTAAGCGGATGGCATAAAGACACACAACAAGCATTATTTGACCCGATGTGCGGAAGCGGAACATTTTTAATCGAAGCAGTAAGTATGGCATTAAATGTTCCTCCGGGTGCTAACCGTGAATTTGGTTTTGAGAATTTGAAAATTCATCAAACATCAATGTGGCAGCAATTAAAAGTATTTGCGAATAAACAAAGACAAAATGCTTTATCCACCCATATAAATTACATAAGCGGCAGTGATATTAGTGAAAAGATGTTAGCTGTATCAGAAAAAAATGCTCATCGTGCGGGCGTAAAATTAAATATTACGCTAGCTGATGTAAGAACGGTTGAAAAACCAAGTGCCAGCGGTATACTGGTTGCTAACCCTCCTTATGGAGAAAGAATTAGTACCAGAGGTGCTGCACCAAAAACATTTATTAAAAATAAAGATGGTGTAATTCAAAAAGCAGAAGATACAGATTTAAAACAGCAGGAAGAAGAAAGTTTAGAAAAAGAAAAAGCTTTCCACAGCGAATGGGCAAGTAATTTGAAAAAGAATTTTAGCGGGTGGCAAGCATATATTTTATCTGCTAATTTAGATTTACCAGCACACATGCGATTAAAGCCAAAGCAAAAAATTCCATTGTTTAATGGTAATTTAGAATGCAGATTATTTGCATTTGATATGGTTGATGGTTCTATGCGCAAGGATACGGATATAATTAAAAATAATTAAATTGAACTACTATTAGTTTATTATATAAATGTACATATTATATATAGAGGATTACTATGCGTATATTATTAGTTAAAACTAGCTCAATGGGTGATATTGTGCATGCCCTCCCTGTTTTAGAAGATATTATACAGCACTATCCGCTTGCTCATATTGACTGGTTAGTAGAAAAATCTTTTAGCCCATTGCTTCATTCACATAAACATCTAAATAATATTATTAGCATAGAATTGCGCAGGTGGCGTAAAGATTTATTTTCTATCAAAACTCTGAAAGAAATTAAAGATTTTTATAAAAAATTAAAATCTACTCACTACGATTATATTATTGATATGCAGGGTCTGATTAAATCTGCCGTTCCTAGTTATTTAGCTAAATCTCACGGAAGCAGAGTTTACGGTTATGCAAATAAAAGTAAGCAGGCAGGCTATGAACCGCTTGCTAAATTTGCTTATACTAAAACTATAAATATTCCATATGCATGCCATACGGTAACTAGAAACCGCCTATTATGTGCTGGGGCTTTAGGTTATGCTATAGATGAAAAAGATGTAAGATTTAATTTTAAAAATAATCCTGAACATATTCATCAAGAACATAATAGTAATCCGTATATTATTTTTGCACATGGAACATCAAGACAAGATAAAGAATGGTGTTTACACAATTGGATAGAATTAGGCTGCAAAATTGTTGAAAAAAAACCGCATATGACTATTTTACTGCCTTGGGGCAGTGATTATGAAAAGCACAATGCTAATTTAATTATGGCGGGCATTTTACAGCATCACCCAGATGCTAATGTAAGAATATTAATTAAGTTAAGCCTAGATAAATTAATGAATATTATAAAAGGTGCAACTGCTTTTATTGGTGCAGATACAGGCTTATCACATATATCAAGCGCATTAAATATACCGAGTGTTATTTTATATAATTTTGACACTATTTGGCGTACTAATGCATTTTGGACACACAACAACACCCAAAACTTATATCAAAAACAAAGCGGAGTTAGCGTTGAGAGTGTGTATGATAATTTATGCAGGCTGATGGTATTCTAAAATTTATACTGCCTCGTCATACTCAAATTATAATCTAGTTATATACTAATTGTAGTATTATATTTACTTAACTATGCTCTGCCGGTGCCATCTATCCTATTACTAATTTGTTGAGCTAATTCAGGGTTTTTGTTAACAATATCATCTGCCGTATTCGTTAGACTTTCAACTAAATCATATATTTTAGTAAATAAGTCCCCAATATCTTGTGTCTTTTGCGGCTGTGATAACGAATTGAAATCTATTCCATGGTAAATATCACTTGTAAATCCATAAGAAAATTTTTGTATTTTATGCTGATTATTTTTGAGTAAATTTATTAAATCAATAAGTTGATTTGCCGGAAATTTATATAAAGACTTCAATGCCTCCGGAAAATTCATAAAAGAAATTATTGTACTATCCATAAATTTAGAACCTATAGCTTCAAATGATTTTCCAACTAAATTATTCCCCATATATGTTTGAAATAGAAGTTCTTTTTGCTGCTGAGATTTATCACTATAACCATTCATTAATAATTGAATTTCAGTTTTTAGTTTATTTTCTGAATGGTCTTTCGTATTTAACCCTTTCAATCCATTAACTAGTTCTTGTATTTGAGCAGATTGTGTTTCATTCTCTGGTTTATCCATTGCATTAATTACTGTTTCTATTCTATGCGGTAATTCTTCAGGCTGATGTGTTTCCAGCATCTTTTCTAATGCTAACTCTAATCTTTTATTATCACTTTTTCCAATCAAAGAAAATAAAAAATTAATAAATATACTGTTAATTTCTATTGGACCATTGATTGATAAAGATAATATAAAGAATGTTGCTTTTTCTATTTTATTAAACCCATAAGGACCCAATGCACTTAAAATAGTATTTACGCTGGCAGCCGTAGGCGGAGTAGCATCAACTGCTCTTGATGAATTTTCAATTTTTCTTGCTCTATCCGCATCTGTTTTTATTTTTTGTTCATGTGTAGTGGTTTCATTTATGCCGGAAAATCGGTTTGGTGTTCTGCCGCTATTGTTAAGGGCAATGCTTTGCTCTGCAAATTCTCTTTTATTTTCATATTTTTCAAAAAAGGGCAAAGCACCAGCTGCTTGGCTAAATAAAATTCCGAATACTGCCATTAAAACATTTTTAGCCACATGACTGCCGCCAAAAAAACCATCTTCCGGCTCTAGTGAAGCCATACATTGTAAGGCAAAAAAAATTGGAGTGGCGATACAAGCTGATTTAGTACTTGTTTTTAATATTTCTGCATAATTTAATACGCCCAGTATAATTAATCCGGCAATTGCAGTCTTTAAAAAAGTACCCAGAATAAAACTATCTGAAAGTTCAGCAAGAAACATAGAAAACATTTTTATAGATGCTGCATACATAGATGCTGATACAGACAAAGCTTTATACTCTAACGAATGCTCTTCAAAATGAAGCTTGGAAGTTAAATCAGAACTTGTATCTGCTAAAATTTTAACTAAATTATTTGCTCCATGCCAACTAGAATTTGGTATGTATCCTGCACCTTCAAACAAAGTTCCCCAGCCGAATGTATTACCTAAAGCTAAGCATAAACCTGCGATTAAAGGTAAATTTATACTTCTAGCTGCTGTTGGACGCAGTGTTTCTACAGCGGCTAATTTATCCATTCTGGTGGGTAAATTATTTGCTTGATCCGCAAACTCCTGCAGGCTGGTTGACAATTCTTGTTTAATTTTATCAAATGTTACTTTATCATATGTTTTTAATTTACTTAATTTTAATGTTTGAGCATTAATTTGATTATTTACGGCAGTAATGAATTGCTCATATTGTCTTTCAGTTAAAAAATCATTTATTTTTTTAGCAAGGGTTTCATCATTGCATTTAATTTCTAAAGGATTACTTCTTATTCTGTTAATCATTTCATAATGAGGAGCAATGCCAGCTATAGTTTCAAAAAGTATTGTTCCTGTTAGGCTATTATTTTGATTTAATCTTTTAAATTGAGCTTTACTGTTATGCCTGCCTCTATTTTTAATTATTCCATAATCTTCTTCAGAATTATAACCAGCTTTGTCATCTTTTGTATTTCTATAAAAAATATTACAAAATTGCTGAATATTACCTATATTTTCTTCAGGCATAAATATTTCAAGAGAATTTATATTTGCCACATCATCAATAGTAATCTCGCCTTTTGCATACATCTCATTTAATATTGAGCTTAACAAAGAATTTCCTGTAGATATTCTATTTTTTTGGCTGTCAAATTTTATTTTAGCAGATTTATAAGAGTAAGATTTTCTTACCTTGCTTTTTTTGGTTGATGAAAAACCAGCAGCTTCTATATTATTATCTTTAGTTAAAGAACTTTTTTGTCTTACAGATTTCGTATCTCCTCTTGCCGGAGGCTTCATAGTAGCCGCCCTAAGAAGTGTATTTGTACGTTGATGCATAAATCTCTCTTAATAAAATAATTGATTTTTAAAATTTAACACTAAATGTTTTTATATTAATAGTAAAATATAAATTAATTTCTAATTAATATAATTATAAATTATTTTTAAATAAAATTACAGTATGCTAAACACTAACATAAAAAATATTTTTCAGCAATATTTTATCCCGGATCTATAGCTAAATTAATTTATCAAACTCAGCAATAACCATAGCATGGTCGCTTAGACGAGGTTCTTTATATATAAGAATTTCTTTACATAACTGTGCAATATTTGGAGTAGTTAAATGATAATCTAGACGCCAGCCGACATTATTATTGTAAGCTTGTCCGCGCTGACTCCACCAAGTAAACTGCTGCTTATCCGGATATAGATTTCTAAATATATCTACGTAATTTGTTTTTGTAATATTGCTGACAAATTGCCTTTCTTGCGGTAAAAACCCCGGATTTTTTAAGTTGCCTTTCCAGTTTTTTAAATCAATTTCATTATGTGCTATATTAAAATCCGCACAAATAATTACCTGTTGCTGATGGGCTAAATGAATAAAGTGAGGATAAACTACATCTAAAAAATCAAATTTAGCTATTATGCGTTCTTGACTGCTGCTGCCTGACGGAAAATAAGAGCTAATTACACAAAAATCATCGAAATTTGCTTGTATATAACGTCCTTCCTGATTAAATAAATTAAATTTATCGTGATTAATACCATAAATAATAGAATTAGGCATAATTTTGCTAAAAATACCTACTCCGCTATAACCCTTTTTTTGTGCATAATGTCCCCAAAAATAATAACCACTTAATAATTTATTGTCTGCATTTTGTGCGGGATTATTGTCAATGTTGTATAGATGAGTATTAAAATTTATATTTAAATCTTTAGCCTGTGCTTTTAGCTCCTGTACACAGATTATATCAGGATTAAGACTGGTTATAAGGCTAGAAAATCCCTTATTAAATGCCGAACGGATACCGTTTAAATTAAATGTAGCAATTTTCATATATATTTAGTTTTTAATTTGTATTACAATCAATAAAATGAGTATATATCCATAAGCACAAGCACTAATTATAACAAATTTCATATGAATAAACCTAATATTACTAATCTTAATAAATACCAGCAGGATTTTAGCCTTTTTATCCGTAAAAATGCTAATAAAAAATATCATGCCGAACATTTACCTCAAAAAAATCTGCATATTTATGCCGGATTGATTTTTAATAATATTAGTGCTGCACTTCAGTCATGTTTTCCAATCTGTTATTCTATAAGCGAACATAGCTATTGGGATGATTTAGTTCATGCGTTTGTAGAAGAATATGAATGTGATAGCCCTATGTTTAAAGATATTCCTGAACAATTTTTAGACTGGCTGAATAAAAAAAATCATCAGCCTAAAATTAAACAATTATTACCCATATTTTTTACAAGTTTTGCTCATTATGAATGGGTAGAAATGGCAATATCAATTGCGCCGGATAATAATATAAATCATAAAAATATTAAAACGGCTGAAAATAAGCATAATCATTCATGGTTAGATGTTAATATTATCTTTAGTGATGCATGGACAATTGCAGATTATTATTATGATGTACATTTAATCAATAAGGAATATCAGCCTAAAGTTAAGAAAAAACAGCCCAATTATTTTTTAATTTTTAGAAATAAAGATGGTGAAATAAAATTTACTTTGTTAAACCCGTTAAGTACGGCTCTTATATCTATATTAACTCAACATCAGGTAAATGCAGCCCAAGCGGCAGAGATATTAATCAGCCAGCAGCCTCAATTAAACAAAGAAGAACTACTTGCGCAGGCTAATCAATTATTAAATAATTTATATGAACAGGGATTTATACTTGGTTATAGCTAATTGAGCAAGTTGCATAAATGAGTTGATATTGTAGATTAAACCTTAGTATGATAAAATGCTTAGTCTAAGCTCTGCGGAAGTGTGGAGTAGACTGAAGAGTTTTATTAAAAATAACAGTCATAAATCATTAAACTATATTTATAATCATGATAGCTAATTTAACATTAGAAAAAATTACAGCTTTTTTAATCATTCCATATAATGCATTTTTATTAGCGGTTTTTGCCGTATGTGCAGTTATTTTAATGATTCCAAACACTAAAAAATATAATATCAAGGCAGAAGATATTACACAGAAAAGCAAAGATAAAAACGTTAATACAGTTATGATTGATATTAGAAATAATCCGGAAAAACGCCTGCCTAGAAGCAAAATCTTAAATATAAAAGAACTTAATGCAGCAAGTAATTTAAATAAACATTTGAAAAATAAAAATGATACTATTATTTTAGTAGCAGAGGGTCAAAAAGACGGAATTGAGAGCTTAAAAATATTGAAGCATCAAGGTTATAATTCAGTATTTATTTTAGAAAATGGTATCCAAGGCTGGTTAAACGCCGGATTGCCTTTAGCAAGCTTAAATAAATAGGGTAATGAGGTTTTTTATCTTTCGTATATCAAAGATTTAACAAAAATGCAGATTAGATTAGTATAGAAGCAGGATTAATTAAAATATTCAGGAGTCTAAACATGCTAAAACATATTATTGCTTTGTGTTGTGCAGTAACATTATGTGCATGCAGCACAGTGGCGGGTATTGGTAAAGATATTCAAAGCGGAGCAAGTGCCGTTCAAAATTCTGTGAAATAATAAGCCTATAGAGTATAGGGTAATTAGCAAATTAGATAAATTTGTTATACTAAGTATCCATTTCACTTATTAAAATATAAAGGAGCATAACATGTTAAAATATATAGCTATTTTGTTTTGTGCAGTAACATTATGTGCATGCAATACGGTTTCAGGTGTGGGTAAAGACATTGAAAAAGGCGGTGAAGCTATTCAAGACGTCTCTAAACGCCCGTAAAAAATAAAACCCATAGAATTTTGTATGGAAAAATTTATCACACATACAGGAATAGCAGCACCGTTTGATAGAAGTAATATTGATACGGATGCTATTATTCCGAAGCAGTTTTTGAAGTCTATTAGCCGCAATGGTTTTGGGCAGTATTTATTTGATGAATGGCGCTACCTTGATATAGGTTATTCGGGGCAAAGTTGCTCGGAACGTCCGCTTAATCCGGAATTCATTTTAAATAAAATCCCATATCAAAAATCTAGTATTTTGTTAACAAGACAAAATTTTGGCTGTGGTTCTTCGAGAGAACACGCGCCTTGGGCATTAACTCAATTTGGGTTTAAAGCAGTAATTGCTTCTAGTTTTGCAGATATATTTTTTAGCAATTCTTACAAAAATGGTTTGTTGCCCATAGTATTATCTGAACAACAAATTGAAAATTTATTTCAGATACTACAAACTGATATTGGGCATAAAATTACGATTAATCTTGCTGAACAGCAAGTTATATCATACAATCCAACGACACAAATAACTCAAAGCTATAATTTTGAAATTACTGAATTCCGTAAACATTGTTTGCTGAATGGACTAGATGAAATTGGTTTATCATTATTGCATCAAGATAAAATCAAAGCATTTGAACAAGACTATTTCAATAAATATCCATGGCTAAAACAAGGAATTAATCATGCCTAGAATCACAAATGAAAAAAAAAATAAAAATCAGAAAAATGACAAAAATAAGGCTACAGGCATGCAGGAGTATTTTACAAATAGAAGTTCTGAATTTTCTAATTTAGAAAAAGAAGATTTAGTAAACCTAGCTTTATATTTTGAACATCATATGATGATTATGTCTTCTGAGTTACATACTTTAGAACACATTGAACTTGAAAAAGAAGAAATGCTTGAATCAGAAGAGGCAACAGATGAAGAATTGGAAGAGAAATTCCAGGAATTATCTTCATATTTAAGTGAACAATTAGAGGCATTTGAAAAAATTAATCAAGATTTTGAAGAAATATTTGATAAAACAGCATCTGCAAGCCTAAAGGAATTCATTAAAAAATTTAATAATATTGATGAAAATGAACATAAGCATTAATAAATTATTTATAATTTAAGATAATAATTAGGACAAATTTTATGGAACTTACAGTTGCCGGCAGGTGCAGATGTATGGGTGATCATGTAGGGCATGGAACTACAGCTGAATTTATACCTGAAAAGCTAGGATTTCATTTTCCAACACATGCATTTTTAACAAGAGAAATTGATCATAATGGTAGCATATCAGGACGTACAAAAGCAATTTACACAGTCGGTTCACAAACAGTGAGCTTGCAGACGACGTTTCCACGAGTGCTGAATAGCGGAGAAAAAGTCGGAGAAGAAGTAAAAAATCTTCCTGATTCTATCACAAATTCTAATCTGTTATCTGAATTTGAAGAAGGTGAAAAAGTTGAGATTTTGTGTGACTACATGTCTGATAAATTAATTTTTCAAAAAGCAGGTGGAAATAGTGAATATTATCCTGCTGACTTTTCAGGCGTTGATTTTATAAAAAAAATCCAAGAAAATAATAATATCTAAAATTATACTAATAAATAATCATCACTTAACAGAATAAAAGGTATTTTTGTATGCTTAATTTTGTAATTACATCGATTAGAATAAATCTTCTGTGTGTAAGTCTCAAGGAATTCATTAAAAAATTTAATAATATTGATGAAAATGAACATAAGCATTGAATAAAATATTTAAGCATAATCCTGCACAAAACGATACTGTATGTCTTTTTCCATCAGCCATATTATGTTCAGCAGCCATAAAATATTGGAGTTAGATGCTAAATATACAGGTGTACAGCAATCATTTCCTATAAGGTATATGTATAAAAACCGCCTAACAAAAATGGGAAAAAAGCGAGCATTATATACTATAGGTTCAAATATGATTACAATTAAATCAAATAAAAATAATAAAATCAGGGATACAATATTTTTACCAGAAGTAATTTTTTTGACTGGCTTTAAACAAGGAGAGACAGTTGAGATTTTAGCTGAAGTTGATTTTAGTACTGATATAGAAAACATAAGACCTCCTCCTTACCACATAGTATTTGATAATATGCAGGAAATTAATGATCTGTATGAAACAACATTTAATGATAATACTTTAGATAAAATAATAAATATTGAATAAAAACTGACAATAATAAATAATATGAATATCTTAAATATAGCCGTATTATCCGGCGACGGCATTGGTCCGGAAATTATTGAACAAGCAGTAAATGTGCTACAATCTGTGCAAGAAAAATATTCAATTAATTTTGATTTTAAATTTGCTGATATTGGCGGTGTTGCATATAAAAATCATGGACATCCATTGCCGCAGACTACAATTGACATTGCACAAAATGCTCAAGCCATTTTATTCGGGGCAGTCGGCGATTGGAAATATGATAATTTAGAACGTCATTTACGTCCGGAACAAGCAATTTTAGGCTTACGCAAACACTTTGAGTTATTTGCAAATTTTAGACCAGCAAAACTCTATTCAGAACTTGCACATACCTCAACTTTAAAACCGGAAATTGTAGAAAATTTAGATATTTTAATTATTCGTGAGTTAAATGGCGATGTTTATTTTGGTCAGCCCCGTGGCATGAGAATAGCACCAGATGGTTTATTTGCCGGCTCTGAAGAAGGTTTTGATACAATGCGTTATTCAAAACCAGAAGTTGAACGGATTGCTCATATTGCCTTTCAAGCTGCTCAAAAACGTAATAAAAAATTATGTTCGGTGGATAAAGCCAATGTTTTAGAAACATCTCAATTATGGCGTAATGTGATGATTGAAATATCCAGCCAATATCCTGATGTTGAATTATCACATATGTATGTAGATAATGCCGCCATGCAGCTGGTTAAAGCTCCTAAAGCTTTTGATGTAATCGTAACCGGCAATTTGTTTGGTGATATTTTATCTGACCAAGCTTCAATGTTATGCGGTTCTATCGGCATGTTAGCATCGGCGTCTATAAATAAAAATGGTTTTGGATTATATGAACCTTCTCATGGTTCTGCGCCTGATATTGCAGGCAAAAATATTGCAAACCCGCTGGCAACCATTTTATCTGCTGCAATGATGCTGCGTTTTTCATTTGGTTTACCGCATATTGCTGATGATATTGAACAGGCTATTCAAAAAACCTTAGAGCAAGGTTTACGTACTTCGGATATATATTCAAAATTAACGAATGAAAAATTAGTAGGCACTCAAGAAATAGGGCAAAGAGTTATAGAAAATTTATATAATTTATAATATAATATTACTTAAATATTTTTATAAATTTAACTATGAAGCCTAATTTAGTTCAAAGTGGTCAATCAGTGCAATTATCTCATCAAACTGAACCGATGAGCTTGAGGGGCGGCGGCAAAGGCGGGACAAGTTTAACCGCCAAACCTAAAACTTATACATGCAGCTATTGCAATAGCAAGTGCAAAGGTAAGCCTGAACAGACATGTTCACACGATCATTTTCTTGGCTCTAAAAAATTTTGCTCTTATGGTTGTTATATCATTCATTGGTCTGACAAACACTTACGTATAAGCATTTGAAGTTAAAGGTGGATACCAAACAGCTCTCAGATGCAACTTATTCACATTGAATTTAAAATGCCCTTTGTTGTTTATATGCAGAGTTTTTCTCTTCTTTAATTAAGATTTTATTTGATTTATTTGCAAGCTCAAGCAATTTATTATGCGTAAATATCATTCTGTCTGAACCGGTAAAATTATCTTTTAATATTAAGGTTGAACTTAAAAATCTCCATTCTAAAAATCTATCCGGAAATCCTCCAATTCTATGCGGTTTTCCATATTTAGCTACAACCTGCATTTCTAGCTTATCAAAATTCATATTTGGTTCAAATTCATAATATAAAAAATACATTTTATCTTTATAAAATCCCATGCGTCCTTTGGTTAAATTATCAAGCGGGATACCCACAAAATCAGCCAAAATAATTTCTTTATTAACCAATAAATTATTCTTATCTTCATTAGAATTAAGTGTATCTAGTTTTAAATTAACTTCACCGTAACTATAGGCATTTAATAAGCCGCCCTCTTTTTGAATAATTTTATCTGCTTGTTCAAACGTAGTAACACCCAGTTGCATATCAAATATATTAGGGTCATAGTCAAATGGCTTTATGCCAAAATCTTTGGTATTTCCTAATGTTGGCGGCGGTGGTAGTTTTGGTTTAGCTTTTTTCTTCTTTGCTGAATAAGCATTAGAAGATGAGAGCATTGCCAATATAACAGCCATTATTAGCACTCTATATTTTGCATTATTTAAAACCATATTTTTCTCCTTAAAATATTAGTGCTTGAAAATCGGAAAACAATCCATATATACTATTCTATGACAAGGGAGTTTATGATGCAAAATAATGCAAGTGAAAATATAATCAACAATACAGATGAAATTATAGAAAATAAGATACAAAACTTAGAAAATAATAATGATGTTCAAACTGAATTAGAGCAGGCGCAGGCTAAAGCAGCTCAATATTACGACTCATTACTGCGTGCGAAAGCAGAATCTGAAAATATTAGACGGCGTAGTATGGAAGATTTAGATAAAATGCGTAAATTCGCAGTGGAAGGATTTGCAGAAAGTTTACTGGCGGTAATGGATAGCTTACAGGCAGTTGTGGCTGATAATTCAGGCAATATTGATACAATGAAGCAGGCTATTGATTTAACCGTTAAACAATTGCAAAATGTGTTTGATAAGCAGAAAATAACTGCAGTAAATCCGGCTGGAGAAAATTTAGACCCGTCTTATCATCAAGCTATTTCATCAATAGCAAGCAATAAACCGGCAAATACTATTATTGAGGTTATGCAGAAAGGTTATACTATTTCAGATAGATTATTAAGACCTGCTTTAGTGATTGTTTCTTCGGGTTTATAATAGCCATAGCATTGTATGTATTAGATTAAGCATATCCAATATCCAAATGGGCATCAGCAGTTCTTTAATTATTAGAAAAATAAATTTATGTCTCAAAATATAATTGCGAAAAATAGCTTTGTTACACTTCATTATTCAATATCTATTATTAATGATGAAAATCAAATAATTGCTGATACATTTGATGGAAGTCCAGCAACAATAACAATTGGTTATGGTAATTTGCCGTCAACATTAGAAGCTTTGATAATTGGAAAAAGCGAAGGTGAAGAAATTAATACTACGCTGAATAATGCATTTGGCGAATATAATCAAGAATTACGGCGTCTTATTAGCAAAAATTTATTAGAAGAGCAAAGTGCAGAGCAAGAATTTAGCGCAGGAGATATGGTTTCATTTAATACGAATGAAAGGCAAATTGCTGGCACATTTATCAGCATGAATGAAACCGGTGATGCATTATTTGACTTTAATCACCCGTTAGCAGGCAAAAATATAGCTTTTAAAGCAAGAATAATTGGGATATTGTAAATAAAATAGTTTATATTATGATAATGTATTTTCCTAATAAAATATCGGCAAAATTATGCATATAGAATTGAAACATGATCATTCAGCACAGGCATTGCGTACACACTTTATTGGCGATAGAATTTATACAGATAATAGAAGCTTATGCAAATGGGCAAATTTACATCCTCTTGATAGAAATCTTAAGGTTACAGTTAATCAAAAAGTATGCACATATGCTGGCATAATACAGCAGCCTGATGGAAGTAATCCATTTGAAAATGTAGAGTTTTTTCATGGCTATGTAGAAATATCAGCAAATCCTGATGAATATTTTGCTATAGCTATACCCAAAGAAAATGAATCGTCGTTATATTCTGTAATAATTGATGCTGTAGATAGAATGGAAGAGAGCAATATTGATAAATTCGAAATATATTCAATCACAAAAAATAATTTGGATGAATTTGCTAGCTTAAGTAAGCAAAAATCTGATATAAAAAAAGCTTTGGGTAAATTAAAAAAGGCAAATTCTTCATCAAATTTTTCCTGCTTTTCTGCCTAAGAGAGAACATATAATACTTGAAGCAAGACTACAAAATAAGCAATTCCTATTATTGCGTTTTTATATGAAACTTGCTAGACTTTTTTAATTAATTTTTAAATTTAAATATTAAAGTATGACAATTAAATTTCAAGTAAAAAAATGTAATAAATTTTTAAGTCAGCCTCATTGGCATGCATTTATGCTAGATGGCGATAAAAAAGTAGAAATAAAGTTTCAGGAAAGACCAAAAAAGGCAGAAGATTATGCTCATCAATCTTATTTTTCATCATTTTATTATTTATTAACGGATTATCTAAATTTGTCATGTAAACCATTTAGCGGAGAAATCAATTATACATTAGAAAAGAATTATATTGAGGCTAAATATAATAACATTACCTTAAACATAGAACTTCCTTCACTTTGTCTTCCACGAGATAATAAGTTGTATGGGTTTACAAGAAAACTTCCAGACACGCATGAATATGAATGGAAAACAGGTCAGCCGAACGGCGAAATAAAAGTCAAGCAGCTTGCCCTTTTATTCAATAATCCGCTATCTGATAGATTTTCAGCGTATTTTGGTTATCCTAATTCAATGCATCTTTTGTCAGATTCTTCCAATATACTAGTTGAAAAATAAACAAATGCATGCTATAATCAGCAGTTGCTCTTAGCATTCTTAATTTTAATGCTAAGCTTTATAAAACTTTCCTAGCCAATCGTAGTTAGGATATGGAGAAAAATTATGAGCCTTGGATTACTGGGTCGCAAGGTGGGTATGACAGAGATTTTTGACGAAGAAGGGAATAGTATCCCTGTAACAGTAGTCGAAGTCGGCGATAACCACATTACACAAATTAAAGTTGCCCAAATAGACGGGTATACTGCCGTTCAAGTTACCTTTGGCGAGCGTAAAGCCAGCCGTGTGAATAAAGCACAGATTGGTCACGTAGCTAAAGCTGGGGTAAAGGCAGGAGTATTTACACAAGAATTCAGAATCGATGCTAAAGATATTGAACAGTTTCAGTCTGGGCAAGAAATTAGTGTCGACATTTTTTCAGCAGGTCAAAAAGTAGATGTACAGGGTACAACTATTGGTAAAGGCTATGCTGGTACGATTAAGCGTCATCATTTTAGATCAGGGCGTGCTAGTCATGGTAATTCACGTTCACACAATGTTCCAGGTTCTATTGGTCAAGCCCAAGATCCAGGTCGTGTGTTCCCGGGTAAACGAATGACAGGTCATTTAGGTGACGTAACACGTACAACCCAAAATTTAGTAGTAGTTAAAATTGATAGTAATCGTAAATTACTGTTAATTAGAGGTGCGATTCCAGGAGCAAAACAAGGTTTCGTTGTTGTAACACCTGCTGTTAAAGCTAAACCAGAAGCTTCTAAAGCTGCTTAAGGAGATAAGAATGGAATTACAACTCCTAAATCAAAGTGGTGAGTTAGCTGTTGGAATACAAGCGTCAGAAACTGTATTCGGCAAAGAATACAATGAATCTTTAATACATCAAATTGTTGTTGCATATCAGGCAAATGCAAGGACAGCCAGCAGTGTTCAAAAAAATAGAAGAGATGTAAGTCATACAACGGCTAAGCCTTGGCGTCAAAAAGGTACTGGTCGTGCTCGTGCAGGTATGTCATCTTCTCCATTATGGCGTGGGGGCGGACGCACATTCGCAAATTCTCCAAACGAGAATCACAGCCATAAAGTAAATAAAAAAATGTATCGTTCCGCTATGCGTTCGATCTACTCACAGTTAGTTAGAGAGAATCGTTTGCATGTGATTGAACCAATTCAGTTAGAAGCTCCGAAAACTAAATTGTTGGCTCAACGTTTTAAAGCGATGGGTTTAGAGTCTGTACTATTAATTACAGAAGAAGTTGATAATAATTTATATTTAGCTTCCCGTAATTTAGCACATGTAGCTGTATTAGAACCAAGGCACGTGGACCCATTATCATTAATTTACTTTGATAAAGTAATAGTAACTAAAGGTGCAGTTGTTAAAATAGAGGAGATGCTAAATGACTAATAGCAATAATCAGCAAAACAATAGCCATCGTTTATTTCAGATTATTCAAAGTCCAGTAATCTCTGAAAAATCTACATATGTTGCTGAAAAAAATAATCAGTATGTGTTTAAGGTAGCAAGAGATGCCAATAAATTTGAAATTAAGCAAGCTTTAGAAGATATATTTCAAGTAGAAGTGACTGCTGTAAATGTTGTAAACCGTAAAGGTAAGCAGAAACGTTTTGGCAAATATAATGGTCGCAGAGACCATCAGCGCTTTGCTTATATTAGTTTAAAAGCTGGTCAAAATATTGATATAGAAGCGGAGATTAAATAAAATGGCATTAGTAAAAATGAAACCTACTTCGGCTGGTCGCCGTGGTATGGTAAAAGTAGTTCATTCGCATTTACATAAAGGTCGCCCATTTACCGCTTTATTGGAAAAGAAGAGTAAAACAGCTGGGCGTAACAATAATGGGCATATTACTACTCGTCATATGGGCGGTGGTCATAAACAGCATTATCGTAAAATTGACTTTAAACGTAATGATAAAGATGGGATAGTTGCAAAAGTAGAGCATATTGAATATGATCCAAACCGTACTGCACACATTGCATTATTATGCTACGCAGATGGTGAAAGACGTTATATTTTAGCTCCTAAAAATATTGTTGTCGGGCAAACTGTTCTTAGCGGTTCACAAGCTCCAATTAAAGCTGGAAATTGCTTACCTTTAGCAAATATTCCAGATGGTACAAATATTCACTGTATTGAAATGCTTCCGGGTAAAGGCGCTCAAATGGCGCGTTCGGCAGGAGGTACAGCTTTATTACAAGGTAGAGATGGTGAATATGCCCGTATCCGTCTCCGTTCAGGTGAAGAACGCCGTGTACTATTGAGATGCCGTGCTTCAATAGGTGAAGTTGGCAATGAGGAACACAGTTTACGTAAAATTGGTAAGGCTGGTGCAAATCGTTGGAGAGGTATTCGTCCAACAGTTCGTGGTGTGGCAATGAATCCGATAGACCATCCTCATGGGGGCGGTGAGGGTAAAACTGGAGAAGGTAGAGTTCCTGTATCTCCGTGGGGTACTCCAACTAAAGGCTATAGAACACGTCGTAACAAACGTACTAATAGCATGATTTTAAAACGCCGTCACAAACGCTAATACCTAGGAGTTAATTATGGCACGTTCATTAAAAAAGGGTCCGTTTTGTGATGAGCATTTACTTAATAAAGTAGAAAAAGCTATTGCAAACCGTGATAAGAAACCTATTAAAACATGGTCACGTCGTTCAACGATATTACCAGTTATGATAGGTGTAACAATTGCTGTGCATAATGGTCGCCAGCATGTACCTGTACAAATTACCGACCAAATGGTTGGACATAAATTAGGGGAATTTGCACCAACGCGCACATTCAAGGGTCATGCAGCTGATAAAAAGGCTAAGAAATAAGGTGTATTATGCAACTAGAAGTTAAGGCTATACATAAAGGTGCACGTATATCTGCACAAAAAGCTCGTTTAGTAGCTGATCAAATTCGGGGACTTTCAATTGAATCTGCCCTGAATTTATTAAAATTCAGCCCTAAAAAAGCGGCCGTGTTAATTAGAAAAATAGTTAACTCTGCGGTGGCAAATGCTGAACACAACGATGGTTTAGACATCGATGCATTGAAAGTGAAAACTATTTATGTAGATAAGGGGGCTTCTTTAAAACGCTCGATTGCTCGTGCAAAAGGAAGAGGCAATATGATTGAAAAACAAACATGCCACATCACTGTGGTACTTGCTTAAGGAGTTGTGATGGGACAAAAAATTCATCCAACTGGTTTTCGCCTAGTAGTATCACGTGATTGGTCTTCGCGTTGGTATGCGAAGGGACATGAATTTGCGGATTTTTTAAAGAAAAGTATTAAAGCTAGACAGTATATTAAAGCAATTAAAGATGCAGCTATTAGCCGTACAATTATTGCTAAAACGTCAAATGCTGCAAAAATTACTATTCTTTCTGCAAAAGTTAGCCGGTTAATTGGTAAAAAAGGTGAGCATCTAGAGGTTTTAAAGAAAGCTTTGCAGCCAATTTTAGGTATGCCGGTACATATCACTGTTGAAGAAGTGCGTAAACCAGAATTAGATGCACAATTAATCTCAGAAAATATTGCGCAACAGCTAGAAAAGCGTGTAATGTTTAGACGAGCAATGAAGCGTTCAATCCAAAATGCTATGCGTTTAGGTGCTCAAGGTGTAAAAATTGAATGTTCAGGTCGTTTAAACGGCATTGAAATTGCTCGCTCAGAATGGTATCGTGAAGGGCGTGTACCTTTACATACTTTACGTGCAAATATTGAATACGGGTTTTCAGAAGCTCAAACAACGTACGGTATTATTGGTATTAAAGTTTGGGTATACAAGGGTGATACGTTAGGGCGTAAAGATGCTGCAGAAGTTAATGCTTCTTTAGCTGCTGAAGAGGATAAAAAACGTAATAACAAACGTAATGACCGCTCTGGCAGACGTGATGATGATAAAAAACGTGTTCGTAGTAATAAACCAAAACAATCTGATGCTGTAGCTGGCACAGAGAAAGTTCAGAGGTAATTTATGTTATTACAACCAAGACGTACAAAATACCGCAAAGAACAAAAAGGGCGCAATAAAGGCTTAGCTACTACTGGTAATAGCATATCTTTCGGCGAATATGGTTTAAAATCTGTTCAGCGCGGGCGTATTACTGGTAGACAGTTAGAAGCCGCACGCCGTGCAATGTCAAGGCATATTAAAAAATTGGGTAAAATTTGGATTCGTGTTGCTCCAGTTAAACCAATTACTCAAAAACCTGCAGAGGTGCGTATGGGTAATGGTAAAGGCAGTGTTGAGTATTATGTTGCTGAAATTCGCCCAGGGACAATGATATTTGAGATAACTTGCGGTGGTGATGAAGCCTTAGCTAGAGAAGTTTTCCGTAAAGCAGGTGCTAAATTCCCAGTTAAAACTATTTTTGTTTCTAAACAAATCGGGGCATAATATGAAAGCATCAGATTTAAAAAGTAAAACAATCGCTGAACTTAATCAAGAATTAAGTAGCTTACTTAAACAACAATTAGGCTTACGCATTAAAAAATCTTTACAGCAGTTAGAAAATACTAGCTTATTATCTAAAATTCGTAAAGATATAGCACGTGTTCGTACAGTGTTGACACAGCTTAAAGCTAAGCAAGCTCAAAACGCACAAAATGCATAAAGGGTAATTATGACAACGCAGCAAGAACAAAATACTCAAGAAGAGAAAAAAAGATTATCACGTACCCTTCAGGGTCGTGTGGTTAGCAATAAAATGGATAAAACGGTAGTGGTATTAGTTAGCCGTAAGGTTAAAGATTTGCGCTATGGCAAATATGTAGCTAAGTCTAAAAAATACCATGCTCATGATGAAAATAATCAATATAATGTTGGAGATTTAGTGGAAATCGTGGAAACGCGCCCTATTTCAAAAACTAAAGCTTGGTTAGCATCACGTTTATTAGAAGCTAATAAAGGCTAATTTAAATTTGTAATTAGCTGTGATTTTATGTTATATACTAATTGTAATTCATTTTGCAGTAAGGCGGCGGCAGGAGTAAATTATGACTACTATTGTACACATTAGTACATTGAGGATTAATTTTGACGACAGCAAAGTTCGCAAATTGAAATATAGTTAGTATAGCTAATTTTTATATTTAAGCAGTTGTAAAACATATAGTTCTATATTATTCTATAATATAGTTCAGCTATTTTAAGGAGCCAATAATGGCTGTTCAACAGAATAAAAAATCGCCATCGAAGCGCGGTATGCACCGTGCGCATGACGCTTTAAAAGCTCGTACTTTATCAGTTGATTCAGTATCTGGTGAAGTGCATATTCGTCATCATATTACACCAGATGGTTTTTATCGCGGTAGAAAGGTGATTCAAGCTAAAGTTAAAGCTGTATCAATAAAACAGGTAAATAAAAAACGTAGATAATATTTTTTAAGAAAATATATTTATAAATTTATGTTTAGAAATATGTAAATTATAATCAGGGTATTTACTTTTTTGTATTACCCTTTTTTTATTGTATAAATAGAATTGTAGTGCGTGCCTATATGTTTGAATCTATAGACTGCTGTTTATACATTGCCTAAGAACATCATTACCTAATATAATTAAGTATTAACTATATACATGTTATAGCTAGGTATTTGATAATTTTATAACAATGAACCTTATAAATAAAAATTCTCTATTTTTATAAATTTTCCTGTTGTGGTGTCAGACCTGCAAACGCAGTTATCCAGTATGCTTTTTTACAAGATACGTTGCATGGCTTTTATCTATCCGCATTTAGTATTTCTCAATTATTAATCATGCCGGCTATTAAATTAATTGAAGTTGAAATAATTATAATATTCAAGAAAAATGCAATCAAACTTTGAAACATAACTAATTTTCTCATTGAGCTAGATGTTATATTAATATCTGATGTTTGAAAACACATATTAATTACTACTGAAAAATATAAAAAATCCCAATAATCCGGAGTATGTGTACCTGGAAAATTTAAGCTGCTATTTCTGTCGTCTTTCATATAAAAGTTATGTGCATAATGCTGAGCAAAAATAAAGCAAATAAAGCCCCAAGCAAGTAATATACTAAAAATGCCTAAACCAATAGGTTGGAACGATTTATTTTTAGCTCCGTATATTTCA
The DNA here is from genome assembly GCA_023266335.1 of Burkholderiaceae bacterium. Classification (GTDB taxonomy): domain Bacteria; phylum Pseudomonadota; class Gammaproteobacteria; order Burkholderiales; family Burkholderiaceae; genus JAHFQJ01. The sequence goes on from JAHFQJ010000007.1 coordinate 44,821, forward strand.
AAGTAAAATCCACACATAATCACGCAAAAAACTAGTATGCTTATACAAAAATCAATCCATTTACCCTCATCTAAAATTTTTGCTTTTTCTTTTATATGATGAGTTTCAGCCTTAAACATAAATATAGTACTTAACACTATAAATACAGCTGCACAAATATTAAAAGACATCAGCATAGATATACCTAAATCTAATTTTTCTAGTAAAAATAAATAGAAAAAGATTAGTATGGACAATAAAATTGAGCTGGCAATGTAATAGTGCTTAAATAAATGGATAGATTTTTTGATTGTTATTTTCATAAATTAGTAATATCTACAGCGATAGATGCAGACCTTGGCGTTTTAGCAGTTGTATTTTTTTTATTTCTTGGCCATGAACTTATATAAAATGGATTTCTTGCAATAAAATCATTTTGACTTTGCCCTGGTGATACTGGTAGGCTAAAAGCGTATGCATCGCTTTCACCTGGATGCTGAATATTTAAAAATAAAGTTTGATAATTATTATCAAAGCAAATTCCGGATATTTCACAGCCTTTCACCCCAACCATAAAACGTTTAATTTCATGAGTATCAGTGTCAACACACAATAATTGATTGTTGCCATGATTAGCAAATTCACCTGTATTACTAATATTGCCGTCTGTTGCAATCCATAATCGTCCTTGATTATCAAAGGCAAGGCAATCTGGGCTGTTAAATAAAATTTTATCTTGACTCCCACCTTGTTCTATATTTCCTGCTAATAAAAATATATCCCAATTAAATTTATGCATACCATAAGAAATATGTTCTAAATCATCTTTCCATCTAACAATATGTCCAAATTTATTTTGTGGTCTTGGATTTGCTAAATTGATTTTTTTACGTGATGTGTTATTGGTTAAGCTTACATAAGCATGCTTGGTAATGCGATTGATTGTTATCCATTCAGGTCTATCCATATCAGTAGCACTAACTAAATCTGCAGCAAAACGGGTAAATATTTGAATATCTTCTTGTGATTTTATATATAAATTATCTGGATTATTAATATATCTTTCATCATAGACTAATGGTATCCATTCTCCTTGATTGTTAGCAGTAAATTTTGCCGCAAATAAAGTGCCTTCAGTTAATAATAGGCTATTTTTTTTACCATCTTTTTCTTTATAAACATTTTTTGAAATATATTTATAAATATATTCTCCTTGTTCATCATCTCCCATGTATGCAATTAAAGGCTTACCTTCTTGTGCTTGTTGTATAGCAATATTTTCATGTTTAAACCGTCCTAGCGCTGTATGTTTAATTGGTATAAAATTTTTGTCGTAAGGATCGATTTCAACCACCCAGCCAAAAGAATGGAAGTCATTCGGATTTTTGGCAATATCAAATCTTTCATCAAATTTATGCCAGTTCACTTTATATCCCTCTTTGGTTACTCCATAACGTTTTTGTATTTGGTTGGGAATAAATTCTTGATTATCTGTGGTAAAATAACCGCTAAAATTTTCTTCGCACGTTAAATAAGTTCCCCAAGGAGTTTTACCATTCGCACAATTTGCAAATGTTCCTTTGGTTTTATGCCCTGTTTTATCATATGTATTTTGTAAATATTTAGAGCCTGCAGCAATGCCGCTGAATTTCATTTCACTAGATAAATGATAGCGCTTATTGTATGGGGAATTAAGATTAACTTCCCACATATTTGTAGTTTTATTGTGTTCAATTCCTACAATTGAAACGCCTAACGAGGCTTGTGCCTTTTTAACTTTTTCGGCTGTCCATTCTTGTAAATAATCTTTACCTGGGTAATTTTTACCTACACTAAATAAATATTCATAATTATTATATTCATGATTAATAGCTAAAATGCCAATATGGTCAATATTTGCATTTAAGTTTACATCTTTTATATGTTTTTCCACATGAAAAAATGACATGCCGTCATGATTTTCTCCAATTTGTAATAGCTGTGCATCGCTCGTATTTTCGCCGTATGAAAAATTAGGGCTATGAGGAAAAAGCTTATCCCCCCATGCACAGACTACATTATAATTAAACCCCTGAGGCAGAGTTATTTCATCTGTAGTATCTGTTTGTATAGATTGAAAATTTAATAATTCTTTATTTTTATCATCAGAATTTTTTGAGCTGTTTTTCTGTTTATCCATCAATTTGGTTGGATTTAAAAAAGCTATTAAACCAGCTAAACCTGTAGCTTTTAAGAATGAACGGCGTAAGTTATGCATATAAATTTTACCTTTTATTTAGATTAAATTCAAATGGAACAAGAGTTATATTAGTTAATAATAATTTTTGCACCTAGATTAATAAATTCCATTACCCATTTATCCTGATAAGCTTTTTCTATTTGCTGTTTTTGATAATTGGCTTTTTCATCTTGTTCTTGCTTAAATAAGGTTTTATGATTTATTTCTTCGTCTAATTTTTCAGCATCAGATTTAGATACTTGAGAAGAAATATTATGTATGTTTTGATTATTACTAATGATACTTAAATTAATCTTACGGTTTAAAAATTCACCAATAATAGTCTCAAGTTTTGAAACAGCATTTTTCATAACACTAGTATCAAACTCACAATTGAGAATAATTGATTTTCCATTATCTTGTTTTAATATACTTTGTTTTGCAATCTGCAAAGCTAAACCGTCTAAATTTAATTGAGGAATTATATCTAGCCAATCTTTATTATTAATTTGAGGTAAATTATTCAACTCCAAATTTAATGCTCCATTATCGGTTGATATAACTTCTTGGCTGGTGCTGTTTGCCAAATTGATAGAGTTTAAATTGTTATCAATATTTGCAAGCTCAGGCTTAGATTTATTTTCTAAATCAGGTGTATTAGAAATATTATGAACCTTAGCTTTAACCTCAATTTTTTCGCTTTTGTTCTCGTTTTCATTTTGTATTAAATTAATTTTATGCTCAAATTCATCTTTATCTCTATTATTTTGATTTATATTAGAATTTGGAATATTTGATATACTCGAGACTATAGGTTTTACATTAGATGATTTATCAATATTGATGGCGGTCGCATTATTTTTTACATTTGATATATCATTATTAATTATGTTAATCGCCTTATTTTTATCAAGCGGCATATTAAAATGCATCATGCGTATGCATAGCATATTTAAAGCTATTTCCGGCGGACAAAAATTGAGTTCTTGTTTAGTTTTAATCGCCATTTGATAATATATTTGAATATTTTCAGCATTTATTAATTTGGCTAACTGTTTAATTTCGTTTAGATAATTTGTATCAATAATTGCTGTTTCTAAACATTGAATAATTGCAATATTCTGCAGATGAACAATTAAATTATCTAAAAATTTATCTGCGTTTTGAATATTTTCTAGTAGTGATAAACAATCCGGCATATTATTATTTGCTAGATTAATCAATAATTTAATGGGTAAATCATCATCTAATAAACCCAGCATTTGTTTTGTTTCATCAGCTGTAACATTTCCATGCCCTAAAGCAATTGCTTGATCGGTTATGGATAATGCATCTCTCATACTTCCATACGCTGCTTTTGCAATATAATTTAGTGCATTTTCTTCAAAAAGAATATTTTCATTTTGTAATATTTGCTTGAGGTAATTTATGATAATATTACTAGGCACTGGTCTTAAATGAAACTGTAAACACCTTGATAAAACCGTCATTGGTATTTTATGTGCATCTGTGGTAGCTAAAATAAACTTAACATGTTCAGGCGGTTCTTCTAAAGTTTTAAGCATAGCGTTAAAAGCATGATTGCTTAACATATGCACTTCATCAATCATAAAAATTTTAAAGCGCCCTTGAGAAGGTTGATAACCTGCATTTTCGAGAAGTTTACTTATTTCTTCTACACCTCTGTTACTTGCTGCATCTAATTCTATATAATCTATATATTGTGCATTCTGAATTGAAATGCAGTTATTGCATATTCCGCAAGGAGTTGAGCTTATTCCTTTATCACAGCTTAAAGCTTTTGCCAAGAGTCTGGACAAAGTTGTTTTGCCAACACCGCGGGTTCCTGTAAATAAATAAGCATGATGAAGGCGGTTTGTATCGAGCGCATTCGATAAAGCTTTTACTACTATATCCTGCCCTGCTGTTTGAGCAAAAGTTTGAGGACGCCATTTACGGGCTAAGGCTTGTATTTGAATATTATTATTCTGCATATTAGAATTATTTAAATATAATCAAAGTATATCAAACGTAAGATAATTTAGTATATAGTGATATTCAATAATATAAGATATAGAAGCTAGTGATTTTATATAAACAAAGAAATATTTGTTGTATTTTATTTTTTAAGATTTGTAATTTATGTTTAGAACTTATACAATTTGCATATGTTTCTAATATTACAATTATAAATCATGACTAGATTAAGTGAATCCGAGAAATCCTGTATACGGATGTTTTGTATGCTTGGTACCAGTGCCGTTGTTGGTGGCATTTCTGCAACTCAAGCGGCTGCACTTAGTAATTTGACTGGTATGCCGCCAAGTTGGAGTGATACCATTCCGCGAATGATTATTGCTATGGGTACCTCATCCATTGCTGCAGTTTCCCTTGCTGAAGTCTTAATAGATACATACGAAAAGCTGACAGGCAATTAGCTAAAATAAGAGTAAATATTATTAATGCCTTTTAACTTGCATTTCAAAATAATAAGCTTAATGTAAATCCAATTGAGATAAGTATTGCCAATAAGTTTTAGATTTTTTATCTTGCTAAAGAAATATTTGTTGTATTTTATTTTTTAAGATTTGTAATTTATATTTATAACTTATATAATCTGCACATGTTTCTAATATTACAATTATAAATCATGACTAGATTGACTCCTGCCCAGAAAGACTATGTAATAGATGCTTGCACGGTTGCTGTTACTGCTGTTGCTGCTGTGTCTATTGTTAAGGCTATTGAAAAATTGAATAATTTGAGTGGTGATCTGCCAAAAGATTGGAACGATAAAATGGCTGCAGTAATTCCAGCTGCATATATTGGAGTGAATGGCGGGGAGGCTATTGCTCAATTCCTAATAAGCAAATATGAAAATCTGACAGGCAATTAGCTAAATAAGAGTAAATATTATTAATGCATTTTAACTTGCATTTCAAAACAATAAGCTTAATGTAAATCCAATTGAGATAAGTATAGCCAATAAGTTTTGGATTTTTTATATTGCCAAAGAAATATTTGTTGTATTTTATTCTTTAAAATTTTGCATTTGAGGTTTTTAATGATATTATTTTGTTATTTTCAACTTTTAGATGTTAAAGAATATGCCAACATTAACAACCAGTCAAAAGAATACTATCGCAAAATATTGTACTGGAGCAAGTACAGGTCTCATAGTAGAAACATTGGCAGTGGGCTTATCTAGGCTATCAGGTATGCCGGAAGGATGGGTAAAGTTTGTTGGTGTTTCCTCAACTGCGGCAGGTGCAGCTGCCGGAATGGTGATTGCTGATTATGTGCAAAATTTATCTCGTGAATACGAGGCTTACCAGCAGAAGAAGAACGATTAATTTTGCTTTTTAACTATCTGCATTGCACTAGCTAATAAAGAACTCATATCGCCCAAATTAGCCGGCACAATTAAAGTGTTATTAGTTTTAGCTAATTGGCTAAATGCTGCAACAAATTGCTCTGCTACTTTTAAATTGATAGCTTCAATTCCGCCTCGTGTGTTTATCGCTTCGCCCACCATGGCAATAGCTTTAGCATTAGCTTGTGCCACCGCCAAAATTGCTTCAGCTTCAGCAGCAGCTCTATTGATAGTGGCTTGTTTATCTCCTTCTGATTTAGCAATAGCACTTAATTTTGCGGCATTAGCTAAATTAATTTGCTCTTGCTGCCTACCTTCAGATTGAGCGATTAAAGCACGCTTTTCACGCTCTGCAGTAATTTGCGACTGCATGGCATGCAATATTTCATTTGGCGGAGTTAAATCTTTAATTTCATAACGTAAAACTTTTACTCCCCAATTTAAGGCGGCTTCATCTAAAGAAGAAACAATACTATGATTAATAAAATTTCTTTCTTCAAACGTGCGGTCTAATTCCATTTTACCAATTACTGAACGTAAGGTAGTTTGTGATAATTGAGTAATTGCTAAAATATAATTACTTGAGCCATAAGAAGCTAATTTTGCATCTGTTATTTGAAAATATAGTACCCCGCCAACTTGAAGCTGTGTATTATCTTTAGTAATACAAATTTGGCTTGGAACATCTAAAGGTATTTCGGTTAAGTTATGCTTATATGCAATTCTATCAATAAATGGAATTACCACATTTAAACCAGGCTGTAGCGTGGTATGATATTTGCCCAGTCTTTCCAGCACCCATGCATGTTGTTGAGGTACAACCTTCACAGTTTTTGCAATCAGCACAATAATACCGATTAAAATTATCATAGCAACTGTATTCATAGTCTTCCTTAATTCATTTAATTTAAAAACATTTTATATACTAATTAGATTTAAATTTGCGAACTTCATTGTTGTCAAAATTGCTGTTCGCAGGCTCATGGCTTCCTCAATGTAATAATATGTGCAGGGTCTCATAATTTATTTCTGCCACCTTGGCACAAAATAAACTACTATTAGTATAGAATAGCTATTTATAGTAACTATCCATCATATTACTACATAATTGTGTTTTAATCTTTGTTTTTTCAAAAATAGCTTAAATATATGTTTTAAATACTGCAGTTTACTTTTATACATATAATATTTTTGCTACAATGTTTATATATTATTTTAATGAAAGATTATTATGTTTAAATATAAACTACAGAAGTTGTTTTTTTACAGCATATTGAGTATCAGTTTATCCCATAGTTATAGAGTTATGGCTCAAGAAGCTAATTCTGCATCTACTCAAATATCGGGTTTAATCAATGCTGGACAATTTGAGCAAGCTTTATCAGTTATAGAAAATGAATTAAAAAATAATCCCAAAGATCCGTTATTAAGATTTCAGCATGGTATATCTTTAGCTGGTTTAGGTAAAAATGATGATGCAATTATTGATTTTACACGCTTAACTGAAGAATATCCTCAATTACCGGAACCGTATAATAATTTAGCTGTTATATATGCATATAAAAATCAGCTTGATAAATCAAGGGCGGCGCTTGAATTAGCAGTCAAAGCTAATCCTAATTACGTAGCGGCTCATGATAATTTAGGTGATATATACACTAAACTTGCTGCTAGTCATTATGAAAAGGCGGCTGGCTTAGATAGCAAAAATGAATCAGCTAAATCTAAATTGAATATGCTGTCTGCAATTGCAAACTTACCTATTGGTTCTAAACAGGTATATAATTCAGGCATTTCTCAAAGTTCTCAAACAAAGCCGGCTTTTTCATTTAAATCAGACGCTGCATCTGCAAACTCTATAAATAAGAATGCTGCTTCTAAACAAGAGCAATCCAAAGCTGAAAAATTAGAAAAATCAAAAGCCGAAAAAGAACTAAAAGAAAAACTTAAAGCTGAAAAGGCTACTGAAAAAGCTGAAAAGGTCCAAAAAGAGAAACATAAAAAAGAAACAGAAAAAGCAGCAGTAACAGAAAAAGAAAATAAACCATTACCAGCTCCGTCTAAAGAAAAAGAAGCAAAACCGGAAAAACAGACTGCAGCAGCTTCTAATCCGGCAGAAGAGCAGGAAGTAATTAAAGCAGTAAATGCTTGGGCAGGTGCCTGGAGCAGCAAAAATGTTGATTCTTACTTAGGTCATTATGCAGGCAATTTTAAACCTTCAGACGGTTCAAGCCGTGCGAATTGGGAGGCTGGCAGAAAATCTAGAATTGGGGATAAAGGCAATATTGATGTGAGCGTATCTGAAACTAAAGTTGCTATTTCTGGAGATACGGCGACGGTAAACTTTAGGCAAGTGTATAAATCAGATAAATTACACGATACAAGTCAAAAAACTTTAATCATGACTAAAGTTAACGGAAAATGGCAAATTAAACAAGAAAAGGGCAATTAGTTTAACACTGGATAAGGAACAGAAGCACAGCAGAAAATAAGCTGTGGCTGTTTATAGGTTATAATTTTATTCGTACCTGTACGCAGGCGGTATCCGAATTACAGCCGACGCTGTACCGAATTATTTATCTGGTCTAAGTGCTGCTTGTTCACGTTTTTTAATACAAAATTTTATATAATCATTTAGCCATCCATGCTTTTTACATAAATATGCTCTAGATTTTTTGATATTATCAAGTGCTGTATAGTTAACATCATTTTTTATATATCCATCTTTTTGGAAAGCAGCCAGCGATGAATTTAATATAGAAAAAAGGGTTGTATTTCTAACATTACATCCTTTAAAGATGCAGTATTTAGATTTTAAATGCATAGATGTTGAAAACATAATATTTTATATATTTACCCCCGCTTGAATTTACGTCTGCATGGCTGTTATAATTCCAGCCTTTTGACTTGTGCCTTTTGCTAAATTCAATTGAGATGAATATAGAATATAAAATTTAATTATAGGATATTATTTAATATTTTATAAGGTAATATTTTATTAAAAATATTAGTCGTAATTCAGAATACCTTATGACTATCTTATATATCCTATAATAATCAGGGAATTGCCAACTAATTTGCATCATTAATCATGATAATGCATAAAGCCTGCTGTTAAAACATCTGTCATGCCTGCGAGGGTAGGTATCATTAGCTTTTTAGTTACTTGTTTCTTTTTTTAGCCATTTTCAGATAATTGAGCTAATTGCTCTGCCTGATATTCTATAACAAGAGCATCGATTAAATCTGTAATATCGCCATCCATCATTGCATCAATTTTATATAAAGTTAAATTAATTCGGTGGTCTGTAATGCGTCCTTGAGGGAAGTTATAGGTACGGATACGGTCAGAGCGGTCGCCGCTTCCAACTAATCCCTTACGTAGCGATGCTTCTTTACTTTGTTGTTCAGCAATTTGAGCATTTTTTAGCCGAGTGGCTAAAACCTTCATTGCCTTATCACGGTTTTTATGCTGGCTGCGGTCATCTTGGCATTCTACTACTACACCAGTCGGGATATGAGTAATACGAACTGCTGAATCTGTTTTATTTATATGCTGTCCGCCAGCTCCGCTTGCTCTAAAGGTATCAATGCGTAAATCTGCAGGATTAATAGCAATATCTTCCAGCTCATCTGCTTCCGGCATTACAGCTACTGTACATGCTGATGTATGAATTCTGCCCTGAGTTTCAGTATTCGGTACGCGCTGAACACGGTGTCCGCCAGATTCAAATTTTAGACGTGAATATATCTTATCTCCGGCAATACGTATAATAGCTTCTTTATACCCGCCGACTTCAGCTGTACTTTCATTCATGATTTCTACTTGCCAGTTCTGCCTTTCTGCATAGCGCATATACATACGCATTAAATCACCTGCAAATAATGCAGATTCATCACCGCCGGTACCTGCTCTAACTTCAAGAATTACGTTTTTTTCATCATTAGGGTCTTGGGGTAAAAGAAGTTTTTGTAAAGTTAAATCTAATTCTTCTAATTTTTGTTTGCAGTTACTTAATTCTTCTTGTCCTAAATCTTTTAAATCTGCATCATTTAGCATTTCTTTTGCTGCTTCTAAGTCGCTGGTTGTGCTTAAATATATTAAATATTGCTCAACCACGGGTGCTAATTCTGCATTTTCTTTGCTTAATTTACGGTACTGATTCATGTCTTGAGTAACATTAGGGTCAGATAATAATTCAGTTACTTCTTGTAAGCGTAAATACAGATGTTCTAATTTGGCAAGCAAACTTGGTTTCATGTTAGTTGATTTAATATTTAAATAATTTTATATTTTACTATAATTTACCTGTATTAGGTTAATAGAATATTATTCTTTCATAAAAATTGAAATAAAAAAGGCAGCTGCCCAAATTGATAAGCCAGATAATAAATTTATTGTATCTTTAGGTTCAGGGGTTTTTGCCAAAATTACTATATCAAATATTTTACTGATTATAATTGCAAAAAATTCCATTTGTACTCGTGATGTTATAAGATTATAATTATTTTCTTTAGCTTCATGATGAGCTTTTGTTAAAGCTATATATTCAAAAAAAGCAAATATAGCCCAGCTTCCAAATATTCTTACTGCCATTAACTTATTTTTTTCAGGAATAGATTCTGTCAATTTACGTATGGAGCTATCCTTGTTTGGAATAATTTTTGATAATTTATTCTGTATATCTGAAATCATTGAATTCAGCTTTTCTGATGATATTTTATCATCAACTTTTTCTGTAGTATCTTTAATAGTTGAGGTTATGGAAGACAAAAATTCTTTTAATTTATTGTCATTTTTTGACGCCAAAAAAAACCATGCTGGAATTCTTGCCAAAACAGATGCAATAGCAGCAAGCGGTATTTTCCAATTAGGATTTTTTACAGCAGCAGAAGCGGATAAAAGAATTGTATAAAGCATAGCACTAACAATAAAAAAGAAGGATTTTAAATGATATGGCTTATCTTTTGCCATTTGATTTATATCATTGTATTTTTGATTAAAGTAATTAGTTAATTGTGAAAATATTTCATTAAAATTATTAATATCATTATTGAATCCAGATAACTTATTCTGCAAATTATCAATAAATTGACTATCCTCTTCATTTAACTCAAAATCTTGTTTTAATGCATTTAAAGTATTATTAATATCATTTGTATTTGTAATCGCTGTATTTAAGTTGTTTTGCAAAGATGATGTTTCATCAAGAATATTAGCTATATTTGCGATAATTTGCTGTAGTTGCCTTGGGGTTAAATTATTAAGAGAGGATTCTAAGTCGTAATTATTTAAATTAGTATCTGCACTATTATCATCATTATCTTGTTTAGATTTTTTGTTAGTTAATGGAGTTAATATATTTTTAAATAAAGATTTAATGACGAAAGAAACGGCATTGTTAATAATTAGTGAAGAAAAAATGATTAAACTAAGAGAAATATAGTGTTTGGGTTTCATCAATTCTTTATGTAAACCATATTGAATTGGAAACAAAAAGGTGAAATCTGCAGCCGCTACTAATGCGTTTAAAAAACTAACATCAAATTTATTATTAATTAAACTGGTAAATGAAATAATTGACGCTATGAATTCAGGCAGCGCCATTGCATGATTTGTCATTAATTCTAAAAAGAATGATAAATTTTTTATAAATTGTGTGCCATACCAAGCAGCCTGTTTAATGCCCAGAGCTGCTAAAATTAATGTAATGTCTATTATTAATTCTTTATGGATTTTTATATTATTAAAAAAGATTTTTAATTTAGAAATAAATTTATTTTCATCTTCTTCATTATTATATTTTTTTAATATATTAGGTAATTTTTCTAATTCATGATTTAAAATATTAGAATTGTCTTTATTTATTGTATTAAGATTACTCATCAAAGATTGCAGTATGTTTTCATCAATTTTATCTACTTTAACTAATTGTGCTAATTCTTTATTTAGCCTTAAAATATTTATTTTTAATACCTTAAAGCTATGAGTTTGTGCCTGTTCTATTTTAGTAATTTGCAAATTTCTCTGATAAGCGGGTGTGGCATTTTTCCGCGGTGCTGTTAGTTTATCTGTGTGAGCCGAAATTTCTGATGGAGGTGGGGGGTTTGGATTTTTAAGAAGTATTGTATTAATCACTCCAGAAATTATATGTTTACAAATAGTCATATTATGAATTTTAAATTAAAGTATAAATATTTTGATTAAATTTTAAGTATAAAAATATTCATCTAATTCTACTATTCTATATTATTTCTTCAATTTTACACTTAGGGCATTTACTTAGCTTAATTTATTAATATATTAGCTCTCTATTTTAATATATCTATTTTCAACACCGCCAATTAATATATTATTACTTATTTACCCGATAAAATATTTAAAGCTTTTTTGATTGATTGCCCTAGTTCCAGATCATTGATATTAGCTATATTTTTAAGTGCATTATTTGCTTCTTTTTCTCCATAGCCTAAAGCAAGTAAAGCATTAACTGTATCTTTTTTAATACTGTTATGCTCATTTTCGTTGTTAATATGCAACAGTTTGTCTGCTGTCAACTTAAAATTAACTTCTCTATAACTATTTAAAATATGCATGCGGTTAGAAAGCTCTAAAATTAAGCGTTCAGCAGTTTTTTTACCAATACCGGGAATAGTAGATAATAAGCCAACACGGTTATCGCTGACAGCACCAATAATTTCTTGTATGCTTAAACCGGACAATATAGCTAAAGCAGTTCTAGAGCCAACTCCTGATATTCTCAATAATTCTTTAAACATATGTTTTTCACTCATAGTTAAAAAACCGTATAAGTTATGAGAATCTTCCTTAATAATAAGCTGAGTATGTAAAGTAATGGGGCTATTTAATGAAGGAAGCTCATAGATAGTACTCATAGGCACATCTATTTCATATGAAATGCCGGAAACATCTATCATAATGCGGGGCGGTAAATTATATACCAATATTCCAGTTATTTTGCCTATCATAGTAATATTTTATGCAAATATTTAATTATCATGAAAAATTATAGCATTTTTATAAATATGTGTATATAATAGAGTTGCCTACAGTGAAATGTGTATTAAATTCGTGAACCGATATGTACAGATAGGCGCGTGTCTATATGGCTGGCTGGTCGTTTTGCTTCAATAGTATTTATACAAGTACGGTGTAGATATTCCCTTGAAAGTATTTACACACCAAAAAGCTTTATCATCGCTGCCGCTTTGAACCCCAGGGTTCGGAAATTTATGCATAATTCCTGTAGGTTTTTTTGTTTTATATTTACACAGTAAAATATTAAAATCATTTGGGTTCAGGGATTCACCTTGTTTTATAATTCTTTAGATAGTTCTTATCAGTTAATATTATCCAGTACAATTCTTTCAAAGCCTAAATCAAAAATTGATTTGAGGCAGTTAACTTATTTTGAATATACAAATAATCATAGTAATAATGGGGTAAAATTATTGCTGTGCTTTTATTTAAAGCATTTAATCGGCGTAAAAATTATAGAATTTAAGCATAAAGTTATACAGCCAACTCATATTTTAAAAGATACTATAATTTGGGATTATTTTAATAATTATCAGCAGAAAAATTTAGATGATAAATATTATCACTGGATTGATTTTTTAGATAGCTATTTTATAGGCAAATTGAAACTGGATAACAAGGCTGTGAGCGATAAAAATAAAATAATTTCTTTAGAGCTGGCGTGTCTGCATGCTACCCTGTTTCAGTTTAGTGTATGGAAGGAATTATTAAAAGTCAAAAATATTTCTACTTACAGTAATATTGCCTTTAGCATTAATAACTCAAAAGCTGTGAGGGCTGTTGGAACAGCAGTTTCACAAAATCCAATCGCAATTCTTATCCCGTGCCACCGTATTTTACCGAAAAATATTTTTAATTCTGGTGCAAATAATGACATATTTAACGATGTAGGGCAATATATGCATGGTGCAGAATTTAAAAAATTTTTACTTAATTTAGAATTTGGGATGCAGGTTTAATGGTGTAATTCATTAAAAGTATAGTTCTGCAATTCCTGCAAAAGCAGGAACTGTATTTATATTACAATCACCTTCTAAATATGTTTCTACTGGTTCCTCTGCTTTCAGGGTATTTTACTCCGCCTCTATCTTGTTGGCTATTATAGCTATTAGTTGATTGTGGTGATGATTGATGCCCACCATATTGACCACTGCTGTACGGCGGCGGTGCTGATGACGGATTAGCATAATCGCCATATTGCTGCGGCTGTTGTTGCCCATACCCTCCGCCATATTGATTATTCATTGGAGGCTGCGGGTAGCCAGTATTGAATTGTGGTTGACCATTATTGGGGTTATAATGCTGGTGTGGCTGGTGCATACTTAAGCTTTGCATTCCTGCATTTAAACTAGCCATACTGCCGCTGCCCCCAGCACCTGATGAGTTTTCAAACCTGTAGATGTCAATTTGGCTTGCTATGTGGCTGGTATATGAATTATTTCCAAAAATACTAACTATTTGCTCCAATATTGATTTTCTTTGATGAGATTGTCTATCTGCATCAAAATTTGTCCAGTGTACTTTTTCCGGATTATCTGGGTCTTGATAATTGTTAAGTTCTTGCTGAGTTAAATCTATTTGGGTTAAAGCTATATATTCTGCTGTGCTTAGCGGTATTCTGCCTAATTTTTTATTCTGGATATTTCTTAATTTAGTTAATGTTTCAGGCATTGACGGACCCTGCTGCATTAATAATTGTGTACCTAAATGATGTTTTAATACATCTGTTATATCAAGATTTTCTGCTGGTTCGTTGCTTTGAATGCAATATCTTCCTTCAGCTAATAATTTAGGGTGTAATCTACCTGGGGCTTGTTTTAAATAATTTAAATAGTCATCTTTTGATGCTTGTGTACCATTTCTAGCATTAAAAAAGTCAAATGGTAGTACATATTCATCAGGCATATCTAACATAGGGTGTGTATTTGGGTTAGCTAAAACACTTATTACATATGTCATATCTGATTCAAAAAAGCAGTTACCTTGTACTGCTCTTTGACCACATAACTCACTGCTTACATCATCCCTTACCACTACCCCAGGAAGTTGGTCCATTACATTTAAAAATCCAGTTGCATTGGGTTCATTACCAATAATAGAAATGCAAAGTGAACCATTTTTACTTACTTCAAATAATTTAATTAAAGAAGGCGGGAGTTTAATAGTTGCACGCTGCATTTGCCCAAATACATCTTCAAATGAATGTGTAAATTCTCGTGCTTTTGCTCTGTCATCTGGGTCGCCGTCAAAATAAGGTTTTATATGCAAACCTATGTTTGTGTTAATATGTTCTACTGTTTTTAAAACAGGAGTAGAGAATACAGATGGCTTAAAATAAGTTTTAAATGTTTGTACTATAGCTTGTTTTGCATAATTAACATTATCTATTGAACCTTTACAGTCTGTATAAATGATTGTAGGCTTGTATTTATGCCGTATTAAACTAAATGCACTTTGAGTTAAGTAAGTCTCAGGAAAATTATATTTTCCCAATATACTTTGTGCTTGAGGAGAATTTGGATCTATTCTTAAAACTTCTAAATCTTGACTTTCAACCGTACGGAATATAATAGGCGTCGTTAATGCTTCTTTCCCTAATTCATTGGCAAAATCATATTTACCTGGCTTTCTATCTACTGCAAATGTTGGCAATATATCATTGAGAAAACGTATAACTAATTCTTGATATTTTACTTGTTCTTTAGCAGTTGCTGCTGTTTTAACTTCAAAATCAAATCCATATTTATTTCCATCATTGTTAAGGGTTCTAATATTATTAATTACCCATTGATGGCTAAATTCATTAATAATCCATCTATCAGATTCTGGTAAATCGCTAACTTGCAGACCAGACGAGCAGCATTGAGAGCCGCTTAAGTCAAGAACAAATAGCTTATTGTCGTTATTTGTATCTTTCAAAATAACTTTTTCTGGAATAGTGCCGGAATCGGGGAGAGTTTCTAATGCCTCATGTTCTTTATCGCTAAATTGTGTATATTCCTCTACGTCATTTGTAAACACTCCGCCTTGTTCTACAGAAAATTCTACAATTCTTTGGTCAGTCATACCTTCAAAATCTTCGCCATATGTAACTTTTACTAATTCTGCAGCATTGTGCATGTTAGTTACAGGTTTAAATTCATCATTGGCTCGTTGTATTGCATCAGCTTGATCTTGGGCTGCTCGTTGTATTTTTGCTTTATCTGCGTCAGAAAGCTGCATTTTCTTAGGCATAAAATAGTCCTTTAATTATTTTTTAAATTTACTTTAAATATTTTATTTACTATATAAATTTACTATATTAAAATAGTAAATTAAATTCTATATTATTAAAATTATCAGGTCAACATTTATGTATAAAACTTCATATTCAAATGCTCCGTCGCCTAATGCTTATTCCAAGCAATAGAAATGTACAAGATTACATTAATGCTAATTTATCGCATGCATTACGCCTACATAGAAATAATCATTACATGCAAACAGCACTCAATGGTTTTATGTATGAATTAAATGGTTTAAAACAATGTTTAAATGATGTAAGTAAAAGATGGAATAACAAAAGTAAATAATACTTATAAAATACAAGAATGTGAGATATTATTAGCTAAATTTAGAAATTTAATTACTAGCCTAGATAATAATTTAAGCAGGTCTGTTAGCAGTATGGATATACAAAAAAGATTATTATCTGATTTGAGTTCTGCGGCATCTGATATATTATCAATGCATCAAGAATTATTTGAAATCTTTAAATATAATCCTTCAGATTTGAGAGAATATATATTTCATGGTAAAGAAGCAGATGAAAATAATGAAGATGGTTATGTACATATCGTTGATAAATATAATAAAGAATTAATACAGCACCAAAGAATATCATCTACAAATGCAAGTACAGGTATTTCTAACTTGAATAATAGATTGAGTTATATGAATTTGGGCGGTAATAATCAGCCGTCATCTTCATATATACCGCCGCCGCAGCCAACATATGCCGTTGCAAATCAAGGTTATGATTTTGGCAACAGTTATTCTGCACAAGGTTATTCTAGTTCTAGTGCTGGTCAATTAGTGCCATATTCACCGCCCCATGATTATGCGAATATGCAAATTGTGCCGTATGTTCCGCCGGCAGATAATCAAATAACTTTAAGTGATAATAATTTATTGCGTTTATATCCGGAAATTAGAGAGATTAATTTGGTATTGTGCGATATACAGAATTTACCCATAAGAGATAGAAATATACATAATCCAAGTGAAGAATATATTAAACTAGAAAGAGGTTTCTGCAATTTATCTAAGAGTTTAGCAGATAAATTAATGGGTAGCTATAACACAAAAACAGCGGGTGATATTAATAACAGCATACAAAGCGGAGATTATGCTAAAGCAGAAAAACTAATTTATGTGTTATATGAGTTAAAAACAGTATATATGCCGCGTATTCCTTTTATGCAGGCATTTGCGATTAATAAAGACCCGTTTTTAAATGATTTAGCCGGCAGATTTAGAAATATTGTAGCTTCATTAAAAGCAAATGCTGATGTGAGAAATAAAAATACGCCTTTAAATACTAAAATTAAACTAGAGGCAGGCGTTAGTAATGGTACAGATGCTTTAGCTAAAGCTTGTACGGCAGCCTCAAAAACGCAAGAATTTATAAGTATGTGCGGCAGTACATCTTTTGCAATGCCGATAATATTAACTATAAATATTATTGGTAAGGTATCATTTATGGTGCCTTTAAAGAAAGACGAAAAGATACTTGCATCAGTAAATGATATATACGGTGATTGCGATAACATATAAGATGTAATTCAATCATTGGAAAGATTTATATGTTTTGCATACAATCATATTATGACAGCATAGTTTATACAGTTCACAGTTAGATAGAATAAATCAATTAAGGCAAGGCACTATAACTGCTGGGGAAAGTGAAAACATTAATATTGAAAAATTAACTCAAGATATACACAAAGAATTAATTAAACTTATGAATGAGAATTCAAGTAGCCTTTTATCTAAATTAGGGACACAATTTGTAGCAAATATAGAAAATATACCTATTTCTTATGGGGAAAATAAAATACCTGCAAAATATAACAAAATAGTTAATGGAGGAAATTAGAAATATTAACTTTTACTTATTAACTGATACGGCTTACACCTTCCATATAAAACCATATACCATTTTCTCGTACAAATTTACTATTTTCATGCATAGTATGTGCTTTGCCGTTTATTTTGCTTTTAGCCATAAATTCCACTGTTGCATGATTTTCATCTTGCTGAATATGGGTTTTAACTTCTAAGCCAATCCATTTAGTATTAGCATGCGTAAATTCTAAGCCTTGCGGACGCGTGCTTGAATGCCAAGTATCCAATAGGTATTTTTCTAACTTCAACACAAAAGCACTATAGCGTGAACGCATAAGCTGTTCTGCACTTGCTGCTTTTAAATAATTTTCACTGGTGCTTTTATGCCATTGCCCGCAGCAATTGTTATATTCTGAATTATTTCCACAAGGACATAAGTTTTTAAACAGTTTTTTATTCATAAATTTTCAATTAATATATTAAACATCATATTTTATTTTCTATTATTTATGTACATTAAATGCATGTCTTAAGCCATCACCAATGAAAATAAGCAGTAAAACAATTAACATAATGCTGGCTACAGCAGGTATAGAAATCCACCATGCTTCTAAATTTGATTTTGCTTGAGATAATAAGCTTCCCATACTTGGTGTAGTTTGAGGCAAACCCAGCCCTAAAAAATCCATAGCTGTTAATACAATGATACCTTGACTAACTTTAAATGGAAACATAGTAATTAACGGTGTAATAACATTTGGCAGCATATGACGTTTTATAATTTGCCAATCTTTTAAACCAATAATTTTTGCAGCTTTAATGTAATCCATTTGTTTAATTTTTAAGCATTCCAAGCGAATATAATCAGCTGTGCTAAGCCAGCTAAATAGAGAAAATATAATAAGCAGAATAGTAATGTTAGGCTGAAATATAGATGCAATTATAATTAATAAATACATTTCAGGAATATTACCCCATATTTCTAAAAATCTTTGGGTAAGTAAATCAACCTTACCTCCAAAATAGCCCTGCATAGCTCCAATTATTGCTCCAACAAATAAATTAATTACTGCTAAAGCAAAGCCGAACCATAAAGAAAGCCTTAAACTATATAATAGGCGTGATAAAATATCCCTGCCTGCATCATCAGTGCCTAAATAATTAAATTTACTTGGAGACGCCGGATTAGGGTTGGGATAAAAATAATTTATTGTGTTTGCATCATAATTATTTAGCGGATAAATTGCCCAATTATCTTTATTTTCTATTTTATTATCATGCCCTGTAACAGCATTTTGTATAAATGGATCTAAATAATCAGCATTGCCGGCTAAACTTCCGCCAAATGTTTGCTCAGAGTAATTTTTGAAAATTGGAAAATAAATTTTATTTTGATAACTAATAATTAACGGTTTGGCATTGCTTATCAGCTCTAAAGGCAGAGTACATACACAAATTATGCACAATATAATAAAACTGCAATACGATAATTTATATTCTTTAAATTTATGCCATTTGCTTGTGTTGGATGAGCTGTTCTTCATTATCTTTTTGAGTTAATTGGTGCATGTTTAAAATATGTAAACCATCATCATCATTTTTTAATTCTTGCTGCTTCAGCATATTTTTGCTTTTATTTTGCCAGCTAATATAGCCTTGAATGCTTAAAATTACAAAAATTCCGTATAATATTGCCATGAAATATAAAGATTGGTATATATTCACAAAAACATAAGCAATATTTACTGCAAACCAGAAATTCCAATTATGTATACATTTGCGGGCAAGCAAATATTGAGCAATTAAGCTTGCACCAGCAGCAAACGACTCAATATAAAAGCTAATATTATTGTTTACTTTAGCAAAGATAACTAAAAGCATAGAAATAATACCTGCTAATAAAATAGTTAGACTAGTAAATAAAAACCATGCATTTTTGCTTAATTTTGTGTAATTCCAGCTTTCATCATCAGTTTTTGTTTGAGGATTATTTGTTTGATTTGCTTTATTTTTTGGCTTAGACCATTGTATAAACCCATAAACACTGCTTAGTACAAAAAATAATTGTAAGCCTGCCGTCGGATACATTTTATAATCTATACATACGATACCATATAAAATGCTGGAAATAATTGCAAACCCCCAAGCATATTTATTTTGTTTAATGCTTAAAATAACATAAATTAAGCTAAAATTAAATGACCATCCTTCAAGGCTAGTAAATAGATATATTATCATGCCTAAAGTTTTATCTAATATTTCTGTTAACATGAAGCATCTCCGCACTTATCATCTAAGCTATTAATTTTATACTTACTAATCGTATTTCAATTTGTGAACTTTGCTGCAGTCAAAATTGGCAGAATTATTTCTCAATGTATTAGCATGTACATATCCGTCATAATTTATTCTTGCCATCTCGCCGTAAAATGAACTACAATTAGTCTATATATTTTGTTGAATTTTTAAACTGCTAATTTATTTTTAGTTAAATTTACCCATAATGCAGTTAAATACATTTATTATTCACCTGACTAATTTTTAGGTCTTACTAAAATTTCATCTGCCTTTATCATGCCTAGTTTAATACGTGCAATATCTTCAAGGCTAGAGTCCCCTTGCTTTAAGTCTTCTATTTGTTGTTTTATAACATCGTTATTGGCTTTTAATACGATATTTTTATTTTGAGCTTGCAATATATCTTTTTCCATATCCCATATCATAAACCACCCGCCCCAGCCTAGCCACATTACATATTGAAGATAAATAAAGGTTATAATTAAATAAAAAGCGGGGGATTTAAGCATAATTTAAACTATGTATGTAATCAAATAATCAGACAAGTACCAGATTATGAAATGATAAACTATTATAAAACTAAACTCAATAACGATTTTACATATACTTTTTTGTATTGATGATAAGTTCAATATTAGACACAATATTATCTAATAAGTGTACAATATACCTTTATATCAGCAAAAAGGATACTGAAAATGAAATGTGCATATATACATTTATCAGGCGATTGTCCGGTGGAGGTTGATGAAAATAAATCTGATACTATTGTGTATGCTTCAGAGGCAGGGCTAGGTAATCTAAAGGATTACATTGATAAATCTAAGGTAATATTTTCAGGCGCAGATAATCGTTGTTCTATTCCAGTGTGCAAGTATCATTTTGCTACAGTCGCACGATTAGTTGCACAAATAACTTAAAAAATATAATTAAACTGTAAAAATTAATATTAATCTAGCTAAGTACTTTATCTATCTTTATTTACAGATAAATTATTTGTTTCAAATTACGTATTAAAAATTACACATAAATTAAGTTTTGTTTTTATTTTATATATTTTTTATTAGATAAATACTATACTTTTAAAGTAGAACTTAAGTAATTAATAAAGCTGCATTATGAAACATAATAAAACATCTAATATAATATATTTTATTTTTATAAATATATTTTTAATTTTTTCTGTCGATGTATTTGCTTGTAAGGTATTAGTTGATAATAGTAATAATAAAAGTTCTTTATGCGACGAAAATGGAGACATGTTAGCAGATTTACCTAAAGATAAAAAAGAATGGATTATTCCTAAAACTATAAATATAGCATTTGCTACAATAGAAGATGCAAGTTTTTATGAACAAGTTTATGGAGACTTCATTAATCATCTGCAGCAGTGTATGAATACTCCGGTATTAATTTACCCAGTCTATCAGGAAGAACATGTAATTGAAGCCATGAAATCAGGAAAAATTCATGTAGCATCTTTTGGAGCAGGAGCTACAATTTTAGCTGTTAACCATGCAGGAGCTATTCCATTTGCAAGCCGTGGCGCACAAAATCAAAATGAGAGTTATCAATTATGGCTGATTACACGAAAAAGCTCTGCCTATAAGCAGTTAAGTGATTTAAAAGGGAAAAAAATAGCTCATACTACTCCATCATCTAATTCAGGTAATTTAGCTCCAAGAGTATTATTCCCGGATTTAGGCTTAAAACCTGATATTGATTATAAAGTTGAATTTTCAGGAAGACACGATAAATCGATTATGGGCGTAAAAAATGGTTTTTATGATGCGGCAGCAATTGCATCTGATGTGTTTAAACGTATGGTAATTAGCAAAGAAATAAATGAAAATGATTTTAATATTCTATGGAAAAGTAATAATTTTCCTACGAATAGCTTTTCTTATTACCATAAATTAAATCCAGTTTTTACAAGACAGCTTCAACAATGTTTTTATAAATATAAATTTAATGAGAAAAATAAAGTTTTATTAAATGGCAATGATGTATTTGTACCTGTTAGCTACGCTAAAGACTGGGCTTTAGTAAGGAAAGTTTCTAATCAAGCATTAACATTGAAAAAATAAACCTACGATACGATATTTCTATTCTACCACAGCATTTTGCTTTTGTTCATCACCGTTATGATTTTGCCATATAACGGTTATCTCTTCGCCTTTTTTTAATGCTTTGCTTTTAAATGCCATAATTGGGTCTTTAGCCATTGCCGGTCCCCAATTTGCATTAAAAATTACTTGTTTATCTGCATTTAATACACTAACTTTAGCAATATAATTAATTGGTACAAGCTCACCATCTTCATTTTTACGCTGCCCTGTTTCCATTGGATGTCTAATCAGCATTTTTACCGTAGTAACACTGTCATCTTGTTTTGCTTTAATGCTAATTGTGCCTAATGATAAAGCAGATGTTAATTTATCGTTTGCCATGCTTCATTCCTTTATGCTCCACAGCCGCCAATTAAAACTTTTACTACTTTTTTAGCAATATACCAATTATTATTAGATTTTACTAAAATATTTAATGTCCCGCTTTGCTGCATTTTTATACTTGTATAAATATACGGCTCTAAACTTTCATTAAAATCAAATATACCACATAGAATATTCGGGTTTTTATCAAATAAAACAGCAATTTTCTCAACTTTAGTTAAAGAAGTACTTATTTCTATAGGCACACGTCTGCCATCAGGGGCTTGATTTGCAATTTTTTGTAAAAAAATTAAGCTGCTTTCTTGAGGTTTTATGCCTTGGGTAACTGCATTTATACTATCTTGAATATTTTTCAAGCCAAAGCCGGTACGCTTATCTGCAACAGGATTTGCATTGCTTTGAGTAATACGGTTTAATACAGTATTAGCAGCAGAGGCTAAATTAGAGTTATTATTAGAAGCACTAGGGCTTTTTGTTTGAGCATTGCTAGCAATTCCCCAAGCAGATGCTGTTAGTAATAACAGGCTTTTATGAAATATTCTACGTTGCATGTTTATCCCGCAAATATAAACTTTACACCTGAAAGTATAACACATAAAAATATAAACGATTTTATATGCTTCTTTGCTGCTTTAATTTTTATTTACTTTATTTAAGGCTCAGTTAAACGCAGAATATTTAGTATTTATACTTATATATTTTAATTGAAGCATATTCTACTATATATTATATAAATTATAATATGAGTTAAAATATGGCTAAATTACTTACTGAAATGCAATATCAATTCACAGGTCTGCATAATGGTTTTAAGGATATTGCCGCACAGGACGGTATTAAGGCTAAATTTAGTAAATTAAAGTCTAAAGTTAGCGGTGGCGGCAGAACATTTGTCAATAATGCTAGAGAAAGTATTTCTTTAAGTAAAGAAATTAAGGATGCCCGTAATAATGCAATACAAGATTTTAGATGTGATAATGGTTTTTTAAAAGGCGGGGAAAATAATGAATTTAATATTGATAGCCTTTTAAACAAACGTTCTCATGAGTCTGAAAAGTTAATCGCACAGATTTGTAAACAGCATGGTATATCAAAAAGAATTCCGCTATCAGAACAGAAGAGAGCAATTAAAGAATTATATGACAAAGGTCAGCTAAATGCAGGTACTTTTTCCAAAATTATTAATACTCCAACTTTAGCTAAAAAAATGATGATTGATCCTCATTTTGCTGGAAATATTGCAAATTTAACTAAACAAAATTGTGGAAAATCTGAAACAACAGTAGCTGGTATTAAAGAGACTATTATAAGGAATGCTAAAATAGATGATGATAATGCAAAAAGATCAGCTGTGTTTAATTCTGCCGGGATGATTGCATGCACATCTATAATTGGAGGCGGTGTAGGATTAGCTTTTGATGTAGCAAGCGGAGGCGCTTCACTTGGGACTGGTATAGGAATTGGGACTGGTGTTGGTATGGCAGTTGGGGTTGCTGTTGGTATGAATATGTTTAAAAATAGACAAAAAGATATATTAAGCAGCTATATACGCAATATGACATCTAAACCGTGAATCTTAAACGAAATAGCAGAAAGCTAAAGCCTAAGTATTACCCTGATGGCAGAAATTGCTTATATCATAATAAAAACTCATATAATATTAATTCAGCATTTTTTTTAGTATAAATTCTTTTTCTACCCATAACTTGGCTTTGTTTATTTTGAGTATATAAATTTAGAAATGAAACTATTTTAGTTGAGCAAAATACAAAATTTCCTTTATGTATATTATTCTTAAATAATAAATTTCCAAGTGAATTACCGCCTAATCCTGATAATCCAAAGGCATGCGGTGATTTTGTATGCGTAACTGCATAAATAAACGGGCGGTTAAAGGCATATAAAATAACATGACGATGCCAAATACCTTGTAATTTTTGATTATACAAAACTTTTACTTGAAAATTATACGGTTTAAGCACATTCGTGATAGAGTGTTTATAATGAAGCCAATAACGATAATAATTAGATGAAGTTCGGATTGAATTTTGCCAATTTATATTATTAATTTTTTGTTTTAAGCATAAAATTTTATTATGATTTAATTTAAAGTTTGTATTTTCTAATTTTTCCATATTCATGGTTTTTATCTAAATATTTTAAGCTGCCCACTCCTGAAGCATTTTTTTCAGCATAACTAAGCTAACCGGTTTTTTATGCTGGAGCGAATACATATCTAATGCATCTAATACATCGATTAAACTATTCATATCGCTATAGGTATGTTCTAACAGCCATTCTGCAAATTCCATATTTAAAATAATTCCGCGTGCTTTAGCATTGTTGATAATAGCTTGCTTTTTATCTTCTGCTTTCAAACCATGAAGCTGATATACCAAGCCCCAGCCCATTCGGGTTCTTACATCTTCTCTTAAGGCTAAATCTCGCGGTGCATAATTGCCGGTTGTAACAATTGCACTGTTTGGCTTATTACGGATTTCATTAATTAAATTAAATACCGCAATTTGCTGATCTTCTGACATTAAATGAATATCATCAACACAATAAATACAAGCTTTCTCTGCAACGGCAAAGTCATCAAGACGATTATATGCAGTTAAGTAAACAGAAGATAAGCCATTTTGCATAGCATCTGCATGTAATCCATGCAGCAGATGAGTTTTTCCGCTTTCTGATTCTCCCCAAATATATACCATACGTGAGGGAGATTTAGATAAAGGCTTATTAACCAGCCTCTGTAAAATAGAGATGGCTTCTGCATTACATCCAATTGAAAATGTATCAAAAGTATGTAAATTATGTCCGATTCCTAAATCTAGAGCTAATTGTTGTATTTGTGTCATATTTCATACAAAATGCTACATATTTCTATAATATCGATAACATTCTTTTGCAAGTAATTGTAAAATTCCCGCTAAAGGTAAGGCAAATAACATGCCGGCAAACCCTAGTAACTGACCAAATATTATTAAGGCAATTATTACTGTAATTGGGTGTAGCCCCATGCTTTCACCCACTAAGCGGGGGGTTAAAACAAAGCTTTCTAAAAGCTGACCTATACTATATATTAGCACAATATAAAAAATATGTGCAGTAAAACCATATTGCAGAATACCGATTATAAGGGCAAGCAGAAAGCCGAATACAAAACCTGCATATGGAATTAGCACGGCACATGCGGTGAATAATCCGATTACTGTAGCTTTGTCAAGACCTATAATATTTAAAAAAATTATATAAAAACAAGCTAGACAAAAAATTAAACACAATTGACCTTTTGCATAAGCCGACATTAATTTATTAACATTGTTTAAAAAATTGCTTATATTATTCCGAAATTTTTTTGGAATCAGTAAAGAAGAGTTTAATCTAAATCTTTGCCAGTCTAATAAAAAATAAAATGATATTACAGGCAATAAAATAATATTGGTAATTATATTAGATATAAAACCGCTGGACTGCTGAATCCACAGCATCATGATATTTGCAATGTTTTTAGCTTGGGCTGGAACTTGCTGCTTTAGTAAAGTAACTATGCTGATTTGATTTAAATCAATGCCGATATATTTAAATAAAGGTTTTAAAGTTGCTTGTGCCTGCAATATAATTTCATTATAGTTTTGCGATAATTTATTAAATGCGTGGCTAAGAAGCGAGCTAAATAATAATCCGAGTGAGCAGACTATACAAATAAATAAACATAAAACTAAAAATGCCCCTAAAGCTTTAGGAATTTTAATTTTTTCCAATTTTTGATGAAGGGGGTGTAACAGATAAGCAACGGCAAAAGACAACGTAACTGTAATCCATAAGCTGGCAAATGTATATGCCAGAAATATTACAATAATTCCAATGACTGAATATAAGCCTATTTTTTTATAGCTAGGTTTTTCTAAATTATGTTCATTTATATACATGGTTTGTTTAAATATTTATACTGTTTTACTATTTATAGATTGTACAGAATATTTATTCCAAACTAAAGTTTATATTTTGCAGTTAAGCAGAATAATATTAAGAGAGCATACAAATTTTTACAATATTTACAAATATGCCATCAAAAAATAAACAAATTAGGCAGATGTGGAATTAGAGACCCTACCCCCCGCCTTAGGATCAAAAAGTACTGGTTTTTTGTTATTAATGGTTATATTTATTCTACATGGCAATTGCTGATCACTAGGTTTGGTCAAGTTTTGTGCAGTTTTTATAGCTAATTTATATCCATTATCCGTATAAGCTGTAACTTCTATATCCGAAGGGAATACCTCATTTAGAATATTTTCTGCACCATCTCCACACCGTGCTGTAGCATGTCCTATAACTCTACCCCCATATCTTGAACTGGAAGCAAAATCTAAACCATTGTCTTTTGCCAAGGATTTAAATGGATCAATACATTTATTAACGCAACTCCGCCAATTGTCGTACTTATGAGCTTGAGATAAGCCTCCAACAGTACCTGCAACCACTGCTCCCGCTATAACTGTAACACAAATTCTACCACATATTTTACCTTTATCATTCATAATTTCCCCCTATTAAATTAATTATTAACTATAAAATTTAAGAGAGTGTTAAATATAGATAGTTTAAGATATAATAAGTAAAGAATTAAAATTTAAACCAGATGTGTAAATGCCAAAGATGCGGTAGTGAGAGCTATATAAGAAGCGGAAAAGTAAGA
>JAHFQJ010000008.1 GCA_023266335.1 Burkholderiaceae bacterium
AATAAGTGTATCGAGCATAAAAACCTCTCAAAATTAAATATTATCAGAAAGAGTGAAGTTATTTGAAAAACTAATATACTAATTGTAGTTCATCTTGCGGCAAGGCGGCAGGAATAAATTATGACGACTATGTACATATTAGTACATTGAGGGCGAAGCCGTGAGCCTGCGAACAACAGTTTTGACTACAACCAAGCGAAGTTCGCACATTGAAATCTGATTAGTATAGGAAGTAAAGTTTTCAATAAGCCGGATTCTGTAATATATTTCTCAATATATTTAACGGTCATTCATCTAGGTATATATTTACACATATACTCAAGCTCTCTACCCGTAAACTTAGGCGAGCAGCCTACACATTAAAATGCACGTTTACCTATTTGAGATTGCTCCAAGTGGAGGTTACCGCGTTTCACCCAAACTGAATTGGCTCGTCTCTGTGGCCCTATTCCTCGTATCACTACGTATGGCTGTTAGCCATCACTTTGCTCTATGGAGTCCGGACTTTCCTCTATATTAATGTAAAATACATGAATATAGCGACCGTTTAGAAAACTTTACCTAAAAAGTATAGCATAAGAATGCATATTTTTATAGGTATAGCTCATATATGGATATAAAGGATATAAAATTTTGTTAATGCTGTGTAGAATAATATTCAGATATTATTGTTTAATATGAAGCCAGCTCTGTAAATGTTTTTGTTCTAATTCACCAATATGCTTATCCATAATTTTTTTGTTTTTAATGACTAATGTATACGGCAAAACTCCGATATTGTTGCCTAATTTTTTAGATAATTCAATTCCATCTAAATTTGCACTACTAATATAATAGTTTAGGGGTATTTTTGTATTAAATTGCTTGATATTGTCTAAATTATCTACCGCAATCCCAATTATCTCAACTTTATCTTTATTATTTTTATAAAATTCATTAAGTAAAGGAATTTCTTTTACACATGGACTGCACCATGAAGCCCAAAAATTAATAATTATAATTTTATTTTCACTGCTTAATAAAATATCTTTAATATCTGCAGATAGTTTAATATCTTGGAGTTTAAATAATGACATTTTGCTAGATGATAAAAAATCATACTCATTTATATCATTTTTAGTATTAAGCATTTCTTTTATTTCTTTTTCATGAGGTTTAATAGAATAATTATATTTATAAACCAATAAGCCTCCTGATAAAGATAATGATAAAGCAAATATGATTAATATTTTTAAAATTATTTTTTTGTTATTCTTATTATTCATGATTTTATATTCCTAATAACACCTTATTTATACAACCCTGCATTTTTGATACATTCCAGCTCCGTCTGCTTTAATTATATCCCCATTCATTTCGATAATAAATAGAGCAGATTGTATTTCGCTGACAGGCATTTCCAGCAATTCACTTAGCTTGTCTACAGAAATTGGATTAAAGCTGATAATCTGCATAATCTTTTGTTCTAAGCTTAAATTATTATCTAGTTTTATTTTATTATTTTGATGATTTTTATGTTCTTCAAAGTTTAATTTGCTTAATTTTTCTCCATGATTTATTTCTTTTTGATTATTTATATTTTTAATTTTTGTATTTATAGTTTTTTTATTTGATAAATCAGTGCTTATCCACCATTCATCTAAAATATCTTGTACAGATTCAAGTAAAATTGCTCCTTGCTTAATCAAAGCGTGGCAGCCTTTACTAGAAGGTGAGTAAATGGAATTTGGAATAGCAAAAACATCACGACCCAACTCATTAGCTATTTTTGCTGTAATTAAGCTTCCCGACTGTAAATTTGCTTCTACAACAATAATTCCTTTACATAAAGCAGCAATTAAGCGGTTTCTACGCGGAAAATTAGCAGGTTTTGGTGCTTCACCTAACAAAAAATCTGAAATAACGCAGCCAACATCAGCAGCTTGATGAGCTAATTCTTTGTTTTTGCTTGGATAAATAATATCAATTCCTGTACCAATTACAGCTATAGTTGCCTGATTTTTAGAAATAGCACCTTCATGAGCTTTAGCATCAATTCCATCGGCTAAACCAGAAATAACCGGAAAGCTATGCTGTGCCAGCTGCTGTGAAAAACTATAAGCAATGTCTAAGCCTTGATGGGTAGCCTTCCGGCTTCCAACTATAGCTATACCAACCTGATTTAATTGAGGTAAATTTTCAGCCTTAGCTTTTACATACAATGCAATTGGAGCGTCAGCTAAATCTAATAATTGCTTAGGATAATTATCATCAAAAATTGTTATAAAATGATGTTTATCAGATTGATTTAACCAAGTATTATGCTTCTTTAGATATTCTAAAAAATCTGCAGGAACTATTTGTAATGCTTGTATTTGATTTTTATTTAATTTGACATCTAAGTTAGACGGCAATTTAAACATCATCTCATAATCAGCATAATTTTTGCTGTTTATTGCATTGATTAAATTTAAAGCAGTCCTTGCTCCAATTCTATCTGTAAGAATTAGACGCAAAAAAATTTCATGTAATTTATTATTCATCTATGTAAAATATGGTTATCTATACTAATAGTAGTTCATTTCATGACAGGCGGCAGGAATAAATTACGACGACTATGTACATATTAATAAATTGAGGGCGAAGCCATGAGTCTGCGAGCAACAATTTTGACAGTAGCAAAGCGAAGCCCACAAATTGAAATCCGATTAGTATATACTACTTGCAGTCATGTATTTTATTTGAAAAATATGCCATAGCCTAGTTAGCTATGCCCATGAATTTATTTTAGTGTAAATTCAGACATAGCGGTATATTAATCTCTATTTTATAGAATCAAGTTTTTTGCTTAATTCTTCCGCTGTAATCACTCCGTTGATACGGCTTCCATCTATAAACACTATAGCGGGCGTTCCGTTGACACCAATTTTTCTGGCTAGCTCTGCATTAGCCTGAATTGGATTTTTACAATTAGACATAGCTATTGGCGGATTTTTTCCGTTAATCATCCAATCTTTCCATACATCAACATTTTTTGGCTGACACCAAATATTTACTGCTTTAGTCATAGAATCTTCTGATAAAATCGGAATCATAAAGGTATGAACTGTAATATTATCTGCTTTTTGTAGCTCATGTTCCATTTTTTTACAAAATCCGCAATTTGGATCAGCAAAAACAGCAACTTGTCTTTTTTGGCTAAATTTTCCTTTTTGCCAAGTTAAAGCATTTGATAACGGTAAATCTGACCATTTTATACTTTGAGATTTTTCAACTTTTTCTTGGGTAAGGTTAACTTTATTTTTTGTATCTAACATATGACCAATTAACACATAACGTGCATCTGGCGTAACGTATATGACTTGACCCTGTACCTCAACCTCAAGTAGTCCGCTAACCGGACTATTAGATATTTTTAGATCATTGGCAGGAACTTTTAAGTTTTCTGTCATCATTTTTTGAATAGCCTCTTTAGTCTCTTTACTAACCGAAGTTTTTTCATCTTTACTATTTGAAATAACTGCCCATGAAATAACCGGAACAGCAATAATAATTAGACTTAATAATACTTTTTTGAGATGTTTATGCATTTTATGCCCAACTTGGTATATTTATGAATAAATTATAACATCATTTATACTAAATATAGTTCATTTTGCGAAAAGGCGACAGGAATAAATATGACGGCTATGCATTAATTAGTAACATTGAATACAAAACCGTGAACAATTTTGACCGCAACCAAGCGAAGTTCGCACATTAAAATCTGATTAGTATATGGCATTAAATATTTTTTAACTAGTTTTATTCACTTATACAACATTATAATCTTTTCTAGTAATAATTTCATACTAATTTGTCAACTGATATAAATGAGTAAAAAATTCCGGGTATGTTTTGGCAATACATGACGGATGATTTATCCTAATGCCATTTAATTTATCACTGAATGCACATAGAGCAAAACACATTGCCATTCTGTGGTCATCATAAGTAGCAATCCCACCTAGCGGCGGCTGCCAATTATTATCTGAAGGCGGGGTAATTTTAAGGTGATTATTTGAATATTCAACCTTGGCACCTAACTTGCTTAGCTCATTGTACATGGCTAAAATTCTATCCGTTTCTTTTACTTTCCAGCTCTCTATATTATAAAGTGTAGTTGTGCCTTGGGCAAATAATGCAGCCGTAGCTAATGTCATAGCCGCATCAGGTATGGCAATACAGTCTATTTCTGCACCATGCAGCACACTTTTATGTGCTATGGTTTTATTATCCTCCTGAATAATATTTGCACCCATTTGCTTAAGTGCATCAACAAATGCAATATCGCCTTGAATACTATTTTTACCTACATTATTAACTATAACTGCACCATTATCTGCACCTGCAATTACTCCGGCAGCTATCATATACGAAGCTGATGAAGCATCACCCTCAATATAATAATTATTCGGGCTGATATATTTACTATGTTTTTTTATAATTAAATAATTGTTATTGTCCTGCTCTAAATTATGCTCTATTTCTACATTAAAACTTTTCATTACTGCTAAAGTTAAATATACATAAGGCTTTGAAATCAACTCCCCATCAATATGAATTACTATATCCTGATTTACATTTAAAATCGGTAAAGCCATTAACAAACCAGATAAAAATTGACTTGAAACATTACCTTTTATACTAATTTTTTTAGTTAAATCTAAATTTGGAGGTAATATTTTAATGGGAGGATAACCAATTTCGCCCATATATTCAATATTAGCTCCAATAATTAATAAACCATTAACTAAGTCTTTAATGGGACGTTCATGCATACGAGATACACCGTGCAGAGTATATTCGCCACCCATACATGCAAGCATAGCTGTTAATGGACGCATAACTGTACCGGCATTTCCCATAAACAAATCTGTGCTGGATATATTATATTTTCCAGAGCCACCGTACACAGTAATAATATTATTATTTAAATCTATATTTAACTTTACACCCAGTTTATGCAAAGCTTCTAACATTATTTTAGTATCATCTGAATGTAATAAGCCATGTATATTAGTTACTCCACTGCATACACTAGCTAATAATAATGCACGGTTACTAATGCTCTTTGAACCTAATACTGAAATTTTTCCATTAATATGTTTTAAATACGGAATATCTAAATGAGAGATTGTTTTAAGATAATTTATATCTGCAGATGATTTATGGTAATTATTCATATAAATTGTAAAGAATTGTTAAAACATTTTAATAAATTGCAAACTATTGTTAATAATTAACTTAATATATTTATCTTTTTGTAATTTATATGTAATATACAGATATTAATTAAAAACCAAAAAAAAAATAAGATTAATTATGTTACAGTTTGCGAAAATGTACAGTATGTCACCTAAATATAACCATAAAAATTATACCTATTTTTTACGTAATACATTAAGATTAATTCCTAGAGATTATATAGGCTCTATCAGAAATTGGAATTATACTAGTTTATCGCAGTTTGCAAAAATATATCAACATAATTTTGTATATATAGACTGCATAAACGCCCAGGCTAATACACTGGATATGCTTTTAACTATTAATAAAACCTTACAGTTTAAAACTCTAAAAGGTAAAAAAATTGAGCATTTTATTGAAAATAATACTATCAATTATTTTAAAAATAAAACAGCTAAGCAGCATAATGGTTTTATTTGGTATATTGATAATATTCCCAGCAAATTTATTTCTAAAGACTCTTGGATAACATTTTTAGAATGTTTGGAAGAAATTGTTAGCTATTGGAATGAACTAGGCTTATGTTTTAGAATATTTTACCGCGAAAAATAAAATTAAATAAATAAAGCCGGAATTTTATTCTTTAATAATTTTAAATAGGGTTTAATTGTGTCAGCCAGCATGTATGTTCTATAGTCTCATAAATTCTATATTAACTACTGTATTGAATAGGTGATTTGAAAAATGAACTGCATTATTATTCTAACATCAAACCATGGTCATTCCCGCATATGCGGGAATCCATAAATACCCTGCCCGTACAGGTATGATGCTTATTTTAATAGCCAGCTTTATCCGGTGTCATAATTAATGCTATCAAATTTTAGACTTATCAGAGAATCAAATGAAGTAGATATTGTAGTAAAATATATGTGATTCAGGTATAACTCTGCTCAATTCCTAAATTTTAGTCAAATTGACCATATATTCATTTAATGACATAATACAATTTTACACATGCAATAATTATGTTTTACCGCACAATTTATTTATTAAGTGTTTTAGCTTTGTCTGGCATGTCTAGTATTTATAATCTAGCACAAGCAGCTGATGAGCCAATTGAATTGATAATAACAAGCCCTGTAAAAAAAACTATGCCGCTTCCATTAGCATCTAAAGATTTGAAAGCAAGTGCTAATACAGCCGGACTTCAGGCTAATACTAATCCAGCTCAAACTTATGTAAAATCTATTCCGCTGCAAGCAGATAGTGTAGCAAACATATCAAAAATAATCCCAGAATCTGTTGCTAGTATACAACCTGTAACATTTGAAGAGATAAAAGTTGTTAGTTTTCAAAATCAGGATATAGTTGATATAGACAAAACTAATATACAAAGTAAATATAGTAAAAATGATGCAAGTTTATGGAATAGAATTCGTGCTGGTTTTACCATGCCTAATTTAGACAATGAACGTGCAAGTGAAAAAACTTTATGGTATGCCGCTAGACCAGAATATTTTTCAAGAATTAATGAGCGTGCGAGTAAATATTTATATCATATTGTGGAAGAATTAGAAAAACGCAATATGCCTTTAGAATTAGCATTACTACCTATTGTAGAATCTGCATTTAACCCTATAGCAAAATCAAGCGTAAAAGCAGCTGGAATTTGGCAGTTTATGCCTAAAACCGGAAAATATTTTAATTTAGAACAAAATATGTTTGTAGATGAAAGAAGAGATGTATTGTCTTCTACAACTGCAGCCTTAGATTATTTGCAAAAACTATATAATATGTTTGGAGATTGGCATTTAGCTTTAGCTGCATACAATTGGGGCGAGGGTTCAGTATCAAAAGCTATTTCGCGCAATAAAATTCAGGGCTTGCCGACTGGGTATGCTGATATTAGTATGCCGCATGAAACAAAATATTATGTACCCAAGCTGCAGGCTGTAAAAAACATCATTGCCAGTCCGGAAAAATATGGTATTGCATTGGTTGATATTCCAAATCACCCTTATTTTATTACAGTTACCACAGCTAAAGATATTGATGTAGAAATAGCAGCACAGTTGGCAAATATGCCATTGAGTGAATTTAAATCAATTAATCCGTCTTTTAATAGGCAAGTAATTATTGGTGCAACTAAACCACAGATTTTATTACCATGGGATAAAGCAGAAAAATTTCAGGAAAATTTAAAAAATTATAAATCACCATTATCAACAGTAACTGCAATTACGCTGAATCAAAAAGAAAAAGTTGAAGCTTTAGCAGGCAGATTTGGAGTAGATGCAAGCTTAATCCGCAGTATTAATAATATTGGTAAAGGCTTTAGATTTAAAGCTGGTTCTACTGTGTTATTACCTAAAGTCGGGGCATTACAAAGTGATATTAGCGAAAATATTGCAGAAAATGGTAAGATAAGCACAGAAAGAGATACTCCGGAGCTTAAAAAAGTATTTATTTATGTTTATAAACACGATACACTTTCAACCATCGCAGATAGATATGATGTAAGTGTGAGTCAATTAAAAGCTTGGAATAAAATTAACAGCGGGTTAAAAAGAGGTCAAAAATTAACATTGGTTGTACCTTATAATAAGGTAATTCATGTTCAAAGACCATATCCAGAGCTGAATACAGAACACAGATATATAAAAAATCACAAAAAAACGTATACTGCAAAAATTAAATACAAAAAATATAGCAATGATTTAGATGAAAATAGAACTAATAACTATACCTCTAAAAAAGAAAAACATGCTATGCATGCTAAATCTACTAAAATTGTAAAAATTGCTGATAAAAAGCAGCATGTTAGTAGAAACTAATTATAAAACCTGCACTATAATTACTCTCATTTCATTTGAAATTAAGTCTGCATTGATGTTAAATTATTATTGTACTGTTTATTTATAATATATTTTCCATGTGCCTTCTACCCTACTAAATCTGATTGAGACGAGAGTGAGTATAGCATTTAAATATCCGTAAATCTTAAAAAGGAAGAAAAATTATGATTTTTTTTGCAATATTTTCCATTACTCTTTTATTATCAATATGCTGTTCGCTTTTGCTCATTAAAGTGTTAAGTCCTGTTATAAGCAATACTGTCAGTAAAATTTTTAATTATGAAATGCAGCATGTATGGCATAAATATGTACAAATAGCCTTGTTTATTATTGGTACTTCTGCTGGGGTAAATGTGCGTAATCTGCAGATATTTTTTCAGGAAACTAATAAAAAATTCAGTGTTGAATTATTAATTGCAGAAGCTTGGGAAAGTGTTAGAGGATGTGCTGTAGCAATTATTGTGGCAATGTTGGTATTATTTTTTATATATTTAATTGTATCTTACTTAAATCAATTATCTTCACATGGAACTAAAGAATTGACAAAAACTAACTTAGAAAATAATGCCTTAGAAAATGACAAGGTTAATGAAAAGTTATAATTCTGTTAATAATAGTTAATATGAATATAGAAAATAATTATTTCTAACGGTGTATTCTAACTTTAGAGAAAGCATATCTATTTCTAAAAAAATCAGATAATGAAAATATAGATTATGATATGTACCGTTCTGCTTGCATTAAAGAATTTGAAATTATACTAGAGCAAGCAGGTAAGCTTATGCGTAAAGTACTTAAACCATATTTTCATTCTGCTAAGGCAGTGGATAAATTAATTTTTAAAGATAATTTTTAGGCATGCTGTGTTACGCGGTTTAATAAGTGTTGAAGAATGTGAAAGATGGCTTATGTATAGAGATAACTGCAATAATACTGCTCATGACTATGGCGTGAATTTTGCTCAAGAAACATTAGTTATTTTACCTAAGTTTATTTTAGATGCCAAAAAATTATCTGAAATAATTAAAAATCAAGAGCAATAATGTTACTACGGGAAAAAGATAAACAAACATTGGTGCAGATTTTTAGAAGTATAAACTTACCGATAGGAATATGTGCATATGGCAGCCGTGTGAATGGAAAAGCGTATAGCGGAAGCGACTTAGATTTAGTTATTAGAACTAAAGACTTGCGTCCGCTGAATATCAATGATTATATTAATATCAAAGAAAAAATCCAAATGAGCAATATTCCAATACTGGTGGATATTGTTGATTGGGCAAGAATACCAGATAGTTTCCATGGAAATATTGAAAAACAATATGAAGTTTTCTATGTAAATAACTAGATTAATGAGTAGGGTTTCTTAGCGCTGTACAGTTTTATATGTACTTTAATTATCCAAGCCAAGTTCTTTCCTTATTTCATCTGATGAATATAATTTTGATTTACCTTTGCGTATATCTTCCATAGTTTTTTCAGCTAAATAGCAATCTTCCATATCCTCTATAGTTTGCAAAATCATTTCCCGAATATAAAAAGATTTACTGCGGTTAGTTTGTTGAGCTAAATTATTTATTCTTGCTTCTAATTCAGGTTCTAAGCGGATTGAAATAGTCATAATATCCCACTATATTACTTGTACTTGTTATATATATTTATAATTACACTATTGTTTTATATAATATAATATATATATTCTTATTTTTAGTTAAGTTTATCATGTGTCTTGTGGAAGTTGTCATAAATCATATACTGTACCTAGTTTCAGCGAATCAACCCAACCCGTAATTAAGGGTACAAAAAGCTTGACTGTTGCTTGTGATTGTATGGTTGTCCTCTATTCTAATGGAGTTGATATTTCAAGCGATGAAAGTGCGTGTAAAGCTAGAATTAATAACAAATTAAACTCTGACTCTACTCTAAGTAAGAGCTAATATAGTTACACAATAATAAAAATAGCAATTAATCACCAATTACAAAATCTTTATACCATTACATTAAATCTATAGCCAACCCTTATTGTTACCGTAGGCTGTGTACATTCAACGTTTTATTTAAAACACTTTCCTATTTGTTCTACGATATTAGCTGTTATGGTTTCTTGAGCGTTACCTATATTATTTCTAAATTTGCAAATTCCAGATTTAATATTTTTTCTCCATGCCGTTTAAATTTTATGCGGGCTAAGGCATTTTCTCCACTGCCTTCGATTGATTTTATAATACCCTCACCAAATTTGGTGCTGAAAACACCACTGCCGATTACAAAGGTTTTTTCATCTTGGATAATTTTAACATGTTTAGCCGCCAGCCTTTGAGAATCCGCATTAGCTTGTGCCATTTCCCGTTTCTGGGCTTGCTCTTGATTTTTACGCATCATCCAAAATGGCATATCTTCATTATATTTTGATGAAGAGTCAGATTTATTTGCAGAGCGGTCTGCGTATGAAAATATATCATTATTATGACTTTCATATTCATTTGAATCTAGATTTTGACTGCGTTTAAAAGGTTTTGGGCTTAGCCATTTTATGTTATTACTCGGCAGTTCTTCTAAAAATCGTGAAGGCGGATTAAATGAAGTTTTACCATAAAGCATACGGGCTTGCGCACAGCTTATATGTAAATTTTCTCTAGCCCGCGTAATTGCTACGTACATTAACCGTCGTTCTTCTTCAATATCTTCTTCAGTTACCGCATTATTATCATTGGGGAAAATGCCTTCTTCTACGCCGGTAATAAATACATGTTTAAATTCTAAACCTTTAGATGCATGAATTGTCATTAACTGCACGCCTTGCTGCTCAGCATCTCCATTATTACCGCTTTCAAGGCTAGTGAAAGATAAAAACAAACGTAAAGGTGAAATATTAACAGGCAAATGCTCTAACTCTAATTCTTTTAAATCTAATATTTCTAAGGCTTTTGTATCGTGAGGAATTTTTTCTTCCTGATAAAAACTATGAGCGGCACTAATTAGCTCTTTTAAATTACTAATGCGGTCTTCATTTTCTTTTTCTTGTTCATAATGCGGAATTAAACCGCTGGCTTGCAGCATATATTCAATCGTATCTGCTAAATTTAAATGTTTAGCTTCGTCCTGCATTTTTTGAATTAAATCAATAAATTGTTCTAAATTAAACTTAGCTTTTGCGGTTAAATGGCGGCAAGCATCACTTAAATTTATATCTAAATTGCCAGCAATTTCTTGAATTTGCTCTTGTGTTTTTGCACCAATTCCGCGGGCAGGAAAGTTCACTACTCTTAAAAAGGCTAAATTTTGCTGAATATTATCGATTAATTGTAAATATGCAATAGCATGTTTAATTTCAGCCCTTTCAAAAAACCGCAAGCCTCCATACACTTTATATGGAATATGCTGTTTAAATAAAATATGCTCAAATGTGCGTGATTGTGCATTACTGCGGTATAATATGGAAATATCTTGAGGTTTACAACCGCTGTCAATATATTTTATAATATTATTTGCAACCCATGAGGCTTCTAAATTATCATTCATCGCACTGTAAATTTTTACTTTCTCGCCCTCTCCGCTGGAAGTAAATAAATTTTTGCCTAAACGCTTAGAATTATAATCAATTAAAGAGTTTGCACATTGTAAAATGTTACCATGCGATCGGTAGTTCTGCTCTAATTTTATAATATTTTTGATGTCAAATTCTTGCTCAAAATCATGCATATTTTTTACTCTCGCTCCGCGGAAAGAATAAATGCTTTGGTCATCATCGCCAACTGAAAAGTATACACTGTGTTCAGTTTTAAATCTTTTAAGCCATGTATATTGTAAAGTGTTGGTATCTTGAAACTCATCAATCAAAATATATTTAAACCGCTGCTGATAATGATGAAGAATGTCTTGATTATGCGTGAATAATTCATCACATCTTAACAATAATTCAGCAAAATCTAATACACCCTGCTTTTGACATTGCTCTTCGTAGTCTTTATAAAGTTTAATGAGTTTGCCGTTAAACCTATCTTTGCTGATACTAACTTGATGGCTTCTTTCGCCCCTTTCTTTGGCTTGATTAATAAAATTTATAAGTAATTTAGGGTCAAAATTATCTTCATCGATTTCTTGCTCTTTTAACATTTTTTTTATAAAAGAGCTTTGGTCCTGCATATCCATAATTTGAAAATCAGGCGGTAAATTTGCTTGTTCTGCATGTAAACGCAAAATACGGTGGCATAATCCATGAAATGTACCCATAAACATTGATCGGATATTAAAATTCATCATATGCGATAAGCGTTCTTGCATTTCTTTAGCTGCTTTATTCGTAAATGTAACAGCTAAAATAGAATATGGCGAAGCTATTCCTTGATTAAGCAGCCATGCAATTCTGGTAGTTAATACTTTAGTTTTACCACTGCCTGCACCGGCCAAAATTAAGGCATGTTCATCTGCTAAAGTTACTGCTTTAAGTTGCTCTACATTAAGATTATCAAGGATATTCATAGAATTTTATATGGAATAATATTCCTTATTATAACATTTTAGACACCTTTATTAAACTTTATTTTGCTTAAACTAAACATAAGATTACGAATACTGGTATGGTTCATTCTGTGGCGAATAATGAAAAGGTCTCGCCCCTAAAGCGCTGGCAGAACTATCACTGGCACCAATAATAAACGGAGATGGAACACGTTTTTCCGTAGATGGATCGTTGCGTCTTTTGTATCTATTTGAAAATATTTCAGGCATTGGCGGTAATCCTCCATGCTGATTTGTGGAATTTGCCCTATTTTCATCAAATAGCGAAGCTCGGCGTGATTTATTTGGATCACTAGCAAATCTATTAGGGTTTACACCATGCTTTCTTGGGTAAGAATATTTTGTATTAGCTGCGGTCTCGCCTGCAAGAAGCGGGTAAGAAGGCTGATGAACTGTTTGATTTGGAGCAAATTCAGCCATTTGATGAGGTGATAAAATGGAATGCCTAGTAGTAGGTCTACCAGGTATTGGTGCAAATAATTGTTGCATGTCTGGAACTGGTGTATTCAAAGGGGTTGAGATATTGCTATGCTGACGCCTGCTAGGCGGTCTTATTTGAGTTTCATCATGAGTTAGTGGCTGTTCACGCCATTGCTCATCAAAGTTTTGCAGTGTTGTTCTGCCATCATTATCAAGCGGAAAACGCCTATTTGGGGGAGAACTAGGTACAGGTGCATATCCATTTGATGCAATAGGAAGCTGCGCGGAATACGGAACATGATTTTTATATCTTTGAATAAGATTTTCATAAGTATTTATTTTTGCATATTTACGTGCAGAAAATCCACTAGTTAATGAACCTAAAACTCCACCGCCTAAGGTTCCTAATATTGTACTAGATAATGTTGGTATTCCCATACCTAAACCAAATAAACCTAAATCAATAGTAGCCCCTATTCCTAAACCAACTGATGCTCCAATACCTGCGCCCATTAAACCTCCGGTTACCGCTCCTGCAAAAAAAGCTTTATGTTTTTGATGGCTAATTTCTTTTTGATCAGATTTATTTACATTGCGGCTAATTGTTTCCAATAATTGTTGGCTGCTTGCACCTAAATTTCTATTCTGGTCAGCACTTAGAGATTTTAAATATAAGCCTAAATGAGGATTTAGAACAATAGCTTTGGACAAAGATGCATGGGTGTTTAATAATGAGTTTAATTCCGTCTCCCGCAACACACTGAAGTTATTAAGTAAATGATTGGTAATATATTCGACAGTATTAGATGTATTCTGCTTATCAATTTTTTTCATTGACTTAGCAATTTTATATAAAGTTTTTCTTCCTTCTTTTGTGGCATCTATATTATTTAATATACTATATAAATGATTTCTGTCTTGGTTGTCATTATATGATAAGAAATTTGAACAATCAGTTTTAGCAATGTAATCAGTTAAACGCATCAAACTGGACTGCTTAACATTTTCTAGCTCTAACTGTTTTTTTGAGGAGCTAGTCAGCATT
The DNA here is from genome assembly GCA_023266335.1 of Burkholderiaceae bacterium. Lineage (GTDB taxonomy): Bacteria > Pseudomonadota > Gammaproteobacteria > Burkholderiales > Burkholderiaceae > JAHFQJ01. Next base: position 14,053 of record JAHFQJ010000008.1, read on the forward strand.
GATTTAAAAAAAGAAATTCTAGCCATAAGTTACTCTCTCTAATTTAGATGATTTTTATTTAATGTTTTAAATACACAATTAAAATAATATATATTTTAGCCCAAAAATATTTAAAAATCAATATTCTTCATGACTTTCCCAAAAAGCTTCCAGCCCGCATAAATGCTCGCATTAACTTGATTTATGTCAATGCAGCAGTAAAAATTATGAGGAATATAGTATAAATACTATAGCTGTGAACAAATAATAGGTTAAGCAACTAATTTGGTATCATTAATCATGCTACCGGATAAATACGCCTGTTAAAATGAGTGTCATACCTGAGGAAGCAGGTATCTATAAATCCCCGCACACGCGGGAATGACCATAGTTTGGGATTAGACAATAATTTAGTTTATTTTTCAAATTACTTGTTCAATCCCTCAAATAATTTTAACAGCAGTAGCAACATAAATTCAGGTATGATATGTATGTTAATATCAACAAATAACATATATATACCGTAACAAGTAAAAATCTTAATAATTATTTAGTTTTTGTCTTAGCTGTTTTAACTGCAGCAGACGACTTTGCTGCTTTAGCTGTAGAGGCTTTAGCCGGCTTTGCCGCAACAGTTTCTTTTGTTTTAGCCAAAGGTGTTTTCACTTTTTTAATTTCCGAAACATTATTAGGTAAATTTTTTGGCGGAGCTGGAATATCTGCACTGTTAGCATCAATGTTATAAGTTAAATAACTAATTAGTACATCTAAATGCATAGCTTTCATAATATCATACTCATCTTTACTCATCAATTCCTTACCTGTAACAGCAGAAAGAGTAAATCTGTTAGATAAAATATAGTAACCTAAGGCAGAAATGGTTAAATAAAATCTTACTGAATCAATATTTTGTCTAAAAACCCCAAGCTTAGCCCCTGAAACTAAGATTTTTTCAATAGCCTGAATAAATGGCAATATAAAGTTGCCTAAAGCGTCTGATTGTTTTATATGCTTTGCTTCGTGTAAATTTTCACTATTTAATAAGCGGATAAACTCCGGATGATGATAGTAATAATCCCACATAAAACTCGCTAAAATGCGCATAGATTCAACAGGTTTGCTTTCATCTAAATGCAATTCTTTTTCAGCTTCGTTATAACGTAAAAATACTTCTTCCAATACAGCTAAAAATAAGCCTTGTTTACTTCCGTAATAATAGTACAGCATTCTTTCATTGGTTTTTGCTGCAGCAGCAATTTTGTCTACTCTTGCACCACCAAAGCCCAATTTAGAAAAGTCTTTAATTGAGGCTTCCATAATACGGCGGCGTGTACCTTCCGGGTCTCTTCTCTTTTTATTAACAGCAATTTTTTCTTTTTTTGCCTTTTGAATCATCATATAACTCCTACTACAAATAAAATAACAAATTTTAAGTGTATTTTTAAATATTTTCGTTCATTTATTTTGGTATATTAACATATAATCTTGATTAGATAAAGATTATTCACTTATAGTTCACCTTTTTTTTAAAATATGTATTAATTTTTTAAAACACTAAAAATTACTATATGCAAGAATAATGTCATACCTTCACAGGATAAAATAACTTTACAGACTGTTACAGATTATTTTCTGCTTTCTCTATCTTTATAATTCAAATTTAAAGCATAAATCATATGAGTTTTTTTGTGCCGGCTTAGTTAAAAGAAATGTGTTATAACCTAGCTGAAATTTAGGGTTTTTAGAACTAATGGAAGCACTGCAAATATCTGCTTTTTTTAAAATTAAGCAAACTTCATAATCAAAATATGCACCAATCATCAATGAAATTAATCTCTTTAGATGTTTAACAGCTTTATTTTTAGGTAAAAATATTAGCAATTCTTCTTGAGACAACGGACCAATATTCATACGTAATCCAGTATTTCTTTGCCAAGTACGGCTTCCGCACATAAAATTATCACCTAAACAAGAATTTTTTTTACCAATTTTTGTTTTGTCATAATCCGGCAAATTATGCCATTCTCCCACAAATTGCTCAATTATTATTGGCATATTAAAATAATCAGTTAATAAATTTTGCAGTAAATTAATTGATACAGGTTTATGCCCTAAAATTCCTGCATAATAAATTAAAGAATGTTCTAAAATATCTAATTCTTCAGAAATTAAAGGTGAAGATACACTGTTTGAATAACACCCTGCAAAACTCAAAAAATATTTATTTATACTTATCACACTTGAATTTACATCTGCACTGTGGATAAAATTATTCTTTGTTTCATACTTTTTGCCGCCTTTACCTAAATACGGTTGAGACGAATATATACGGGTTAATTGATTCTGCTCATATAAAACATTTAACTGATATTTTTTCCAAGCCTGATAAAACAGACTAACTAATCTATTTGTAAAAATATTTAAAAAACCGCGTGCACTATAATCTTTATAAAATAACTCCCGTGAAATTAATTCTTCAGTATAAACACGGGGTAATGCTCCGTTTAAGCCGGTTAAGCTTATGAATGCGGGAGTTATTTCTATACTCATCTCACTTGAATTTTTGCTTCCGCCTTGCTCTAAGTCTGATTGCTTATGCCAAATTAATTCTTCAATTTCGCTGGGAGAAAATTTAACAGATAATGAGTTTTTAAACTGAACAATATTTCCAACTATGTCCTTTTCTCCTTTAGCCAAATAATATTTTTCTAAAAGACGGATTGCCTGGAAAAATTTAAAACTTTGAGGATTTTTGCGAAGCTCTTCATATACTAAATAAGTACTAGCTGACCGTTTCTTGGTGGACATTGTATAATTTCTTCCATGGTTACAGAGCATACTAAAATAAGCTTTATAAAAGAATTGGCATGTACATACATTCCAAAAAGCTCATCTAAAATGCGGGAGAATAGATATTCTCCAGTGCCTATTAATGATTTTCTATCAATAAAAACTTTAATTTCTACCCCCTTAATAAAAACAGGATAAGTTTTACCGTTTAGTTTTGTAAAAATAGATTTTTGCTCAATATTAACGATTGATTCAATTAATTTTTTATTTTCTACACTTTGATTTATATTATAAAGACTTAGCATTTCTCTTAATAATTCACCTCCAGATGAAACCAAGGAAAAATGATTAAAATTTAAATGAGAAATAAGACGCCAGCGCATACCATCACCACGTTTAAATCGGCAGCACCGGCTAGGTTTTGTAATAAATTTTGCATAAGTTATTTCACTATTTCCCTGCTCTGAAAATAAATCTCCTTCTACTAATCCATATTGAAGCATTGACGGTAAATCACGGTTAGTTGTCATAACATCTAAAGACAATGCTTTTCCCGCAGACTCTATATTGTTTTCTGCTTTATCATTGTCAATATCACTAATAGATATTTGATATTCAAACCCTGTGCTTAAATCAGCCAGCGAACTATCATAATTTAAAAACCAGTATCTATTTTCTGATTCTGACTGATTAAATTTAAGATGATAAAATGGTTTATATGATTTAATTGATGAAATATTATCTTCATTAATTGCAATACGCTTAACTGATTCTATTGAATATAATTCATAATAATCAGGTTTTATATTATCTATAACAATAGGATAGCTAGAATTTTTATGATTAAGAAAAATAGGCGAAGCTGCTTTTTTGTACAGATTTACAGCTGGAACACAATTCACAACAAAATGTCTAGGACTTAACTGCTCAAGCATTTTATGATCTAAATTAGATAAATTAGCATACATATTCACAGCAAAATAAAATTTAACTGTTTTACATTCTTTAGGAAATGGATATTTAAATTTATCTAAATGAAAGTCAATAAAATTAAATTTTTCAGGAAAAGCAAAAAATTCAGTGATAATGCGGTAGACTTGAGCACTGCGTGCATCAAAGGGCAACAAAGCTTCGTTATCATTAAATCCGACCAGTTTAATTATATCTTCTAATACAGCTTCTTGTAATTCCTGATTATCAAACTGCACAAAGAGCTTTGAGGTACGCATAAAAAACAGCTCTTTAATTTGGGAAGATAATGCCGCATCGCAATCTAAATAAACTCTTAAATAGGGTAAATTCAATGTATCAAAATAAATATTATCCCCACCCGCACAAAGCGTGATCGTTAATAAACTTGATGCATCTGATTTAGATAAATTCGAAAATTTAGACTGCGGAATAATATTTTGATATTCAACTGATGAAATAACAGCAGAGCTAATAAAAGTATCAAAAGATACATTAAACCCGCATTTAACATTATTCACAGGACGACTGTGCAAAGTAATACCACGGCTTACTTTAATGATTTTAGTTAGATTAGATAATTTTTTCTTGTCATATAATTCTATAATTCCGCAAGAGGGAAATGGCTTCAAATAATGCGGATATATAACATTTAATAAAGCTTCCGTAAATTCTGGGTAATTATCTTCTAATTTTTTATTAATTCTTGAAGTTAACAAAGCAAAAGATTCAATTAATCTTTCTACGTGCGGGTCTCCGGCAGTTTCACTATTTATCTGCAGCTGCCCTGCTATTTTAGGATAACGTTTTGCAAATTGCCAAGCATGATTTCTTAACATGCTTAATTCTCTTTCATAGTAAGGCAGTAATTCATCCATAAGATATTATTTAATTGTGTTATATTTATTTATTACAGTTTTTTATTTTATATTGTTGAGTAGCAGTAAAAAATATAGCATCAAAGTTTACTAACTCATGCAAAGGATTTATGCTCAACACCGCAGAAATTGCAAAGCTTAAACTAGACTGATTAGGATTAACTTTGTCTACCGATACAACAACATTTTTTAAGCGGGAATCATGAATTTCAATAGCTTTTTTTATTCTGGCTAAGATAATATTTTCAGTTTTATTATCAGAAGTACTTAATCCGATAAAATCTTGTATGCCAAAATTAAAAGAGGATTTTTGTACATTCGGATACAATGATAAATCTTTATGAAGCGGACCAATGCGCGTATTTAATAAATTTTCTATATCTTTGGCTATAGATTGTTTTAATTCCTGCACACTAATTTTTTTAAATGATACTACTGCATCAGGCAGTATTTTTTTGCCGTCATCAAACAATCTTTCAAAAAATGAAGGATAGAATGAATTATCAGATTTATGCCCCATAAATAATTTAACAGTTAAATATTAACGTACTATTATGATATATTATCTTAATACTAAGCAAATTCTTTTTGATTTTATCATTTATCTAATATATCATATCTTATGTTACTCATCTCACTTGAATTTATGCTTGAGCTGTTGTGAAAATTATGCCTTGCTGTACTATGTGTAATATCTGCATCATAATTTTTGCCTCCGACTTGCCCTAAATCCAATTGAAATGAGTATATAGTAAAACATTTTAATTTTCTTTGAAAAGGGCTGATATTATGGCAAAAAAAGAAAGTACTCAACAAAAACTTCAAAGAATCCGCCCGTCGAGAGTGAGATTAAGCTATGAAGTTGAGATTGGAAATGCAATCGAAAATAAGGAATTACCCTTTGTGATGGGCGTTATAGGAGATTTTGCCGGGCAATCTGATGTAGAGCAGCCTAAATTAAAAGATAAAAAATTTGTAAATATTGATGTGGATAATTTTGATGAAGTCATGAGTGCTATACAGCCAAAATCAGTATTTCGTGTAAAAAATGTTTTGACTGATGAAGGCGGTGAATTTGGCGTGTCTGTCAAATTTAACTCTATGGAAAGTTTTCGTCCGGAAGAAGTAATTAAACAAGTTCCTGTAATGGAAAAACTGCTTCAAATCCGTCAAAAATTCACAGACCTTAGAAATAAAATGGTAGGTAATGAGAAGTTAGAAGATTTACTTAATGATATTCTCAATAACACAGATAAATTACATGCGATTAAATCAGAATCTATAGATAAGAAGGATATTTAATGCAAAATACAGCTAATCTCAATACTTCTAATTTTGATAATAAATCAGTTAGTGAATCAATTGACGGAATAGATTTATTAGATCAAATTATTCAAGAAAGTAAAGTTGCTAAATCACAAGATGAGCATAGCCGCACTAAAGATATTATTTCAGAACTTATTAAAGAAGTTATGGACGGAACGGTAGTTATTTCTGATAACTTATGTGCTGCTCTTGATGCAAGAATTGTGGAATTAGATGAATTAATATCTAATCAGTTAAGTTTAATTATGCATGCCCCAGAATTTCAAAAACTTGAAAGCAGCTGGCGCGGACTTGATTATTTATGTAAGCAGTCAGTAACCGGACCTATGCTTAAAATTAGAATATTCAACACGAATAAAAACGAACTGACTAGAGATTTTCAAGGTGCTTTAGAATTCGACCAAAGTGCATTATTCAAAAAAGTCTATGATGAAGAATTTGGTGTATTCGGCGGAGCTCCATATGCGGCTATTATAGGAGACTTTGAATTTGGACGCCAAGGTTCAGATATGTATTTATTAGAGCAAATATCACATGTTGCGGCCGCTGCACATGCACCGTTTATATCTTCTGCAGCTCCTGAATTAATGGGATTAGAATCATTCACAGATTTAGGTAAGCCCCGTGATTTAGCAAAAGTCTTTGATACGCTAGATTATGTGAAATGGAAATCATTTAGAGAATCTGAAGATTCAAGATATGTAGGTCTAACCCTTCCGCATTTTTTAGGCAGATTGCCTTATGATCCAAAAGAAGGTACAACTGTTGAAGGCTTTAATTTCTATGAAGATGTTGACGGCACCGATCATTCAAAATATTTATGGGTGAATGCTTCTTATGCTTTTGCCGCACGCTTGACAAATGCTTTTGATTTATACGGCTGGTGTGCCGCTATCCGCGGTGTGGAAGGCGGTGGATTAGTAGAAGACTTACCCTGCCATACCTTTAAAACAGATGACGGCGATATTGCATTAAAATGTCCAACTGAAATCAGCATCACCAATAGACGTGAGAAAGAGCTAAGTGATTTAGGCTTTATTCCCTTAGTGCATTGTAAAAATACTGATTATGCAGCATTTTTTGGTGCTCAATCCGTACAAAAAGCAAAAAATTACGATAGCAATTCTGCTAATGCAAATGCTGGTTTATCCACCCAGCTTCAATATATGATGGCAGTTTCAAGAATTGCCCACTACATGCAGGCGATTATTCGTGATAAAATAGGGGCTTTTGCGACAGCCGGAAATGTGCAAGATTTTCTAAACCGGTGGATCTCACAATATATTTTATTAGATGATGGTGCAGGACAAGATGCTAAAGCCCGCTATCCTCTGCGTGAAGCATCGATTGAAGTGGTTGAAGTGCCAGGTAAACCGGGCGTATACAAAGCTGTTGCATTTTTGCGCCCTCACTTTCAGCTTGATGAGTTGTCAATTGCATTAAGATTAGTTGCTGAATTACCTAAGCCCGCAGGTAGATAATTGTAATTAGCGGATAATTAAATATTTATTTTTTAAGAGATAAAAATGAAAGATATATACATTAAATTTACAGGAAAGTTCAAAATAGATGGCGAATCAGCTGATGCACAGCATGATAAATGGATAGAATTAGACTCATGGGGTCATTCTATATTTCAGCCGAAATCTGCAACCTCAAGCAGTGCAGGCGGTCATACAGCAGAACGCTGTGAACATGGAGAAATGCACTTAAGTAAAAGTTTAGATATTGCAACTCCAAAAATCATGGAAGCCTGTTCTGCAGGACATACTTTTGATGAAGTTGTAATTGAATTCATGCGTGCTGACGGTGGACAAAGAGTAAAATATCTTGAAATAAAAATGAAGAATGCAATAGTTTCTTCTGTATCTGCTTCTGTATCCGAAGGCAGTTTCCCTGTAGAAAATTTTTCTTTAAAATATGCAGCTATTCAATGGACATACTCACAACAAAACATAGCCGGCGGTACAAAAGGAAATAGCACAGGTGCTTGGAGTTTATCTAAAAATAATAATACCTATGGCGTATAAATTGGAATTGTATAAGTAATTTAAAAAATCGACTAAATTATTATCTAACAATAAAATGTGGTCATTCCAGTGCATATGGGAATCTATAGTTGCCTGCCTACGCAGGTACACAACGCAAGTTTTTATTTACGGGGTTTATTCTTATAAAATACCTATCTATTTATGATTATTAATATTGAAAAATTTTTACAGCCCATCTCGCCTGCTTTAGCTTGCGGCAATGATTATTCTTTTTCATATGAATTTGATAAAATTAATCAGGCAAAACGCCAAGATGATACCAGCTTATCTCAAGGTGAATGGGCAACCAGCTTTAAGGTTGCAGATTGGGAATTAGTTATTAATCTATGTCTTGATTTACTTGAAAATAAAACTAAAGATATACGGGTGTTAATATGGTTAACAGAAGCTTTAGTTAATACACAAAGCTATTTAGGCTTGCAAACTGCATTTGAAATATTTTCCGGTCTAGCTGAAAAATGGTGGAATGAATTATACCCTAATGATTATGAAATAAAAATTGGATGTTTATTTGGCTATGTTAATTATATTACAGATGCTATTTGTAACATAAAAATTACTCAAGACAGTTATGAAAATTTTTCTGTCAATGATTATGAAGAAGCACAGCAATTAGAATTAATTTTAATTGAAAAACCTGATTTTCGCTTAGAAATTTCAAATACTAAACCTACTTTGCAGAAATTTTTATCTAGTCAAAAGCAAACCCCTGTAGCTTTTTATACAACTCTGTATGAAAATTTTACCAATTCACAGCTTGCTTGGAAAAATCTTGCTGAATTAATTGATAAAAAAGCAGGAATGGATGCTCCAGCATTTTCTCCCGTCTTTGAAAATTTTGATAAAGCTTTAAGAGTTATAAATAAATTATGTAAAGAAGCAGGCACTATAAATAATAGTGCTAAAAAAATTGATGAACCACCAGTGCCGGAGGTAAAAGAAAATATTATATCAAATAATAACAGCCAATTGCCGGTGTCTTTTGGAAAAACGATAGATGAAGAGCCATTAAACCTAAATCAGGAAATTAACTCGCGCGATCAGGCTATTTTACTATTAAGGGAAGTTGCTAATTTTTTTCAGCGCACAGAACCGCATAGCCCAGCTGCATATTTGGCTAATAAAGCTGCAAACTGGGCAAATATGCCATTGCATGAATGGCTCAAATTAGTCATACATGACAGCAATAGCCTTAACCATGTAGAAGAATTATTAGGCATTATTTCAAAGGAAAATTCTAGTTCTTAAAGTTCTTAATTAACCGGAATAATAAGATACGGATAAAAAAAGAGGCATGGCAATAAAATAGTTTATTAAGGCAAGGTAATAATAATCTCTGCATTTTTTTGAGGAGTATGAATAAGCCCCGCAAATCCTTGTATTTTATTCTTAATCTCTGAATTAAGCTGCCATTTTAAACCCGCAAATGTTATAAAAGATAAAACCATAAATGTGGCAATCATAGTAAATAAAGAAAAATTTCTGCCTACACTATTAGAAATATTATCTGTACTAATTGCATGGGGAGACAATGAATGTATTTTTTTATCTTTATGATATTTAATTTCTTCTTCAATGCGGTTAATTAAATGAGTTAATTCATTATTAGGGTCAATAAAATATTTTCCTTTAAATCCTAGCAGTAAAAATATATAAAATACTTCTAAAGCTTGAACTCTACTTGCTCCAACTCGGCGTATATCTTCTAATAAAATAAAAAATTTTTCTCCACCTAGATGATCGCCAAAAAATATTAACTGTAACGGATTTCTTTGCCACTCATAACTAATATTAGGTGCATAGGTTAATATTACTTCGTCTATTGCTGCACAAAAAGCATATTTTACCGCATAAATGTCTTCTTGAGAGATATTAATTTTTTTAGATTTTTCTTCTATATCGTTTAGAAGATTAAATAGATTTTCTCTAAAGCTCTTGATATTATTAGGATAGTTACCATTTTTTACTAAAGTTAATAAATAAAATGCCTCATAAAAAAGATCAGAAAGGCTTTGTTGTTTAGTATTCAATGTAAACAACGATCTAAATTGCTGATTATTATCAATATTATTTGCCATATTTTATATCTATGCTTTATTTGATTAAGAAGTTAATGCAATTAGTTCAAGTGATATGTCATCAAATCCACCAGGAATATATAAATTCAAATTTTTTGATTTTAGCATACGCTCATATAAATAATTTTTTTTATCCATTTCAAAATAAACATAACTTGGTTTAATTGATATTTCTGCGGGTATCTGTGCTAAATATTTTAGCTGAATGCCAGGCATAGCCGACATCACCATTTTTTCAACATCATCTGATGAGCCAATTTTAAAACAGGTATTTACATTATCGCATAATTCGCTAACATTCATTGAAGATTTAATTCCAAGATAAAAAATAGTATCCTCATCAATTTTTTCAGAATCTAAATCACCGCTCCAAAACGACGGTTTATATTCATTTAATATAATTGATATGGTTTTACTTGAAATAACTGTTGAAATTAAATCACGGATAAATTGATATATTTTTATAAAACATTCAGCTGGTGCTAAATGATTATAAGGCAGTAAATCATTAAGATTATATAAAGAAGAAAAAGTCATTAAACAACCCACTAGACTTAATAATTCTTGATAGAGGCGTTCTGACGCAAATTGATGATTACTTTTTATATGATATAAACGCGCATAGTGCTGGTTAACTATATTTAACAGCCAAAAAGAAGCAACATCACTTGATCTGAATTCAATTAAATTTTTTACAGGTTCTCGGTGATAATTATACAAAGCATTCGACTTTGCCTGCAGAATATCTAATAAAGAATTAAGCATATCACTCAATTTAGGGCTAGCACCCCAGCTGATTATACTTGGAATAAAATTTTTATCTATTACAAATGAACCACTGCTGTTTATTTTATGCAGTTTTAAAATAGGAACTGAAATTACGGAGTCATTGACTTGCTGATTTTCGCTATAAATTTTTAAATATGTTTGATGAATGACAAAATCAAGTGAAGCCTCTGAAGAGTTTGCGTATAAATCTTTTACATCTGTATGTTTAGATTTATAACGGACTATTTGTTTATGGCTCTCATCTTCAATATTACTCACAAATGGCTGAATTGACGGCAATACAATTTCTAAAATAATTTCTGATTTTTGTGTATCTTGTTCTGTAAGCTCTAATGTAAGCGGACACGGATCATTATTTGGAGCATTAACTATAGTTCCATCAGGGAAAACAAACTCTAATTCTTGTATTATAACTTTATTATTTTCTAGGGCTGATTCATTCACAGCGATATGATTCAAACCCCACATATACGGATTTATCAAGTGCGTAAGATAACTACTCCGGTTTTCATGATAAGTATCCTGTTGCTGAAAATGATGCGGCTTAATGAAAAGACCTTCACTCCATAATAATTTAGAAAATTTATTCATATAATCATATATATATCATATATTGTGTATCGTATTATACAGCTAAATGATTATAAATTGGCATAGTCATGACATTTAATCCAGCATAAGATGTATTTTCATACTTTCTACACAAATCGTATATTATTGTATATAATTCTATTAGGCAATGTAGCATAGTTTGTTTTAATTTGCATGATAACCAATACTAACTCATCTCTGCCCTGCTTTTCTTTTTTTCTTATCCGGTATTGTTACTATTACCATAGAGCAAAATAATAGCAAAACCAGGTTTAAGCTTAAATAACAATATAATAGTGGAGACAGCATGCCAAATTCTTGGGAACCACACCAAATAAACAGAACAATAATAGTAATAACTGGCTGTATAGGCATATTAATTTTGGTTGTAACGGTGCCTTTTTTAATAAACGATCCTAAAAATTCAGATGCATTGATTTTAATTCTTGGAGGAGGAGGAAGTACCGTATCTTTGTGTGCACTTCTCAAAAATATAATTTCACTTGGCATTAAAGGCGGCAGATAATATGAAAACTGAAAATCTAATTAAAATTCAAGTTGTTGTTGGAATATTGGCAACATTTGCTACAATATTTTCTTTTTATAAAATTAAGCAAACTATTGAACAATCTAATCAAATTAAGCAAGAAATTAGGCAATTAGAAATAACAAAAGCTGAATTAGAAAGAAAAAAAGATGATCTGCAGGTAAAAAATGCAGATCTGGCGACATATATAGCGCCAGATAGAGCTACTCCGCTCCAAAATCCAAAAGGTCAAGTGCAGTCATGGTTATATATTGGCAGAGTATCAGAACATGGTAAATGGTCACCAATATCTAATAACATAACAATAATATCGGGCAGTCCAACAAACGTTGATAAGATAGAGAAAATTTTTATTAAAAATAACACATTAATGGCAGATAGTATTTCTGATAATAATATAAAACCTTCTTCATTAGATGCAGTCAAACCCGTATTTAAATTCATAAAAGCTGGTATTAATCTTGACATTATTAAGATACAAACCTCCAATTCAATTGGATATGGTAAATTGGTTTGGGCACAAGTAAATGTCAATAGTTCTGATATTCTTGAGCTGAAATAACAGCAAATTTACAAGTTTTAGCATCTCTAAAATTAATTAGTTACCACTGAGGTATTTCTTGGTGGTCATTTAAATAATCTCAACAAATATCTGCTGGAATGACTGACTCTCTATGTACCAGCAGAGCCTGAAACGGAAACCCCATATATACTCCGCAGTTTGCCTTGGTGGAAAGCACGGTAAAAATAGCTTTTTTTAATCTTTAAATATCCTCATTTTCTAAAGACAAATTATTAATATTTTTTTTAGTACCCAATGTATTTTTACGCCGCAGTTCTACATGACCTAAATCAAGGTTTTTCCATCTTCCGCCCCAAGTTAAGCCAACTTCTTCTGCAGTTTGTCCATATAATTTATAGCCTTTCACCGTCCAAGCATCAGAGGCTGCAATAATTAGCACATTATTTTTTCGAAATGCGCAATCAGATGCTAATCCGTATTGATGATAGCTTAACCCGCCTTTTGCTTTGGTTATACCTTTTGCATATAATTCATCTTGGCGCTCAAAAGGGCGGTATCCTTCTATTAAAACCATTTCATAATTATAATTATCCTTCATTATTTTAAGTACAATTAATAATTTTTGATGAAACTCCGGATCTAATTCTGCCCAGTATCTTCTTGCACTTTTAATCATATTTTTTCTAGACTGAATGAAATATTCTTCTGGAATAGAAGTAGGCAAAGGAAAAATAGAGGCTGTAGATTTTGAATGATAGCTGGAATTTGGAACTGCCTCAATGACAACATTATCAAATAAGCTTGGAGGCAAACTAGGCGGCGGAGCTAACTGTTCGCCAGCTAATAATCTTGCCACAGTGGTATTTTTATATGCATTATCCGAGCTTTCAAAAGAAAATAAATTAAATTTTATTTCTTTGGTATAAGCAATAACTAATAATGTAGGAATTGATACAGCAGATGCAATAAAAAAAATAAATAAATAATTTTCACGCTTAAATAGATTGCTATGCTTAAAATATATTATATTTTTTAGGTATGTATAAACATATTTTATCTTACATATAATAGATAAGCGTAAATCAGGGAAAAAAATGACAGCGAGGCTAGAGCCTATGATTATAATATATAAAATAACCAAAATTAGACTCATAGTTGAGATAAGTATATGTTAAATATTAAATAAGTTTGGCACTTTAGCCGGCTTTTCCACTGGTTTTTCTATACTTTTATTTACCGGTTTTGGTTTTTTTGGTTTATCACTTTTTATTGCATGCTCTTCTTTTGCGATATTATCTGAAATTATTTCGCTGTTGTCATTTAATGCTTTTTGTAGCACACGAATCATACTTTCAATTTCTGTACGGGTATTAAAATCTTTTTTAGGCTGATTAATATTCATATCTTGAATAACTTTTGAACCAACTTTTAAGGATGAAATTAAAACTACCGCCTGAAGCTCTAATTTAATATCTTCATAACTGCTATCGTCCCCGATTAATTTTAACCCTGTGCTTGCTGATTTTATAGCATCAGGAAACATTTTTCTATCATAATAAATAAGAGAAAGTTTATGCCAAGCTCCTTTATTACTAGGTTCATTTTTTGTTATTTTTGTATATATCTCAATGCTTTTTACATCATCAGTTTTGGTATATTTTGCCTTACCATCGTTTGAATCAAACATTTTATTAGTAGCAGCACAACCAGATAATAAAATAATACATGCAGATACACTGACTGAAAACTTAAAGATATTAATCATAGTTCCTTATAACAGAAATAATTATGTGTAATAGATAGCTTAATAAACAAGCTAATTATAATGTTACCAAACATTTTTTGCAATTATAAATAATTGCACAGCACTAAAAAAGGTGTTACTATAACCGCTGTGCTTAGTGTTGAAGGACAAAAGCTTTTTACCCCTAAATCTCTATTAATTGTGCGGTTTTCTATGGTATCTATAGTTCCTAAAAAAATATCCAGCAATCCATCATTATTAGGTAATGCCAAACAAGTTCAAGACAGCAAAAAAATATCTTTTTTAGAAGCAATTAAATTAGATGAGGCTGATTGTAAATATAAAAAACCTAATAAGCCTATAGTGTTAGTGTTAATAATAGCGGTTGTAATGCTGTTAATATTCTTTTTATATAAAATCATTATTAATTATGCCTATATAGATAAAAAAGTTAATCCTATAAATCCTTTGCCTCGTCCTTTATCATCTGTTCATGTGCCTGCCCCTATTAATCCAGCTGCTTCTAATCCTAGTTCAAACACACAGCCAGCTAAATTGGCAGATAATGCTGACTTAGCAAATCAGAATATCATATCTCGCAATACAAGCACTACAGAACATATTACAGATAAGACCACCCCAAGTAAGCAAAACAGCGAACCGGCGAATAATAGTCTCAACCGCAATGCAGGCATAAATTCAAGCACAATGAATACAGGCAGCAAATATAAGCCTAAACCTATTAATTTAGCTAAATCAGATGCTAAAACTTTTCGCTATAAAGATAAAATCATTAGAAAAAGAAAGTTTGCGGCTAAAATGCCTGATAATACTGTGCCTGATGATAAAAATTATCTCCATAAACTTCAAGAGGCAACCAGCAATCATGTAAAATTTTTGGATAACTCTTTAAGCTTAAATTCCTCAGAAATGGAGCTATTAAAGATTATGTTAAATAATTCCAAGAAATCTGCTGATGAAGAGAAAAAATAATTATAGGCATATAATTATTACTTATCATACTTGAATTTATGCCTGAATTGTGGTTAAAATTATTTTTGCCCTTGGCTTGCTGCCGGTTAAATTGATATAAGTACAGTTATTTTTTAAGTTTTTTATTAATAAATTTGCATTTGCAAATGTTACCGTTTGTTTATATATGTTATCAAAAATTAAGTCTTTTTTACTAAATCCATTTGCTGCAATATGTTTGCTATCTATTTCAGTAGTATTGATAAGTTTAATTCTTTCAAAATATTTTCAATTTAATTCATTTTGGGCTTATTTATGCGGAGCTGTTACATGTTTTATTAGTTCAGCCGCATTATTTATTCATTATTTAATTAAAAAGAGAAAAAATAAAAAATTAATAGAAAATTTAGCAGAAAATATACCTACAATCGATGATGAATTTTCTAGAAATAGTTCAAGGAAAGTAAATCATGATTTACGTCAAAGATTTATGAGTGTTATTAATCTGGTAAAAAAATCTAAGTTAGGAGATATTTCAGGGCGTACTGCTTTATATGAAGTTCCTTGGTATATTGTTATAGGAAGTCCTGCGGCCGGTAAAAGTACAGCTATTGATAACTCAGGATTAAATTTTCCTTTAACAGAATCAAATAATACTGTCGGAGTTAAGGGTGTAGGCGGAACACGTAACTGCGACTGGTTCTTTTCCTCTGACGGCGTTTTAATTGATACAGCTGGACGCTATTCTATTTATAAAGAAGATCAAAATGAATGGATGTATTTTTTATCTTTATTAAAAAAGTCCCGCCCTATATCTCCAATTAATGGCATATTAGTAGCGGCTAGTTTAGAAGATTTCTTAAAAGGAGGCTCTGAATTTGCCATTAATTATGCAAAAAATATTCGTGAGCGTTTACAAGAAATTACAGATAATTTAAATATTTTTGCACCTGTATATATTGTCTTTACTAAAACAGATATTTTAAAAGGGTTTGTAGAGTCATTTTCTTGTATGGATAAAGATGAATGCTCTCAAATTTGGGGGGCAACCCTGCCCTATAAAGATATTATTGAATCAAGTAATAAAAGCATTGATTTATTTGATATTTATTTTGATGAACTTTATGAAAGTTTAAAAGAACATAACATTTCTATTATTTCCAAAAATAAGAATAAAAATATAGTGCTAGACTCTAGTTTACTTGGTTTCCCCCTTGAATTTTTAGCTGTAAAACCCGTTTTAAAAACTTTTATTATTAATCTTTTTGAAGATAATCTTTTTCAGCATAAACCAATTTTAAGGGGATTTTATTTTACCAGCGCTGCCCAGTTGGGGAAAACAATCAGCCGTGTAAGTCAAAATATTATTCATCATTTTAATTTAGCTAATGCAAATAAAAAAGAGTTTGAAGTAGAATCTTATGCTGGATACTTTTTAAAAAATTTGTTTTTAAAAGTAATTTTTGCAGATAAAAAACTTGTCCGTCACTATATATCAAACCGTAAAAAACATTTTAAAGTTATAGGTTTTAGTATCGCTGCTTTTATTTTTTCTTGTTTAGCTGGGGCGTGGGCTTGGTCATTTCAAAATAATCTTTCCATGATAGAAAGTGTAAAAAATAATTTTGTTAATATTCAAAAACGCCAAGAAAGCAAACATGATCTTAACTCCACTTTACAAAATTTAGTTGATTTGCAGGACCAAATTGAAACATTACAAAACATCTTAATTGAATCCCCATTTAAATTTAGTATGGGTTTAAGCCAAGCACAGAAACTGCAGAATCAATTGAAAAAAGAGTATTTTTTGGGAGCGCAAAAAATCTTATTTGAACCTGTAACTAAAAATTTAGAATTATTTTTGAATGAGGTATATTTAAATAGCGCAAAACTGCAAATAAAACCCTCAGCTAATCAAGATAATAATTCTGCTTCTGCTGCTTCACATAATCAGGCTTTTGTGCCGACGGATATTGAAGATGCATATAATGCCTTAAAAACGTACATCATGCTTGGAGACCCTCAATATCTTGAAGCTCCATTGTTAAGCGATCAATTAACCCGCTTTTGGATAGAATGGCTGGAAAATAATAAAGATAACACATCTGATGAACTTATCCGCAGAAATGCTGAAAAAATTCTGTCTTTTATTGTCACTCAAATTAAAGATCCAGATTTTCCTGTAATTAATAAAAAATTGGTTTTAGAAGATCAAGTGCGTTCTATTTTACGCCAAGTATACAAAGGTTTGCCTGCAATAGAACGTGTATATACCAACATTAAGCAGCAGGCTCATACAAGGTTTAATCCGGTTACAGTGCTTGGAATTATAGGCGAAAATAATAAAAATTTATTTTCAGGAAGCTATGTAATCGACGGCACATTTACTAAAGAAGCTTGGTCTGGATTTATCTATCAGGCAATTAAAGGGGCTGCAAATAAAGAATCTCAAAATGCAGACTGGGTTTTAAAATCCAATATACAAGATGATTTAACTCTAGAGGGAAGCCCTGAAAACATACAAAAACGCTTAACCAGCATGTATAAAGCAGAATATATAAAAGAGTGGCAAAGGTTTATACAAGGCATTTCTATTGCTGAATTCAATGATTTTGATGGTGCTTTAAATGGGTTCAACCGTTTGGGCGATGTTAATTCTTCTCCGCTTTTAACATTGCTTTCAACTTTATTCCGTCAAACCAGCTGGGATAATTCTAAATTATCAGAGCAAATTAATGCTTTGGATAAATTAGATGTGAATTTGGGTATAAATACAAATCTAAATAAAAATAATTTGATGAATAATCTAAGTAAATTAGACGGTTTATCACAAAATGGACAAATTTCCAATTCATTTGCCCATATTGCTAAACTTGTTGTTCTTTCAAATAAAGAAAACAACAGCAGTAATTTAGTGCAGGGTTATTTAGCTTATTTAAGAAAAATTTCATTACGTTTTAATGAAATAAAAAGTTCAGGCGACTTAGGTCATAGTGCTAAGATATTAATGCAGAAAACGGTTGAAGGCAGTTCAGAGTTTGCTGAAACTTGGCAGTTTGCGGCTGGACAAATGTTTTCAAATAATGCAGATGCGGCACAGCAGGCATTATCTTCTTTATTCACACAGCCTCTGGTATATGGCTTTAGTTCTTTAACTCCTTTAGCTGAAAATGAATTGAATAAAATTTGGGTGTCCCAAGTTTATGAACCATTCATGAAAAATTTATCTGACAAAGCTCCGTTTAATCCAAAGTCTGCAATTGGAGCTTCTGAAGCTGAAATAGCAAAAACTTTCAGTCCAGATGGAGAAATTAATAAGTTTTTTGAAAAAGAAGCAGGTAATTTAATTAGAATAAACGGCGGAATAATAAGTGCTACCCCGTGGAAAGGCATTACCCTTAATATTAATTATGAGCTAATTAAAAATTATCCTAGATATATTGTAAATAGCAGCGGATCTTCTGCTAATAATATTATACCAGCTGGATTTCGTCAATTTCAGATATTGCCTGTTTCTAATCCAGATATTACGGAGTATAAAATTGACGTGGGCGGACAAATTATTTCTTCTAAATCAAAAGAATTAGAGTGGTCTTACTTTTTATGGCCGTCTCCATCTAATCAAAAAACCATAAAAATTATAGCTAAAATTGCAAAAACAGGCAATGTTGTTGAAGTATTAAATTTATCCGGCGATGACTCAATAAAAAATCTTTATATACAAGCAAATAAAACTAAGGAAATATCACAAAATGAATATGAATTAACTTGGGGTAATCCGCCAGCAGCAGTGAGTATAAAATTAAAAGCTGTTTTAGCAGATACAAGTAATAATCCAAAGAAAAATGGTTTAAACGGGTTATCTTTACTGCAGAAAATTTTTGGCAAAATTGAAAATTAATATGAAAAATAATATATTAAATACAGCCTTGCCTCTGATTTACTTTGGTAAAATTCCTAGCAGAGGAGATTTTATCCGCAGCAGTAATAATATTTTAATGGACACATTTGATAATTGGATCTCTTTGGTATTAAAAAACTTATCTTATAACAATCCAGCTCAATGGAAAAATGATTATGATAGTTTAAAACCGGTTAATTTTGCATTTTTCGGAAAATCGTCAAAGCATGTGTTAATTGGCTCTATGATTAAAAGTTATGATAGTTCAGGACGCCGCTTTCCTTTTCTGTGCGGCATATCTCAAAAGATAAGTTCTGTACCGGTCAGCTTTGAATGGCTTCCACTTTATTTCAGTGATGTTTGGCAAGCAACTCAATCATGGTTAAGTGATTTTATTTCCGGACAGCACTCAAACCAGCAGCAGTTGGCTCATATTATTGAAGCAGATCCAAATGAGAAAATACTAAATTCTAATAATACATATATTAATGTTAAAAATAATTATGATGCAGATAAAAATTCTTATACAGAATTTTTACAAAAAATAGATTTATTAAAATTTGCTGAAAGTCTGGACGGAAAATTTTCTACCTTTAAATTAAAACAAAGAATTTTAGCAACCCTCATGCTGATAGAACCATTATCTGATTTAGATTCTTTTCAAAATATAAATAAAGGATTACATTTTCCTGTTTCTAATAGTAAAATAAGCACATTCAAATACCAACTACAATTTTGGTATGACATGCTGTTACCTTTCTTTAAAAAAAGAACTAATGAAGAATTATCTATTTTTCAATATCAAAATTCTATAACTGCAGAACATGAATTAGGATTTAATTTTGATAATAAATCAGATGAAATGCTTTACTCCATTCTTTCAAATAACTCAAATGAATATCTTATAGATTTTAAAAATACAGATTGGGTTAATAATAATATTCTTAATTATCCCAATTTTGTAAAACTTTCATCTTATTTAGATAATGATGACTTAAAACTAACTCATCTTAGAAATTCATTATTTGAAAATTTTAATAATCGAGCTTAAATGAAAAAAAAAATATTACTTTTATGCATCTATTTAGCCTCTTTAACCGCACGTGAATTTGTTTTAGCAAACAGCAATGTCAGCATGCTGTCCGGCACTGCAGAACAAAATCAATCAACATCAGCCTCAACTACTGTGCTGCATGAAAATATTATTACTATTAAGGGAAGCGTGCCAAGCGAGCGTATAAAAAATAGTATTACACAAAAATTAAATAAATTGTATCCGGAATTAAAGATTATAAATAAATTAGAGGTAAGTTCGGTTGTTACACCAGTTAATTGGGGTGAGAAAATCGAAAAATCAATTACTTCTCCTTTAAATAAAGTATCAAAAGGAGAGTTAAGAATTGATGGAAATACCGTAAAAATCCGCGGGCAAATTTCTAATGATAAAGATAAAATTGAAGTTATAAATTTTTTAAATAATACATTTGGCTATGAATTTAAAGTTTTAGATAATTTAGTAGTAAGCGGCACAGAACAGAGTTTGCTAGATGAAACTTTAAAAAATAGAATTATAGAGTTTGATTCAGGAAGTTCAAATATTAAAGACAGTGGTAAAAAAATACTTGATGAAATGACAGAGCCTATTTTAAAACTTAAAGAGCATAAAATTCAAATTATCGGACATACAGATAATCAAGGCTCATCAGCTGGTAATATGAAACTTTCTGAAGCCCGCGCTCAATCAATTAAATTATATCTTTTATCAAAAAATATACCAGATGCTACACTTGAAACAAATGGGTTAGGCGCAACACAGCCATTAGTTAGTAATTCAACGGAACAAGGCAGAAAACAAAACCGTAGAATTGAATTTACATTGATTAATTAAAAAAATTAAAAAGAATATGTCTATATGAATAATATTTTTGATAGTGAAAATCGTCCCCTACGCTTAATTTTTTCCAATCAAAGCTTAAATCAGAGCTTAATTATTCAATATATAGAAGGCGTTGAACAAGTCAATGGAGACTTCCGCTATATTGTAAGATGTGTTTCAGGTGAAGCAGGATTAGAATTAAAAAATATGATAAGCACGGCAGTTTCAATTCATATTGTAACTGATAAAGGCGAACTTCACCGCATTCATGGTCTTATTTTTGACGCTATGGAAGGGCAAAGCGACGGGGGTTTATCCATCTATCAGCTCACTATAGTTTCAGCATTAAGTTTTATGGATAAACGGATTAAAACCAAAGTTTTTCATAATCTTAATCTTATTGAAATCACGCAGAAAATATTTAAAGAATATAATGATGCAGTTCCATCTTTCGGATTAAATGTAAAATTAAATTTAGATAAAATAAATTTTGGAACTACGGTTATAAATTATGAAAAAAGAGCGCAAGTATTTCAGCATGGTGAATCTGATACAGCTTTTCTCAAGCGGTTGTGGAAAAAACACGGCATAAATTGGTTTATAAGAGAAGATAGAAGCCAGGAAGATGAAAATAATTTAGCCCATGAAATTGTACTGATTAATAATAATCAGGGCTTTTCTATGAATAAATCAGCCAAAGTAAAATATCACCGCATAGATGGAACTGAAGAAGCAGACAGCATTAATTTAATTGCTCCATTTAGACAATTCACTGCGGGTGAAGTGAGGCGTAAAAGCCATGACTATGCTGGAGCAAAAATAGATAAAATATCAGCCTCAACTCAGCAAAGTAAATATAGTTTAAGTG
Source organism: Burkholderiaceae bacterium (assembly GCA_023266335.1). GTDB lineage: Bacteria > Pseudomonadota > Gammaproteobacteria > Burkholderiales > Burkholderiaceae > JAHFQJ01. Next base: position 35,935 of record JAHFQJ010000008.1, read on the forward strand.
ATTTTATTCAAGACGAGCAAATCAGCAGCCCTCATGAAGGAGGCAGCAGCCAAGAGTTTCAGCATCTAACTCAATTTAGAATGCAGCATTATGATTTAACTGCAAAGCATTTTTATTTAGAAAGCTCTGTCCGCACTTTGCGTGCCGGAGAATTTTTTGAAATAGAAAATCATCATGAGTTTGATAATCACGCGACACAAGAGCGGGACTTGATTATACTTGAAATGAGAATGTGTGCAAAAAATAATTTACCCAAAGATTTAAACGATAGAATTACTCGTTTATTTAAATCTTCCGGCTGGGAAAATGCACATATATTTCCTGAAACAGATGAGGATAATTTACGTTATCACAATAAACTAGTTTGCTCCAGATTAACTATGCCGGTTGTTCCTGAATACAATCCTAATATTGAATTACCAAAACTAAATGTAAATCATGCTGTAGTGGTAAGCTCTGAAAATCCAGATGATCCACAGACTACGTTAGAAAATGATGAAGTGGTGTGTGATGAAAAGGGGCGGGTTAAAATACAGCTTCACGGCTATGACCAAGCTACGAGCTGGGTACGTGTAGCAAGTAGCTGGGCAGGACATCAGTGGGGAGCAATTTATTTACCGCGTCTTGGACAAGAAGTAGTCATTGATTTTGATGGAAACGATCCGGATAAATTTGTTATTATAGGCAGAGTGCATAATGCAGACCATTTGCCGCCTAATTTTAGCCATAGCGGCAGTTTACCAGGCAACCGTTATTTAGCGGGAATAAAATCAAAGGAAAATAAAAGTAACCGCTATAATCAATTAAGATTTGATGACACCACAGGACAAATTAATGCTCAAATTGCAAGTGAACATGGTTACAGTCAATTAAACTTAGGCTGGCTTACTCATCCACGTAAAAATGGCGAATCAGTTCCTAGAGGAGAAGGAGCTGAATTACGAACTGATGAAAGTTTAGCGTTAAGATCCGGCAAAGCCATGTTATTAACCGCTTGGGGGAAAATACAAGCTCAAGAAAATCAGCTTACACGCAGTGAATTAAACGAAATGGTGCAGGCATGTGCCGGATTAACTCAAGCTCTACATGATTATGCTTGTCAGCATCAAGCCTTAAATATTGATTTGCAGCCTTTAGAACAATTAAAACAGCATATATTAAATTGGGAAAACGGCTCTAATATAAAATCAGCTAGTTCACAAGATGGCGGTAAACGTGTTTTAGCCGCCACAGCCGAGCATGGAATTGTATTAGCCACCCCTCAAAATTTGATGGGATATGCGGCTAATCATCAAGACTGGGTAGCTGGTTTAAATATTCAAGTTACAGCGGGTAAAAACTATACAGTAACTGCACAGAACGGGATTAGTCTTTTTGCCCAAAAAGGCGGAGCAAAAATCATTGCTCATCAGCAGCCGTTATTATTACAAAGCCAATTTGATAAAACTCAAATAAATGCATTAAAAGATGTTGAAGTAACTTCTAAAGAAGGGAATATAGTTTGTTCCGCTAAAGAAATTCATTTAATTGCACAAGATGGTTCTTTCATAAAAATTGGTAACGGCATAACTATCGGTACTATGAGTACCTTTTTAGTCAAAGCTTCTAGCCATGTATGGACTGGACCTGACCGTGCCAGCTACCAAATTCCTAATTTTGAAAAAAGTGATAAAAAAGGCAGCTTAAAACTTCATCATTTTTATGATAGTAAAAATCTTGAAGGAGTTGCTGCAGGGAAATATGAAGTAATTGACAGTGAGGGAGTTAGTCATAAAGGCGAATTAGATCAAGAAGGAAAAGCGTCCATAAATAATATTGCTTTGGGTGGTGCAAAAATCTTATTTCATAAAGAATCACGCAATCCTAATGATGAGAGTAATTATTTTAAAGATATTGTAATTAAAGGTGATACAAAGAACAAACCTATACAAGATTTAATACTGCAGGGACAAATTAAACAGTCTTTAGACAATTCAAAAAAGATTGCTTCCGATTTATTAGCACAAAATACTCTTGGGCATAAATTAAAAGATGAATTATTAAATTTTTCTAAAAATAGTCTTAACAAAGATATTCAAGCAGTTTTACCTAAACTTAAAGACTTACCTGCAAACTCAGTTTCTGAAGTAAAAAACACCATGCATAAATTAACTGAATCAAGCAACGTAATTAGCAGTATGAATAATAAAATGCTAGCTTCAATAAAACAAAATTCATCTGTAAAAAATATTTTGGATAAAGTCAGCAGCCCTTTTTATAACAGTAAAGAGATAAATCCTTTCAAATAGTTTTTAGATACCATAGATTTAACAGAATTTTCAAGCATATGAAATATCATTCCTGCAAGGCTTATCTTGTAAGGCGACATATTTGACACCATCGTTCTCAGTCATAATACCCATGACAGAAAAGTTTACTAAAAATAAAAGATTTTTATTTAGGTTTATAGCCAAACGCCCTTACATTTATATTGCAATATAAATATATTTCTGCTATAATCACAAGTTCGGTGATGGGTTAATCAATCCATTTTTCTGCCTAACAAGTGCTAAATCAGTGCTTACAGGTCCAAAACTGGCTACATCAATTTAGGCTAAGTTGGAAGAGGTAAATTATGATTCAAACAGAAAGTAGATTATCAGTTGCTGATAATACAGGTGCTGACGAAGTACTTTGTATTAAAGTATTAGGCGGTTCTAAACGCCGTTATGCCGGTATTGGCGATGTCATTAAGGTAACCATTAAAAAAGCAAGTCCCCGTGGACGTGTTAAAAAAGGTGATGTATACAATGCTGTTGTTGTTAGAACACGTAAAGGTGTACGCAGACCAGACGGTGCATTATTAAAATTTGATGGTAACGCAGTTGTATTATTAAATAATAAATTAGAGCCTTTAGGCACGCGCATTTTTGGTGCTGTTCCTAGGGAATTGCGTACAGAGCGTTTTATGAAGATAGTTTCATTAGCTCCTGAAGTATATTAATCAAAGGATTTACATGAATAAAATTCGTAAAGGTGATGAGGTTATCGTTACCACAGGGAAAGATAAAGGCAAACGAGGAATGGTAACTGCTATACAAATCAAAGATGGTATAGTAGTCAAAGTTTTAGTACAAGGCGTTGCTATACAAATAAAACATATCCGTTCAAATCCACAATTAGGAATTGAGGGCGGGCGAATTAGTAAAGAAAGCTATATTCAGGTATCAAATATCGCTCTTATAGACGCCAATGGAAAGCCTTCTAAAGCGAGAATAGAAGAGCGGGACGGCAAAAAGGTGCGTGTTTTAAAAACAACTGGTGCAGCTATTGCCTAAAAGGATTGAAAAATGAACAAAAAAGATAAAAAAGCCCTTTTTGAGCAGCTATACCAAGAAAAAGTTATCCCAGCTTTAAAAGAGAAGTTTGGTTATAAGAGCGTAATGGAAGTTCCGCGTATTACCAAAATAGTATTGAATATGGGGGTTGGAGAAGCTACTGCAGATAAAAAAGTTATTGAAAACGCAGTTGCTGATTTAACAAAAATTGCAGGACAAAAACCGGTAATTACAAAAGCAAAAAAAGCTATTGCTGCATTTAAAATACGTGAAGGTTATCCAGTAGGTACAAGAGTTACCCTTAGAGGCTCACGTATGTACGAAATGCTGGCTCGCTTAATTGTAGTTGCTTTGCCCCGTGTAAGAGATTTTCAAGGTATTGGAGCAAAATTAGACGGACGCGGTAATATTAATTTTGGTATTAAAGAACAGATTATATTCCCAGAAATTGAATTTGATAAAGTTGATGCTATCCGCGGCTTGAATGTTACTATTGTAACAACAGCTAAAACGGATAAAGAAGCTAAAGAACTTTTAGCCGCATTCAAATTTCCATTCCGTAATCAAAGCAGTTAAGGGTTAAATATGGCTAAAAAATCATTAATACAACGTGAATTAAAGCGTGAAAAATTGGTAGCTAAATACTCTGCTAAAAGAGTTGCGTTAAAAGCAGTAATTGCCGATGCATCTAAAACAGAGCAAGAACATTTCGAAGCTAGGCTAGCTTTGCAGGCATTACCAAGAAATGCAAGCCCTACACGTTTGCGTAGCCGCTGTGCAATAACGGGCAGACCGCGCGGTACGTTCAGACGATATGGTTTAGCACGTACAAAAGTTCGTGAAATGGCATTCGCTGGCGAAATTCCAGGTATGACAAAAGCTAGTTGGTAAGCGCGGGTAAGAGTAACAAATAAGGAGAATTACATGAGCATGAGTGATCCAATTGCAGACATGTTAACTCGTATCCGCAATGCGCAAGCTGTGGGTAAAGAGACAGTAAAAATGCCTTCTTCAAAATTGAAATTAGCAATAGTAAAAGTATTGCAGGAAGAAGGTTATGTAGAAGATTATGCAACAGTAGGCGAAAAAGAAGAATTACAAATTAAATTGAAATATTATTCCGGTCGCCCTGTTATTGAATATATAGAAAGGGTGTCAACACCAGGTCTGCGTGTATATAAAGGTTGTCAGGAAATACCACAAGTTATGAATGGTTTAGGTATTGCAATCATTACTACACCAGCGGGTGTTATGACAGATCATAAAGCACGTGCCATGAAAATGGGCGGTGAAGTTATTTGCTATGTGGCGTAAGGGAGTAAATTATGTCTAGAGTAGGTAAGTCTCCTATTGCTATCCCACAAAATGTGCAAGTTAGCTTAGAAGGTAATAATTTAGTTGTAAGCGGTGTGTTAGGCGAATTAAGATTAGAAATTTCTGCACATATTACAGTTCAAATTGAAGATAATCAAATCAAAGTTATTGCTAATAGCCAAGAAAAACAGGCTAGAGCAATGCATGGTACTGTGCGTGCTTTAATTAGCAACATGATTACAGGTGTTTCTCAAGGCTTTGAGAGAAAACTGATACTAGTGGGCGTAGGATACCGTGCCAAAGCAGAAGGTAAAAAATTAAAGCTGGAATTAGGTTTTTCGCATGATGTAGAAGAAAGTATGCCGGAAGGTATAACAGTTACTACACCAACGCAAACAGAAATCATAATTAAAGGTTTTGATAGACAAAAAGTGGGGCAAGTTGCTGCTAATTTACGTAACAATTATCGTCCGCCAGAACCGTATAAAGGAAAGGGTGTGCGCTACGCAGATGAGGTGGTAATTATTAAAGAGACTAAGAAAAAATAATAAGGGGTTATGATGAATAAAAAACAAGCTCGTCTGCGTCGTGCACGACAAACCCGTATTAGAATTGCTCAGCAGCAAGTACATCGCTTAGTAGTGAACCGCAGTAATCAGCATATTTACGGTCAAGTTTATTCTACTTGCGGTAAAAAGGTGCTGGTTAGCGTATCTACACTAGATGCAGAGGTTAAACAAATTCTAAATGGTCAATCCGGTGGCAATAAGCAGGCTGCAATAGTTGCTGGTAATGAATTAGCTAAAAGAATTAAAGCTGCGGGTATTGGATTTGTAGTATTTGACCGTTCAGGATTCCGTTTTCATGGCAGAGTAAAATCTTTCGCTGATGCTGTTTCTGAAAATGGTATAAGTTTCAAGAGGTAATGTATGGCACAAAAGCAAAGAAGATCAGAAGAACAAGGTAATTCCTTGATTGAAAAAATGATTTCTGTAAACCGTGTTACAAAAGTTGTGAAAGGCGGACGTATTCTGGCTTTTGCAGCATTTGTTGTGGTAGGTGACGGAGATGGTGCTGTGGCTATTGGTAAAGGTAAAGCAAAAGAAGTTCCTGTTGCTGTACAAAAAGCTATGGATGAAGCACGCCGTAAATTAGAAAAAATGCCCTTAAATGGTGATACAATTGGTCACGCAGTAAAAGGTCAGCATGGAGCATCGCAAGTTATAATTATGCCAGGTAATAATGGTGTTATTGCCGGCGGTCCTCTACGTGCATTATTTGAAGCAATGGGAATTCGTAATGTTGTTGCTAAATCTCATGGTTCAACTAATCCATATAATATGGTTCGTGCAGCTTTAGATGCATTACGCAAATTACGTACTCCTTCAGAAATTGCTGCTAAACGCGGTAAATCTGTAGAAGAAATTTTAGCTGCTTAATTGCTTAATAAAGAAGGTAAGCTATGACTAATGAAAAAACTATTACAATTGAGCTAGTAAAAAGCGTAATTGGTACTAAACAATCTCATCGTGCTACTTTAATTGGCTTAGGTTTAAGAGCAAAAATTAATTCACGAAGAACAATAAAAGATACGCCGGCTGTACGGGGTATGATTAATAAAGTTCATTACCTAGTAAAAGTTATTAGCGAATAATTTAAGACATTACAATGTACTTAATTTAAAAAAATTTAATTTATGTATATACATAGGGATTTATTATGGATAATACAAAAATGCAACTTAATACCTTAAGTCCAGCGGAAGGTTCAAAAAAGAATCGTCGCCGTGTTGGTAGAGGTATTGGTTCTGGGTTAGGGAAAACAGCAGGTAGAGGGCATAAAGGTCAAAAATCTCGTGCAGGCGGTTTTCATAAAGTGGGTTTTGAGGGCGGTCAAATGCCTTTATACAGAAGATTGCCAAAAAGAGGGTTTAACTCTATGACAGCTGGGGATGTAGTAGAAGTGCGTCTTTCTACAATATCTTCTATTGAAAAATCTACGGAAATTACTTTAGCAACTTTAAAAGAGTTAGGTATTGTATCTCAAAGTGCAAAAAATGCTAAAGTAATAAAAACAGGTGAGATTCAAAAATCTGTAAAAATAATTGGGTTGCTGGTTACTCAAGGTGCTAGACAAGCAATTGAAGCTGCAGGCGGAACAATTGCCTAATCTCATAGAACGTTTGCAGTTAATTATTTTTCTAAATTAATGCAATTTAATGTTAGGTATGTATAAAGAAGTATTATTTTCATATCAAATGTCGATTTTTGGTAATTTAAACCAAGTGTTACAGCACTTGGTTTATTCTTACTTGCTAAATCTAAATAAGTTAATATTATTTGTTTTTTATATAATCTTCATTCAAACATGGAGTGTGCTACAATTGGCATATAGGTATTATGAGTAAAAATAGTTTAAATTCGTCAACTAAAAGCGGGATTAATAATGATTTAAGCCGCCGTTTGATATTTCTTCTGCTGGCGTTAATTGTATATCGTCTTGGTGCGCATATTCCTGTTCCTGGAATCAATCCTGATGAATTAAGCAAAATGTTTAAAAGCTATTCAAATGGCGTTCTTGGTATGTTTAACTTGTTTTCAGGCGGTGCATTATCAAGATTTACAATTTTTGCGTTAGGAATTATGCCATATATTTCTGCATCCATCATAATGCAGTTAGTTACTTTAATTGTACCAAAGTTTGAGGCTCTAAAAAAAGAAGGTCAGGCTGGTCAAAGAAAAATAATACAATATACTAGATACGGAACTGTATTTTTAGCTTTTTTTCAGGCATTAAGTATATCAATTGCTTTGGAAGCACAGCCTAATTTAGTAATTATTCCAAGTTTAGCATTTAAAATAACAGCCGTTGTTAGCCTAGTAACAGGTACTTTGTTTCTTATGTGGCTTGGGGAGCAAATCACAGAGCGCGGATTAGGAAATGGTATTTCAATGATCATATTTGGAGGTATTATTTCTGGCTTACCCCACGCAATTTCAGGTTTTTTTGAGTTAGTCCGTCAAGGTTCTATTTCAAGTTTTGCTGCAATTTTAATTGTAGCGATTGCAATATTTGTAACTGCATTTGTAGTATTCATGGAAAGAGCCCAACGTAAAATCCTAATTAATTATGCCAAAAGGCAAGTAGGTAATAAGGTTTATGGCGGTCAGGCTTCTCACTTACCATTAAAGTTAAATATGGCTGGAGTAATACCGCCAATTTTTGCTTCATCTATTATATTATTTCCAGCTACGATTGTAGGCTGGTTAACATCACATACTGTAAGTGAAAATGTTGTGATTAGGTTTTTAAAAGATTTATCTATTAGCTTATCACCAGGACATTTACTATACGTAGTGTTATATACATCTGCAATTATATTCTTCTGTTTTTTTTATACAGCTTTAGTATTTAATAGTAGAGAAACAGCAGATAATTTGAAAAAAATGGGTGCCTTTGTTCCAGGTATCCGTCCAGGTATACAAACAGCTAATTATATAGATAGTATTTTATCTAGATTAACTATAATTGGTGCTATTTACATGGTACTAATTTGTTTATTACCAGAGTTTTTGGTGATAAAGTGGCAAGTGCCATTTTATTTTGGCGGGACATCACTGCTAATTATTGTAGTGGTAACAATGGATTTTATTTCTCAAGTTCAATCGTATGTTGTATCTCAACAATATGGTTCTTTGATGAAAAAAAATAATTTTCGTTAGGAAATAAATTTGAGGCTAGCATGTCAAAAGAAGATGTAATTCAAATGCAGGGAGAGATTTTAGAAAATCTTCCAAATGCAACATTTCGTGTAAAGCTGGAAAATGGACATATAGTTCTTGCGCATATCTCTGGAAAAATGCGCATGAATTATATTCGTATTCTACCAGGAGACAAAGTTACTGTGGAATTAACACCATATGACTTATCTCGTGCTAGGATTGTGTTTAGAGCAAAATAATAGTTTATGCTAGTAGTAAAAATTTGTAAAAACTGTTAAAATGTGTGTTTTGTGAGTAAAAACAAGGCACTGAGCTCTTTTTGTTTTTTTATAAAGGAAAAATATTATGCAAGTGCAAGCATCTGTTAAGAAACGTTGTCGCAATTGTAAAGTTATTAAACGTAAAGGCGTTGTTCGTGTGATTTGTTCTAGCGATCCGCGTCACAAACAAAGACAAGGATAATTTAAAGGAAAATTATGGCTCGTATAGCAGGAGAAAATATTCCAGACCATAAACATATTGAAATTGGTCTGACACATATTTTTGGCATCGGTCGCAAGACAGCTCGTAAAATTTGTGCTGAAATAAATATTACTTTTAGTAAAAAGGTTAAAGAGTTAACTGATTCTGAGTTAGAAGCACTCCGTTTAGAAGTTGGTAAATATACAACAGGCGGTGATTTACGCCGTGAAAAAAGTATGGATATTAAACGCTTGATGGATATCGGTTGTTACCGTGGTTTACGTCATCGTAAAGGTTTGCCAGTGCGTGGACAACGTACTCGTACTAATGCCCGCACGCGTAAAGGTCCGCGTAAAGCCGGCGTAGCACTGAAAAAATAATTAAAGGATTAAGTTAATATGGTAAAAGACCAAAAACAACAGCGTGCTCGTAAAAAAGTACGTAAAAGTATATCTGACGGCATAGCTCATATTCATGCCTCATTTAATAATACTATAATTACAATTACAGACCGTCAAGGAAATACTTTATCTTGGGCAACAGCTGGCGGACAAGGCTTTAAGGGTTCAAGAAAATCTACTCCTTTTGCTGCCCAAGTTGCGGCTGAAAATGCAGGTCGTGTTGCATTGGAATTTGGTATTAAGAACTTAGAAGTGCGTGTGAAAGGACCAGGTCCTGGACGTGATTCTTCAATTAGAGCATTAAGTGCTTTAGGTATAAAAATTTCGGTTATTGCTGATATTACAGCATTACCACACAATGGTTGTACGCCGCAGAAACGCCGCCGTATTTAATTTAGATTAATATTTATTAATTAAGCCCACTGTTTTTTAGAAAGAATAAAGTATTTAATATTTAAACACTAAAAAACTAAATAATGCATGTAAAGTTTATGCATATAATTAATTGAAAGGATAAAAAGTGGCACGTTATATAGGACCAAAGGCAAAACTTTCACGCCGTGAAGGTTCAGATTTATTTTTAAAGAGTGCACGTAGAGCAATATCTGATAAATGTAAGTTCGATTCAAAACCAGGACAGCATGGTCGCACATCTGGCGCCCGCACTTCAGACAGTGGTGTGCAGTTGCGCGCTAAACAAAAAGTTCGGCGTATTTATGGGGTATTAGAACGCCAGTTCCGCCGTTACTTTAAACAAGCCCAAAGCCTAAAAGGTCATACAGGCGAAAATTTATTAGTAATTTTAGAATCTCGTTTAGATAACGTAGTATACCGCATGGGATTCGCCTCAACTCGTGCAGAGGCTCGTCAGCTTGTATCACATAGGGCGATTAAATTAAATGGAAAATCAGTAAATATACCATCCATTTTAGTAAAGCCGGGGGATATAATATCAGTATCTGAAAAGGCACAAAAGCAAGCACGTATTGCAGAAGCATTAGAATTAGCTGCACAAATGGTAATTCCTGAATGGATTATCGTAGATGCTAAAAAATTTGAAGGGGTATTTAAAAAAGTACCAGAGCGTGCAGATATTGGTGGTGATATACAAGAAAATTTAATTGTTGAATTGTATTCACGATAATTTAATAAAGCATATTCAAATATACTCATCTCAATTGTATTTATAGAAAAGCGAAAGGGAAATTATGAAGAAAATAGTGGCATCGATTAGTGGCTAGCTAGGAAAATAATTTAACTGTAGCGCAGATGTAGATTCAAGTGAGAGGAGTATATCATGCATACTTTTTATAGGTATGTATACATATAAAAGCATATATGCTTGCATTTAAAATATACACAAAATCTTCGTTGACGATTATATTAAATAAAATATTGTTTGTATATAGTATAAAAATCTATATTTAAAATATTAGTGTTTTTGTCAATTTAAAGATAATCATGGGTATATGTGCTTATTTTACACATTGATTACGGGTCTAGCCAAAGGAAAGATATGCAAAACGAAAATACCCTACTTAAGCCTAAAATCATCGATATTGAGCAAATCAGTGAAAATTGTTCTAAAGTTATTATGGAACCCTTTGAGCGTGGCTATGGTCATACTTTGGGCAACGCTTTACGCCGTGTTTTATTGTCTTCTATGACAGGTTATGCTGTAACAGAAGTGACTATTGCTGGTGTTGTACATGAATATGCAACTATTGATGGCGTATATGAAGATGTAGTTAATATATTATTGAATTTAAAAGGTATTATATTTAAATTACATGACCGCAAAGAGGTTGTATTAAATTTAGAAAAACAAGGCGAAGGTCCTGTTTTAGCTTCTGATATTCAGCTGTCACACGATGCTGAAATTTTAAATCCTAATCATGTAATTGCAAATTTAGCATCAAACGGCAACCTTAGTATAAAAATTAAGGTTGAAGCTGGTCGCGGTTATGTTCCAGGTAATATGCGGGTTTATGACAATGAAACATTATCGATAGGTTCTATCGTATTAGATGCTTCATTTTCTCCAATTTTAAGAGTTAGTTATGTTGTAGAATCTGCACGTGTGGAGCAGCGTACAGACTTAGACCGTTTAGTGTTATTAATTGAAACAAACGGTGTGATTAGTCCGGAAGAGTCAATTCGTAAATCTGTAAGATTATTAATAGAATATTTGATGGTATTTGCTTCATTAGAAGATAAAGATCTATTAGCAGAAGCTGCTCCAAAACAAGCTAAAATTAATCCGCTATTAATGCATTCAATTGATGATTTAGAATTAACTGTACGTTCAGCAAATTGTTTAAAATCAGAAAATATAATGTATATTGGTGACTTAGTTCAATATACAGAGCAAGAATTATTAAAAACACCGAATTTAGGGCGTAAATCATTAACAGAAATTAAAGCTGCATTAGGTACACGCAGTTTGTCATTAGGCGCTAAGGTTGATGGCTGGTCACAAGCTTTAGCTAGTGCTGGAAAATAATTGGAACGTAAGTTATAATTTTAATATGGTATTTTTATATTATATTATTTTTTAACTTAAATGAAGGATTTTTATGCCAAGTGTAAAAAGAGGTGCTAATCAATGTAGGAGTGCTGATGAATATACAAAATACTTGCCTGAAATCGAAAGATGCTTAGAACAATCTTTACCAAAAAATTTAACTAAAGGATCTGATTGGTGGACAGAATGTGCAGGAGATACAGCAAGAGGGCATGTAGCAATTGTAGTTAAACCTGAAGTTAAAGATACGGTAACATATGCCTTAAATAATTGTTCAATTAGTTCCGCAAATTATGAATTTAAAACAGTGGAACAAGCTCAACATGAAAATCGTGATATGCAAATAGGTGTAGGTGCCGGTCTCGGTGGTGCTTGTTTATTAGGAGTTGTTGTAGTTGCGTGTCTCGTACGTAAAAGTAAGAGGGAGAATAAATAAGTTAAATAAAAATTTAAGCTTATTTGATTAACATTATTTATAAACAAAAAATGTACCGCAAAATAATTTAATTTTTTCAAGTTATTTTGATAGAAGATACAGATTTAAGAAATTAAAAGAAAAGGAAATATTATGCGCCATAAGCATGGTTTAAGAAAATTAAATAGAACATCATCGCATCGTTTAGCGATGTTACGCAATCTGTCTCAAGCTTTACTAAGAGAAGAGGCAATTAAGACTACATTGCCAAAAGCAAAAGAACTAAGAAAAGTTGTAGAACGCCTAATTACCTTAGGGAAAAAGGATAGTGTTGCAAACCGTCGCTTAGCTTTTGCCCGTTTACGTGATAAAGGTATAGTAGCTAAATTGTTTAATGAAATAGGACCGCGTTTTGCACAACGTAACGGCGGCTATACACGTATTCTAAAATGCGGTTTTAGACAAGGTGATAACGCACCCATGGCATATATGGAATTGTTAGACCGCCCTGAAATATCTGAAATTCCATCTGAAAAATTAGAAGAGGCAATAGCTTAATATTTGTTTTATTATTAAATATAAATAAAATCCGAATACTGCTAGTTTTAGCAGTATTTTTTTATATTAAATCTGTAATTAATTATGACAAGATTTTCATCTCCTAATTTTGTGACAAAATCACAACAAATATTATTTATAGTTGGAAGTTTAATATTAATTTAATATAAAATGTAGTTCCTTATTTAGTCTTATATGGTGTAAAAATGAATATAAAAAAAGCAGTTGCGGCTGAATTTGTTGGAACTTTATGGCTGGTATTAGGAGGTTGTGGGAGTGCTGTATTATCTGCCAGTTTCACTAACGGCATTGGGTTAGTTGGGGTTTCATTAGCATTCGGTTTAAGTGTATTAACTATGGCATATGCAATAGGTCATATCTCAGGCTGTCATTTAAACCCTGCTGTAACTATTGGTTTGAGCATAGCTGGCAGATTTGAATGTAAAAAAGTTTCTTATTATATCATATCACAAGTTTGTGGAGCTATTGTAGGGTCTGCGATTATTTATGCAATTGTTTACAATAGTAAATCCGGCTTTTCTATGCTTCCAAGCAGTTTAGCTGTTAATGGATATGGAGAACTATCCCCTAATCAATATGGAATAGTATCAGCATTGATTAGTGAATTTGTGCTAACATTTATGTTTATGTTTGTAATTTTAGGTTCAACGAGTGAAGAAGCACCTAAAGGATTTGCTCCAATTGCAATTGGTTTATGCTTAACATTAATCCATTTAATTTCTATTCCAATTACTAATACTTCAGTTAATCCTGCCCGTAGTACTGGTCCTGCTTTGTTAGTTGGCGGTCTTGCATTAAAACAATTATGGCTATTTTGGCTTGCCCCTATATTAGGTGCTGTATGTGCTGGTTTTCTATACCGCAAGTGTAATAACCGCAACTGCAGCTAATAATTTTACAGTGTAATCATATAAACATTTATATGATTATACCCAAATATTGATGTGCAAGGTTACCCTTACTCAATAGTTTTTGCTTGATTTTATCACTATCTTGCCCATGTCAATATCCATCTCAATTTCCTATTTGTATTTTATTACAACATTCTACTTGCTAAATATAAAGCATATGTAACATAATAAATAAACTATTAATGAGAGCTTAATGCTTATTTACTATGAATAAAATTTATCCTGACGCACTATCAGCATTAAAAGATATAATAAAAGATAATCAAATTTTAGCTGTTGGCGGTTTTGGTTTATGCGGAATTCCTGAATTATTAATTAATATAGTTAAAGATTTAGGTGTAAAAGGATTAACTTGTATTTCAAATAATGCGGGTATCGATGATGTTGGTTTAGGCATATTACTTAAATCTAACCAAATAAAAAAAATGATTTCTTCATATGTTGGTGAAAATAAAGAATTTGAAAGACAGTATTTAAATGGTGAACTTGAATTAGAATTTACGCCTCAGGGCAGTTTAGCTGAACGTTTACGTGCAGCAGGTGCTGGTATTCCTGCTTTTTATACTCCAACCGGAGTTGGCACAATTGTAGCTGAAGGCAAGGAACATAGAGATTTTAACGGGAAAGCCCATATTTTAGAGCAAGCTTTATATGCAGATGTTGCTTTAGTTAAAGCTTATAAAGCAGATAGACTAGGCAATGTTATATACCGTAAAACTGCAAGAAATTTTAATCCGCTATGTGCAGCAGCCGCAAAATTTACTATTGTTGAAGTTGAATATATTGTTGAAGTTGGAGAATTAGAGGCGGATAATATACATACTCCAAGTATTTATATTGATAGAGTGGTATTGAATTCTAATCCGCAGAAAAGAATTGAAAAATTAACTCTATTTTGTTGACACAACATATTAATGCATTAAGATATATTAAATCATTTAAAGAATTAGATTTGAAAATGAAATGGAATATTATTGAAAGAATAAAGCAATGCCATGAAAGTCCGGGTTATATAATTCTTTCAGATTATGATTCCGATGATGATTATTATGACCTTGATCATTATGGCTATGATTCTAGGCTTGAAGCTGTTAAAAAGTTTGAAAATGAGTTACTCTCAGTTATTTATAAATAGATTTTCTATAAAAATCATATTATCTAGGTTTAATACTTTTAGTAAAAAATATATAAGGATATGAAGCTATGTGGACACACGAACAAATGGCACAAAAAGCTGCTCAAGAACTTCAAGATGGTTTTTACATCAATTTAGGTATTGGCTTGCCAACGTTAGTTGCTAATCATATCCCTGCAGGTATGGATGTATGGCTTCAGTCTGAAAATGGTTTATTAGGCATTGATAGATTTCCTTATGAAGATGAAGTTGATGCAGATTTAATCAATGCTGGCAAACAAACCGTAACAGCCCGCAAAGGTGCTAGTTTTTTCAGCAGTGCTGATTCATTTGCAATGATTAGAGGCGGTCATATAAATTTGGCCATTTTAGGTGCAATGCAGGTTAGCAGTAAAGGGGATTTAGCTAATTGGATGATACCTAAAAAATTAGTTAAAGGTATGGGTGGAGCTATGGATTTAGTTGCAGGAGTTAAAAATATTGTAATATTAATGGAGCATACTGCAATTAAAAAAGACGGCACTGAAGATTTAAAAATACTGCCCGCCTGCACACTTCCACTAACCGGAGTTGGAGTTGTGAGTAAAATTATCACAAATTTAGCTGTGCTTGAAATTAATCAGCAAGGCTTAAAACTAGTGGAATTAGCTCCTGATGTTACATTTGAATTTGTGCAAAGTAAAACCGGAGATAAAATTAACTTGTAAAACATTTAATTTATTGCTTTTGAATAATTTTCAGATGATGCATTAAATGAAGATATGAGATTTGCCTAAGCAATTCGCGCGTGTTGTTTAATTGTTTATTCGTTTGAATTTGATATAAATCTTCACTATATTTATTATTTACCGCTTTTTGCTGATAATCATTCTGATTTAGACATTGTATGATTGCATCATTGATAGACATAGCAAAATCCCTTAGATTAAAAGCAAGAAAATTTTTCTTAGGTAATTTAATTATAGATGATAAAAATTAAGTTACATAAATAATAAAATATTACGTTTTAATTGTATATGGATTATTCTATAATAGATATTAGGATTTTTACTATACTCATCACACTTGAATTTATGTCTGAATTGTTTTGTGTTGGTTGGGATTAAAATTATTCTAAAGTTTCTAAAGTTAGATGATGATTAGTATAAATACATAAATCACCAGCAATTTTTAATGATTCTTTTACAATTTCGACTGCATTTAAACTAGAATGTTGGTACAAAGCTAGCCCTGCACTATACGCATAATTTCCGCCGGAGCCAATGGCAGCAATCCCATTTTCAGGGTCAAGAACATCACCATTGCCGGTGATAATTAAAATATTATTAATATCAGCCACCAATAACATAGCTTCTAATTTTCTAAGAACTCTATCTGTACGCCAATCTTTGGCTAAATCTACAGCGGAACGCATTAAATGCCCCTGATGTTTTTCCAGCTTAGATTCAAAATGATCGAGTAATGTGAATGCATCTGCCGTACCGCCAGCAAATCCGGCAATTATTTTCTGCTGATAAAGCTTTCTAACTTTTTTTGCACTGCCTTTCATCACAACATGACCAAGCGTTACTTGCCCGTCCCCGCCCATGGCGACTTTTCCATCTTTTTTAACACACACTATAGTTGTGCCATACATGGTATTTGGGTTTTTATCCATATTTTGCATAGTTTAAGTTTGTTGTTGCTCTTGTTCTAGTTTTTTAGCTGTTGATATTACTAAGTTGTGTAATTCAAGAGAATCTTTACCATCTAATTTCTGTTTTTTCAGTATTGCTAAACCTGTTCTAAACTCTATAATTGCAGGGCTAGATGGAGCATATCTCAACGACTTCAATTGAGATTCATCTACAGCTTTTGTGTGCGTCTCACTTGCAGCACGATATTGATCATCATGAGGTATTACCCCATTAAAACCTAGACAACTCATAATATTTAACCTTATAAAATGATTATTATTTAGAACTATTTAACATATATTCTACCGCTGATTTAAATTCTTCATCACTCCCGCCAAACCCGCCTTTTGGCGGCATAGCACCTTTACCTTTTAAGGCACTTTGATATAAAGCGTTTGTTCCTGCACTAATGCGGGCTGCCCAAGCTACTTTATCGCCTAATTTTGGAGCACCAGCAACACCAGTGCCATGGCAGGCAATGCAAGTCTGCTCAAAAACTTTTTTACCAGTTTCTATATTGCTGGTTTGCAGCGATTGAGGTGTTTCTTTAGCTGATTCAGCAGATTTAGGCATTTCAGCAGTTGTGATACTTGCTGAATGCCCTGATGTTTCAATTGCTTTAGCTGCTGATGCAGGCAAAGACACCGCTACAGGAACTACTGGTTCTGATAAATTACCACCGCCTGCATTTGCCATATAAACAACTGCCCGTGCTAATTCATAGTCGCTATAGTCATCTGGCGATGAACCTGCCCGCGCCTGCATTGCACCTTTACCATTTAACACAGAGTGCAGCAAACCGCTTAGCCCCTGACCTAAACGTGCTGCCCAATCAGATGTATTACCAAATTTTGGAGCGCCGGCTGCCCCAGTTCCATGGCAAGTTATACACAAAGATGTATAAACTTGTTCACCGGTTTTATATATAATAGGGGCGTTTGGATCTTTGTAATTTACATCAGCCGCAGGTTTAATACGTTTTTTTGTTGCTTCTGGTGTAAAATTATCAGTTCCAGCACCATTAACATTGCCAAAATCTACATAATTCACCAATAAAATAATAGTTATGATTGGAATTATAAAACATAATACAATTGCAATAACTAACTGCTTAGGCGTTTTAATCAGGCTTTGGTGTTCACTCATTTTGTTTTTTCTCAAAAATTAGTTTAAAATAGAAGCTTGGATAACTGATATTTATCATGTTCTAAAAAAGTAATTATACGAAAAAAAGGGCGGTATGTATAGCATTAAGGAAATATTTTATACCCTGCAGGGCGAAGGAGCTATGGCAGGCAGAGCAAGTGTGTTTTGCCGGTTTAGCGGGTGTAATTTATGGAACGGCAGAGAAAAAGACCGTGAAAATGCCGTATGTAAATTTTGTGATACTGATTTTGTCGGAACAGATGGAGTAAATGGCGGGAAATATGGTGCAGAAAGTTTAGCAGAATTTATTTATAATTTATGGATTAATTCTAATCCTTGCACACAAAACGGTAAAAACAGTAAAATGTCCGGTAAACCTTATGTAGTTTTGACTGGCGGAGAGCCTTTGTTACAGATTGATATAGCACTAATTAATCAATTACATCAATATAATTTTGAAATAGCCATTGAAACAAACGGCACACAACCTCTAGTTAAAGGAATTGACTGGGTATGCGTAAGCCCAAAATTCGGCAGTGAATTAGTTTTAAACAGCGGGAATGAAATTAAAGTTATTTATCCGCAAGGCTTTAGTATAGAAGATATGGAATATTTTTCCGGCTTAGATTTTGAACATTTTTTTATTCAGCCTAAAGATGAGATAATCAATAAAACTGAAGTTAAATCTAATATAGAACAAACTATAAATTTTTGTTTAACGCATACAAAATGGCAATTAAGCATACAAACCCATAAATATTTAGGGATTGCTTAATGTTAAAAAAGTTAGATAAAATAATTCATACCGTAACACGTAAATTTGAGTTTGATGCCGGGCATAGAATTCCTAACCATAACAGCATATGCAAAAATTTACATGGGCATAGGTATATTTTAGAAGTAACTTTACAAGGCGAGGTTATTAGTGCAGGTTATGAGCAGGCTAGTGATTTTGGTATGATTATAGATTTTGGTGATATAAAGTCCGTCATTAATAACTGTTTAATCAATAAGTGGGATCATGCTTTTTTAGTTTATGAAAAAGATGAAATAATTTTACACTTTTTAAATAGTTTACCTAATCACAAAACTGTTGTATTATCTTGCGTGCCGACAGCTGAAAATTTAGTCTATACAGCTTTCCAAGAAATTAATCAGGAATTAAGTAAATTATATAGAGATAAAATTAGTATTGTTCATGCCAAGCTTTATGAAACGCCGAATTGTTGGGCAGAGTACGGAGTGGGGGTATTATAAATTAGGTATTTTTACTGATTGCTTGATTTGTTATTTATGTTACACTGCAAACATAATTGTATTACAAAAGAACTTATGCCTAAAACTTTAATCCCATTCAGCCATTCAGCCATTCAGCCATTCAGCCATTCAGCCATTTTCACATTTAAAAATAGGTGGTGTAAGAACAAAAGAAGTTGGCATGGGTTTCCAATCATCTTTGACGCTTAATCAGCAAAGCGATACAACTTTATTTTATTCAAAAGGTTTTTCAGGTTGTACTGGAATTTTAGCTGTTGCTAAAAAAGAAAATGGTGATTTTTATGTTAAGCTTTTACATAAAAATGCTTATCAGACAGGGCATCTTTTTTCTACAGGCACATTACCTCATTTAACTTCAATTCCCTCAAATGCCACAGTAGTTTTATTTGTTGCAGGAGAATATCAAAAAAACGGGCAAGATAAGTGGGAAATGTTTCCAAATGAGGAATCTCAACAAATAATTAATAAAATAACTGCCAAACTACCCAATCGCCGAATAGTCATAAAAGCTTATAGTATGTCTAAGGAGAACTATAAACCTTCAAATTCAATTGCTGCTTTATATAATCCAACAGAAAATTCAGTTAAAATTTATACAGATGGTTATAGCGAAAATCCTTATACGCCAATTTTAGAGATTAAATAATCTGCCCATAACGTGTAAATATTAGCACATATAAACTTATTTATATTCTTTTATTCCATTCTATGCTATAATAGAAGACTATTTGCAATTTTACTAATTGTGTGTTATGTCTCAAAAAAAACCATCAAAAAATACTCCAGATGATAATAAACAATCTTTAGAAGAAAATGCTTCTGAAGATGTAAATTCTAATGTGCCAGATGACAAATTAAAATCTAAAAAATCAAAAGATAAAAATGCTTTAGAAGATACAAGCCCTAATGTGCCAGATGATAAATTAAAGTCTAAAAAATCAAAAGATAAAAAATCAAAAGAAAGAGCTTTATTTAAAGAATTTGGTTTGGGAAGCACTATAGATGTTAGTGAAGAAGAGCTATTAGACCGACGCCAAAAATTGAAAGACCTTATTAAATTAGGGAAATCAAAAGGCTATTTAACTTATGCTGAAATTAATGACCATATTCATGATGATTTAGCGGATAGCGACCACTTAGAATCTTTAGTTACAGTATTAAATGACCTTGGAATTAATGTTTACGAACAAGCTCCGGGAGTGGAAACTTTATTATTAAATGATACAGTAAATACAATTTCAACTGAAGAAGAAGCTGAAGAAGAAGCTGAAGCCGCCCTATCGACAGTTGATTCGGAATTTGGAAGAACTACTGACCCTGTACGCTTATATATGCGTGAAATGGGTAACATTGATTTATTAAGCCGTGAGGGCGAAATAGAAATTGCCAAACGTATTGAGCATGGCTTAAAAGAAATGATGATGGCAATTTCAGCAAGCCCGATTACTATACAAGAAATTATTACACTGGGTGAAAGAATAAAATCAGGCGAGTGTTTAGTTGATGAAGTAATTGATGGTTTGGTTGATTTAGCAACAGACACTGAATTCATTGAAGATGATTTTGAAATACCTGAGGGTGAAGATGATAATAATGCTGATAGTACGGCAGAATCTACACAATTAGAAATTTTAAAAACGGCTGCATTAAGTAAATTTGCTGATATTTCATCAAATTATAAAAAAATGCTTAAGGCTATTGAAAAAGACGGATATGGCTCAAAATCATATATAAAATCTCAAACAGCCATTCAAGACCAATTAATAACTTTGCGCTTTACTGCACGTATAGTAGAAAAGCTTTGCGATACAATACGTAATCAATTAGAAGAAATCCGTAAGCAAGAGCGTAATATCTTAAAAATATGCGTAGATAAATGCGGCATGCCTAAAGAGTTATTTATTAAAAACTTTATTGGCAATGAGACTAATTTAGAATGGCTAAAATTATTTGAGAATAATCAAGGGTTAGCTATAAGCTTAAACCGCCATACTCCATCTATACATGAACTGCAGAATAAGCTCATAGCGCTGCAGGGTTATGTAATGGTACCGCTGTCAATTTTAAAAGAAATCAATAAAAAAATGACAGAAGGCGAGCGGCATGCCCGCAAAGCTAAACGTGAAATGATAGAGGCAAATTTACGTTTAGTCATCTCTATTGCGAAAAAATATACAAACCGCGGTTTACAATTCTTAGATTTAATTCAAGAAGGTAATATCGGTTTAATGAAATCTGTGGATAAGTTTGAATACCGCAGAGGCTATAAATTTTCTACATACGCAACATGGTGGATAAGGCAGGCAATTACGCGCTCAATTGCAGACCAAGCACGTACAATCCGTATCCCAGTGCATATGATAGAAACAATCAATAAAATGAATCGTATGTCTAGACAAATTTTACAAGAAACCGGCATAGAACCTGATGCAACTATGCTGGCAATCCGTATGGGTATTCCTGAAGATAAAGTACGTAAAATAATGAAAATTTCCAAAGAGCCTGTCTCAATGGAAACTCCAATTGGCGATGATGAAGATTCGCATTTAGGCGATTTTATTGAAGATACATATACAACCAGCCCATTAGATGCGGCAACTTTGGCTGAACTAAGAAAGGCTGTGCAGAATGTACTGCAGTCTATACCGCAGCGTGAAGCTAAAGTATTAAAAACAAGATTAGGCATTGATATGTCAATGGACCATACCTTAGAAGAAGTAGGAAGGCAATTTAATGTAACACGTGAGCGTATACGTCAAATTGAAGCAAAAGGTTTGAAAAAACTGCAGCACCACTCAAGGGCAGATAAATTACGTTCTTTTTTTGAAGAAGAAAATTAAACTTAGCACAAAATTCTAGTTTTATTTTATCTGATTCTGTGCCCGCCTCAATCTTATTTAAGGCAGCACAGGCATAAATTCAAGTATGATGAGTATATTACAAAAAATATGTAATTGAGTTATAATACTTGTTTATTATAAGTTTGCAGTTATTCTAATCGTATGTCTCAATCGGATTTACAGTAATGCATACGTAAATTCAAGTGTGATAACATTTATTTATAAACTGCTTTTATTTGTACAATAGGTTTAATATTAAAGGATAACCATGGTTGTAATTCGTTTAAAGCGCGGCGGCAGCAGAAAGCGCCCATTTTACTTTATCGTAGCAATGGATAAACGCAGTCGCCGTGACGGCGGGCATTTAGAGGTATTAGGTTTTTATAACCCAACACCAGCCGGCTCGCAACAAAAAATTGAAATTAAAAATGCAGATGCCATAAAAAACTGGTTAAAGAACGGTGCTGAAGTTAGTGAAACTGTTGCACGTTTGTTAAAAGAAGCTAAATTTGCCGCATAAAGACATTGTCATATTTGTCTAAATTGAATATCCGCATCAAAAGGCGGAAGAGAGATTATGACGCCTAGAAGCAATTGCAGGATAACAGCGTAGTCATCATGACTTTAGCTGTACTCCTCTAAAATCAAGCTGCTGCTCCACTTGCAGATTTGTTTTTATTTAGCAGCACAGAGATTTCCTGCTGCATGAATATAATTTTTTGATGTTTAGAGTTAATTCTTGCTTCTAATGTTTTAATATCGCGGGCAGAATCTGCCGGATGAGGTATGTATTCATTAGTGCAGTATTCATCTCCATCATTCTGAATTTTCTCACGGAGGCTAATTATATAGTCACGCTGTTTAATGTCAGATACTATGGTTTCTTGTAAATATTTTATACTATCTTGAATTACTCTAATTTTTTGTAATTTATCTTGAATAGCTACTGGTGATTCTTCGGTGGTTATATTTAGTATTGTCATAAATTACCTCTTTTTATACTCTTCTATAAATATATTATATAAATATATCCTAAAATTAATATTATGATTGATACCAAGCCGGATTTCACATTTGTACACATTCGCCTCGTTATCTTCTTAAAATTCCTCTTGGTAACCGTAATTTTTTGACTATACTTTTTCTTAAAAAGAATTAGTATAGCTAAACCCTAAGAAATTTTCTTATCCCATCCCAAATTGCCTGTGCCATTTTTTCTTTAAAATGAGAACTCAAAAGTTTCTGTTCTTCTTCAAAGTTACTGATAAAAGCTGTTTCAACTAAGATTGATGGAATATCCGGAGCTTTTAATACAGCAAATCCTGCTTGCTCTACTTTATTTTTATGCAGCGGGTTAATTAAAGAAATATTATTTAAAATCATGTTACCTAACCTTAAACTATCACGGATTTGGGCATCTTGCGATAAACCTAAAAGCAAGCGTTGTGTATCCTTGCTGTGAAAATAATTCACTCCACCGATTATATCAGCATTATTTTCCATATTCGCTAGCATGCGCCCTAGAGAACTTGATGCTCCTTTTTCTGATAAAGCAAATACCGAAGAACCTCGAGCGCTTGTATTGGTGAATGCATCAGCATGTATAGAAACAAATACATCAGCTTTAGCAGCTCTTGCCTTTAATACTCGTGTGTTTAATGGAACAAAAAAATCAGCATCACGGGTTAAAATTACGCGTACATAACGACTAGCGATATTAGCCAATATTTTAGCAATGACTAAAACTACATCTTTTTCCCGCACTCCATTTGCTCCAATTGCACCTGGGTCTTCTCCGCCATGTCCTGGGTCAATAGCTAAAGTCAAGCGTTTATTTCTTAAATTTGCATAGGGGCTATTATTATCCTGACTTGTGCGGTTTGAATATTGGCTACTTTTTCCTCCATTAAGCCATTCTTTCATTGGGTCATTTTCTCTTAAATTTGCATTATTACGCGTAGATATTGAAGGGATATTTTCTACTGCTTTAGGTTTTAAAATTTGTGTGATTAAATCTTCTTCTTCATCTTTACTGTGTAAATCAAAAACTAAACGGTATTTGTAGTTTGAGATCGGATATAAAGAAAAAACTTGTGGTTTGATAGCTTGTTTTAAATCAAACACTATTCTTATACTATTTTCAGTAAATTGCCCTACTCTAACTTTTGAAATATGCGGATTATCCGGCAGAACTTTATTTAGTAATTCTTTTAATTGAGGTGATAATTGCAAATCTGGAATATCAATGACTAAGCGGTAAGGGTCTTGTAATAAAATATGCGAAGCCTGTAGTAAATTATTTGTTTCAACCGTAATGCGGGTGTAATCTTCTGACGGCCATACCCTAACTGCAATCACCTCATTTGCACTGACCAAATTTGAATAGCTAACCGAAAATATAGTTGATGCAGGCAATAATAAGAATTTTAATAACTGCCTTCTATCTGAATTAGTTTTATTTTTATATTTTTCAACAAGTTGTTTTATAAAGCGCATATTATATTTTAACTGCAATCTAAAATAAAATTATATCATTTTATATAAAGCCAAGGTGTATACTGAATAGAAAAATTACAGCGCATACTAAGCATATAACAAAAAAATATAATATATTACATTATTTATTATAAATTTAGTATTTTCACTATATAAATATTCATTAAAATATGTTTAAATAATTTATATTATATAAATTATTTTATTATTGAGGTGTTTATATGTTAATTAATACAAAATCTCACCCGCTTTCAATACAAGAATCCGTTCGAGTTTTATGTAAGCACTACAGTTCGACTGTTGTTGATCGTGAAATATTTGCACATGTTCCATTTGTAAATTTAGTTCAAGATACTCAAAAATTGATTGGTGATCCGCACTATAGGTGTATGGAAATAAGTAAGACTGTTTCTATGTATAATCTGCTTGCAAGGCAAGTACCTTCAGGTAAATTAACACAAGTCAAAAAAGAATATAAAGATTTCAATTCTTTGATTAATGAACTAGCTGGGGTTAACCTGTTAGAATTAGGTTTTGAAATAGAGGAAAGAAAACTAAGCAACGCCAGCTCACCTGAAATTGAATCCTATATGCCTGATGATGGAGTCCCTGATGGTTGTGTATTTCAAATTGAGGATTTATAAGCTATGTTTTGTATAGAATATACACGCCTCATAAAAATTTAAATTCAAATGTTTAGACTATACTGCACTGCATAAATAATAAACATAAGCCATTTCACCGTTTACAAATGCATTATACATAGCACTATTTTTAGTTGCCATAAAGTCTCTTAAGGCAGGCTGTAAAAATTTTGGCAGTTTAGAAATAATATTTTGTTCTTTTTCCTGCGAAAGTTTATCTAAAGCAGAAATTATTTGTGGAGTAATGATTTGTTTATCTAAAATTTTGAATTTTGATATGTTAATTTGATTTTCTAAGGTTGCTAATTCAGCTGCAGGTCTTAAATCACAAAAAGCAAACTGTCCTTCTTTTTTCAAAACTCTGTAAGCTTCATTTAAAAAATTAAGCATCGAAGGGTAACAGTGTGAAGATTCAACATTAATTAATATATCAACCGTGTTGCTGTCTATAGGTAAATTTTCAGCATTACCCTGCAGCCATTCTGCATTATTAAAATTATGCTGAAGCTTGCATTTTTTTATTGCTTTGGCGGATAAATCAATACCTATATACTGATGCAAATCGGCGTAACGCAGTAAATATGCACCGCCGCCCCCACGCCCGCACCCAATTTCTGCAATGGTTTTATCCCTTAAATCTAAATCTTTTATTACTTTTGCATACAGCTGAATTGGATAACGAAAAGCCTCATCTTCTGCTTTTAAAGTTATTTTATCTGCTTTTTTATTTTCTTCATTTTCATTATCTGAATATCCGTAATTCATAAATAAAAGCAGATTTTTGCTGTCTTTTTCAGCAAGCTGATTGTATAAAAACTGCCATGCATAGCGCATACATGGCTTAGCAATTTTGGTAATGCCGATAAATGCTTTAGAAATAAAGCTAGGGTTTGTATTTGAGCTTAAGTTTGTCATATTTATTTTATTATGTATTTACCTGATGAATATAATCTATTTTATGAATAAGTTCAAATTCTTATTGGGATTGAGCAACTAATTTGATATCATTAATCATGATACCAGATAAATCCGCCTGTTGGAACGATCATCATACCTGCGGAAGCATATATCTATGAATTCCTGCATACGCGGGAATGACCATATTTTGATATTAGATAATAATTCAGTTTATTTTTTGAATTACTCGTTCAATCCCTTCTTATTTTCCACCCGCATTAATAGTGATGTATCTTTAGAAGGAGAATTTAGTAACTCAATTAAAGTGGGTGAAAATTTAAAGGCTTGTTTGCAGAAAACTGAATGCATTTGAATTAAATTTCCATCTTCTGCACATGCATAAAGAGCTTGTTCATTATGTAAACTTGGCTGCTTAGCTAAAGCTTCTAAATCGGTTAAATATGAAGATTATTGTGATTTTTCTACTGCTTCAAACTGGTGATCATATATAAATTGGAGAGTATTAAATATAGATAGCTTTTCTGTAAATTTAAAAATTCAAAGCCTTATGTTTATTAGGTTTAGATTTCCAAAATCTTAAAAATAACTATCTAAATGAACACTCTCATAAATTGATAGCTAATCTGACCAGATGAGCTTGCTGTATTTACTGTCAGCATAAATTTATCCTAAATATTTAAAATTTGTTTTATATATGGAAGCAAATTATAAGTGATAAAGTAAAATTAATCAAAACTAAAGTTTAAAATAAAAATCTTGCATAAACTTAAAAAATTAGTTATTATAATTTTAATTAGATAATTTAATATTAATTAGAAAGTAAAATTATGAAAACTTCTTCTGCTGCATCATCAAGTACATATCCATCATATGAAAATAGAGCTCGTATGTTAGCAGAATATTATCCAGTTTCTGAAATCGGCAGTATAGGGCAAAGAATAACAGTTAGGTGCAGAGATAATGGTGATTATAAGCCACTTGGCAACTTAATTGAACATAACGATGGATCTTTAAGTGTTTATGCTTTAAATGAAAATAATAATCCAACTTCTATAATTTGTACATTTACACAAGCAGAAATAAAGTTAATAAATAAGGGTCAAACAGATGACAAGAAGACTTGGCCGTATGATGAGTTTTTGTATGTGCCATGCGGAATTCCTGAAAAAATAAATTTAGCTTCTTATGAGGAAGGTATACAAAAACTAAAAAACTTGGGGTTCGCTAATGAAATGGATAGACGTATACATATAAATGTTGACCAGTGTAAGTTGAGTAATGGTAATGTTTCTGTAACTATAGAAACTTATGTTATTCCTAACAACACTGCAACAATAGAGAAGACTGAGATTACTTTCCCTATGAATCAAGAAGAATACCCAATAGACTATAGGCATTCTAAAGTTACATTACCCACTACAACAAAAGAATAAACCTAATAGGAATTGTTAAGGTGTAAAAGTTATATTATTTAGTGGTATAACTTAGCTGTATAAACGCTTTTCTTTCCGGTTTGTTGTATCCATAAGCATCAAAAATATTTTTTCGATTCAGCAGATTTTTAATTCCAGCCTGTAGCGATAAATCTTTTGTAAGTGCATAATCTGCACTCAAATCAACTAATGCATAACCGCCAAGTTTTTGGCTGCCATAATCTTGCTTATTCCCCGTAAATTGAACATTACCGCCAATTATCAAATTTTTACCATTTGGCTTAAAGGTATAATCTGCGCCAATATTGCCAAATAATTTTGATCTTAGTAAGAGTGTAGATTTTTGCTCACCCTGTGGAGTTATATCAATTTGCTGCGGATTTTGCCAGTTAATCCCTGCACTAAAATTTAATCCAGCAAA
Organism: Burkholderiaceae bacterium; assembly: GCA_023266335.1. Classification (GTDB taxonomy): domain Bacteria; phylum Pseudomonadota; class Gammaproteobacteria; order Burkholderiales; family Burkholderiaceae; genus JAHFQJ01. The sequence goes on from JAHFQJ010000008.1 coordinate 63,567, forward strand.
AGTTGTTTTTATAAAACTTTCAACACCGCTAATCTTAGCTTTGTTTATATTAACTGGCTTGTAATTTGAATCATACCCGATTAAATCTTTATATCTATTTTGATACAAACTGGTGCGCCATAGCACGCCATTTTGTGCATACTGCGTACCAATTTCTGCGTTTTTGCTATGTTCTGGGTTTAAACTCGGATTACCACCGAATGGTCCGTATAATTCATTAAAACCTGCGGCTCTAAAACCTGTAGAATGCGAGGCAAAAATTTTCCATGCTGGTGTTATATTAAATCCATAGCCCGCAAAATAAGTTAAAGCATGTTTAATATCTGATATATCATCGTAGCGAATATTTGCCTGTATGCTGTGAACATCAATCTGACCTGCATAACCTAAACGCAGGCTGTTAGTTTGTCTGTGAGTTTTTTGATATTTGCTGTCAGAATCAAGATCTTGATTTAATCTTTCAGCCTGCACACTCACAATATTATCCGGATTAAATAAATAATCAGCTTGCAGGCTGGCGTATTTATTGGTGTTGGTATATTGAGATGTTTGTTTATCATTTTTATAATCTATGGCATTTTCTTGATTATAACCAAGTGTAAATTTTGTACGCAGATTATCATTAAATTTGGAGCTAAAATTTAAACCAATATTATTAAACGTGCTTTCATATTTGTGCGTATCTGATGGTAAATCATAAGCATTATCATAGTCTGCTTTAGTGTTTGCTGTGCCGGCAGTTATAGCAATTAAATTATTATTTTGTTCATGCTGTAAATATAGACCAGCACTTTTTTGTGAGTAGCTATCTTTATCCGGATTACTGTTTGGATAGATTTTTTTATTCATAGCATCTATACCATTTGTCTCAAAACCAGAAATTTTTAAGCCGTAAGAGGTTAAAGCATCATTAGCAGAATTGTAATATTGCCCATTAAACGCTGAATTTATACCATAACTGCTGTCTGTGCCGCCTTTTACTTTAATATCTGCACTATACTTTGTCTGCCTGCCCTGCTCTGAATTAAGATTAATTTTAGGTAAAGTAGTAAAATTTACCACTCCGCCCATTGCATTACTGCCATATAGACTAGATACACTGCCTGACACTGCCTCAGCAGAAGTTATATTATTTAAACTTAATCTTTCAATAGAAGTGCCGCCACTGCTTAAACTATTAACAGGCACACCATCTAATAAAACTAAGCTCTGGCTGGAACCTGATGAACGCATGAATAAGCTGGTTTGTGCACCCATTCCGCCGGCTTGTTTGACCTCTATGCCTAATTGCTGCTTTAATATATCTGCAATAGAATTGGTGTTAGGATTAGATTTTTTTAAATCTATACTAATAACTGCCGGAATAGCTTTTTCAAGTTTTTGCGGTACTTTAGCTGCAGAAACTACTACAGTCTCAATAATATTATATTTTGATTGTCCGCTTTGCTCTATCTGCTCTAATATGTTGTCAGAAAATTTATCTGTATTTTTTTGAACTATGTCTTTATTATCAGCGTATAGATTTTCTGCTTGCTCCGCTTTTGAGATGTTTAAATTATCTATAGGCAGATTTGGCTGATTTTCAGCATATAAATTACTTGAAGCAAAAACGGCATTAATTGCCATAATTATAGCTGTATGTGCTATTTTGTACTTTTTTTTCATATAAAATGCGAATATTATAACTTTATTGATGATAATTATAACATATTAAAAGTATAGAAATACTGATTAAAATAGGCTAGCATATTATTATTTATAATGAACTAAATATATGCCGATAATATATCCAAAAATAGATCCAGAATGTGCATGTACAAATAGAGAGCATACTAGAGATAAATATTCCCGTATTGTTTCATTAAATGCATTACAACCTGATTCAAAATATACATATATCATTTTAGAAGGGACTAAGTCAAAACCAGGAGAAGTAGCTTATAGCTTGCTTATAAGTGAAGAAACTGGAAATTATGCAGAATGCAGTTATCAAATAGGCGGTCATGCTCATCTAGCTAAAAATAAAAAAGACGCCTCAATTACCCGCCAAGTTTATGCAGCTGGTGAAATTTATGGTCAATTACAAAGGATAACGAATAAGTCTGGTACATATTATCCAAGTAGCAGCACTTTACCTGTGGTTGAGTATGTTTTTGATAAAAAATTAGAAAAACTAGGAAAATTCTCTCTGCATAGTCTGGGAACAGAAATACATTTTGATGATGAATGGTCATTCACAACTGAGCAAGCATGACATTCTTCGTGTGCATAAATATATCTAAACCTAATGTAAAGTATGCTAAAATATTGATAAACCTTCAGTAAATATAACTTCAAATCCCATACCCAAAATTTTGGTTATCTAAATAAATTTACTGATGATCATCATAACACTACTAACTATCAACAAAACTAATTCAATGATTTTATCCATTTTTACCTCAACTTTTTATTTTATTCTATTCATGTGTATAATTACAAAATATAAAGTTCTGTAAATAGTTAGTATTTATTATGAAAAACTCAAATAATGAATTAATAAGCACAAATACACTGAATTTGAATGAAAATAAAGTTCCACGCCTTTCAAAATTAATCTGGTGTATGCTATATGAAAATATATTATTATTTGGCATTATATTTATAACAGCTCTAGTTTATGGAGTTGTGCTTAATCAAAAACATGGCTTACATCATAGGTTAGGTCTACAGATTACTATCTTTGTAGTTTTAGGAATATATTTTGTTACATGCTGGCATACAACTGGACAAACTCTTGCCATGAAAACATGGCACTTACAGTTAAAAGATAATATTAGCCAAAAAACTCAATTGAGTTTGACTAAAGCGGTTGTACGTTATATTTTAGGTTTTTTAGTTTGGGTGATGCCGTCAATTATAGTTAGCTCTATAGTCAATGTGCCTGTTTTAGATATTCCATTAATCATATCTAATATTGTTTTAGTTTTTATACTTGCAAAATTAAGTACGCATAAACAATTTTTACATGATAAGTTTTTGCAGATAAAATTTATTGATATTAAATAAAAATTGGTGGGTACAAAGAACTTTCTAGGTGTAATTCCTTATTTGATGAATTTATATTTTATGTATACTTTGATTAGATAATTTTTAGGATTTATAATTATGGTGAATTTAATTCCTCCATACATCTGGCTGTATAAATTTTCAAAAAATCAAGCATTTCAACTATAAAATTTGATTTGTCTCTTTTAAGCAAAAAATCTTTTTGTTAATTTTAACTTTTCCTTTAATCTTATTTTTTGTACATAAAAAACAACTTTTTTTATAATGCACTATCTTTTCATAAACAATAATAAAATTAAGGCTTTACCTTATGTATTCTTATTAATTCTATTCCATTTCTAGTAAAATTTTTATAATCTTCCGCTATCTCATTGTATTAGAATTTATTATTTAATACCATTTATGGTGTACAAATGCCAAAAATTATTCTGAATAAAAATATAGAATAATAAAATCTTAAATACCCAATAGATTTTACAGTTGCTGCAGAATTTGTACCTAAAGTAGATCTATTAATTCAATATTGAACTAGGAGACCATATGAGTAGTAGGCAAGAGACTAGAAAAACAGTCTTAATTGATAAAAATGATAAACAAAAAATAACACATATTTTTTCTATAACACTAGACCAGAATTCAATGGTTCAAAAACCTAATATTGCTGGTGCGATTAAATTAAAAAGAAAATTTATTCAGCCAAGAGCGGTAGCTCAAATTAGCGGGGCAATTTGCCAAATTCAATCTAAATCAGATTTAGATCTGCCAATTTTACCAAGTAAATTATCTAGTAGTTTTATTGATTTTAAAAAGGTTACTAACTTAGCTATAAATACAGTTATAGCAGCAACAGCCCTATTAAGCGTAAATGTATATGCGGCAACTGTATTATCTGGTTCTGGGACCAATACAAATTCTGCCTCCGCTTCCGGATCAGGTGCTACTGCTGTAGGTGATAATGCCACTGCAAGCAATACAGATTCTATTGCCTTAGGTAATTCTGCAACTGCAAGCAATCTAGATTCTCTTGCCTTAGGTTTTTCTGCAAAAGCATCTGGGGGGTATTCCACTGCAATTGGTTTAAATGCTTTGGCATCTCAAGATTCAGCTATTGCTCTTGGAGACGAAGCTACAGCATCAAATACACAAGCAACTGCGTTGGGTTCTTTTAGTACATCATCTGGCGATGAAAGTACGGCTGTCGGACAATTATCAACAGCAAGCGGAAATTTTTCTGTAGCCGTTGGAAGCGAAGCCCACAGCACTGCTCAAGATGCAATTGCTATTGGGCATTTCTCAACAGCTGGTGCAAAAGCAGCAACTGCAATTGGCGTAAGTGCTTCAGCAACAGGAACTGATTCATTAGTTTTAGGCAATCAATCTACAGGTTCAGGCAATAATTCCGTTGTAATTGGTTTTAATGCTACGTCTTCAGCTGCTGATTCTATAACTCTTGGAAGAAACAGCATTGGTGCTTCAAATGCAATTGGCTATGCGGCATACAGCAATGTTCTAATTCCTACAAATGGTGCGGTAAGTGTTGGTAATTCAGAAGGCGGAGAACGTCAGATTAAAAATGTGGCCGGAGCTACAGATTCAACTGATGCAGTAAATCTTGCTCAATTAGATGCTGCTATTACCTCTGTTAGCGGAGGAAGTAAATACTATACAGCAAATAGTTCAGGTGCTGCACCAACAGCTTCTGGTAATGAAGCCTTAGCTTCCGGAGCTTCTGCTTCTGCTTCTGGAATAAACAGCATTGCCCAAGGTTATGGTGCTAATGCGTCTAGTATAAATTCTATCGCAATTGGTTCTGGATCATCTGCCGGTACATCTGGCGGTGTTGCATTAGGCTATGCCTCATATGAAAATAGAGGAAGCATTTCTTCTACTCTAGATCCAGTCGCATACGCATTAAACGGCAGTTCTACTAATGTTACTACATTAGTCGGAAGCGTAAGTGTTGGAAGTTCAGAGAATGAAAGACAAATTACTAATGTAGCTGCCGGTACACAAGCGACTGATGCAGTAAACGTTGGACAGTTATTGCCTGTTGCATCTACTGTTAGCTCATTATCTTCTAATTTAAGTAATGTAAGTTCTTCTGTATCCGGAATATTCTCAACACTTGGTAGTGTATCAAGTACTGTTACAGTTATTAACTCTAATTTAGATTCTGTTAGTTCGGGCTTAAATATTACAAATAGTAATTTAGATTCTGTTAGTTCAGGCTTGAATTCTACAAATACTAATTTAGCTTCGGTTAGTTCAGGTTTGAATTCTACTAACTCTAATTTATTTTTAGTTTCAGGCGATTTAAATACTTTAAGTTCTAATTTAACTTCAGGTTTAGATTCTGTTAGTTCCGGCTTGAATTCTACAAATACTAATTTAGCTTCGGTTAGTTCTGGCTTGAATTCTACTAATTCTAATTTAGATTCAGTTAGTTCAGGGTTGATGTCTACTAATTCTAATTTATTCTCAGTTTCCAGCGGTTTAAACAGCTTAAGTTCTAATTTAACTTCAGGTTTAAATTCCGTTAGTTCCGGATTAAATTCTACTAATAGTAATGTTACTGCTGTCAGCTCTAGTTTAAGTTCTGTTAGTTCTAATTTAAGTAACTTGCGTTCTATGGTTATTTCTGCAAGTTCAACTTTAACTGCAGGATTAAACTCTGTTAGTTCAGGCTTAAATTCTACAAATACTAACTTAGCTTTAGTTAGCTCCGGTTTAAATTCTACTAATTCTAATTTACTTGCTGTTTCCGGCGATTTAAATATTTTAAGTTCTAATTTAACTTCAGGTTTAGATGCAGTTAGCTCGGGCTTAAATTCTACTAATTCTAATTTAGATTCAGTTAGCTCGGGTTTAAATATTACAAATAGTAATTTGGCTTCTGTTAGTTCAGGTTTAAATTCTACTGATAGTAATGTTGCTGTTATTAGCTCTAACTTAGTTGATACGAACAGTAATCTTGGTGTAGTTTCTAACAACTTAAGTTCGACTAGTTCTAATTTAAGCAACCTAAGTTCTGCTGTGAGTTCCGGTTTAAGTACCTTAGTTTCTGTAAGTTCTAATTTAACTGCAGTATCCGGCAATTTATCTAATGTATCATCTGCATTGAAATATTATGCTGTTAATAGCTTCACATCCGGAGCTGTTGCAAATGGATTAAATTCAATTGCAATTGGTCCAGTTTCTACAGCTAATGGGCTTAATGCTATTGCTATAGGTTATCAAGCAATTGCAAATGGCTCTGATTCTGTAGCATTTGGTGCTAATTCAGTTGCAAATGGATTAAATTCAGTTGCTGCAGGTGCTAGTTCAAATGCATCAGGGGTTAATTCTACAGCAATAGGGCAAGGAGCTAATGCCAGCGGTATAAATTCAACTGTTCTGGGTGTTGGTGCAAGCTCTAGTATTGCAAATAGCGTAACACTAGGTACAAATAGTATTGGCGAGGCAAATGATACCGGCAATGCTGCTTACAGTAATGATTCAATTCCTACAAATGGAGCAGTAAGCGTTGGAAATTCAGAAGGCGGAGAGCGTCAAATCAAACATGTAGCAGGTGCTACAGATTTAACTGATGCAGTTAACCTTGCGCAATTAAGTGCTGTTTCTTCAGGTTTAGCTTCTGATATATCTAATTTAAGCAGTGGTATTTCTAGCAGTTTAAGCAATGTTAACTCTTCAATTACTTCAGTTTCGGATAATCTAAGCAGTGTTAGTTCTAATGTTAGCTCGGTTTCAGATAATCTAAGCAGTGTAAGTTCTGGTCTAACCTCTACTAACAGCAGTTTAAGCACGGTTTCTAACAGCTTAAGCGGTGTAAGTTCTACAGTTACTTCGGTTTCGGATAATTTAAGTTCTGTTAGTTCTAATGTTAGTTCGGTTTCAGATAATCTAAACAGTGTAAGTTCAGGTTTAACTTCTACTAACAGCAGTTTAAGCACGGTTTCTAACAGCTTAAGCGGTGTAAGTTCTACGGTTACTTCTGTTTCGGATAATTTAAGTTCTGTTAGTTCTGGCTTAACCTCTACTAACAGCAGTTTAAGTATCGTTTCTAACAGCTTAAGCGGTGTAAGTTCTACAGTTACTTCTGTTTCGGATAATTTAAGTTCTGTTAGTTCTAATGTTAGTTCGGTTTCAGATAATCTAAACAGTGTAAGTTCTGGCTTAACCTCTACTAACAGCAGTTTAAGTATCGTTTCTAATAGTTTGAGCAGTGTTAGCTCTAATGTTAGCTCGGTTTCAGATAATCTAAGCAGTGTAAGTTCAGGTTTAACTTCTACTAACAGCAGTTTAAGTATCGTTTCTAATAGTTTGAGCAGTGTTAGCTCTAATGTTAGCTCGGTTTCAGATAATCTAAGCAGTG
>JAHFQJ010000009.1 GCA_023266335.1 Burkholderiaceae bacterium
CTTACTTTTCCGCTTCTTATATAGCTCTCACTACCGCATCTTTGGCATTTACACATCTGGTTTAAATTTTAATTCTTTACTTATTATATCTTAAACTATCTATATTTAACACTCTCTTAATTTCTAAATTAGTTGGCAACACAAATGAAGAAGATGAAAATATTTTAACGTCTAAAGAGGAATACGAATTAAAAAAAATAGAAGAGGAATTGCAAAAAATAGATAAATTTGATTTTGAAATTCTAAGCTCTTTTAGTCATAAAATATTCAATATATTAAAAGATAATACAAGTTATTTTAAAAATATTAATGAAATAGGCAGAGCAAATTTTGACCTAAATGCAAATATTAAATCTTATGCTGATAAAAAGAATAAGAAAGATACTCGAGAACTATCTATTTTTGAAAAAGATTTGTGCTTTATAAATATAAATCATATCTTTATAAATAGTATCCCAGATCAATTATCTACTTATCAAGCATTACACTATTTAACTCAAAATATTGAATCAAATCAAGATTTTCAAAACCCTGTTTTAGAAAAATTATTAATTAATGCTTTAACTAGTAATCATGTTCAAATATCAAGTTTTGATGTAGACGAATTTGTAGAAAATGCATTAGAGAAATATATACCTTTCTCACTTTCAAAATCTCAAGAACGTGCTTTAGAAAATGCATGGGCAAATGAAATTTCTTACATACAAGGTCCGCCAGGAACTGGAAAATCTCATACAATTTCAGCCATAGTATTATCAGCCTTAGCACAAAATAAAAAAGTCTTAGTGGTTTCACAAAAGCCTGCTGCATTAGACGTAATTAATAAAAAACTAGATCCATATTTAGCTAGTCATGAAGAAATATTGGGTGTTTGCTATTATGATATTAACCATAGAACGAAAATTAAAAATTATTGCGATTATTTAAAAGGTCAATATAGTAAATCACTAGCCCAAGATATAGAAATTTTTAAAAATCAAGGCATAAAAATAAATCAAGATTTAGAAGGCAAAGTTATTGAGTTAAAAAAAGAATTTATAGAATTAGAAAAAGCTTTATATCAACAAATTTTATATACTGAAAAGAAAGTTAATTTTTTAAAACAAAGGCAACGTTTTAGTGACGAACATAAAAATATTCCAACTAACTTTAATTTCACAAAAATACATAACCAAAAAAAATATGATTATGCTTTAAAGCAATTAGAAAAAATTTGCAAAAAAGCAAATAAATGTTTAATTGATAAATTTAATATCAACAAGTTTAAAATGCATATTAAAGATAAATTTAATATTGATGATAGCTGGTTTAGTAAAGATATTTCTTATTCTAGCTATGAATTTATTAAATTAAATCATATGTTCACTGAAGTTATTAACCAAAATAAACAAGCAGAAGTTTTTGATATTGAAAATATTAGAAAAAAAATTAAGCACTTAGAAACAGATATAACAGACCTTAAACAAAAGCTTATTAAAATTAAATATAAATATAGTGTTTTACATAAAATAAGTAAAAGAGAATATAAAGATGAAATTTCTAATTTTTCCAGCATGCTCCGTTATACTAACAGCAGATTAATTCAACAAAAAATGCAAAGTATAGATTTTAATAAAATTTTAGAAGTTATTCCATTTTGGAGTGCAGAAATTCGAGATTTAGGTAAGGTTTTTCCATTAGAGCCTAATTTATTTGATTTAATAATTGTAGATGAAGCCTCTCAAGTAAATTTATCTGAAATTCTACCAGTCTTTTACAGAGGCAAAAAAATTTGTATTGTTGGAGACCATAAACAATTAGGCTTAGATGCATCAGGGTTAAACTTTAGTTTAAATAAAGAATATGATAATAATATCTGGAATAAATATAATCCGCATTTAGAGTATAAAACTGCTAGTGAACGTAATTTAGTAGTAAAAAGTTCTTCAATTTTAGATTTGATTAAAAATGAATACCGTTCAATTCAGCCACCTGAAGAAATGCTAGATGAGCATTTTCGCTCTTATCCAAAATTAGCTAGATACACAGCGGAGTTTTTTTATAAGTCGCTAGAAGATAAATATAGCAAGTTAAAGATTATGACACATACTCCAGATAAATTAGCAGTAAGGTCATTTCAAGCAATCGAAGTAAACGGCTTACGAGATGAAAAAAGCAAATTTATAGCAGCTGAAGCTTTAGAAGTTATTAACATTATTAAAGTATTAATCAGTGTAAAGGAAGAAAATAAAAATAAAATTAATAACAAATATCAAATTCCAGAATGCATTTATTATAAAGATAATTTTACAATTGGTGTAGTATCTATGCTTACAGACCAATGTAATAAAATTGAAGAATTAATAGCAGAACATTTGCCAAATTTAGATGAAAAGTATGAATTAATGGTTGGTACACCTGAAAAATTTCAAGGTAATGAAAGAGATATTATGTTTTTTTCTTTGGGTTTAGATATAAATTGTACCAGAGGAACTACTCATTTTAATAATCCTAAGAGAGTTAATGTAGCAACTAGTCGAGCAAAATACTTTACATACTTTATTCATTCTCCTTTTAAAAAAGAAAGTTTTCGTTTCATTAACAGATATTTACAACATATTAAAATAGAAGAAGGTGAAATTAAAAAAGAAGATATTGATATTAATGAAAATGTTAATTTAAATAATTTAAATAAATTTGAGTGGTCTAAATGTGAAAGCGAATTTGAACAACGGGTATACGAGTATTTAGAAAAATACAAAAATAATAGTAATAATAAAATTAGTATCACAAATCAATTTATAACTTGCGGAATGAAACGACTAGATTTTGTTTTATTTAATCATGATACAAAAAAATCAGTAGTTATAGAGGTTGACGGAAGACATCATTTTTTAAAAGATGGATATATAGAAAAATATACCAGCGAGCATATAGAAAGAATGCAAATTTTAACCAGAGCCGGCTGGAAAATTATAAATACTTCATATCATAAATGGTACAAAAACGGTTGGTTATGCGAAGATAACGATAAAATATTAAAAGATGAAATAGAACGTATTTATATAGAAATAGGCAGATATATATTTTAGAAATGTAAAGTTTTCAAGTTAAAAGGTTATAACTAGCGTAAATTCTATATAAAGTTGTTTGAAGCCAGCCAGCCAGTAACATTTTATCAAAATTTCAGCGTGTTTATATCAAGTTTTCAGGTTTATTTGCACCTATGAAGGCTTTCATAACAAAAACTTATTGTTTAAATAATGCTACAGCATACATATTTGTGGTATATTAATAATAATCTTTTATCTTTAAATTGCTATGAGTAATAGGTACGCCGCACTAGTAAGCTGGGAAAATAATATTGTTGGAATTGGCGGAGACAACCCAGTCAGAGTTCAATCCATGACAAATACGGACACTTCAGATTATATTTCAACTGCCATACAAATTAAAGAATTAGCTCAAGCAGGTTCTGAATTAGTTAGAATCACAGTCAATACGCCAGAAGCAGCTAAAGCAGTACCTCTTATCCGTGAGCATCTAGATAAAATTGGCATATTAGTGCCATTAATAGGCGATTTTCATTATAACGGGCATACCCTTTTGTCAAATTATCCTGAATGCGCTAAAACTTTATCTAAATATAGAATTAACCCCGGAAATGTTGGTTATGGGCAAAAAAAAGATAAACAATTCAGTCAGATGATAGAAATTGCAGCTAAATATAACAAAACTGTAAGAATTGGCGTGAATTGGGGGAGTTTAGACCAAGATTTATTAGCAAAATTAATGGATGAAAATCAGGCAAAGCCAAATCCTGATAGCAACGAAGAAATAATTAAACAAGCCTTAATTCAATCTGCATTAGAGAGTGCAGAATTTGCCCAAGATATTGGCTTAGCACCACAAAATATTGTTTTATCATGTAAGGTGTCTCAAGTTAACACTTTGATTGATGTTTACCAAAGACTAGATAAAATGTGCAAATATGCCCTACATTTAGGCTTAACCGAAGCCGGAATGGGAATTAAGGGAATTGCTAGCTCAAGTGTTGCTCTAGGCATTTTATTAAATCAAGGAATTGGGAATACAATTCGTGTCTCACTCACCCCTCTTCCAAATGAAGCAAGAACTCAAGAAGTGATTGCAGCACAAGAAATTTTACAAGCGTTAGGCATGCGTAATTTTGTACCGTCAGTTACTGCATGTCCGGGTTGTGGAAGAACAACCAGCACATATTTTCAAACTTTAGCCAACGATATAGATACATATTTAAGAAAAAATATGCCTATCTGGAAACAAACTTATAAAGGCGTTGAAACATTAAAAATAGCTGTTATGGGCTGTATTGTAAATGGTCCCGGAGAATCAAAGCACGCTGATATTGGAATTTCTTTGCCCGGAACTGGTGAAAGCCCTTCAGCACCCGTATTTATTGATGGAAATAAACAAATTACTTTGAAAGGTGAAAATATTGCGGCACAGTTTCAGGTAATTGTTGAAAATTATATTCAGCAAAGGTTTGGAAAATGAATACAGTCATTTAGTTCATAGCTTATCAATATTTATCTTGATTATGCCAGATTTTTATTCTTTTATTCTGCAGTAAAGTTTTCTGCATTTTCTGCAGCCCCTTTATTAGCTAGCTCATCTGCTAATTCATTATATTTGTCGCCATTATGACCTTTTACCCAGCACCATTCTATGCTATGTTTTTGTGCTTCAACATCTAAAATTTTCCATAAATCTATGTTTTTTACTTCTTGCTTTTTGCTGTTTTTCCAATTATTTTTTTTCCAGCCTTCAAGCCAAGACAGCATACCATTTTGCACATATTTAGAATCTGTATATATTTTTATGTTACATGGTCTGTTTAATGCTTGCAGTGCTTTAATAACTGCCATAAGCTCCATGCGGTTATTTGTAGTATTTTTCTCACTGCCGTATAATTGTTTTTCATGATTTTTATATAATAAAACTGCTCCCCAGCCTCCGCTGCCTGGGTTTCCTTTACATGCACCATCTGTATATATAATCATTACAATTGAATTTAAGTCTGTGCTTTGGTTAAAATTCTGCATAATTTTTAATTCTTTTAGTTCTTTTAATTTTTATAAAATACTAATATTCCGTCATCTTCATCTGTTTTTATTATTTCGTAGATAAACTCGTTGAGGGTTAAATAATTAAATAAATCCTGCATTTTATCTGAAAACTTAATTACATCATCTATAATAATTACACCATTTTTTTTCAATAACGGCATAGATAATTCAAAGAATGATTTTGTATGTTTTTTTTGTGCATCAATAAAAATTGCATCAAACATATTTTTAGCTAGAATTGGAAGAATTAACAGCCCATCGCCTAAATGTCCGCAAACATTTAAATGTAATTTACAAGCAGTTAAATGAGTAAAAGCTTCTTCAAACATAGGTCTAGATATATCAATTGTATGCAGCATACCTTGTTTAGCATACGTATTTTTTAAATAAAATGCCCAATTAAGAGTTGAATAACCATTTGCACAGCCAATTTCTAACATAGTTTTGACATTATTTTTAGATAAAATATTCAAAATGAAATGTGCATTTTGCGGTGATATATTAGGAATTTTTCTTTCTTTTCCTCTTATATATAAATTTTCTAAATATTTTTTATATTGAACAGTATTCATTAATATAATAATTTTCTATTTATCTTTTGGCATATTACTGACTGTATGATGATAAGGTAAAATTATATTTTGTTTATTATCTGATTTTATATATTCAATATAGCTTTTTAAGGTTACCTCTACGCTTGGAAAAGCTAATTTATCCCAAGGAATTTCATTTAAATCAAATAAATTAGTCTCTAAACTTTCTTCGCCTGATTTATATATCCCATCAAAACTTGCCAAATAAAACATATGCACTTGACCAATTCTTGGAATATTAATAACTGAAAATAATCTTTCTAAATTTGGCTTAGCTGTTGCTTCTTCAAAAGTTTCTCTCCACGCTCCGTTGAAAGTAGTTTCTCCGTTTTCCATAAAGCCGGCAGGTAATGTCCAATATCCATATCTTGGCTCTATACCGCGCTTACACAGTAAAACTTTAGCATTATGAGTATGAGAAGAGTATATACTAATCGTTCCTACTACAATTTTAGGATTTTGATAATTTACATGTTTGCATTTTGTGCATACATATCTTTCATGATTATCCCCATCTTCTGGTATTTCATATTTCATATCTGCAGAGCATTTCACGCAGTATTTTATTTCATCAAAAACAAAATTCTCTATATTATTTTGCGGGTTATACATTTTTATTCTTTTTAATTTAAATTTCTACTTTTGTACCTAACTCTACAACACGATTTGCTGGAATATGAAAAAAATCTGAAGGTTTTATAGCATTTCTATGCATCCAAGCAAATATATGCTCTCTCCATAATGACATACCAGGAATATTTGAAGGAATTACTGATTCTCTAGCTAAGAAAAATGATGTATCCATAATTTCAAATGAGAAACTTAACTGCTTCTCTACCAATTGTAAAAGTTTCATTAATTCAGGCGTTTCCATAAATCCATATTTAGCATGAACCGTATATAACCCATTATCCAAGTTTACTAAATCAAATCTTTCGCTATCTAAAACTTTAGGTATATCTAATGTTTCTAAATGTACAAAAAAAGTATTTTCATGCAAAATTCTGTTGTGTTTTAAATTATGCAAAAGTGCCGGAGGAACAGAGTCTTTCTCTGAGCATAAAAAAACAGCTATGCCATCTACACGGTGCGGAGGGCTAAGCATTAACATATCTAAAAAATCTTTGAGATCTAAACCCTGCTGAATTCCTTTTTGTCTTAAGAGGAATTTGCCTTTATACCATGTAAGCATAATAAAACTAATGATTAAGCCAAACAATAGCGGTAGCCATCCCCCATCGGCAATTTTCATGGCATTAGCAGTAAAAAATGCTAAATCAATTATAATAAATAAGCCAGTAATTGTTTTTACATATAACGGATTCCATTTCCATACTTTCTGCATTACTACTGACGCCAACATAGTAGTGATAACCATAGTTGTGGTTACAGCTATTCCATAAGCTGCCGCTAAATCTTCAGATCTTTTAAAGATAAACACAAGTCCTAGAACTAAAATTAATAAAACCCAATTAATTCCCGGTATATATATTTGTCCAATTTCCTTACTTGAAGTATATTTCATTTTCATACGCGGCAGATAGCCAAGCTGCATAGCTTGAGATGTCAATGAGAATGCACCTGATATTACTGCTTGTGAAGCAATACATGTTGCAAAAGTTGCAAGTATTACAACAGGAATTTGAAAGATTTCCGGCACCATAATAAAAAATGGATTTACAGCAGCCTTAGGATTATTAATTAATAAAGCACCCTGCCCAAAATAGTTCAGCATTAATGACGGCATAACTACTGCAAACCACGCCCGCCGTATTGGTTTGATACCAAAATGCCCCATATCTGCATAAAGAGCTTCTGCACCAGTTAAAACCAAAAATACAGACCCTAAAACAATAAATCCCTGATGAGTGTGATGAATAAAGAAGTTAATTGCATAATACGGATTAACTGCCTTTAAAATCTGCATATCTTGGACAATATGATATATTCCGAGAAGTGCTATCGTTAAAAACCATACTAAAGTTGTTGGACCGAAAAGACGACCCATAATATATGTGCCATACTTCTGAATAGAAAATAAAAATATTAAAATAATAGATGTGATTGGCAGTACATACTCTCCTAAGGAAGGAGCGGCAATTTCTAAACCTTCAACTGCTGACAAAACAGATATAGCCGGCGTAACAATTGCATCACCATAAAACATACATGCACCAAATATTCCGCACAAAAAAATCCAGCGCAGACTACCTGTGTTTTTGTCTTTATTTTTTTTATCTTGCCTTAAGGCTAATGCCATTAAAGCTAAAATGCCGCCTTCTCCGTTGTTATCTGCTTTTAGCACGAAATATACATATTTCAAAGATACAACAATAATCATAGACCAGAACAACATGCTTATAATGCCTAAAATTGCCTGATTTGAAAGCGGTATGCCATGTGAAGATGAAAAGCTTTCTTTAAGTGCATAAAGCGGGGATGTACCAATATCACCAAATACTACACCAATACACGCTACAGTTAAAGCAATTAAATTGCTGTTTTTTACATTGCTCATGATAAAAAGAATAGCATAAAATACATGTGTAATTATGCACTAATTTATATATTTTATCTATTATTTGAATATGAATATAAAAGATAAACTTGAACTAAATCATTTACAACATAGTCATATGTTTATCATAATAAATAATGATACCACAATATGAATAATATAATATTATCCGCAGTTAAAAATTGCAGATTAGCAGTTGGGTTAGTTGCTGTATTGTCTTCAATAAGCTTTGCTCATGCGCACGGCGATCAAAATGCAGAAGTACATATAGCAGGAAATTTTGCCCCAGGTGTATACGGAAAACTTACGATTGGCGATAAACGTCCTCCTCCACCCGTGTTGCATTCACGTCCTGTTGTTATTGAAAGACTCACATCAACATATAGACCAGAACCTGTTTATATGTATGTTCCTGAGGAGCATTCTAGAAATTGGGCAAGATATTGCCATAGATATGAAGCCTGCAGTCAAAATGTTTATTTTGTAAATCCAGTGTATTGGGAAAGAGAAGGCAGATATTGGGATAGGAATAGTAGGGATAGAGATAGACGTCATCACCATAGATATGATGATGATGATTGGCATCATAGGCATGAATGGAGAGAAAGAGAAAGATGGGAACGGTAATATTGATTTGTATTTTATACGTTTATACTTAAACATCGTCGAATAAAGCATCGACAAATGATTGAGCATTAAATATCTGTAAATCGTCAACGCTCTCTCCCACACCGATAAAATAAATTGGGACGGGGCATTCTTGAGATAATGCAGCTATAATTCCGCCCTTGGCTGATCCGTCCAGCTTTGTAACAATAATGCCGGTTAAGCCTACACATTCATTAAATGCCTTAATTTGTTGCAAAGCGTTTTGCCCAGTATTTCCATCAATTACAAGAATAATCTCATGCAAAGGCTGATTAAGAGATTTTTCACTTACTCTTTTAATTTTCTTTAGTTCATCCAGCAAATG
Source organism: Burkholderiaceae bacterium (assembly GCA_023266335.1). Taxonomy (GTDB): domain Bacteria; phylum Pseudomonadota; class Gammaproteobacteria; order Burkholderiales; family Burkholderiaceae; genus JAHFQJ01. The sequence goes on from JAHFQJ010000009.1 coordinate 9,172, forward strand.
ATTTTGAGTTGGTAATCTTCCTGCAGTATCTATAATAACTACATCATTTTTTTTCGCAATTCCTGATTGAATAGCATCAAATGCAACAGAAGCGGCATCTCCGCTGTTAGACACAACATGCACATTATTTCTTTCGCCCCATGCCTGTAATTGTTCACTAGCAGCTGCCCTAAATGTATCTCCGGCTGCCAATAATATACTTTGATTATATCTTTTCAGATGCTGACACAACTTACCAATACTAGTTGTTTTACCAGCTCCGTTTACACCAATCATCATTATCACAGTTGGGGAATTACCAATATTTAATGATTTTTCTAATGGTTTAATCATACTGCAAATTTGTTTTTTTAAAATATCCTTAAGTTCTTCACCCGACGGCTGATATTTTTTAACATAATCCCTAAGATTCATCATTATTTTATTAGTTGCCTTAACTCCCACATCACTTAGTAAGAGAGTTTCTTCTAATTCATCTAGCCAGTTTTCATCAATACCAATTATTCTAAATAAGCTATTAATTTTTTTTCTTGTTTTACTTAAACCGCTCTTTAATCGGCTAAACCATCCGTTTTTACTATCTCTGGTAAGATCCATATTAATATTAACCGCAATATTTTCTGCATTTTCTATTTTACTTTCCGCTGTATTATCAATATTGCTTTCGTTTAAGGTGATAGTGTTAATATTACTATCTAAATTTTCTTGTTCTATTGATGCTGAACTTACCACACTTGAATTTACATCTGTGCTGCTGTTAATCTCTGGTTCTTTTTTCTTTTTTTTGAAAAAACTAAACATATTTGTGATTTCCCTGATAATTTTTGCATTAAATCTAATAAAAATAAAAATGCAGCCAAATTAGCTGCATTAACTGTCAAACATCTATTTTATTTATAATAGGTTTATAGTTGATTGCTTAAATCAAAGTCTCTTAAAGCTTGTACTTGCTGCATAATTGTACGTGTGTAATCTGTAAAATCTTGTTTTTCTGCACCAACTAAAATCTGCATGCCATCACTAATTAGTGTTAAAGGATTTTGCGGAGAATTATCAACACGGTATTCGTAATGTAAATGCGGTCCTGTTGCAGAACCAGTCATGCCTACCAGACCAATTAGCTCACCCTGTTTTACAACCTGCCCCAGTTTTAATTCACTAAAACCAGATAGGTGTGCATAGTATGTAGATATGCCATTATGATGTTTTATAATAATAATTTTACCGTACCCATTTTGGGTACCAATAAAATCTACTATGCCATCAGCCGATGCAAATACATGAGTTCCAATAGGGGCAGCAAAATCAACACCAGTATGTTTATGCGAATAACCATGAATTGGATGATGTCTGTTTCCAAACGCAGAAGTTACTCTAGAAACTTCTAGCGGTGCTTTTAAAAAAGAACGCTTTAAAGCTTCTCCGCCAAAGGTGTAATATTGTTTCTCTTGTGGATACCAAATTGCTTGATGTACACCTTTTTTATTTACTATTTCAGCAGCAATAATGCGTCCATGACCAATAAATTCATTTTGATTAACAAATCTTTCAAATACAAAACGGAATTTATCACCTTTTTTAATATCATGGTGAAAATTAATAGTACTGGAAAAAATATCTAGCATTTGTTTAATTACACTATCAGAAACTCCAGCTTTATCCATAGATGTGAAAAAATTAGCATCATCGATAGAACCCGACCTTACCTCTGTTTCAATTACGTGAGGAACAATTTCTTTAGCAGAAGTTAATTCTCCAGCCTCATTACGATTTATTTTCAGCCACACTGCATTAGATTGTGTGTTATGAATGATAGCTTTTAATGATAATAATTCCTTATTTTCATTAATTTCAGCTGTAATGCTGTATTGAGACTTAGTTTGTAATAAAAATTTTGCTAATGGATTATTTTTTACAAAACTTTCTGCCTTAATATCATCAATGCCTAATTTTTTAAATAAGGTTGATAAACTATCACTTTTATCTAGGTGTGCTGTTTGCATATAAGATTGCTTAGTATTTTTTTCTGTTAGAATATTAAGCTGAATATTTAGATTTTCCACTACTCTTTCTTGAGAAACTAATACAGATGTTGGTATATTTGCTACTGCAACAACTCCGGACAAGGATAAACCAGCAGTTAAAACTAACTTTGCTTTAGCCGATATATATGGATTTAATTTATTACGCTCTGTAATCCTTCTAAGAATAATAGTAGATTCTTCAATATCTTTTTTAACTTCTTCTATCTTATCCTGCTTAATAACTTGAATTGCTTTTACAGAAGTAGAAGGTTTATTATTTTTATTCGCAGCAAAAACTTTTTTGTTTTTCTTACTGCTTTCTGCTTTAAGAAAGTCAGCCATACGCTGACGCAGTACATAATCTACCATACCTTTAGTATTAGTATTTGCAGAACTTGAACCCCCCAATAAAAGGGAACTATGACTTACTATAGGAAGATGCAGCAAATTACTATCATTCACAGAAGTACGGCTGATAATCGAAGTGCCAGAATTACTTTGTTTCTTTATACTATCTCTGGAATCTTGATTCTGAACTGATACTTTTTTTTGGCTTATTACAACTTCTGAATAATTTTTATAAATTGATGCTGTATTATTAACTCTTTTTGAAACAGAAATAACATCTAACTTACTATTATTTTTATTACTGAATTTTGTTTTGTCTTGTTCTGGTAAGATGATAATTGTTTGCTTTTTATCGCTTGGACTACCCATTAATAAAACCTAAGTACAGGAGGATAATGAGATTATAGTACATTACAAATTATAAAGTCAATATTAACTCTTGAACAAATGGTACCATTTCTTTGGTTTAAATATGAGAAGCCTAGATTTTCTAGTGCTGCTCATGATATAGGTATTTATACTAATGATATTATTACAACAGTTATTTATATGGTTTAGCAAGTTTATAATATTGATATTAGTGCTATTATTTAATGAATAATCAATTAAAAAATCATCAAAAAATATAGAATTTATTTTTAAATTTGAGTTTTCATTTTCTTTTAAATTAAAATTAATATCAAACTCTTCACATATTTTAATAGGGCTGATATTTTGATTTATCTCATGATTAATTATAGAGTTATGTTTAAACATACTCATTTTACTTGCATTTATATCTAGGTTTTGGTTAAAGCAAGCAGGCCAAAGCATATTTATATGATTATTTTGATTTAGACTAAACCAAGTTATTTGTATATCATTAAGGATTTTTTTTATTTTTAATACACAGTCTGTAGCTTTTTTATAGCATTCTTCGCTAGAATATATTTCTTTATTAAACGATTCTATTAAATAATCTTTAGCCCCGTTCTTCATACATATAACCGGATTATACGTTTTAAATGGTATTAGCCAATTTGCCTGCATATACCAAATATCATTTTTTATAGTTAGCTGAAATTCATATTCTTTTGCAATATCATTAATTCCAGCTAGTAAAGTATTAGATATTTTTTCGGATAATTGATTAGGTAAACTAATTGATACATTGCTTAAACCAGCATTTGCATATACAGGAATTAGTGCAAGCATATATGCAAAATTATGATTATATCTATTTATATCTTGATTTTTTATAGATTTTAAAAGCTCTTTTGGTTTATTAAACAATAATTGTGATATATAAAAATATTCTTGTAAATCCCAGCCAAAATTTTCATATTCTATATCTAAAAATTTGTAGTGTGTTTTTGATAAAGTTTGTATTAAAGGGGAGGAAATATGAGGACTATCCAATATGGAGGGGAGAAAAATTTGCGTCATTTACTGCAGATATTAGATTAAATTAAGTCAAATATAGCTCAAAAATTGAGCTATATATTTTATTAAGCAGCAACTGCTTCTTTTAGGCTCTTACCTGCTCTGAATTTAGGCACTTTGCATGCTTTAATTTTAATTTTCTTACCTGTACGCGGATTGCGTCCTTCACGCTGTTTACGCTCTGATACTGTGAAAGTACCGAAACCGATTAAAGTCACATCTTCACCTTTTTCCAAAGCTTCTTTAACAGCTGTTAAAAAAGCTGTTAAAGCTTTTGTAGCGTCAACTTTAGTTAATCCTGTATCTTCTGCAATGTAATTTACTAAATCTGTTTTATTCATAGTAACCTCTTTTTGTAAAAAATATTTTAAAGCAATCCTAATTTAGTTTTTTAAACGTATATTTAAAATCTAAAAATATGCTTTAAAGCCTCGCTACGTATAGCCTTACTTCGTATTAAACGAGGCATTTGGCATAAAGTCAAGCTCTTTTTAATGTTTTTGAGCATTTTCTTTAATTTTCGTTGGTTTTTTACTACTTTTCACTGTCTTTACGAGCTGTGGTTCATCTTTGTTTATGCCAGCTTTAAGTTTATTTACAGGGGATTTTTTTTCTACTAATGCTAAATTTAAAACTTCATCTATCCATTTTACCGGAATAATTTCTAGTCCAATTTTTACATTTTCAGGAATTTCCTCTAAATCTTTTACATTATCTTTAGGGATTAATACACGTTTAATTCCTCCGCGCAAAGCAGCCAAAAGCTTTTCTTTTAATCCGCCAATTGGTAATACTTCTCCGCGTAGAGTAATCTCGCCTGTCATTGCAATATCCGCATAAATAGGAGTATTTGTTAATACAGAGACAATTGCCGTAGTCATAGCGATACCTGCACTTGGTCCATCTTTAGGCGTTGCTCCTTCTGGTACATGCAGGTGAATATCCTGTTTTTCAAACAATAGCTTATTAATACCAAATTTATCCGCTCTAGAACGCACTACAGAACGGGCAGCTTCTATAGATTCTTTCATGACATCTCCTAAGCTTCCTGTACGTATAATTTGCCCTTTTCCAGGCATTACAGACGCTTCTATTGTCAGTAAATCTCCTCCGACTTCCGTCCACGCTAAACCTGTAATTTGCCCGATTTGATTATCTTTAGCTGCAACTCCATAGTCAAATCTTCTTACTCCCAAATAAGAGCCAAGATTAGATGAATCAACAATAATTTTATCTGCAGTTTTTTTAAGCAATATTTCAGTTACACTTTTACGGCAAATTTTTGATATTTCTCTTTCAAGATTACGCACCCCCGCTTCTCGGGTGTAGTATCGGATAATATCTAAGATTGCCTCTTCTTTTACATAAATTTCGCTTTCTTTTAAGCCATTATTTTTAATTTGTTTCAATAATAAATATTTACTGGCAATATTTAATTTTTCATCTTCTGTATATCCGGATAAACGTATAATCTCCATGCGATCCATTAATGCAGGAGCTATATTATATGAGTTAGAAGTTGCAACAAACATGACATCAGATAAGTCAAAATCTACTTCAAGGTAATGATCTTGGAAAGTATGATTTTGTTCAGGGTCTAATACCTCAAGTAATGCAGATGCAGGGTCTCCGCGTAAATCTCTCCCCATTTTATCTATTTCATCTAATAAAAATAATGGATTACGTACTTCAACTTTCGCCATGTTCTGCAAAATTTTACCTGGCATTGAACCAATATAAGTGCGTCTATGCCCTCTAATTTCAGCCTCATCGCCTACACCGCCAAGCGCCATACGTATAAATTTGCGATTTATGGCTTTAGCAATTGATTGTCCTAGCGAAGTTTTACCTACTCCTGGAGGTCCAACTAAACATAAAATTGGGGCTTTCATTTTATCTACTCTTTGCTGAACAGCAAGATATTCGATAATTCTTTCTTTGACTTTTTCTAAGCCGTAATGATCTTCATCTAAAACTTTTTGTGCATATTCTAAATCATGATTAATTTTACTTTTTCGTCTCCATGGCAAGCCTAAAAGTACTTCTAAATATCCTCTTACAACTCCTGCCTCAGCAGACATTGGCGACATTAAACGTAACTTTTTAAGTTCTGATTCAGCCTTTTTTCTAGCTTCAGCTGGCATACGGGAAGATTTAATTTTTTTCTCAAATTCTTCTAAATCAGCTCCATCTTCGCCTTCACCAAGTTCTTTTTGAATAGCCTTTACTTGTTCATTTAGATAATAATCTCTTTGACTCTTTTCCATTTGGCGTTTTACACGGCTTCGTATACGTTTTTCTACCTGTAAAATGTCAATTTCGCTTTCAATTAAGCTAATAATAAACTCTAATCTTTCAAGCGGATCTAAAATTTCTAAAGCTTTTTGCTTATCATTTAGTTTAATTGGAATTTGAGATGCAATTAAATCAGATATTTGCTCAGGACTATTAACATCTGGAGCTGATTGTAAAAAATCAGGAGGAATTTTTTTGTTAAGCTTAGAATATTGTTCCAGCTGGTTAAGTACAATTCTAATTAATGCTTGCTCATCTTTATTGCCGGAAACTTCTATATGGTTGAATAACTGAATATTTGCATGGATGCAAGAATCAGGCTTTTCAATATATTTTTTTACCCGAGCTCTTTGAATACCTTCTACCAAAACTTTTACTGTTCCATCTGGCAATTTTAATATTTGTAATATATTAGCCAAACATCCCATCTCACATAAATCTTTACGGGTTGGTTCATCAATATCAGGTGATTTTTGCATTACCATTAATATGGTCTTGTCTGCTTCCATGGCTGCATCAATTGACTTGATTGATAAAGCACGACCTACAAATAACGGAATAACCATACTCGGAAACAAAACTACATCTCTCAATGGTAATACAGGTATATTTGAAACCTGATTAGTTGTTTCTTTTACCATATTGCTCCTTTTATTAATATTTTAACTCTTATAATCAATAGTTAAATTAGTTAAACAGTTATTTTTGTTATTAAAAGCGGCTGTGCTTTTTTATCAATAACATCTTCATTGATAATAACCTTTTCTAAATCATTATGATTAGGTAATTCATACATAGTGTCGATTAGAACATTTTCAAGTATTGCACGTAGACCTCTTGCTCCTGTTTTTCTTTTAATTGCTTGTTGAGCTATTTTTTTTAATGCATTTTCAGTAATTTCAAGCTCTACATTCTCCATTTCAAAAAGGGCTTTATATTGTTTAATTAAAGCATTTTTTGGTTGAGTTAAAATTTTTACCAAAGATTCTTCATCTAGCTTTTCCAATATAGTATGTACTGGTAACCGCCCTATTAGTTCAGGAATAAGTCCAAATTTTATTAAATCAGATGCCTCTACTTCATTTAAAACATTATCTCTATCTTTATCTTTAGTAAACACTTCTGCTTTAAAACCAATCCCAGCTTTTTCTGTTCTTTGAATAACTATCTTTTCTAATCCTTCAAATGCTCCGCCACAAATAAATAATATATTCTGAGTATTTACTTGGACTAAATCTTGATTTGGATGCTTTCTGCCGCCTTTTGGGGGAACAGATGATATAGTTCCTTCGATTAGTTTTAATAAAGCCTGCTGAACACCTTCCCCAGAAACATCTCTTGTAATAGAAGGATTTTCAGATTTACGGGAAATTTTATCTATCTCATCTATATAAATTATGCCTTTTTCTGCCTTTTGTACATCAAAATCACTATTTTGCAATAATTTCTGTATGACATTTTCTACATCTTCACCTACATATCCAGCTTCCGTTAAAGTTGTTGCATCTGCAATTGCAAATGGAACATCCAGCATTTTTGCTAATGTTTGTGCAAGCAAAGTCTTACCTGACCCTGTTGGTCCGACTAATAAGATATTGCTTTTACTTATCTCTAAATCATTTTTATTATTTTCTAAATTACGTAGTCTTTTGTAATGATTATATACAGCAACTGATAGTACTTTTTTAGCGTGTTCCTGCCCAATGACATAATCATCTAATTTAGTTTTTATTTCAACTGGAATAGGCAATTTTGTTTGATTAAAATTTTTATCATCCGGATTAGACTCATATACTTCTATATCTTCATTCATTACATCATTACATAATGCTATGCATTCATCACAAATATTTGCATGTTCGCCAGCTATTAATTTTTGTACTTGGCTCTCTGCTTTACTACAAAATGAGCAAACCTTTTCATGCTTATGTTTTGTCATTACCCAATCCTTCAATATTTAATTAATAAGCTTATTTTATAATAACTACTCTAAAATACCCCAATCCGCAGCACTTTACTTTATTTTTTGGATGATTATTGATTATCTATATTTCATCTAATTTTATTTAACTAAATAATGTACATGATGCGATGTCTGGCTCTATTTTGCGTTTTTCAGCAAGTTTTTCATAACATTGTGAAGTAAAATTAGCAACAGCTTCTTTATCCTCTGTTATTGTGAACTCAACTTTTTTTTGATTAGCTGAAACAAATAACTCAACCAACATTTTAGGTCTACTTTCGGCTGCCTTGCATTTGGTAAGATAAAATACGTCTTCATCTTCGAATAAACCTTGAGCTATACTTTCTTCTTTTTGTAGATCTTCTATCACACTATTTTTTTTACTACCAATGTCCTTACTCTTTAAATCTACATAATATTCATATGCCTGTTTTTTAGTTATATGTATTAACACCGCCTGCAGCACATTGATGCTTTGGATCAGTCTGCTTATTTAAGCATCCATCTAACAAATATGAATTTCTTTTACCGCTAGGTGTTTCTGTTTCACCTTTTATTAAAGCAACATTTATCACCATAATTTCACCCTATCTATTTAATTTAAATCTCATTTAATATTTGTAATTACATTATACAATTACTGGTTTTGCTTCTCCCAAGCCATTATCACGCTTGGTTAGTACATCATCAACAAGACCATATTCTTTTGATTCTTCTGCCGATAAAAAATAATCTCTATCTGTATCTATCCTAATTTTTTCTATAGGCTGCCCTGTATTTTCAGACAATATATTATTAAGTTTATGTTTTAATAATAAAATTTCTTTTGCCTGAATTTCAATATCAGAAGCTTGACCTCTTGCACCGCCTAACGGCTGATGAATCATAACTCTAGAGTTTGGCAAACAAAAACGCTTCCCTTTTTCACCGGCCGCTAATAAAAATGCCCCCATACTTGCCGCAATACCCATGCATAAAGTAGAGACATGCGGTTTGATGAAATTCATTGTATCAAAAATTGCCAATCCGGCAGATACAGAACCCCCTGGAGAATTAATATAAAAGTAAATATCTTTTTCAGGGTTTTCACTTTCTAAAAAAAGCATTTGAGCAACAATTAGATTTGCCGTGTAATCATTCACTTCACCTATTAAAAATACTACTCTTTCTTTTAATAACCTTGAATATATATCATAAGCTCTTTCACCTCTTCCGGATTGCTCAACAACCATCGGTACTAGCCCAATGTTTTCAATTTCAGGATATGACATTTTCTAAAACTCCAAAAATAAAAAAAGTACTGTGTATATAGTAGCACACAGTACCTTATATCACAAAATAAATCCAATTATTCCTGTATTTGCTGTTGTGATAATTCATCAAAAGATATAGTTTTGTCAGTCACTTTAGCAACACCACAGACAAAATCCACAACATTATTTTCAATGACATATGCTTTCATTTCTGATAATCTTGCCTCATCTTGATAGTACCAGCGCATAACTTCTTTTGGATCTTCATAATTTTGTGCAAAATCTTCAATTTGTGTTTTAATTTGCTCCGGCTGAACTTGGAGGTTATGCTGTTTAACTAATTGAGCTAAAATTAAACCTAGCTTTACTCTTTTTTCAGAGCTTTCTTTGAACATTTCTATATCATACGGCAGTTGATCAATATTTTTAAAGCCTCTATCAGCTAAGTCTTGCTTTAGTGACTCCATTTGTCTTTGCTGATCTTCTTTTACTAAAGTTGTTGGGGCTTCAATGGGAGTTTTATCAAGCAATACATCTAAAACCTGCTGCTTTAACATAGCAAAAGTACGGCGTTTTGTTTCGCGTACTAAATTTTTTTCTACATCTTCCCTTAGTTTTTCAACACCGCCTTGAATGCCTAATTTAGCTGCAAATTCTTCATTGATTTCAGGTGCAGAAGCATTTTCAATTTTATTTAATGTAATGTTAAATTCAGCTGTTTTACCTGCAACTTCTTTACCTTGATAATCTTCAGGGAAGGTTACTTGTACTAGCTTAGATTGCCCCGCTTTTAGTCCATGAATGCCCGCCTCAAATTCTGGAAGCATTCTTTTTTGACCTAAAACAAAGCTATGATTAGATGCACTTCCGCCATCAAAAATCTCACCATCAATTTTACCTTGGAAGTCAATAGTTACTTTATCTGTATCTTTAGCCTGTGCATCAGTGTCAGCATCAGCGTAATTGGTATACTGACTGCTTAAAACATCAATTGTTTTATTAATTTCAGTATCTGTAATATCACAAATATACTTAGTTAATTCACAATCAGATAAATCACTCACTAAAAATTCTGGATATATTTCAAACAATACATCATAAGCAAAGTGACCATCTGGTGCATCCAGCTTAGGCTCTAATGAAGGAGTTCCAGCAATTTGCAAGCCTTTATCTTTTGAAAAATCAAAAAATAATCTATTAATTTTTGCGTATTGCACTTCGAATAAAATTTGTTCGCCACGTTCTTTCTGAATAATGTGCATAGGCACTTTACCTGTACGGAAACCGTCTTTGCGAAAATTGCGTGCAGCCTGCTGTAAACGTTGCTGTGCGTCTTGCTCAACTGATGAAAGAGGTAAAACAAACGATATTTTACGTGTAAGACCATCTAACTTTTCTATTTGAATTTCTGACATAGGATTGCCTATTAAAATAGTGGTGCGAGGAAGGGGACTCGAACCCCTACACCATTTCTGGCGTCAGGACCTAAACCTGGTGCGTCTACCAATTTCGCCACCCTCGCAACAATTTAACGATAAAAACACAAGTAACGTGTTTATTTTGAATAATTAGAGCATATTATATACACTGCCAATATAAATGTCCAGCCTTAAATCTGATTATGGCAAGTATATACAAAAATACTGGTATCCCTTATTAATTGAGTACGCCCTAATAGATATGATGAAGTTATAAATTTTGGTTTTGATACCTGAAAAATCTAATAGTGAGTTGTTTTTGTAGGTTCTGAAATTAATTAACCTTTCATTTATATAGTAGTTTAAATGTATTATTTAAAATATACAATACATTTGACTGTATATTGCTATATAAAATATTATTTATATAATGTATTTATTTAAATACAATTAAAATAAAATGTCAAAGACAAGTATAATATTTGGTAATGGATTATCAAGAGCTTTAAATAATGAATATTTTTTATTAGAAACAGCAATGTCATATGTTTGGGATAGTAAGGGTTGTTGTTTAACAAGTGATGAAAAAGATTTAATTAAATCCACTTTAGAAGATAAAAATTATCCTAACACAGAAAGTGATTTATATAATATTCAAGAAGCGATAACTATAACTGAATTTTTGAAAAAATTTAATATTGATGGAAATAATCTGTGGATAAAAGAAACAGCATTTAATTCTCATGAAGCTTTTAAAAAATTTATTCATCAAGTAGCTATGTATTTTAACAACTATGAAATGCCAACAGAAAAAGAACACTGGGGAAATTTTATTTTATCTTTAGTAAAATTTATTAAGGAAAATGGAAAAAAGGGATATAATTTTACTGGAGATGTAAATATATTTACTTTAAATTATGATAATCTTTTGTATAAAAGCTTACTGAAAAAAAAGATTTTATGTGGTCAGCAAAATAGTTATTTAATAGATGGATATAGTGCCACAGGATTTTCACCAAATATGCTAACATCAAATAGAGGTTACTATTTTCATTTACATGGTTCACCCTATTTTATTGGGAATGAAAAGCATAAAAAATCAAATACAAATATAAGCTCTGATAATCATATAGTATTAAATCACTTTAAACATAAAGAAAATATAATAAATTCATCATATATATTAAGTAGTTATTGGAAATTTATGAAATCAAGATTAGATTTATCAGATAATATTATATTATTTGGTTACGGTGGATATGATATACATTTAAATAAGATACTATATCAATTAAATAATTACAAAAAAAAGAATATAAAAATTGTTGAATGTGAGAAGAATATTAATAAAATTAGTAATGACTATAAAACAAAAAAAACGGCAGAATATTTTGAAAAGTCTGAAGAAGACGTTAGAAAAATATGTACAGATGAAACCCATGAAGATTGTGAAAAAATTACTAAGTATTATCGTAGTAGAGAGATTGGGGATGATGAAGATGACGAATTTTTAGAATATTTATATACTTCAAATACATTTAAATCAAAAAAAGAATTTTGGCAGGGCAATCTAGGTTCTATTAGTGATAAAGATTTAATACTTATAGATAATATTTTATGTTTTGATGACTGGAAGTGTATAAATGAATTATAAAAATCTTATGAATTTTCATAGGGTTTGCTTTTATCCTTAACCGTTTTTTTATTTAAAATTTTTGTAGTAGGTTGAAAAGGCAAACCTCCTGTATTTACAGTTTGTTGTAAAAACATACGTATAGCGTCAGAGGTAGTTATTCCTATAGCTTCAAATATTTGTTCTGCCTGTTCTTTTAGCTCCTCTTTTACTCTTAGCTGAATTAATTTATTAGTCATAATTGTATGCTTATCCTAAATTTCCATAATATAAATTATACTACATTTATACCAATATGTAATTCAATTGAATATAGGTTGATAGAAGTATATAATATAAGTTAATTAACAACATATTAGGTTAATCATAAAAATGCATACTATAGAAATATCCGAAAGACATGAATTAACTAATATAGGTAAAAAGAATTTTACTAATTTAGAAAATCAAAGCAATTTAAATAATGCTTATATAAAATCCCCTCTAAATTATATAGGTGGTAAATATAAAATATTAAATCAAATATTGCCTTTATTTCCTAATAAAATAAATAATTTTATTGATTTGTTTGCTGGCGGTGCAAATGTTGGCGTAAATGTAAATGCAGATACAATTTTTATAAATGATAATCTTATATATTTAATACAATTATATAAAAAGCTACAAGTTACAGAATATCAAGCAGTTATTGAATATATAGAAAAAACTATTAAAAGTCTTGGCTTATCTTTAATTAATCAAGAAGGGTTTATTAATCTTAGAAATAGATATAATAACTATAAAAATCCATTAGATTTATTAATTCTTATATCATATTCATTTAATCATCAAATTAGATTTAATAGTAGTCATGAATATAATAATCCATTTGGTAAAAATCGTAGCCAATTTAATGAAAACATTAAATCAAATTTAAAAAAATTCATGGATAAAATACAAATTAGTAATATGCATTTTACTAATTATAATTTTAACGATTTTAATTTTTCTGAACTTAAAAAAGGCGATTTTATCTATTGCGACCCTCCATATTTAATAACTACAGGCACTTATAACGACGGAAAGCGAGGCTTTACAGGCTGGAATAAATCTCAGGAAGAAGAATTATTAAACTTATTAGATAATCTTAATAATAAAGGGATTAATTTTGCATTATCAAATGTTATAGAACATAGCAATAATTCTAATGATTTATTAAAACAATGGATTAAAGAAAATAGTAATTTAAATATATATTCTATATTCACTAATTATAGTAATTCTAATTATCAAAAACAAAAAAATAACTTGCAAAGCCAAGAAGTATTAATCACAAATTATAATAATTAAAAATGCGATTTATCGGTAATAAACAAAATATAATAGAAAAAATATATAGTCTTATAAATATAAATAATGTAAAAGGTAAATCATTTTTTGATGTATTTGCTGGTACATCTAGCGTAGGTAAATTTTTAAAAAAACAAGGGTTTGCAGTTTATTCATCAGATTTATTGTACTTTTCTTATGTTTTGCAACGGGCTTATATTCAAAATAATTCTATACCTCAATTTGAAAAATTATTAAAAGAATTAAATTTTCACTCTACAAGCTTATTTTCTACTCCGTTAGATTTAGTAATTGAATTTCTTAATACAAATTTAAATTTAACTAAAGAAGGATTTATATATAAAAATTATACAAATGGGGGTACTGAAAATAATGATATTCAAAGAATGTTTTTCACTGATGAAAATGGGCAGATAATCGATAGTATTAGGCAAACTATAGAACTATGGAAGACTAATAATTTAGTATCAGAAGATGAATATTATATTTTAATAGCTTGCTTAATTGAAACAGTACCATTTTATGCAAATATTTCAGGCGTATATTCAGCTTTTCATAAAAAATGGGATAGTAGGGCATTAAAAAAACTGGTTTTAAGACCGATTGAAATTATTACTAATAATAAGAATAATCAATCATTTAATATAAATTCATTAGAAATTATAGATAAGATTAATACAGATATTATTTATTTAGACCCCCCATATAATCATAGGCAATATGCACCTAATTACCATATATTAGAAACCATAGCTAAATATGATAATCCTAATATTAAAGGCGTAGCGGGTTTGCGAAGTTATGAAAATCAAAAATCAAATTTTTGTAATAAAGAAAATGCTTATATAGAGTTACGAAAAATAGCTACAAATGCTAAGTATTCTAGCCTAATTCTTAGCTATAACAATGAAGGCTTAATGGACAGTGAAATTATACTAGATATTTTAAAACAGTTCGGAAAAGTACAATTTATAGAATTTGATTACTTAAGATTTAAAAGTAATAATCACGGCATAAATCAAGATAAAAAAACTATAAAAGAACAACTATATATATTAAATAAATATGAATAATAATCTTTGGATATTAACAGAAGAAAGACCTAAAAAAGAAGTTATATTAGCTATTTTAAAAAAATTCTTTAATGATTATAATTTAGTAGTTTTTATAGATAACTTAAGGATTATACCTGTTTTAGATAATAATAATTTTACTTTTACATACCAATTAATAGGTTGTACATGTAATCAAATTAATAAAATTTATATAAAAAGTATAAGTGGTTATAGTAGTTTTGTTGATTTTTTAATTTTTTATCAGGAAAATGAACCTAATGACAAAGATAAGCCTATTTATATAATTGAAGAAACTAAAACAGATGATAAGGAAAGTAGAAATACTGGCGTGTATCAGCGTTGTATAAAATTTATATTTGCAGAAAATTATTATCCTAATGTAAAAAAAATTATGCTTTATAACTTGCAAATTGAGCAAAAAGAAAAACCAACAGAAACTTATATTTTTGGTACAAGATTATTATTAACTTTAAATGTAGAAATAATAGGTAAAAAGCTAGACCCAGAAATATTTAAACCTTTTAATAGTATTGCAGAAATATTAAGTTTTAAAGCTTCAATGCGAAAAGCTCCTACAGGTAATATACCTATTTCTATAAATAAAATTTTAGAAAATAAAATAGAAGTATCAGGGAGATTATTTAAAGCTGGTAGAATTGGACATGACCCTAATATTGGTGCATTAAGTCTTATTTGTGGAGTATTAAGGCATTTAGGCTGGCAAGATGAAATTAAAATAACTCAACATGGTTTACTCCAAATTCATGTTAAAAATAATGCTAAAGATAAGTTTCTACAAGTTGCTAATAAATTAAATCTTTTATTAGATAATATTGAAATACCAAAAATAAATATGAATGAAAAGTATTGGCATTATGAAACAGAAGGCGAAAAATTAGGCACAATTTTTGTGCATTTAGTAGTAGAAAACTTTAGTTGTGGGCAATCAATATTTGAAAATCATGCTGGTTGTGAAAAAGGTTATTTCATACCTCGTGAAGGGCAACCTATATCATTAGCTAAATATAAAGATAGAGAACTGTATAAAAAAGGCGATAAAAATCAGATTATACATATTCCTGATTTAATTCTAATTGATTTTGATAATAATGAAGTTATTAATATTGAAGGTAAAATATACTCTTTAAGAAAAAAAGCTATTCAAGAATTAAATAACTATGATTTTATTGAAGAAAATTATATAAAAAAATACTATTCTGATTTTAAGATTATTAGAACGGTAGTTTTATATGGAAGTAATGAAGAGAATATTATTGAAATTGAAGTAGGATTTTTACTTAATAAAAATGGAAAACTTATTTTAGGTGTGAAAGCTCCTGATATTTTTAAACTATCTATAAAAAATCTTTTAGATTTTTGGAGTAGTACTGATATTGAATTATAGTCAGCTATATTTTAGCTAATAAATTAAATAGTATAAAATGTAATGACCAATAATAAAAATAATGACAAACCTCTATATCTTTCTGATTACCTTAAAATTGATAAATCTATATCAATAATATTTTCAATTGCTTCAAAAGCTAGTTTTTTATTTAAAAGTTCGGAATTACAAGAAAAACGAAATATTATATCAATCTTATTTACGAACTTAGAAATAAACGGATAAAACCTAGTATTTACGCCAAGAAAACCCTTTGATATGCTATTAAATTTTGATAAACGCATAAATTGGCACATCTAGCGGGAATCGAACCCACGACCCTTGGCTTCGGAGGCCAATGCTCTATCCACTGAGCTATAGATGTATATTTAATTGAGACAAATATAATAAGGAATTATATATTTACATGCTATGAATTGCAATATACACTCATTAAGAATTATTTTTTAAACTCTGGATAAATTAATTCATCTGCTTCAATCTGAACATAATTTGGTGTACCTTGATCACGCCAGAATTGTGCCATAGCTGTTATTTCTTCATCATCAATCCATACACCATGAATACGGATTGGGTTTGGATTACCCGATTCTAAAAATAGCATATCGCCTTTGCCTAACAGACCTTCTGCACCAGCCTGATCAAGAATTAATCTGGAGTCTAGTTTAGAGGCAACCTGTAAAGCTAGCCGTGACGGAACATTAGCCTTAATTAATCCAGTTACAACATCAACCGTTGGTCTTTGCGTTGCTAGTACTAAATGTATACCGGCTGCCCTTGCTTTTTGTGCTAATCTTACAATATTAATTTCAGTACTTTTACCGCTGGATAACATTAAATCAGCTAATTCATCAATAATAACGACTATATAAGGCATTAGTGTTATATCTTGAATTTTATTTTTTATAACCCATTCTTTATCTTTAATTTTTTGATTATATATGCTTATATGTTTTAACATATGTTCACTCATTTTTTGGTAGCGCATGTCCATTTCTTTAACTAGCCATTCTAGAGTTTTATTTGCAGTTAATGTATCGGTAATAATGGGCGTTAACAAATGAGGTATATTGCGGTAAGCCGTCATTTCAAGCATTTTAGGGTCAATAAGAACTAATCTTAATTCCTGCGGAAGCATTTTAGCTAATAAAGATGTAATAATAGAATGTAATACCACTGATTTACCTGAACCAGTTGTTCCTGCAATTAGACAATGCGGCATTTTACTAAGATCAGTATAAAGCGGCTGATTATCCGCCTTTACACCAAGTGCAACGTGTAACCCACTATCCTGCTTTGCAAGCAATCCCATAATTAACTGACGCATATAAATATTTTGACGTAAATTATTCGGCAGCTCTAAACCCACTGTATTTTTACCCGGCAGATTTTGAATAATTCTTACATGCGCAACAGCTAATTCTCTTGCTATATCTCTAGATAAAGATACTAACTGCGAACTTCTTACTCCATTAGGTAACTGAAGTTCAAATAATGTAACAACAGGTCCTGGGTGAACAGATGTAACCATTACTTCAAGACCAAAAGTATTTAATCTGTGCTCTATGACTTTAGAAGTAAAAGTCAAACTTTCTTCACCTATAGAATAATTCTTAGTTTCATCTTTCCAAACATCTAATTTAGGTAAATGAGAAAATATTTTTTTAGGTACAATATTAGCATGTTTATTATATTCTTTTTGTATAATTTCTAATTTAGATGAATTAATTTTGCTGTTATATAAACCAGATTCTGCCTGTTTTTGCTGATTTTGTTCTTCAATTTTCTTTTGCTGTTTAGCTTTCCTCTGAGATTTTCCATGCTCCCACAATGAACAGACAAATTTACCAATTTTTTCAGATAAGCCTAGCCAGGAAAATTCTAAAAAAGAAGATAAGCTAATGCAAATTATAGCAAATAATAGCAGTGCTGAGCCGATAAATCCAAAGACCTTAGTAATTTGCTCAGCCAATAATGTACCGATTAATCCGCCCCCGCCATAGGGCAAGTATTCTGCATTTATATTTAAAATACGGGAAGCAAATACACTGCTTGCTAATAATAATACTAAAAATGAAAATGCATTAAAAATATCAAATTCGTAATGTTTACCATTCATTTTAGCACTATTTGCTCTATTCCACATATCTAAAAACAAAACAGCAAATAATACAACTAGCCAATACGAAGAGTAGCCAAGAATATAATACATAATATCAGCAAGGTAAGCTCCAAACTTACCCATAGCATTTTCTACATCAAATACTTCTTTACTTTGCGACCAAGCAGGATCACTTGGGCTATAAGACCATAAAGACAAAAATAATACACAAAACATTAATGCACTAAAAAACCATGCAGTGTTAAAAGCAATTCGTTTAGCTTTTGAGTTAGTTTTTATTACATGCTTGCTGGAAGATGAGGCACTTTCACTTGTTTGATTTGTCATAGGTCATACTTATAAATTATCTGTTTATAATGTCTTCAATAGAATTTGGCATAAATGCATTTTGGTTAGCATTACTTGAATTATTGTAATTAATGGAATTATTAGAACTTGGCATTACCGCAGGTGGCGGCGATTTATAATGATTAGGTAATAACATATGCATTTTTCCATTATAATTAGTTCTTCCTGCCAATATTCCCGCTTCTTCACCGCTTCCCCAAAAAAAATCTGCTCTGATACTTCCTTTAATTGCATTTCCAATATCTTGAGCCATGACTAAATGTTTAATATTGCCACCGCTTGGATGATTAGTCGATAAGAATACGGGAGTACCTAACGGAATATAATTTGTATCTACTGCAATACTTCTTTCAGCGGTTAAATTGACGCCTAATGCTCCGACAGCAGCACTGCCGTCCTGCAAAGTAATTTTATTTTCACTAAAAAATATAAATCGCGGATTAGAATTCAGCATTTCATTAACACGTCCAGGATTTGCGGCTGCCCATGTTCTTATATTTGGTATGCCCGCTTGTCCGCGTGTCAGTTCTTTTCTATCAATTAACCATTGAGCAAATGATTTAAACGGATATTCATTATTGCCGGCGTAAGATACTCTAATAATTTCATTATTCTCTAAAATAATCTGTCCAGAACCCTGAACCTGCAAAAAAGCTACATCAATTGGATTATCCAAATAAACAATTTCTTTACCCTTAAGCATATTACTTGACATTATCTGTGCCCTAGCCGGCATTGGTCTTGGTTTACTAATTTTCCATTCATTCGGATAATTATAAATCGGGTAAATAAATTTATCGTGCGGTGTACGGCTCCCGCGCAATATAGGTTCATAATAGCCAGTAATTTTATTAGTGCCGTTAATAGACTGCATTTCATGAAGCATGAAATTTGTTTCAAAATATTCCCTTTGAGCATTAATATCATTACTGCTGATAGAATAAGCTTTTTGACATACATCTGACCACTCTGGTTTATTTTGAATTTTTGAACAGCTTTTTATCCATGCGCTCCAAGCTTTAGTAATATCATCATTTGCCCATCCGTCAAGATGTTTCCATTTTGTATCATAATTTATGTTTTGTTCTTGATTTTGTTCTTGATTAACAACACTGTAGGTAGCACAGCTAGGCAGCATTGCAATAATCCATAATATAAAAATATATTTAATAATATTAAATTTGCCGATAATATTATATATATTTGATGCTACTTTAATTATAGCCATTCTTACTCTTGAAAATAAAGATTTATTTTTATTAATTTCCAAATCCGGATTATCTATATTATAATTACAATATCTATATTTATTCATAATAATCTATGTGGTTAATTGTTTTAGAGGCTCTAACAGCCTTAGCTATTGTTCTAGCGTTGGTTATATGGACTATACGAAAATAGCCTAATGGTACGATTATTTATATTAAACTTAGCTGGCGGGTTGTATTAATTATCTAGCCTATCTAGTCATTGAGCAAGAAATTCAAATTATATCATAAACATGATGCTGGTGCATTGCATATTTTTGCCAATCTCCAACAGCTTGCTTAAGCCATATGACAATATCCTGCCATTTGTTTAAATATTTATGCCTGAACCAAAACTGCAATAAATAATTTGATTCTTTATTTTCATATAAGGCTTCACAAATATTATCTTCTGAAAAATTACTTACAATATACACATATTCTAAATTTTGTTTGTTTGAATCATATATTTTACCAATCCAGTCAATTGGATTATATTCATAATAATTTTTAATATTATCAAACCAATAATAGCCTTGTAAATTTGGCTTCAAAATGTGTACTGGTTTAGATGTATTCATTAACTTTTCAAAACGTTTGGTATATTTAGTATATTCAATATCATTGTTTTTGACGGCTGAAATAATGCATTTTAATCTATCAACATTTTGATTAAATCTATAACCGCTGGGAGGCAAGAAATCCGGCATGATTACATCGAACGCAAAATTTTCCAAGTATGGAGTATCAGTAATAATTTTTTCTATATTTGTGGGTAAAAATGTATTTGGAATAGCATAATTAACACCGCCAATACATAACTTAGTATATGTATTATTTGTATCGGGTTTATTCATTGATGTGCATTTTTATGATTTGAGTATACAGATTAACTGAACTTAACATAGTATAAGTCTTTTGAGCCATAAATTCTACAAAAAATAATATCCAGAAAATTTAGAAGTTATGCGAGTTTTATACATTAATTAGTTTTGTTTGAGTTAGTGTATATACTAATCAGATTTCAATTTGTGACTTCGCTTCGTTAGCGTAAAAATTGTTGTTCGCAGCCTCACGACTTCGCCCTCAATGTACTCATATGTAAAAAGACCGTCATAATTTATTCCACTGCCTTGTCATAAAATAAACTACAATTAGTATAGTATTTATGTGGTATCAAAATCATCAGAATTTACATCCGGTAATTTTAGCAAGTGAAATGCATGAACGTATAGTAACTATTCATCCGTTCATTGATGGAAACGGCAGGACTTCCAGACTGGTAATGAATTTAATTTTATTACAAAATAATTACCCAATTGCAAATATTTCAGGCGATACAAAAAGCCGGCTTGATTATTATAATTCATTAGAGAAATGTAACTTAGAAAATGATAAGAATGATTTTATATTTCTTATTGCTAACTATGTATACAAAACTCTGATTAAATTAACCAGCTAAATTTTCGTAAGAAAATATTTTATTTATACCCAACTTTGTCAAGTATTTTTTGTGCCTTTACTTGATTCATACCAATTGCTGCTATATTAACTGCCTGCTGTTTAAATGTGCCTAAGCTTTTTAATGCGGCATTATCCACAGCTACGCCTTTTACAACCGGCCATTCATTATTACCTTCAGCAAAATATTTTTGGGCAGAATCACTAGCCAAATATTCTAAAAATTTAACTGCATTTGCCTTATGCGGAGAATATTTAGCTATACCGCCCCCTGCTACATTTACATGAGTTCCGTTGGTAGATTGATTTGGCCATATTAAAGTAGTTTTAGCTACTACATCTTTATCTTCCTGCTTTGGTGATAACATCAAACGGGCATAGTAATATGAATTAGTTAAAGCAACTCCGCATTCTCCGCTGGCTACAGATCTGATTTGATCTATATCTCCGCCTTTTGGAGGTTTAGCCAAATTATCTGCCATGCCTTTAGCCCATACTGCAGCGCCTTCTTCACCTTTTTGTTCAATAATACTGCTTAATAAAGACATCATATACGGATGAGAGGCAGAACGCGTACAAACTTTGCCTTTATTTTGCGGCTCTGCTAATTTGTCATATGTATCTACCTCACCTGCTTTTACTAGGTTTTTATTATAAACAATTACTCTGGCACGTGTAGAAAACCCATACCATTTAACGCCTTCTCCGCTGTCTTTACCACGTAAATTCTCTGGAATTTTACTATCTAAAATTTTAGATTTAACCGGTAAAAATAAATCATTAGCTTCAGCCTTCCATAAACGGCTTGCATCTGTCATTAAAATAACATCTGCCTGACTATTTTTGCCTTCACTTTTTAATCTTTCGAGTAATGCATTGTCATCAGTATCTAACCGATTGATTTTTATACCAGTGAATTTTGTGAAATCGCTATATAATTTTTCATCTGTTTGATAATGGCGTGAAGAATATAAATTTAAAATTTGCTCCTGATTTTCAGTTGAGCCGGCAGTTTGAGCATTCACATTGAATACTGTTGTTAGGCACGATAAAAGAATAGCTATATTTTTAGAGATTTTCATAATTAGATGCAATTATAAAGTTGGGGGTAAAAATATTATAAATGATAATTATTTGCATTACAATCTACTCTATACAATATTATAGAAAAAAATGTATTATTTAGATATAATGTCTTGTTGTAATTAAGTTTATTTAATAGTCATGTATTTGTTTGCATTTGCCTTACGACATCCGCATGCGCCGTTAACAATACGTGAAAAATTCTCAATTACTAATCAGCATATCAAACAAGCTTATGATTCATTAAATTCTATTGCCAATATTTATCCATCTGTCAATTATAAAAATAGTTTTATTTTATCTACTTGTAACCGCAGTGAAATTTATATTTATTTAAGTGATAATAATACAGAACATGTTTTAAATTGGTGGGCAGATTTTTGCAGACAGCCGCTCAAAGATTTAAAGAAATATGTTGATATTTACGCTGAAGAAAAAGCTGTGTTTCATTTTTTTGAGGTTGCTTGCGGGGCTGATTCAATGGTGTTAGGCGAAACTCAAATCAGTAAGCAAATAAAAGATGCATATGCACAAGCTCAAAGCATATCAACTTTAAGCCCTTATCTGCACTCAATAATTCAGAAATCTTTAAATTGTTCTAAAGAAGTAAGAACTAAAACTAATATTGGCAAATTTTCCATATCATTTGCTAGTGCCGGTATTACATTGGCTCAACATATTTTTACACATATGCATAAGCAAAATATGTTATTTATTGGAGCTGGTGAAATGATGCAGACTTTAGCTGCACATTTTTCTCTGCAGAATCCGCAAAAAATTACCATTGCGAATAGAAGTTTTGAAAATGCACAAGATTTAGTAAAAATGCGGTTACAAAATTATACGGGCAGAATTGAAATTCAATCTTTAGAAAATGTTAAAAATTTATTAGCAGAATCAGATATTACAGTGTGCTGTATTGAATATACTAATAATCTTTTAATTAATTCAGAAGATATACAAAAAAGTTTAAAAAAGCGCCGTTATAAGCCAATGTATTTATTAGATTTATCCGTGCCTTTGGTTATTGATGCTGGTATAAAAAAATTAAGTGATGCTTTTTTTTATAATGTAGATGATTTAAGCTATATTATTGAGAATGGGCAATCAAAAAGAAATGAAGCCAAAAAAGAAGCCGAACAAATTATTATTAAACATATACAGCAATTTGATATTTGGAAAAAGAATTACACAATTAAGCCGTTAATAAGCAAAATTCAAAATAAATTAAACAAACAAATGCAGGCTTGCTTAAATGACAATAACTCTACCGAAGCTGTCTTACAAAAATTTATGCAGTATAATTTACATAATTTATTGCAGTTATTGCCAGATTTAACACAGGAGCAACAGGATAAATTTAATAAATATTTAGATGATTAAAGTTTCCTCTAAATATTCTGCTTACAATATTCCACCCAATTTTTAGTGATTTTTTCCTGAAGAGTATTTTGCCCTAATCTAGCATTTAATGCGTCAAAATCTACTTTATCTAAATCTTGGTCTTGGTTAAAACAAGAAAATACATATTCAATTGTTCCATCTGCTTTTTTATGCGGCTGGAGGCATTGAGCGCATATTTCTTTCATCATACACTGCATGGGGCTATTAATTGAGGCAATTGCAAAATGATTGGTTTTCAAATATGGTTTTAAAATTCCATGTCTTGCCATACCGACAGCTGCCATCATTTTATCTGAACCGATTGCTATAATGCGGTCAACATCTAATGTATTAATTAAGGTTTCACCTAATGAACCATCGGCATAGGCTTTAATTGCCTGCACTATGTTGCCGGTAAAGCTTTTATCCTGCGGTCTTTGAGTGTTAGGATAAAACCCTGGTGCTTCATCACAGCACCATACAATGGTATCAGCGGCGGCTTCAATTTCTGCAATTTTATATCTATCTTGTAATTTTTTATAGCCGGCGAAGTATAAAACTTTAGAACCGGCTTCCCTAAGCGCAGCCCCAATTGAAAATAATACGGCATTTCCTAAACCGCCACCAGCCAGCATGACGGTTTCACCGCCTTGAATATGAGTTGGTGTGCCGGTTGGTCCCATCAGCACAACGGGTTCTCCAGCTTTAAGACTAGCACATAAATTAGACGAACCGCCCATTTCCAGTGCAATACAGCTAACTAAGCCTTTTTGTTTATCTACCCAAGCACCGGTTAAAGCTATTCCTTCCATTGCTAATATGGTGTTAGTTTTCATATCACGATGAGCCAAACTTTCAAAATTCTGCAGCCGGTAAAACTGCCCCGGTTGAAATTGTTGTGCAGCAAAAGGAGCTTGTATAATAATTTCAACAATATTTGGAGTTAGACGTTTTACTTCATATACATTTGCACGAAGTGATTTGTTTAAATCATCGGATAAATTATTGTTATTTACATTTTGATCATGATTATATTTGATGCTGTTATTTTGATTTTTAACTTTATTCGCTTCTTGTAATTTATAGTTATATCGATTTTCTTTTTGTTCTGCAGTAAATTTATCAATATTATCTTGCATATTTTGATGATTAACTGCTTCATTTTTAAACTTAATATTTTTGTCTTGGACTTGTTTTAATACTTTAGTGATAATTGGATAGCCTTGCTTTGCTGAACCCATAGCTTTAACTACGTTGCCAAAATAACTAGGATGCAAATCACCAAAATAGCTAATAAATTTATTATCCTGTGTTTTATGCAGCAGAACATGTATCTCTTGAGGTTTTGAAACGGCATATGCTGGTTTTACTTTATTGCCGTTTTCATCGATGGCTTGAAAATATTTTCCATCTAACACAAATGTATGCATATCTTCCCGTGCCAGCACTGTATTTGGCTGTGTTCCTGCAGCAATAAATATAGTTTTAGCATTAAAGGTAATCGTTTCACCTTCTTTCCAATAATGATGTTCCATATTGAAAATTTGTTTCTTAAAATTTATATGCGATACGTTTCCGCATTCATCAATATCAAGACTGTGAGGGCTTAAGCATTCAGCAAAGGATATTCCTTCCTCAAGAGCTTTCTGCACCTCTTCGTGATTAAGAATATATGCTGGGCTGTCAATTAATTGTTTGCGGTAGGCAACGGTAACCCCGCCCCAATTTTGAATTAATTGAGCGATGTTCGCCTCACGCTTTTTTGCATGGGCTTTTATTCTTTCTTGCTTAATTTCATCTGCATGAAGTAAGAATTCTTCGGCAATTTTCATTTCTTCCGGTGTCCAAGTTTGTCTTACGCTTTGTTCATTAGAACTTGAAACAAGTGTTTTATAGCGCTGGGCAAATTTTTCTACTTGTACTGCGTAATATGCCATGCTTTCCGTTGCTGTATCAATTGCAGTTAAACCGCCTCCAATTACCACAATCGGCAAGCGTATCTGCATATTGGATATGCTGTCAAATTTAGCTGCTCCGCTAAGCTGCAGTCCCATTAAAAAATCTGACGCAGTACGCACACCTTTAGCTAAACCGTTCGGAATATCTAAAATAGTTGGCTTTCCTGCACCCATAGCCAAAGCAATATGGTCAAAACCCATATCAAAAGCTGTTTGAGCAGTTATAGTACTGCCAAATCTTACCCCGCCAAATAAAGCAAATTGTTTTCGTCGTTCTAATAATAAGCGAATAATTTTTAAAAAGTTTTTATCCCACCTGACTGTAATGCCGTATTCTGCAACACCGCCAAACCCAGCAGGGGAACGCTTATCTAAATCCTCTAATAAATTTTCTACATTATACACAGGTTCAAAATTTATTGCACCACCTGTCATATCTTTACCACAAATTTCAGCAGGCAAGGGTTCAATTTTTAGTCCGTCAATTCCAACTACTTTATGGCCGTCATTCATTAAATGATGAGATAGTGTATAGCCGGCAGGTCCCATACCGACTATCAGCACGTCTTTATTTGTATCATTTTGCGGATATGGGCGCTCAATATTTAATGGATTCCACCTTGTTAATAAACTGTATATTTCAAAACCCCAAGGTAAATTCAACACTGATTTTAATGTTTGAGTTTCTGCTTGAGGAATATCAACCGGAGTTTGCTTTTGGTAAATGCAGGCTTTCATACAGTCATTACAAATTCTATGCCCCGTAGCGGCTGCCATCGGGTTATCAATGCAAATAATTGCTAATGCAGAAACTGCAAACCCCTGTGTTTTAGCTGCATGAAACTCTGATATTTTTTCTTCTAAAGGACAGCCAGCAAGTTTTATGCCAAATGTAGATTTCTTATACTCTATATTTTCCGAGCTAGATATTTTTTCCTGCAAACCTTTTGAACAAGAATCCTTTCCTTGATTATGGCAATGAATACAGTAATTAGCTTCATCTAAACCGCCAAATAAATTAGTGCCGTTATCAGTTAAAGAAAAAGCTTGACGGCTATTACTCGAGCGTTGTCTGATATGCGAAGTATCGATTTTATATGAATTAATATTATTTTCTTCATTTTTATTGACGGAATGAAGCAGATTATTAAAATCTAATTTTTGAGCCTGTTTAAATAATATACCTGTATATCCGCTGTCAAGATGATAATATTTTAAGCCCCAAGCACAATATTGCATTGACAAATCTAATTCATTTTCAAATTTTTGTTCATTTTTCTGCCATTCGTTAACTGCATGGGCTAAATATAATTCAAAATGAAGCTGCGGATTTGTTTTATATAAATAATCTGTATCAATTTTATTTTTTCGATTATTTGCACTAGGCGGCAGGTTAAAAACTGTATGCGGTAAATTAATTTTATAATTAAAATCTGAAACTAACTTTTCTAATTGTGGTTTAATGACAATTTCATCAATATTTTCTGCAGTTTTGCCATATTTTTGATGACTTTTACGCTGCACAAATAAGCGTTTAACTGTATAAAGAGGGGCTAATTCATTGTGTGCTTGACGCAAATTATCTATATCTGATTTTATGTCAAATAATTCAGCAATGAAATCTTCAAGATATGGACTTAATTCTAATAAAAAACTTGCTATTTCTTTGTTATGCGCTGGTTTATTCTCTCTATATTCAATTAGCTTTTCTAATAGAAACGGCTGCACAGCTAGATATTTTAAAAATGTTTTATCTAGGCGTTGTAAGCCTTTAGTTGAGTATAAATCTTCAAATGAGAAGCTGAAAGAGAGGTTTAATTTTGGTTGTTTCATAAGTTTTGAGCGGGTATTATAGTTTTTATTATTCTGTAAAATTAGCAGCTAGAGAGAGAGACTTTTTTATTTCTTCATATAGATGTTTATATTTGTCGATAATGGATTTTAATTCCATATCATAAGTGTTATTATTTTTTAAATAACCTTTTCTATTAAATAAGTGTAATAAATTAATAAATTTTATTGACTTATCATTAAAAACATATTTATTATCACTAAAAATTTTTTCTAAATGTTGATAAATGTCATTATTATTATCAAAAATATTTGTACGAATGAAATCTTTGCCAATAAATAAAGAATTTTCTATTACCTTCTCATTTTCCTTATGACTTGCTATTCCAGAAACTAGTTTATCTTTCATTTTATTTAAATCATTTGAAATATTTTTATTGTCAATCATCGCTCTTAGGAAAAAAACAACATTACTATTACTTTCATGATTTTCTATCTTAAAATGTTGATTATTATTGATATAAATTTGTATAAGCAATATTTGGTAAGGATTTACGTAAGTGGTTTGGGTTGTAAACTTTTCTATTGTTTCTTTATTTAAATATAAAAAAGCTATGGTAAATTGACTAATTATTTGCTCAATATCTCTTAAAGTTCTTTCTATTTTTATATCTTTAGTTGTATTGCTTTTTATAAGCTCATCTAATAATTCAGTTAAACCTTGAATTTCTTCTTCAATGCCTAATTCTTTTTGCTTAAAATTATGTCGAATAAATTCTATGTAATTATCGGGTTCAGGCAAATTATATTTATAATCAATAAACCTTTTTAAATAATGTTTTGCATTAAATTCATTTCCATACAAAGTTTTTATACTATGGCATAATTGCTCTTCATTTATAGCTAATATAAAAATAATTCCCTCTATATCAAATAAATGTTTAATAGTTTCCAAAAGCTCAATCGCATAAGTTGGTCTACAACGGTCAAGTTCATCAATAAAAATATAAATTGTATCGTGTTGAGACTTTTCTATAATAGATTTTAAATTGTTTTTAAAGTTATCAATCGATTTTTTATACTCATCATATTTAGCAATGATGTTTTTGAATATAGTATTAACAGCATCTATAGGTGCTAATGCCGGACCGAATACTTTGCTGACTTGTGCTATTATATTTAAAATGAAAGATGCTTTTTCAATGTAGTCTTTCCATTCTTTGGAATTTTTAACTATTTGAATTTGCCGATCTATTTCTACCAAAAAATCAGTGAATGGATCTGATAAATTATCATTTTCCCATGCACTAAAATATAAAGATATTTTTCCTTCCTTATCTAGATTTTCTAAAATATTATCTGCAGTTATTCCTTCTATTTCATTTCTTAATAAAGCAATAAAAGTAGTTTTTCCGCTTCCCCAACTTCCATTAATCGCTAATGTGGCGGGGCTGTGAATTTTATGTAATAAAACATGCAAATTCTTTACATGCTGAATTATTTTCAAATTATCTTGTTCAAATTTGTGTTTTAACTTAGTTTTAATATTATTTGTCATGATTTTATATCAATTGATTTCCTAAATGATGTTATGCAAGATTATTGTACAAAGCAAGCGTGATTTTATTTAAAATAATAAATACTATTCAGGCAAACCCAGCTAAGACAAAGGTAAATTATTAAATTTATAATGACAATTTATACTTATACCCGAATTAAAATATGCTCTTATTCTTCATATAAATTATGTTGATATACTTTGGCAATTCTGTTTAATTCATCTATACCTTCAATAACTGTAATGCTTCCTTCGCCAGCTTCTCTCCTTTGTTTAGAGTTTAGCCTTCCTGTCGTAATAAAAATAGCCTTACTAATATATTTGAGTTAAATGTTTAATCTTTAAATCCTGCAAATCAAAGCTGAAAGAAAGATTAATCAGTTTTATATTTGCTTGTTTCATAATTTATGACATACTACATCTACATTACAACTGGGATAATTTTAACCACAATCCAGACTTAAATTCAAGTGCTAAAAACTAGCCGGATTTTGTGTAAAATTATATTAATCTACATAATGGTATGCTACAATTTAATATAAATTAAAGAAAACGTATATTAAAATGCTGGAAAGCAAATACAAAAAAGAAAAGGAATTCTTATGTCAATGTCCGACCGCGACGGAAAAATTTGGATGGATGGTGAACTAATCGACTGGAGAAGTGCTAATATACACGTATTAACGCATACTCTGCATTACGGCATGGGCGTCTTTGAAGGTGTAAGAGCTTACCAAACCCCAAACGGCACAGCAATATTCCGTTTAAATGAACATACAAAACGTTTGCTAAATTCAGCCAAAATATTCCAAATGAATGTTGCTTATACTTTTGAGCAGCTCAAACAAGCCCAGATTGATGTAGTAAAAATAAATAACCTTGTAACAGCTTATATCAGACCTATTATTTGGGTAGGCTCTGAAAAATTAGGGATTGCTGCCCGCGGTAATACCATACATGCAGCAGTTGCTGCGTGGACATGGGGAAGCTATTTAGGTGAAGATGGGGTTCACAAAGGAATCCGTGTTAAGACATCATCTTATACTAGACATCACGTAAATGTTTCTTTAGTAAGAGCAAAAGCTTCGGGTTATTATATTAATAGTATTTTAGCTAATCAAGAAGTAACTATTCATGGCTATGATGAAGCTTTATTATTAGATACTGAAGGATATGTCTCAGAAGGTTCAGGGGAAAATATTTTTATTGTAAAAGAAGGAATATTGTACACTCCAGACTTAGCTTCATGTTTAGATGGAATAACTCGAGGCAGTGTTATACAAATTGCAAATGATTTAGGCTACACCGTTAAAGAAAAGCGCATTACCCGAGATGAAATATATTGCTGTGATGAAGCATTTTTTACAGGAACTGCTGCTGAAATTACTCCAATCCGCGAACTAGATGACCGTACCATCGGCAATGGCGGTCGAGGTGAAATGACTCAAAAAATTCAGCAAGTATATTTTAATGCCGTGCAAGGTAAAGATGAAAAATATAAACATTGGTTAACTTTTGTTTAAAATATAAATCTATATAAAATATTCTATTAACAATCAAAAGATAAGGAATTTAGTAAATATGTCAAAATTTATGAATCCCTTCACTGATTATGCATTTAAAAAGCTGTTTGGTGAAGATGATGCAAAAATCTATCTTATTGATTTTTTAAATAGTATATTAGGTAATAATATTCCTTTTATCACCGATATACAGCATAAGAGAACTGAATTACTAGGCAGACATAATACTGATAGAAATTCAATTTTCGACTTATACTGTACCACAGAGTATGGAGAAAAAATTATTATTGAAATGCAGAAAATAGAGCAAACTTATTTTAAAGATAGAAGCTTATTTTATGTATCAAGTGCCATTCAAGAACAAAACCGCAAAGGCAAAGTTTCCGGCTTAGAATGGGACTTTAAATTATCTCCTGTATATTGTGTGGCAATACTTAATTTTTCTTTTGATGATAAGCATCCAGATAAATATTTACATATTGGTAAATTATTAGATATAGAAACGCATGAAGAATTAATGGATAGAATTAATTTTGCATTTATTGAAATGCCAAAATTTAAAAAAACCCTCAATAACTGTGAGACAAAGCAAGATAAATGGTTATATACTTTATATAATTTAGAACGCCTGCAGGATGTACCTTCTGAATTAGAAGACGATGTATTTTTGGAGTTTTTTCATAAAGCTGAAATTAGTGCCTTAAAAGGTGAAGAACGCGGTAATTATGAAGATAGTCTGAAATATTTTAGAGATTTGCATATAATTGAAATTCAAAATCATCAAAAAGGCATGCAAAAAGGCATGCAGCAGGGGATACAACAAGGGATAGAGCAAGGTGAAATAAATAAAGCATTAGAGATTGCTGTTAATATGAAAAGAAAAGGTTTAGATATAAACACCATCGCTGAAATAACTAATTTAAGTGTGGATGAGATAAATAAACTATAGTTTATGACCTTCTAGTTAATTTTTTTTATCAAGTTTAAGGAAAAATACGGCAAATTTAGCTATTGAAAAATCAAAGCTGATGGGATTGATAATAAAATTAAAGATATAATATCTACTAAACAAAGACACTGAAAATATGTAAATTTTCTTTAGCGGCTTAACATTAAATAAATTGTAAACATTATGCTAAAAACTCCAAATAAAAAATACCGTGCATTTAGTCAAATTAACGATATGGCAAATAAACGCACATGGCCGAATAAAGTTATCAATAAACCGCCTATTTGGTGTAGTTCAGACTTACGGGACGGCAACCAGTCATTAATTGAGCCTATGAATATAGAACGCAAACTGCATATGTTCAAACAATTGGTAAAATTAGGGTTTAAAGAAATTGAAATAGGCTTTCCTTCTGCATCACAAATTGAATTTGATTTTGTGCGTAAGTTGATTGAAGACAAATTAATTCCGGATGATGTATATATTCAAGTATTAACTCAAGCCCGTGGGCATTTAATTGACCGTACGTTTGAAGCATTAACCGGAGCAAAACAAGCAATTGTACATGTATACAATTCAACCGCACCCGTTATGAGAAAGCATGTTTTTGGTTTAGAAGATGATGGAATTATAAAAATTGCTACTACTCACGCTAAACAAATTTTAGAATTATCAAAAAGATATCATGAAACTAACTGGCGTTTTGAATATTCACCGGAAATGTTTTCCAATACAGAATTAGAATTTGCAAAAAATATTTGTGATGCTGTAGTAGAA
This sequence comes from Burkholderiaceae bacterium, assembly GCA_023266335.1. Classification (GTDB taxonomy): domain Bacteria; phylum Pseudomonadota; class Gammaproteobacteria; order Burkholderiales; family Burkholderiaceae; genus JAHFQJ01. Next base: position 41,538 of record JAHFQJ010000009.1, read on the forward strand.
GCATTTGAAGCAACACCTCAAAATAAACTGATTTTAAATTTACCCGCTACGGTTGAATGCTCAACTCCAAACATATTTGCTGATCAAATTGAATGGATGCATAATAATTTGACTAAAAGAGATTGCGTCATTATTTCTGTCCATCCGCATAATGACAGAGGCACAGGCACAGCAGCAGCAGAACTGGCTTTATTAGCCGGAGCTGAGCGCGTTGAAGGCTGTTTATTTGGCAACGGCGAGCGTACAGGAAATGTAGATTTAATCAACATAGCATTAAATATGTATACACAAGGTATTTATCCAAATTTAGATATATCTCATATTGATGACATACGTGCTGCTGTTGAATACTGCAATCAGCTTCCTATTCATCCAAGACACCCTTATGTTGGCGATTTAGTTTATACTTCATTTTCAGGTTCTCATCAAGATGCAATCAAAAAAGTATTATCTAAATATAATGAAAATGATATTTGGAATATTCCATATTTACCCATTGACCCCAAAGATTTAGGCAGAAGTTATGAGGCTATTATCCGTGTTAACAGCCAGTCAGGTAAAGGCGGAATCAGCTTTTTATTAGAACAGGAATACGGATTACAACTTCCGCGCCGGCTACAGATAGAATTCAGCCAAGTTGTCCAAAGTCATATGGATGAAAATAACCAAGAATTAGAAGCAAAACATATTTGGGAAATATTCAAAAAATCATATTTACAAACCCATGGTTTAGAATACCGCAATCACCGGCTGGCAGAAGACAGTTTTAAACAAAACCCTGTAAGCATAAGTGTAGATTTAGCCGATTTAGGTACTCATGATAAATCTAAACAAGAATTTAATATAAGCGGTGAAGGTAACGGTCCGATTGATGCATTTATTCATGCAGTCTGTAAACATCTAAACAAAGAAATTAAATTTTTAGATTATCATGAACATGCTATGGGACAAGGTGCAGATGCTAAAGCTGTGAGTTATATTGAAATGATAATTGATAATAAAACTTTATTTGGTATTGGAATACATGCTAATATATTAACGGCTTCAATTTTAGCAATTTTATCTGCCGTTAACCGTAGCACTATAAATTAATAAAAGGAAAACTTATGCCTCATGATTTTGTGCCTTGCAGTAAGTGCGGCAGCACTGCTATTAATTTTATTAGTATGTTAAAAGGCAATAATTTTAGGGTTGTGTGCCAAAATACCCACGGCATTTCTTACCCTCAAAACAATTTAACCAATGGAGCAAAACAAAGATTTCATAGTTTTGTTTCATGTTCAGAACTTGAATTGGGGTGTAAGGATGCCATATATGGCTATCAAAAGATCAAAAACATATGCGAAGAAGCTTTTTGGAAAAAAGTAGGGCAACAACAATTATCTTGTTCCTGCAGCGATACAAATCATGATCCTAGTTCTGCGAATTTTTTAGAAAAGAAATCTGATAAACCACAAGCTCTTTTAAGAGTTAATTATAAAAAGTCTAATTGTGGTAAGCACAACACCCACGATGTATATATTGGAGCATTACCCGATGAGGATAAGAAAAGGCTACACGGATTAATCCCGTGCCATGAATTAGAACTAAAAAATTGCGGAGAATTAGGGCTAACTAGCCAATGTACGCAATAGGAATAGGTAAAGATAAAAAATAATCCATAAAATTAATAGGAGTATATATGGCAGATAATATTTTAAAAATAACGGACGCATCTTTTGAACAAGATGTATTACAATCTTCTAAACCTGTTTTGATTGATTTTTGGGCAGAATGGTGCGGACCATGTCGTATGCTGGCGCCAACTTTAGAAGAAGTAGCCAAAGATATGTCTGACCGCGTTATTATTGCTAAAATGAATATTGATGAAAATAAAGAAATACCTGCAAAATTGGCAATTCGCGGCATTCCGGCACTTTTATTATTTAAAAATGGTACATGTGCAGCAACAAAGGTAGGCGTTTTATCTAAGTCTCAATTGATTGCCTTTTTAGAAAGCAATTTAGAGTGATTTAAATCGTTTTTTATATCGGTCGGGTATGGTCAATATCATGGCTAAGCTTTTGTGGAATTAATAATATATTAGCTAATATCGGCCAAATTAATGCCTCAATTACAGGTTTTGTCCAATATATGTTGGAAATATTTTGCCCTTGTAAATAATGTATCATAAAAAATACAAATTGAGCGATAAATAAAATAGGTAAAAAGTGTAACCCTTGAATGGTAAAAGAAAAATGCTTAAGCCGTGCCTGCATACTTTGAGCATAAAATGCAAGAATGCTATATTCAAGGGCTTTTTCGCCAAATAATGTAGCATAACTGACATCCATGATTAAACCCAAGATAAAAGCACTGCCAATACTAACTTTATAAGGCTCTCTTGATACCCAAAATAATATAATTAAACTTAGCAGATCCGGCATCCAAATTATGCGTCCAAACATGGGGAATAAGTTAAATGCTAATCCGCAAATTATACTAAATAATATAAATAAGTAATTTGATGGTTTTAGTATGTATTCAGTACGTCTCATATTTTTTATAAAAATGTTATTTACTTTTTGCTGTTATTAATCGGAAGTCTGTTAATTGAATTTTTATTATTAGCTTTATTGGCATTATTTGATGCTTGGTCAATTGATTGTATTAAATCTATATTCAAGGGTTTAGTCAATATTACCATTGCATAAGGTTTATCAGTAATATTAGCTGTAGGCATACAATCTATATTTAAAAATCCGTCTGCACTTTTACCATTTATTTTGGTAACACGTGCTACAGCCAAACCTTCAGGGTATACGCCATCTAAGCCTGATGTAATTAATATGTCCCCTGCCTTTACATCACTGCTGTAAGAAACAAATTTTAATGTAATTTTACCATTTGCTCCATTTGCAATTCCTTTAACAGTATTTCTAGAATTTTGCACCGGCACCATAATTTGATTTTCACCTATCATAGTAACTTCAGCATAAGAATTAAATACACGTGTTACCTGTCCTAAAACACCATATTCATTGATTAAAGGTTGCCCAACTTGGACATTATCACTGCTGCCTTTATTAATAATTAATCTATAAATAAAAGGGTTATTGCTACTGTATAATATTTCTGTAGTTAATAAAGGAATAGCTGAAATTTGTTTAAGTGCTAAAAGATTTTTTAATTCAGTATTTTCTTTATATAATTTGCTTGCCTGATAAGCATTTAAAGATGAGTGAGTAAGCTGCTCATGTAAATTTTGATTTTCTGTAATAATATCAATATGATTTCGACTATAAGAATTAATTTTATTAATAGTCTTAGGTACTATAGCAATAGCCTGCCGAGTTGGATAAATCAAACTAGCTATGTAGCTTCGTACATAAAATAAGAAAGTAAATTTTTTATCTAAAATCATTAGGCTAATTGATATTATGCTAAATAATACTAATTTAGTAAGCGGATTGATTCCTTTATTAAAAAAATTTGTGTTGAAATCTGACTGCATCATTATTTTCTCTATGCATAATGTTTATTTTAAACTAGTATCATCTTTTTTTAGTCTCTGCTCAACAAAACTAACACCCTGTATTACATCTGAGAAACTACTGTTACTAAGTATTAGAAAATTATATCGCTTCAGATTACCTCCTGATTTCTGATTGATTAAACTATCAAACTCTTGTTTTGTTTGAGGTATCATGCACTTAAGGCAACCTCCTATGTCTAATGCAGCTGTATAGCAAATTAAATGAGAACTATTTTCTGCTGATTTACTCTTGCGTGGTTTGCTACCTAATAATCTAAGTTTTCCAAAATGATTGCTTAAAATACTAATATTACTATGAGTATCAGCATCAGCCTTAGAAGCAGGAAAATCCTGTCCCTTATTGTACATTTCATTTAATTTTTGTAAAAACTGAGTGCCATTTTTAACAAAAACAGGTTTCATATATTTAATTAACTAACTAATAATGTTAATTATATACTATTCATATGAAAATATATTAGCTAACTTATCCATGCGCTCTAATGCCATGCCTGAACCTCGTACAACACAAGTTAGCGGATCTTCAGCAATAATAACCGGTAATCCGGTTTCTTCTGCTAATAATCTATCTATATCTTTAAGCAGAGCACCGCCTCCAGTTAATACAATTCCCCGCTCGCTAATGTCTGAACCAAGTTCCGGAGGTGTGTTTTCCAATGCATTTTTTACGGAAGATACGATCTGATTTAAGGGATCAGTCAATGCCTCTAGTATTTCATTGCTTGATACTGTAAAACTACGCGGCACTCCTTCTGATAAATTTCTGCCTTTAACTTCAATTTCTTTTACTTCTCCCCCAGGAAAAGCTGAGCCAATTTCTTTTTTTATAACTTCAGCCGTTTGCTCGCCAATTAACATACCATAATTGCGCCGTATATAATTTACAATAGCTTCATCAAATTTATCTCCGCCAACTCTAACTCCGCCTTTGTACACCATTCCGCCTAAAGAAATTACTCCTACTTCTGTTGTGCCTCCGCCAATATCTACTACCATAGAACCCGAAGCTTCAGCTACAGGCAAGCCTGCCCCAATTGCTGCTGCCATTGGTTCTTCAATTAAAAAAACTTGACTTGCTCCAGCATTCAAAGCTGATTCACGTATAGCACGTCTTTCTACTTGAGTAGAACCGCATGGAACACATATAATTATCCGCGGACTGGGTTTAAAAAGTTTTGATTCGTGTGCCATTCTAATAAAATGTTTAAGCATTTGTTCGGTGACGGTAAAATCGGCAATGACACCATCTTTCATAGGGCGTATTGCTTCCATATTTCCAGGAACTTTCCCCAGCATTTGCTTTGCTTCTCTGCCGACAGCCTGAATAACCTTTTTGCCGTTAGGTCCACCTTCTTGACGGATTGCAACCACTGAAGGCTCATCTAAAACAATGCCTTTATTACGGACATAAATAAGAGTATTTGCCGTGCCTAAATCAATTGCAAGGTCATCTGAAAAATAGCTGCGTATATAGTTAAACATTTTCCACCAGTGTATTTTATGTTAGGAAACACTTCGATTATGGCATAGAATATAGCTCCTAGACAAGTATTTATACTATGTAAATTATTTAATAAACCTTTTTAGATTTTATTTTCAAAATTACCAAGATTTTACTATAATGTTTAAGCTGTATTTATAATGCATATGTATCTCAATCATAGTTAGAGCAAAGATTAATTTTAACAAAAATACAGATATAAATTAGAGTATGGTGAGTATAAAATATTATTTTTTATAGAATTTATAACCTAAAAGATTTATAATGTAAGTTCAAAATTAATCAACCCTAATATAGCTAATTGTATATTTTCTGCCATTAGGCTGTAACTGAAATGGTTTGCGGTAATATATACTAATAGTAGTTCATTTTACGACAAGGCTGTAGGAATAAATTATGATGAATATGTACATATCAGTACATTGAAAAAATAATTTTGACGACAATGAAGTTCGCAAATTGAAATCCGATTAGTATAATATATGTGCAGGCTTTTCTGCACATACCTAGCGACATATAACAGGAAATATGCAATAACTATACAAGTATACAGGTACATTATGCAGACAATTAATATTGCAATTAACGGATTTGGGCGTATTGGGCGTAATACATTACGTGCTTTATATGAAAATGCAAAACAAAAATATAGTACGCAGGGCATTAACCTTAATGTTGCAGCAATTAATGATTTGGGCAATGCTCAAACCAATGCTCATTTATTACAATATGACACTGCCCATGGCAGATTTAAGTATGATGTAAGCGTTGAGGGTGATTATTTATTAGTAAACGGTGATAAAATCCGCGTATTAGCAAACCGTAACCCGTCAGAACTGCCATGGAGTGAATTAGGTATTGATGTTGTTTTAGAGTGTACAGGGTTTTTCACAACTAAAGAAAAAGCTTCTGCTCATTTACAGGGCGGTGCTAAAAAAGTAATTATTTCAGCTCCAGGCGGTAAAGATGTAGATGCAACTATAGTTTACGGCGTAAATCATAATATATTAAAAGCAAGTGATACTGTTATTTCAAATGCATCATGCACAACTAATTGTCTAGCACCATTAGCACAGCCTTTGCATCAAGTGATTGGTATCGAAAATGGATTAATGACTACTATTCACTCTTATACCAACGACCAAGTTTTAACTGATGTATATCATGAAGATTTACGCAGAGCAAGGTCAGCCACTCAATCAATGATTCCAACAAAAACAGGTGCAGCCGCTGCAGTTGGTTTAGTTTTACCGGAATTAAACGGTAAACTAGATGGTTTTGCAATGCGTGTTCCAACGATTAACGTATCAATTGTGGATTTATCATTTATTGCAGGCAGAGAAACAACGGTTGAAGAAGTTAATAATATTTTATTAGAGGCAAGTCAAGGTACATTAAAAGGTATTTTAGCTTACAACACTGCTCCGCTGGTTTCTGTAGACTTTAATCATAATCCGCATTCTTCTATATTTGATGCATCTCAAACTAAAGTATCAGGTAAATTAGTTAAAGTATTGTCTTGGTATGATAACGAATGGGGGTTTTCTAACCGCATGTTAGACACGGCAGCGGCTTTAATGCAGGCTAAATAATACTTAAGCTGCCGTTATTTCTACTTATAAAAAAGTAAAGTAACGGCATTTATAAATACGCTTAAATACTAATTGTACTTCATTTTGCAACAAGGCGGCAGGAATAAATTAAGACGGCAACGAGGTTCGCGCATTGAAATCCAATTAGTAATTACCAGCTCACCAATCTAGCAGTAATATTTTCATCAAAATCAATAGCGACTTTAATCATCGGTCGAGGCAAATATTTATATGCAAGGCTTGCCCATTCAATAAAGACTAAGTTTTCAGAATTTATATATTCATCAAAACCATTTTCTAACCATAATTCCGGATGAGTAAAGCGGTATAAATCAAAGTGCTGTATAGATTTGAAATGTAAAAAATTATCTATGTCATAACTTTCTAAAAAATTATAAGTGGGGCTTTTAACTTTACCCGCAAAGCCTAGCTCTCTTAAAATATGGCGCATGAGCGTGGTCTTACCCGCACCTAAATTTCCATCTAGTTCTATATAGCTTAGTGTTTTTATATCATTACTTTTATACAGCAAGTCTATACTTCCTAACAATTGCTTAGCAATTTTTTGAAAATCACTTTCGTTTTTAGCTATTAGGTTAATCATAAAAAAATTAATTCTTAAGGGCTGAAGTATCACCACTGTATCTGGGAGTATATTTATTTATTACCAAGACATGTTAAAGAGCAGTATTCATGTGTGCCGGTTAGCCCGCTCCAGTTGCGATTTTGTAAGTATAGCACCGCAGCCATAACAGCTCTTATTTCTGTTTGTTAATATTTTACTTAATCTTAAGCTTTGTTCTGTGCCTTCTGAGTTACTGCCATCAATATGGCGATAGCCACCATTACTATTAATCAATAATTTGAATGACTGCATGAATTAATTCCTATAAGTAGTTTTTTTTATTCAATTTTTTATTATAATTATTCATCATATCCATAAGCTCTAAGCCCAGCTTCATTATCTGCCCAACCGCCTTTAACTTTAACCCACAGCTCTAAATAAATCTTATGTCCAAAAATTTGCTCCATATCCTGTCTAGCTTCACTGCCGATTTGCTTAAGCTTTTCTCCTTTACTACCAATAATCATAGCCTTATGTGCTGGTCTTTCAACTAAAATAGTAGCAAAAATTCGTGATAGTTTTTTACCTTCTTCAAATTTATCAATTATGACTGTGCTTTGATAAGGCAATTCGTCGCCAGTTAATCTAAAGATTTTCTCACGGATTAACTCGCTGGCTAAAAAGCGTGCTGATTTATCAGTTAAATCATCTTCGTTATATATTGCCGGCTGGGCTGGCATATATTTTAAAAGAATTTCAAGCAGCCTTTGTATATCTTTTGGACTTTTAGCACTCATTGGAATTAATTCTTTAAACGCAAATTTATTCTGCATATCTTTAAGAAACGGCAAAAGACTTGGTTTATCTTCAAATGAGACAGTATCAACTTTATTACAAATTAAAATTACGGGAATATCATTCGGCAATAACGCTAATACTTGAGCATCAGCTTCATGAAATTGGTTTGCCTGCACCACCATTAAAATAATATCAACGCCCGAAATTGTGCTGTTTACAGTTTTATTTAATTTGCGGTTAAGTGCATTGCTGTGTTTAGTTTGAAAACCGGGAGTGTCTACAAATACATATTGTACATCTGGCTTAGTTTGAATGCCAATAATTCTATGTCTGGTTGTTTGAGATTTTCTAGAGGTTATACTAATTTTTTGCCCAACTAATGCATTAAGCAAAGTTGATTTACCGGTATTAGGCTTGCCGATAATAGCAATCATACCGCATTTATAATCTAGATTATGGCTAATTTCTGTATTTTCTTGCATTTGCATTTGTATTTAGTAAGTAATGTTTATATTTAAAAGAATTCAGATGTTTTATCAATATAATGCTGTAGATTAACTTTATTATTGAACTATTACAGCGGTTATATATCTATTTATACTTATTGTATGTATATTTTGTATTATCGCAATTGCTAAAAAAATTTAGCTTTTTTAATTAGTGCAGTTTATTTTGCAGAAATTAATGCTGGCAGCTCCATAATGTAATGATTACATAAGTTTAAATTTTTAATTAAAATTAAAAATCAATGATATAAAAAACATACTAACACCGCATTATACCTTATACAAGCTTGTGTGTATATAGATTTTATAAGGCATATATGTTATAATCAGAGCCTAATTCGAGGAATAAACATGAAAAAAATCACGCTTTTAGTTTTGTCACTTTTTCTAACTGCTTGTGCAAGTAAAGTTCCGCTGCAGGATCCAAGTAAAAAGGATTTAACAAGCATTTCAGATAGAAATTCTAACCAAAACTTAGCAGATTCAGTAAATTCACAGAATGTTGCTGCAGTAGATGTTACCAATTCTACTAAAAAGCCAAATATGATAACACCAGAGCCAAAAACTATATACTTTGATACAGATAGTTACGCAGTTAAGTCTGAATTCCAAGAAATTATTACTAAGCACCAAGCATTTATTACAAAAAATAATAGCAGTGTTTTACTTCAAGGGCATACTGACCAAAGAGGCACGAGTGAATATAATTTAGCATTAGGTCAAAAACGTGCTGAAGCTGTAAAAAAATCTTTGTTACTTTTAGGTGTAAAAGCTGAAAATGCAGAAACTGTAAGCTTTGGTAAAGAAAAACCAGTGCTTGATGAAAACAATGAAACTGCTTATAGAAAAAATAGACGTGTAGAAATATTGTATAAATAAAAAAGGTTTTAAACATGTTAGATTTATTGATTTTATCCAAAAAAATTTATATGAATATAGCTAAGTTTATTTTTTACGCATCAAGTGCATCTTTATTCTCGCTATCCATTTCTAATTATGCACATGCAGGTTTATTTGATGATAATGAAGCCAGACAAGCCATTCTTGACATGCGCACTCAAATTAATCAATATAAACAAGAGCAAGATAATAAATATACTAAACTGCAGACAGCAATCTTATCGCTACAAAGTCAAATTGAAACACTACAGACACAAAGAAATTATTTGAGCGGACAATCTGAAATAACCTCAAATGAATTAGCTAAATTAAAAGAAAATTACCAATTATTGGCAAATAGCTATACTGACCGTTTAAACAAAAATCAGCAGGATATAGATGAAATAAAGCAAAATTTGCAAAATATAAATGCCTATAGTAAATCAGGTACAGAAAGTCAAGCAAATGCTCAAAAAGAAAAAATATTTGATACGAGCGAATCATTTAATATAGCCTTAAAATACTTTAATAGCGGCGATTTTAAAAAAAGCGCAGAATCTTTTAATCTGTTGCTTTCTGACAACTCTAATGTGTCATTAATGCCGTTAATTGTGTACTATTTAGGTAACAGCTATTATGCACTTCAAAAATATAAGCCTGCTGCTGTGCAATTACAAAATTTTATCAATAACTATGCGGAACATGAAAAATTACCTGATGTTTATCTGACTTTGGCTAGTATGTATATTGAAACTGGCGATAAACTTAACGCAAAAAGAACTCTTGAATATATAGTAAAAAATTATTCTGGCAGTAGTGTTGGTCAAATTGCAAAAAAACGTTTAAATGAATTAAAAAAATAATATAGGTGAGTTATGTTCAAATGGTTTTCTGCAAATTCTAAAAATATAAAAGAAGTACCAGAAGCAGCTTCTGCGGATACTAGTTTATTAGATCAAGATGATTTACAAAAAGCCCGCTATAGATTAGTAGGCGTAGGCATATTATTTTTATCTGTATTAATATCTTTACCATTTTTGGTTAAAAGCCAAAACTATACAAATAAAAGTTTGAATATGCGTTTAATTAATGAGCAGGGTAACTCAATTGATACAGAAACTTCTTCTAATAAAACATTCAAAAAAATTCCAATGAATAATATAGAAGAAAATAACACTCGTCATAAACCGCAATCTAAAAGAAATAATAATAGTGTATAGAATATTATAACAAATAATACCAATCTTAACCTATTTATCATGAATTTGCTTTAGCTTTATATATTTGTAATAACTAGCAAGTGCGTTCATAAGTGCAATATTAAATCCTACGCCTTTATCAAGAAAGCCAAGTTTAACAATAAAACTTTTAATAAATGCACTTATTCCATGCATTACAGCTGTAATAAAACTAGATTTTTTATTTCTTTTATATAATTGCTCTGCCCCTAAACTTGAATACTGGTCTATTTTTTCTAATACTTGAGAAAATGAAGTATAACTGTAATGGTGCAATAATCCATTTATACAATTTATAGCCAAATTATTTTGTTTATCATACTGAATATGACTATTTTGATTAAATATTACTTTTTCATGAACTTTATCATCACTAAATTTAGCATATTTTTTATTAAATAACCTTATAACTTTATCATTTTGCCAGCCGCTATAGTTAACTTGTTTTCCGCAAAAATAATTTAACCGCTGTATTTTGTACATACTACTTTCTATATCATCTAAATTATTATTAATGCAAATATCCTGAATACTTTGACAAAGTTCCAAACTTACAACTTCATCTGCATCAATAGATAAGATGTAATCATTGGCAGTATAACTTAATGCAGTATTTTTTTGATAACCAAAGCCTTGCCAATCGCTATGAATATAAGTTTGTATATTAATACCTATATTATTATCTGCAATATTTTTAATAATATTTAATGTATTATCCGTGCTTCCGTTATCTACAATAATAATTTCCTGCGCCCCTAGCAAAAGCAAACTTTCTAAACATATTTTTATATTTTTTTCTTCATTTTTGGTAATTAGAATAATGGATATTTTAGTTTTCATATAATATTTGTTTGATTAAACTTAAACTAACCACAAAAATATACAAGGTTTTTTATGTATATTTTCAATTATTTTTTTATCTATATTTTTCCAATCAAATACTGTTTTACTAATAATCATTTGACCAGGCAATGTAATATCAGCAGCAACACATAATCTAGCATCTTCCTGCAGGTTTTGCAGTAAACTTTGCATAAATTGTACATTTCGGTATGGTGTTTCTATACATATTTGGGTTTGCTTTAAATTTTTGCTAGTTTTACTACTAGCTTGAATAGTTTGAGTGCGATGATTATTATCAATAGGTAAATATCCATGAAATATAAAAGATTGCCCATTAAATCCAGATGCCATTAATGCTAAAGTTATAGAACAAGGTCCAACTAATGGCATAACTGGCATATTGATTTTATGTGCCATTTCTACAATTGTACTGCCCGGATCAGCAATAGCCGGCAGTCCTGCTTCTGAAAGAACTCCAATATTCTCGCTATTTTTTTGAGCCTGCTTTAAAAACTCTAAATTATCGCCCTCACCAATTACACAAATTTTATGCTGCTGAATTGGAATTTGTAATGGCAAATTTAAACTTTTTAAAAAAGCCCGAGCTGTTTTTGCATTTTCAACCAGCCAATTATTAGTATTTATAGCTATTTGCTGGATATTTAATGGAATATTATAGTTATAATAACCTTGCGGTAAATTTTCATAGCCATTGTGCAAAGCATTGGGAATAAGCCACAATTTTGCTTCATTATTAGTAATTTGCATTTTATTATTTAGAGTTATAAGTAGTAAGTATTGTAAAGATAGGAATTAAATTTATGTCTATCATGTTTTCTGCAGTTTTCGTTAACAAATTCCATTAAATGTTGAGAATTTAGACTGGATAACATTTTATGTTCAATTACAATATTTTGTTTTTCATTAATATTAACATTTGTATTTTGTTCTAATAACGTATTTTTTAAGTGGTTAACTACTGCCTCTGCCGTTTCAATAAATTTAATAGTTGGATATAGTTTGGAAAAAATATTTAATAAAAACGGATAATGCGTACAACCTAAAACAATTGTATCTACATTTTTTTGCATAAGAAAATCAATATAATTTTTACATAAACTCACTAATTCTTGATTATTCATATGAATATTGCCGTTTTCTATAAGCTCAACCAAACCATTTGCAGCAAGCGGAAACCATCTAGGAATAATATTAAATTCTTGCTGATAATTTAAAGCTAAGCCCTGCATAAGCTGATTAAAATCATCACTGATAATAGTGTTATGAGTAGCTAATATGCCGATATGCTTATTTTTACTGATGCTAAGAGCTGGTTTAATGCCGGGTTCTACTCCAATAATTGGAATATGATTTATATGCGAACGTAAATATGCAATCGTATTTGTTGTAGCAGTATTGCAGGCAATAACAATTATTTTAACTTTTTGTCTGCACAAAAATCTACATAAATCTAAACTGCGCTGGCACAAAAATTCTTTAGATTTTATCCCATAAGGAGCATATTTAGAATCAGCTAAATATATCGTCAGTTCAAAAGGCAAATCTTGCCATATTTGTTGTAAAATAGATAATCCGCCCAAACCAGAATCTAATACTCCAATAGCTTGCATACTCATTCCATCTGAATTTAGCTATACTAACCGGATTTCAAATATTTTAAACTTGATACAAAAAATAATACTATTCTTTATATTAAATCTTTCTGCATATTACGCGCGACTTCTGTTTGCTCCGCTCTGAACTGCTGCAGTTTTTGATATAACGCATAATCATGCATGGCTAAAACTGCAATTACTTGTAATGCCGCATTAGTTGCACCAGCTTCACCGATAGCAAAAGCAGCAACTGGAATTCCTTTTGGCATTTGTACTATAGAATACAGCGAATCCTGCCCAGATAAATATTTAGAGGGTACAGGTACACCAAACACCGGAACTATAGTTTTTGCTGCAAGCATACCAGGTAAATGAGCAGCCCCGCCAGCCCCAGCAATAATAGCTTTAATGCCTTTGCTATAAGCATTTTCCGCATATTGAAACATATCATCCGGCATACGGTGTGCTGATACAACTTTTACTTCAAATGGAATTTCAAATCTTTCCAAAATATCAGCGGCATGCTTCATAATATGCCAATCTGAACTTGAACCCATTAAAATTCCAGCTACGGGAGATAAATTATTATCCTGATTAATCATAAAATATCATATATCATATATAAAAACTAATGCTTGTAAATTGACGGTGTTCCAATTAAAATTATAACATGCCTGCAGGAAAATATATTCTATATTTAATATACCGAGATCAGCCATTCTGCTGTCAATCTTTTAAACAAAAAACAATGCTCTGCCCTATTTACACAGATCTTAGGCGTTACAAGATAGAACGCACCGCATATTCTTTCTGCCACAAAAAATTCTATTTACCAAGCTGAATGTTAACTTATATTTTCTTTGTTATTTTCAAGTTTTATTACTTCTTGCTGTTCTTGCTTCATTCCATCTTTGAAACCTTTAATAGCCGCACCTAAATCTTCACCGGCATTTCTTAGCTTTTTTGTGCCAAATAATAATGCCACAACTACTGCAACCAAAATCCAGTGCCATAAACTTCCTGCACCCATATAAATTATCCTTTCTGCTAGACTAATCTGTATTTAATATTTGCGAACTTCGTTGTCGTAAAATGAACTACAATTAGTGTATTATTTAATCTAAAATATTTTTAATTCAGCAACTCTACGCATATATATCCATCATTTATCCAATTTTTTAGATTATCTGATTCTTGATGAATTGTTGAATCAATTTCAATAATATCAAAAGCACCTTGCTGGCTAAATAACTTTCTTAACAGTTTATTATTAAGGGTATGACCTGATTTAAAAGCCTTATAATGACCTAAAATTGGATAGCCCGCTATATATAAATCACCAATTGCGTCCAGTACTTTATGTCTTACAAATTCATCAGCGTAACGCATGGTATCATTGTTCAAAATACGGTATTCATCCATAACAATTACATTATCAATGCTTCCACCACGCCCTAAACCAGCTTGACGCAATGCTTCAATTTCATGTGTAAATCCGAATGTTCTTGCTTTAGAAATGGTTTCTATATATGAATCTTTACCAAAATCTAAGCTAAATGTTCTAGCAGTTTTATTAAGTGCCGGATGTTTAAAATCAATTGTAAAATCTAGTTTAAAACCAGTATAAGGGGATAATTCTGCGTATTTATCTCCATCTTCAATTTTTACATTTTCTTTAATAGTTAACCATTTTTTTGCTTGGTTTTGCGATATAATTTGTGCAGATTGAAGTAAATAAACAAAGGGGGCGGAACTTCCGTCCATAATAGGTATTTCAGCTCCGCTTACTTCTATGTATAAATTGTCAATTGCCAAACCACAGCATGCTGATAACACATGTTCTACGGTTGAAATTGAAATATCCCCATTTGATATGACAGTCGCCATATGCGTGTTGGCTACAACATCCGGATTAAGCTTAATATAAGAATCATTTTTTATATCGCTTCTTGAAAATAAAATACCTGTATTAACAGGTGCAGGCTTAAATGTGATATTTATACGACCGCCAGCGTGTAACCCCACCCCCGATGTAGATACTATATTTTTAATCGTTCTTTGTAGAAGCATATAAATATTACCTTTATATTTGCTTAATTTTTACAGCATAATATGCTATAGACTTTTTTATAATACTAAAGTTGCACATACAAAAAACATTTTTTACAGAATATAGAATATATATAGCTTATTTATAAAAACTAAAAGCAAATAATTAAAATTATTTACTTTTTTTAATAATATAATGTGTATACTACACTAATTAGAATTATTATTACCATTATTAAGTTTCTGATTACGGAGAAAAGCAGGAACTTCAGCTAGCATTTCATAAGATGATTCTTTATTATGCTGATTTAAATTATTTTGTTTATTATTACCAGCTTGATTATTCACACTAGAATTTTGTACATTTTTTTGCTGATTAGATGTGTTGTTCCATAATGGATTATTATTTATATTAGTGTTATGCGGCGGCTGATTATTAATATTTACATTACTGCCTTGGTTATTATTAGGCTGGCTGTATTGATTAGGATTTTGACTACCACTAAAGCTATTAATTGTGATAGGACCATGATTATTTGCATGAATTGGATGTCTATCTTGCAGCTGATGAGCAGCATATTGTATAGATTTTTCTAAATCTATTTCATTTGTTTGCTCTTGAATTCTTGAAAATCCACCTAAACCAGTCGCTACTACAGTTACACGCAATGCATCGCCCATACTTTCATCATATACTGAACCAAAAATAACTGTAGCGTCTTTTGCAGCATAACTACGGATGGTATTCATTACTTGTTTTGTTTCAGATAATTTAAGACTGCGGCTTGCAGTAATATTAACTAATATTCCTCTTGCACCGGATAAATCTACACCCTCTAATAATGGGCTTGATACTGCGTCTTCAGCTGCAAGTCTTGCTCTGTCTTGACCGCTAACCGTGGCAGTTCCCATCATTGCCTTACCTTGCTCGCTCATTACAGTTTTAACATCCTCAAAATCTACATTAATTAAACCATCTACATTAATTATTTCAGCAATTCCTGCTACAGCATTATGTAATACATCATCTGCACATTCAAAACATTTATCCATTTCTGCATCTTCACCCATTACAGAGAATAAACGCTCATTTAATACAATAATTAATGAGTCAACATGGCTTTGTAGTTCATTAGCTCCAATTTCAGCAACATTCATACGTTTTAAACCTTCGAACTCAAAAGGTTTTGAAACTACGCCAACTGTCAAGATACCCATTTCTTTAGCAATTCTAGCTACTACAGGAGCTGCACCGGTTCCTGTACCTCCGCCCATGCCTGCAGTAATGAATACCATATGTGCGCCGGATAACAATTGCTTAATCTCTTCCCTTGCTTCTTCGGCAGAGCTTTTACCAACTTCCGGTCTTGCTCCTGCTCCCAATCCTGTTTTACCTAAGCGTAATTTATGCGAAGCAGAGGAACGGTACAAAGCCTGAGCATCTGTATTTAAGCAAATAAATTCAACACCTTGAACTTTTTTATTGATCATGTGTTGAACAGCATTATTACCCGCACCGCCGACACCTACAACTTTTATTATAGTTCCTTGCGGCGACTCATTTTCAATCATTTGAAAGTCCATATACGCTCCAGTTCAATTCGATTAGATTTAAGCAACTAATTTAATAGGTATATTTATATTATGTAAGCTATATAACTATACATATAATGACATATTTGATTCTATATTTATATAAGTATTTATACTTTATTTGATTTTGTTAATTCATTTCAGCCATGTAAAATTCTAAATAATTTACCACAGCTTTATTTATTCCTAATACATACTCACACTAAATTTAGCCTATACTGCGGCTAATACTATGCTTTGCCGCTATAAGATGTATATACTACAATTATAGGTTTCCGCACAGACCAAATACTCAAATTATATGGTATATGTGCAGTATTATATTTCTAATAATAAATATTTTCATTATAAAGTATTTCAATTACAAAAACTACTGTTTAATATTTGAATTGTCTCAATTTAAATAAGCGAGTAATTAATCATAATAATGATAAAAACCTAAAAAATTTACTTGATTTAAAAATTCAAATGTAATGAATACCTTACAAAACTTCAGGCAGTTGAGCTAATAACGTGCTAGATGCACTCACTTTTTGCCCCAGTTGCACTTTAATCTCTGATGCCAAAGGCAAATATACATCAACCCTAGAACCAAAACGAATGAACCCGTAACGCTGACCGGCGTATAGTTCATCACTTGCCTTAGCGTAACACACAATTCTGCGTGCTATCAAACCGGCAATTTGTACAAATGTCACTGAATGTCCTGTATATGTATTTAATATAATTGCATTACGCTCATTTTCTAAGCTGGCTTTATCTAAAGCTGCATTTAAAAAATTTCCTTCAAAATAATGTATAGCTTCAATTTTTCCATCAATAGGGCAGCGGTTAGAATGTACATTAAATACATTCATAAACACACTAATTTTTAAATTTTGTTCATTAGTATATGGATTTACATCGCTACCTACATATACAACACGTCCATCTGCCGGAGAAACTACGCTATATCTATTCATATTGAGCGGTAAATTTCTTGGAGGATCACGGAAAAATTGCGTGATAAAGATAGTAATAATTAAACAAAATAAAGCTAAAAAAAATCCTATATATATATAAGATAAAACTGTAGTCAAAACTGCTATTGCTATAAATGCCCAGCCTTCTTTTGCCAAAATCGGATGCGGATAATGAGGTGTTGTTTTCATATTATATTTTAATAAAAATCAAGAAGCACATTATGCATAATTTATGCATATAAATCAATATTAAGCTTTGATATTAAATTATTTATCTACTGCTTTATATAAATATCCATCGTTTGGATCGTAAGTAAACCAAAGGGCTTTTCCAAGCTATCTTTTATTAAATAAAGCTATTTCTTCATCATATTCTGCTTTGAATCTTGCCCTACCGGCTGGACTAGCTGCTTCCTTGTATTTTTTTCGGCATTTTTAATGCTTTTCAGTATTTTGCTTTATTTCTAATTTACTGTTGCGGCTATCATCAAAAAGATACGGTTGAGAATAAATGTCAATACCCTGTTTTAGAGTATCTATCTGATAATCCGCAGTCAGAGGTTCATTAAGAGTTTTATATTCTGATTGAACAAATTTTTCTAAAGCCTTTGATTTATTTTTATCTAAAAAAACTGCGGATTTATCAAATAAGTTATGCTATTCAACATATTGCCTTCAGTTAATGCACCTTTGCTTATATAAGAAAGAACTTAAATAGTAAAACCTCTAAATTTATTACATGGAATTTCAATATATTCAATGTTTGGATTTTGTGCCTTATACGCAAATCTAAAATAATCTTGTGATATTTCGATTTCATGATCACCGCCTAATTTGTCCGGCTCTGAAATATGCCATATTTTACATAAATCATACCCTGCTTGCTAATTTTCATGTAATTTCAAAAATTTACTTAGTTTATCTTTGAATAATAGGTGCAGATTTTATATGTATTAGTCTGCACCATGAATAAATAGTTAACTCTTACTAATTTTTAGTTTGATCTACTAATTTATTTTTAGCAATCCATGGCATCATTGAACGTAATTTAGCACCAACTTGCTCAATTTGATGTTCAGATGTAATACGACGCCTAGAAATCATAGTAGGAGCACCTGCTTTGTTTTCTAAAATAAAGCTTTTAGCATATTCACCTGTTTGAATGTCTTTTAAAACTTGCTTCATTACTTTTTTGGTATCATCAGTAATGATTTTTGGGCCTGTTACATATTCACCATATTCAGCATTATTAGAAATGCTGTAGTTCATATTTGCAATTCCGCCTTCATAAATTAAGTCAACAATTAATTTTAACTCATGCAAGCATTCAAAATATGCCATTTCCGGAGCATATCCAGCCTCTACTAAAGTTTCAAAACCAGCTTTAATTAATTCAACTGCACCGCCGCATAACACGGCTTGTTCGCCAAAGAGATCAGTTTCTGTTTCTTCTTTAAAGCATGTCTCAATAATACCTGCTTTACCACCACCATTTGCACATGCATATGATAAAGCAATGTCTTTGGCATTTCCGCTTTTATTTTGGTAAACAGCAATTAAATGAGGCACACCGCCGCCTTGAGTATAAGTGCCGCGTACAGTATGTCCTGGGGCTTTGGGAGCAATCATAATTACATCAAGATCTGCTCTTGGTGTAACTTGTCCATAATGTACATTAAATCCATGAGCAAAAGCTAATGCAGCCCCTTTTTTAATGATTGGTTCGATATTTTTATACACTGATGCAATTTGCTCATCAGGTAATAAAATCATCACTATATCAGCACCTGTTACAGCCTCATCAATTTCTTTAACTTTTAAACCGGCATTTGTGCCTTTTACCCATGAAGAACCAGTACGGCGTAAACCAACTGTTACATCTACTCCACTTTCATGCAAGTTTAAAGCATGGGCATGCCCTTGTGAGCCATAACCAATGATAGTTACTTTTTTGCCTTTGATTAAATCTAAATTTGCGTCTTTATCATAATACACCTGCATATTCACACTCCTTAAATTATAAATATTTTTTAGGATTGCCCTATATTAAATTAGCATAGAGCTTCTCTTTTTAATAGCTGCTTCATTTAACCCACCCATAATCAGCTTCAATTAAATGAATTTTCTTACCGCTTAAAAAATACACAATGTACATTTTAATTATCCGTGTCTAAACCCTCTTCCTGTCGTATTGTCACACCTACTGATGCTTTTTTTGATATATTATATAATATATTATCAAAGTGATGCTCATGAAATGTGCCAGAAGGTTTTTTAACTTTTTCACCACTCTTCCCGTCTGTTATACTATAAAAATCTTTGCAAGCAAAAATTCTTTTTGACGTGCCAATTATTGATTCCTCATCAGGCTTAAATAAAACAGCACGACAATATTTCTTAGAAGCATTATTGATTAAATTAAATAGGATACTGTTATTAGATTGAATATTAGTAATTGTACCCAAATATTTAATATTTTCTGAACTTCCGCAAAACAAACATTTATTTGATATATCCATATTAATCCATTTATTTTATAAGCCTAGACTATTTCAATTACTCGGTTAGTCAAAGGTAATACAAAATAATTATATTTTTTAGAAGATATAATCATATTACACAATGCTTCAATAGTACTTGGCTCTCTTACCTGATATTGTTTATGTATCATTTTATTTGCTTTTGTAAGTACATAGTCTTCCAACTTTTTTGCATCAGTAAACTTAGAAACTTCTTGCTGAAATTTTTCATCGCTACTGAGTAAATAGCCTATATCAAATAGCTCAAGCAGCTTTTGCACAGCCTGCTGATTTGATGCTAATAAATTGCTCATGTTTGTCTTTTATAAATATATTTTTTTTATATTATTTTTACTATTATTATTTAAATGCTTACAAATATCCAAACACTTGTAGCCTAGCAATTAGGCTGATTTATTTTCAGAATGTTTAATTACAAATGATTCATCAGGAACTTTCAATTGCATAATCTTTATATGGACTCCAATTTTTTACCCAGTTTGGCGTCTGACTTACTAAGTAGTCACGTCCTGTAAGAGGACCTTGAATAATAGTCCACTTTCCTTTATTGACTTTCCTAATATCTTCAGGCTCTCTGGAGGCAAAAATTCTTACCCACTATTAGACTCAGTGGATAAACGTATTAAGCTATCCTCTGCCTCCTCGTTTCCCGTGGAATCTATTTCAGCTAAAATATTATTTGCACTATTTATCGACGTATTAGGTATAAAAAGTCTATTCATGCACTCATCAATATTTGGCATTAAACACCCCCATATTCAATTAAATCTTTAAAACCCTTTCACCTCTGCTAATTCCTGAAACGCCTGTTCTTACAGTTTCTAATATATTTTCTCTTGGCACTGCATCTATAAATGCTTGTATTTTAGTTGTATCCCCTGTAATTTCAATTACATAAATTTTATCGTTTACATCTACAATTTTTGCTCTAAAAATATCGGCTAAACGTTTTACCTCTTCTCTATCTTTACCTGCCGCACGAACTTTAATCAGCATTAATTCCCGTTCTACATGGGCATTTTCAGTTATGTCAATAACTTTTACTACTTCAACAAGGCGGTTTAAATGTTTGGTAATTTGCTCAATTACATCATCTGAACCACTAGTGGTAATTGTCATTCTTGATAAAGATGAATCTTCAGTACATGCTACGGTTAAGCTGTCAATATTGTAACCGCGCGCAGAAAATAAACCAACTACTCTGGATAAACTTCCTGCTTCATTTTCTAACAGCAATGAGATAATTCTTTTCATTTATAGTTCCTCACTACCTAATAACATTTCACTAATTCCTTTGCCGGATTGCACCATTGGCCATACATTTTCGCTAGAATCAGTTCTAATATCTAAAAATACTGTTCTATCTTTGTATTTAATTAGAGCATCTTGTAATGCTGGCAACACTTCATCTTTATGTTCAATTTTTATACCAATATGCCCATAAGCCTCTGCTAATTTTACAAAATCCGGCAGAGCATCCATATATGAGTGAGAATAACGTTCGTTATATTCTAATTCCTGCCATTGCCTAACCATGCCTAAGTAACGGTTATTTAATGATATAATTTTTATTGGAGTGTCATATTGCAAACAAGTTGATAATTCTTGAATACACATTTGAATTGAACCCTCTCCTGTTACTGTTACCACAGTTTTATCCGGAAATGCCTTTTTCACACCCATAGCATAAGGTAAACCAACCCCCATTGTGCCTAAACCACCAGAATTAATCCATTGTCTCGGCTCTTTAAATTTATAAAATTGAGCTGCCCACATTTGATGCTGCCCCACATCAGAGCATACATAAGCTTCGCCGTTAGTTAATTCAGTTAATGTCTGCAACACATACTGCGGTTTAATTAATGTGCTTTTTGTATCATATTTTAAGCAGTTTATACTGCGCCACTCATTAATTTGATTCCACCAAGGTATGATTTTTTCTTTATTTAATTTTATATCCGGTGTTTTTAACACAGCCAGCATTTCCTGTAATACATCTTTTACATGTCCGACAATTGGTATGTCTACTTTAACACGCTTTGATATGCTTGAAGGATCAATATCTATATGAATAATTTTACGTTTTATACTGGCAAAATGTTCAGGGTTACCAATTACACGATCATCAAACCTTGCACCGATTGCGATTAATACATCACAATTCTGCATACTCATATTAGCCTCATATGTTCCATGCATGCCAAGCATGCCTAAACATTGATTATGATTAGAATCTATGCATCCTAATGCCATTAGTGTATTGGTTAAAGGAAAACCTGTTATCTCTGCAAATTCTCTCAATTCAATGCAGGCATTTGCTAACACTGCACCGCCGCCAACATAAATATAGGGACGTTCTGCATCAGCTAATAACTGCATAGCTTTTTTAATGTGTCCGCTATGTCCTTTATTATGAATTTTGTATGAACGCAACTCTATATCTTCCGGATATTCAAATTCACAAACGTGCCTTGATACATCTTTAGGTATGTCTACTAATACAGGTCCTGGTCTGCCAGTTTTAGCTAAGTAAAATGCTTTTTTAATAGTTTTAGCTAAATCACGAACATCTTTGACTAAAAAATTATGCTTTACAATAGGTCTGGTTATACCCACTGCATCACATTCTTGAAATGCATCCTGCCCAATAGCATGAGTAGGCACATTTCCACTAATAATCACCATTGGTATGCTGTCCATATAGGCAGTTGCAATGCCGGTTACAGCATTAGTTACTCCGGGACCTGATGTTACTAAAGCTACTCCAACCTCGCCTGTTGCTCTGGCGTATCCATCAGCGGCATGCACTGCTCCCTGCTCATGGCGGACTAAGATATGTTCAATTTCAGTTTGTTGATAAAATGCATCATATATATATAAAACAGCCCCGCCCGGGTAGCCCCATATATGTTTGACATTTTCTTTAATGAGGCTTTGGACTAGAATCTCTGAACCCATCAATTGCGGTAATTGTTTTGTTTGATATGGTAAAGATTCATTATTAGGCGTAGTGCCTAGATTATTTTCATCTGTGTTTAGTATTGTTCTTATGGAATTCATGCGTTATTAACCTTATGCTTTGCAATTTTTACAAAAAACGGCTGCGGCATGCTTCACATATACTTGTGGCATACGCTTAGCAAAAATTGTAGATTTATCAGCCAAAATCTACTTGTATTCTATAATTGAGATAAAAAATTATAGGAATGGGAATTAACCTTGAATTTACATGGTATAAGTAAATTATGTTAAATATTGACAAAAAAATTATAAATAGAATTTTTGCACCCTCACTATTAATAATAACATAGCTAATTATGCTTTACAAGATTATAAATCTGTATAAAAAATCAATTTAGTAAGCAACCTGAATACTGGTAAAAAATTAAAGCAAAGAAGAAATAATTTAATTGGTTACAATACAAATTAAAACAAACTATGCAGAAGAGCGTCATGCCTGTGAAGGAATGGTCATGTTTTCATACATGATGTTGGATAATGATTCAGTTCATTTTTCAAATTACTTATTCAACCCTAGTTTCTATGGCTCTAATTTATTTAGATAATAAATGATATAATCATATAAAGTGAAATAAAGGGGCATGTATGGAATTAGACGAACAAATTCTGCCAATGAGAACACAAATTGATGCAATTGATAAACAAATATTATCTTTATTAAACCGTAGGGCTTCTCTTGCTCAAGAAATTGGTGAAATTAAGGAAAAAAATAATGCTCCGGTTTTTAAACCAGAGCGTGAAAAAGCCATTATGCATTCACTTGAAAAATCAAATGCCGGTCCGTTGACAGATATAAGTATCGGCAATATCTGGAGAGAAATTATTAGTGCATGCCGCTCACTGGAGGGCGAGTCTAATGTCGCATTTTTAGGTCCTAGCGGCACTTTTTCAGAGCAGGCTATGTTTAGTTATTTTGGAAAATATACAAGAGGTATATCTTGTTCAAATATTGATGATGTATTTAAAACAATTGAAACTAATCAAACTCAATTTGCAATTGTGCCGATAGAAAATTCCAGCGAAGGCTCTGTATCAAGAACATTAGATTTATTGCTGGGAACATCTGTAAAAATTATTGGTGAAGTCATTATTGGAATTACTCATCACCTGCTTTCTCAACATATTGATTTTAAACAGGCTATTACTCATGCTAGAGTAATTGGAGCTCATCCGCAGGCATTAGCACAATGTCAGCAATTTTTAAATTCAAATCCGCAGCTTAGAAATCTGGAACGCAAGGCTATGGCAAGTAATGCTTTAGCAGCTGAACTAGCAGCCCATGACCAAACTATACTAGCAATTGCAGGCGAACAAGCAGCACAGCAATATCATCTATACAAAGTTAAACAACATATTCAAGATGAAATTAATAACCGCACACGCTTTATCGTATTAGGACATAATTCACCTCCGCCTTCTGGCAATGATCAAACATCTTTAATGTTTTCCATTTATAATGAAGCAGGTTCTATTCTAAAAGCAATAGCACCTTTCGGTAAATATGGGGTATCAATGTCTAGGCTACAGTCGCGCCCCGCAAAACAGAAGACCAGCCATTCAAAAGACTGGGAATATCATTTTGCAGTAGATATTGACGGACATATTGAAGATGTAAGAATATCGGAAGCTTTAGAAGAAGTTAAACAGAATGTTAAGTTCTTAAAATGGCTAGGTTCTTATGCAAAAATTACATAACTAATCTAGCTCATCACATTTTTAAATGCTGTTCGTTCTTAGTTATTAACGATAGTATCCGTCATGGTAACGGCGTCTTCCTCTATCATCATAATAATAATCATTTTCTTGATAATAC
>JAHFQJ010000001.1 GCA_023266335.1 Burkholderiaceae bacterium
GTATAGCATATCTTTGAGCGAGAGGGAGCTATAACTAAGTATGTAAATTACCCACCTTCTCTTATAGTATAGCATATCTTTGAGCGAGAGGGAGCTATAACAAAGAGTTTTTTGTTAAAATACTCTTGCTAAGTATAGCATATCTTTGAGCGAGAGGGAGCTATAACGCTTTTTATTCTGGGGTCGCTAAATTTGAAGTATAGCATATCTTTGAGCGAGAGGGAGCTATAACTGGATATATGGAAGTAACAAATATTTTTAAAGTATAGCATATCTTTGAGCGAGAGGGAGCTATAACATAACTTATAGTTAGCTAGATATTTTTCTTATTTTATAGCCAAAACCCCTAACTGTCTCAATAGAATCTGCACATTTTCCTGTTTTATCAGCTAAATTTATAGCTTGGCGCAAACGCTTAATTTGTACATCCACTGTTCTTTCATCAATATTTCCAACATCATTCCATACATAGCTTAATAATTCTGATCTTGAATATACTCTATCCGGATGCATTATTAGAAAGCTTAGTAACTTAAATTCAGTTGTACTTAACTCAATAAAATGTTCAATATGTTCATTTTCATATTTTATATAAATATTTTTACTTTGATTATTTAAATATATGTTATTCAAACAGTATATATCTTTTAAACCAATTCTACGGATTGCAGACTTAACTCTTGCAACCACTTGTTTGGGTGAAAATGGCTTGTATATATAATCATCAGCTCCTGCATCTAAGCCAGCTATGGTATCTTCTTCGCTTTGTCTTGCTGTTAACATTAATACAGGTATATCTTTTGTATTGCTGCCCGCCTTTAATTCTTTTAAAAAAGAAATACCGGATTGACTAGGAAGCATCCAATCTAAAATGATAATATTTATTTTATTGCTAAAGATAATACGGCGGGCATCTTGAACATCGATTGCTTTAAAGCAGTTTAAACCAGCATTAGTCATATTAATGTCAAGTATTTCAGCTATGTTATAATCATCTTCAATAATTAAAACATTAGGTAAGAACATAAACCTTTGTTCTGTATTAGGAATGAGATTGATGGGGGAGGCTTGCAGGTTTATTTTGAGTTGGATTAACCTCAGCTGCTATTACTTGAATTTCTTTGCTGCTTAATGTACTGATTGAATTATTAGCTTTCTGCTCATTTTCCATGGTAACAAAACCGAAACTCTTGGAATAGCAAATTTTTTTATCTATAGTAACACTTGCTTTTGGAACAGAAACATATGAATTAACCATTTTAATTAGATATTCATCTGTTGTTTGATAAATTGAATCTACTACGTAAATACTCATTTTTATTCCTTTATTTACGTTAATGCTAAAGTCTAAAGCTAGATCACAAATACGTTTTTGTAAACAAAAAGTACTTGTGAAAAGCTACATTAACATACTCATCACACTTGGACTTGCACAATCTGCATTATAATTTTTGTTTACGCCTTACCCTAAATCCAACGAGACGAGTATAAATCAACTTAAATATTGATTAATAACGAGACTGGCGTGCTGGTCTTGCAGCAGGCTTATCTTGAGCCGGATTAATTCTGGCTGCTCTTCCTTGAATTTCTTTGCCGTTTAATGCATTAATTGCATTATTAGCTTCCTGCTCATTTTCCATGGTAACAAAACCAAAACCTTTTGAACGGCGTGTATCTCTATCCGTAACAATATTTGCTTTTGCAACTGAACCATAAGCACTGAATATATCAATTAAGTCTTCAGCTGTTGTTTGATAGGTTAAATTTCCTACGTAAATATCCATTTTCATTCCTTTTATTTGCGTTAACACATAAAATTATCACTAAGCATACCTACGCAAACAAAGAATACTTGTGAACAAATGCATTAAATAAATATCATAATTTATTATTAATGCTATTTAATATACCATACTCATCTCACTTGAATTTACACCCGTATCATAGCTAAAATTATTCTAGCCATACTTCCGTAAGTAAATCCAGTTTATACGAGTATATTAATAACGAGATTGACGTGCTGGTCTTGCAGCAGGCTTATCTTGAGCTGGATTAATTCTAGCTACTCTTCCTTGAATTTCTTTGCCGTTTAATGCATTAATTGCATTATTAGCTTCCTGCTCATTTTCCATGGTAACAAAACCAAAACCTTTTGAACGGCGTGTATCTCTATCCGTAACAATATTTGCTTTTGCAACTGAACCATAAGCACTGAATATGTCAATTAAGTCTTCAGCTGTCGTTTGATAAGTTAAATTTCCTACGTAAATGTCCATTTTCTTCCTTTTATTTGCGTCAATATAAAAACTATCATCAAGCATACCTACGCAAATAAATAATACTTGTGAGCAATTGCATTACCATAATGCAATATTTTCTATATATAATATATGCTTTAAACAAATATATTATAATACAAAATTCTAATTTAATGCATGTTTTTGTTTATTTTCCATAGTTTGATGCCGAACATCTTTACCTTTAACAATGTAAATCACAAATTCTGCAATATTCTTTGCATGATCCCCAATTCTTTCTATTGCTTTTCCAATAAAAAGAAAATCTAATCCGCTAGATATTATACGCGGATCTTCCATCATATATGTTACTAATTTTCTCACGAATGCACGAAATTCATCATCAATTGCTCTGTCTTCATGCATTATCTGTATAGCGGCATTTACATCTAATCTTGCAAATGCATCTAACGCTCTACGTAAAGAATCAAGAGCTAAACCGCCAGCTACTTTTAATTCAGCAAAATTTATAATCTGCACATTAGATTTTTCTAATATACGTTTTATTAATTTGGATATTTTTACAGCTTCATCGCCTGCTCTTTCTAAATTAGTAGTTGTTTTAGAAATTGCCATAATTAGACGTAAATCTTTGGCTGTAGGCTGGCGTCTTACAATTATATTATTACATTCCCCGTCAACCTCCAGCTCTAATTTATTAAGCTGCTGTTCATATGCAAATACACTCTCTGCAAGCGATAAATCAAATGTCTGCAAAGCTTGTAATGAAGTTGACAATTGGTTCTCAACCAAGCCGCCCATTTCAAGAAGCTTTGTACATATATCATTTAACTCAGCATCAAATTGACTAGATAAGTGCTTGTCCATTTTATTTCCTTTTATATCAGCCAAATCTGCCGGTAATATAATCTTCTGTCTGCTTTTGTTTTGGATTGATAAATATCTCTTTAGTTTCATCAAATTCAACTAATTCGCCTAAATACATATAAGCAGTAAACGCAGATACTCTAGCAGCTTGCTGCATACTATGAGTTACAATTAAAATGCTAACCTGCTCGCCTAATTTGTGAATTAGTTCTTCAATACTTGCTGTAGCAATTGGATCTAATGCAGATGTTGGCTCATCAAACAAGAGCATTTCAGGTTCAGTTGCCAAGGCACGTGCTATACATAATCTTTGCTGCTGACCGCCTGACAAAGCATTAGCTAAATCACTTAATCTATGCTTCACTTCATCCCATAAAGCAGCGCCCTTTAATGCTTCTTCTACTCTATCCTTTACTTCACTTTTATTTTTGTTGCCTCTTAAGCGTAAACCATAAGCTACATTTTCAAATATACTTTTAGGGAATGGGTTTGGCTTTTGGAATACCATACCAATACGCATACGAACTTGTATTGCATCTACTCTTTCATCTAAAATATTTGTATTGTCCGGCTGTAAAATTATTTTCCCAGAATATAAGTTACCAGAATATAAATCATGCATTCTATTGAAAGAACGCAATAAAGTCGATTTGCCACATCCGGAAGGACCGATCAATGCTGTAACTTTCCTTTCATATATAGGCAAATTTATATTTTTTAATGCTTTAAAATTACCATAGAAAAAAGAAAAATCCTGAGTTTCTGCTTTTACATTCAAATCATTATTTTTAGATATGTCTAAACCGTTATTCATAATTTATTATCCATTATCCAACATGGGTTTCAATAACATAAATTTGTTACCATTTAATATTTTTTCTAAGTTTGTATCTTATCCAAATTGCGGCAGCATTCATACTTAATGTCATCAATATTAATACTAACCCTGCTGCTGCAGCATTTTGCTGAAAGGCTTCCTCTGGTCTTGATGTCCAATTAAACATTTGAATTGGCATAACTGTAAAACCTGAATATAGCCATTCAAAATTAAAATACGGACTTGTGCCGCTAATTGGACTTGGCGGCAAAAATGCAATAAAAGTCAAAGCTCCTACAGTAATTAAAGGTGCAGTTTCTCCAATTGCTCTAGACATACCTAAAATTACGCCTGTAAGAACCCCAGGCATAGAGTATGGGATAATATGATTTTTAGTAACCTGCCATTTAGTTGCACCTAAACCGTATGCTCCTTCTCTAATATGCTGAGGAATACTTCTAATTGCCTCTCTAGTTGCTACTATGATTATAGGAAGGATAAGCAAGGCAAGTGTACATCCTGCTGATAATATACTTTGACCAAAACCTAATTTATGCACAAAAATACCTAAAGCTAATAATCCGTATACGATAGATGGAACGCCAGCCAGATTAGTAATATTAATTTCTATAATGTCTGTCATAAGATTTTTTCTAGCATATTCTTCTAAATATATGCCGCTTAAAATTCCTAATGGAACTGCTAAAAATGCAGTTACTAACATTACAGCTAATGAGCCAATCCAAGCTGAAAGTATCCCAGCATTAGCTGCCTTTCTTGATGGAAAATTCATGAAAAATTCTGGAGATAATCTATCAAATCCAAATATTAGCATTTGCAAAAATAATGTAAAAAATGTGAGTATAGCAATACACAAAGCAAAAAAGCCTAAACATGCAAAAAAAGTACTGATTGCTTGATTTTGTTTAACAATTTTTTGTATATTGGCTATATCTTGCATAATAATATTTTAATACTGCTTTTTATAATAAGAACGTACACAATGACCTAATATGTTAAATATTAATGTAAATATCAATAATACTAAGCCTGCAGCAAAAATAGACTGGTAGCCAATTGAGCCGTGAGGGGCGTCACCAAGGGCAACCTGCACAATGTAGGCTGAAATAGTTTGTGTTTCTGTCATAGGATTAAAGCTTAATGTCGGCTGCATGCCGGCTGCTACGGATACAATCATAGTCTCACCTATTGCTCTTGCAATACCAAGTATGTATGCAGATAAGATACCGGAAATAGCCGCTGGGTATACAATATTGATGGATGTTTGAAATTTAGTAGAACCCATGCCGTATGCACCTTCCCTTAAACTCATAGGAACAGCACGCATTGCATCTTCAGCTAGCGAACTTATGTAAGGAATAATAGCAATACCCATCATTATACCTGCTGACAACATATTAAAGCCAGGTAGTTCCGGAAAAATTTTTTGTAATACAGGGGTAATACAGGTTAATGCAAAATAACCATAGACTATACTTGGAACACTGCCTAATAATTCGAGAAATGGCTTTACAATTTCTCTAGTTTTGTATCCGGCAAATTCTGATAAGTAAATGGCGATTATAGTACCAAATGGGATTGCTATGCTTACAGCAACAAGTGAAGTAGTAAAAGTTCCAGATACAAGAGGTAATATTCCATATTTTGCATCTTCAAACATTGGAGTCCACATTTTTTCAGTTAAAAACCGCTTAATTCCAACTGCTTCAAAAAATGGAACTGCATCGGCGACTAATATCCATACTATAGATACAGTAGCCAATATAGAGACGCTTGCACAAAGCAGTAACAAAAGTTCAATTACAAATTCACCTATACTGCGGGAAGAACGTTTAAGTAAACGTGCGCTAACTATATCTTGCATTAATTATTTTAAATCTTTTCAACAACATATTATCTTATAGTATTTTACTTTTGTCTAGTAAATTAAAACAAAGCGGATTGTTCAATTAAGATGAATTATTAAAAAATTTCTTTTTTTACTCTAGGGGCAACCGCACACATCAATTCATATCCGATTGTTCCGCAGTTTTGTGCTACTTCGTCAATCTGTAAATTTTCTCCCCATAACTCTACATCACTGCCAATATTAGCTTGGGGAATATTATCTAAATCTAGAGTAATCATATCCATTGATACTCTGCCGATTATTCTGCTTCTAACATTTTCAACCATAACTGGCGTTCCATCAGGTGCATTTCTTGGATATCCGTCAGCATATCCGCAGGCTGCAATACCAATTCTCATATCTTTAGAAGTAGTAAATCTTTCGCCATAACCTATTGCCGTATTACATTTTACATTTTGTACTGCAATAATTTTACTGTGTAAACACATGGCAGGCTTCAAACCGCTGTCTTGTATATCTTTATAGATGCCGCTTGGCGAAGCTCCATACAGTGAAATGCCAGCTCTTACCCAATCAAAATGAGTTTCTTTATGCCATAAAATTGCTGCCGAATTACTTGTGCTTTTTTCTTCAGGTAAATTATGGACTAGCTCATTAAATTTTTGAAGTTGAAAATCTATTCCATGTTTTTCATCAGCTTTGGCATAGTGGGTCATGTGAGTAATTTTCCCAATCCAATTTTTATTTTTTAAATTTGAATAAACAGTCGCATAAGAATTAATATCTAACCCTAATCTATTCATTCCAGTGTTGCATTTCAAAAATACATCGAATTTTTTACCATAAGAATTAAATTTATTATTCCATTCATCTAGCCATGCAATTTGATATTCACTATGAATACAAGCGGTTAAATTATATTCATTAACAATATGTAAATCATTAAAACTAAAAAAGCCTTCTAATAATAAAATAATTTTTTTCCACCCAAGCTGTCTGACTAAAATAGCTTCTTCTAAATCTAAAACAGCAATTCCATCAGCATTATTTAAGCCGGGATATATATTTTTTATATCATGTCCATATGCATTAGCTTTTAATACAGCAAATATTTTAGCTGGATTTGCTTTTGCTTTTAAAATATTTAAATTATGCTCAACAGCACAGGGGAAAATTTTGGCAGTTATTGGTCTAGTCATATGTATATTTAACCATAATACCGTGCAGGGAAAAGGAATAAACGCAAATAAAAAATGCTACTTTATAGGATATTATACACAATAATAGATGATTTTTGTATATACTAATCGGATTTCAATTTGTGGACTTCGCTTCGTTGTCGTCAAAATTGGTAAAATTCCTCCTCAATGTACTAATATGCACATAGCCATCGTAATTTATTCCTGTCGCCCTGCCGCAAAATGAACTACTATTAGTATATAATCTGGTTGATATGAGTATAAATAAACAAAAATTATGTTAGATGATATTTTACAATTTAGAGTATTAGGCAATCCTATATCGCATAGTTTATCGCCTTTTATTCATCAATATTTTGCTGATGTTTGCGGTATTAAAATCAACTATGAAAAAATTCTTTTAGACACCAGTACTGATATTTTTGAGAATTATATTAAAGATTTTTTTTCAGCATCAAATTCTAATAATATTGGTTTAAATATTACCTTGCCATTT
Organism: Burkholderiaceae bacterium; assembly: GCA_023266335.1. GTDB lineage: Bacteria > Pseudomonadota > Gammaproteobacteria > Burkholderiales > Burkholderiaceae > JAHFQJ01. The sequence continues at coordinate 7,508 of JAHFQJ010000001.1, forward strand.
AAAGAACGTGCATTTAAATTAGCAAAACATGCGAGTAAATCAGCATTTTATGCAAAGGCCAGCAATACATTATATATAAAAAGCGGAGAAATTTTTGCAGATAACACAGACGGGCTTGGCTTAATTGCAGATATTAAAGATTATTATCATATAAATCTTACAGGTAAAAGTATTTTGTTAATTGGTGCGGGGGGTGCAAGCAGAGGAGTTTTATATAATTTAAGCCAAGAATTTCCTAAGTATATCCTCATTGCTAACCGTACTGTTGCCAAAGCAAAAGAATTAGCTCAAGAGGTAAAGGAGTATTCACAAAATGTGCTTATTAGTTTTTGCTCAATTGAAGACTTGCAAATGTATAATTTTCATCTTGCTAATAAATTTGATGTAATAATAAATGCATCATCTATGGGTATGGATGATAAAAATCATAACTTTTATATTAATAATCACCATTTTCACGAACAAACTTTTGCATACGACATGATTTATAATAAACCTAGCCCTTTTTTAGAATGGGCAAAAAAATCAAATTTGAATTATGCAGAGGGCATAGGTATGCTTATCCGTCAGGCAGCTTATGCATTTAAAATATGGAATAGTTTAGATGAAACCCCACCGGTGCAGGAGTTATACTCATCTATCTTGTCATGGAAAGCATAAGTTTAGGTATGATGAGTGCCTAAAAATTAGTCCTTACAAACTCTGGCAACTTCTGCTGCTGATGTAATTCCTGATAAAATCAGGCGTTTTGCATCTTCTGCCATTAGCAGCATGCCATGGCTTTGAGCATATTGTTCGATGTTTAATTCTGTTTCATTATTATGAATTTTGCTGCGTAATTCATCATCAGTTATTAATAATTCATGAATACCAGTCCTGCCTAAATAACCTGTATAGTTGCAGTGCTGACAACCAGCTGCATGCCATAAACCATTTTCTGCGGGTTGTTTACAGCTGTTACATAATTTTCTTACCAAACGCTGGGCTAATACGCCAGAAATTGTACTGGACAATAAAAACGGCTCAATGCCCATATCAATTAAACGTGTAACGGCACTTGCGGCAGTGTTAGTATGTAAGGTTGCTAATACTAAGTGTCCGGTCAACGCAGCTTGTATGGCAATTTGTGCAGTTTCAATATCGCGTATTTCACCTATCATGATTACATCAGGGTCTTGACGTAAAATGGAACGCAGAACTTTTGCAAAACTTAATTCAATTTTGCTGTTTACTTGAGTTTGATTAATATTTGGAAGTTCATATTCAATTGGATCTTCTACTGTCATAATATTGATTTTTTTTGCATCAATATTAAGTAAACCCGCATATAAAGATGTAGTTTTACCGCTGCCGGTAGGTCCTGTAATTAAAACAATGCCGTGAGGTAAATTCAGCAATTTATTAAATTTAACTAAAGTATTATCCTGCATACCTAAACTAGATAAATTTAAGCGGTTTAAATTACGTTCTAATAAACGCATTACAATACGCTCTCCATATGCCGTGGGTAAACTGGATAAACGCACATCAATGTTTTTACCCGCAATTTTTAAACCTATTCTGCCATCTTGGGGCAAGCGTTTTTCAGCAATGTCTAAATTTGACATAATTTTTAACCGTGAAACAATCGCTGCATGCAAACCCTGCGGAATATTAATTACATCTTTTAACATACCATCAATTCTAAAGCGTACTAAAGATTTTTTTTCAAATAATTCAATATGAATATCCGAAGCATTTTCACGGATTGCCTGCGTAATTAATGTATTAATCATTTTAATAACTGGAGCATCGTTTTCTTGTTCAAGTAAATCCTGATCCTGCGGAATTTCCTGCACCAGCTCGGATAAATCAATATTATCACTTATTTCATCATTGATTTTATCCACATTGCCTTGCCCGTATTGTTCAGCCAGTTTAGCTTGAAATTCATCTATAGAAATAATTTGAATAGCTGCAGTTATGCCAAATCTATTTAATTCATTTAAGCTGGCAGGAGTTGTAATATCTGTAATGTAAATTACATCATTAATATAAAGAATATTGTGCTGTTTGGCAAAAGAATAATTAATCATAACTATGGAATAAATGGTTTACATAAATATACATTAAATTTGTGGCATTTAACATGTTTTTATAATAACAATGGAATAAATACGCATAGTCAAAAGCTAAGATTTATTTTAAAGTTCAATTATGCTAAAATTGATTATATTTTATACATTACACCAAAAGGAAAATTTTTATGCCAACATTAAATAGCAAATTCCCAAAATCTGACGGTACTTATGACGAACAAATTCTAGCGACCTTACTAAGTGGTAAAAGTTATGATGCAGTGAGTGCCAAGGCTGCGGGGGGGGGTAAGTCAATAGGAGGCAAGCCATATTCAGAAACTAGACTAGATGCTCTTAGCCTTATAGGTCAATTAGATAAAATTGAAACGCCAGTATATTCAAAAGCATTATCATCTGCATTAAAATTTGGCGATCCAGAAGTTGCAAAGGCTTTAATAGAAAAAGGAGCTGACATTGATGCTGTTTTAAAAGCCTTGACTCAACCCCAGCAAACAGATTGAACAGATTTTTTTGAATAAATACGTGTGCTTTTACAACATTTGTCTCTAGTCAAAAAAGCATGCTATGTATTTAATATAAAGTTTAAGGTATCATTTAAAAATAAATCCAAATATTTAGAGAAAATAGGAAAAATAATAATGATAGAAAGTACTCTTATGAATAATACCATTGCAGAATATTATGACAGCATGCCATATGAATCACATCCATTTGCAGATACTTCACCAGCTAATTTAGCCTCGGTTGCCCGTTTATTTGGATTAGAAACCGTTGACACCAGCAAAGCAAAAGTTCTGGAATTAGGCTGTGCATCAGGCGGGAATTTAATTCCTCATGCTTACCGTAATCCAAAATCGGAATATGTAGGAATAGATTTATCTAATGTTCAAATTAAACTAGGGCAGGAAAAAATTGCTAGCCTTGGTTTAAAAAATATTAAATTGGAACAGCTAAGCATTACCGATATTACTGAAGAATTCGGCAAATTTGATTATATAATTGTGCATGGAGTATATTCTTGGGTTCCAGAAAATGTACAACAAGATATATTAAGAATCTGTAGCCAAAATTTAAGTGCAAAAGGTTTGGCATTTATTAGTTATAACACTTATCCGGGCTGGAAAGTTAAAGAAATTATACGTGATGCAATGATGCTACGTGGCGCACAGCATACTGACCCGCATAAAAAACTTTCTCATGCACGCGGAATGGTAAATTTTATCCATGAAATGGCAGCGCCAAAAAGTATTATGCGTACACTGGTAGACAGCGAAATAGATTTAATCCGTAATTCCGCACCTCATTATTTAGCACATGAGTTTTTAGAAGAATATAATTCACCTTGTTATTTCAAAGATTTTATTGCAAAAGCGGAACAAAATAAATTAACTTATGTGGGCGAAGCAGAGCCTCATACTATGTTCGTGTCTAATTTAGGGCAGCAAGTAGCAGCTCCATTATTGAATGAATGCGGTAATAGCCAAGTTATGCTGGAACAATATATGGATTTCTTAAAAAACCGTCCGTTTAGACAAACTATTTTAACCCACGGCAAACGTGCAGCTAAAATAAAATATAGAATTACCAGCGAAGATATTAAAGAATTTGAATTCTGCGGTCGTTTTACTTCAATAGAGAAAGTAGAATTAGATTATATACCAACACATTTTACTAATGCTAAAGGCATTCGATTATCGGTCAGCCAGCCAATTGAAAAAGCAGCTATTTTAACTTTAAGCGAAAATGCTCCTGCTTCTTTAAATTTTCGGCAGATTTTAGAGGGTGCTCAAAAGCGTTTGGGCAGTAAATTACCTATTCACGCCGATACTTTAGCTTCATTATTAGAGCAGTTAGTTGTGCAGGGATTAATTAAAATTACCATTAGGGGTACACATCCTCATACACAAATCAGCAAAAAACCAATTGTTGATCCGTTAATTCGTTATGATGCAGTTAATCAGCCACAAATTGGTACAGCGAACTTATGGCATGAAAGTGTAAGATTGGAACTAATTCAGCAGCATATTTTACCTAAAATGGATGGGGAACATACAATAGAGCAATTAGCTGCACACCTCATAGATTTAGCATCATCAAATGTAATAAATTTTTCTAGACATGGAGCAGTATTAACTAGCCCAGAAGATATTAAAACATCAGCAAAAGAACATTTAACAAATGCCCTTGAGGTATGCCGTCAGCAAGGCTTATTAATTGGGTAGGGTTTTCTGAACTCTTTATTTAATTATATGGTTTGACCTAGTTGCTTTTGGAGTATATTATGTATACAGGTAGATGCATTATATTTAATGTATTAACATATTTTAAAAATATGAATAAATGCCAAAAACAACATTATAAATAACAATATTTTAGTTTGGCACGTATTTTGCTGTATCTCAAGTAAGGGATATGAATAGTAGCATAAACTAAAGGAGATATTATGAGAGCATTTAAGAAATATTTTACCTTTGCTAAATTAAAAGTCCGACAAGGTTTTACATTAATCGAGTTGATGATTGTGATTGGTATTATCGGTATTTTAGCGGTAATTGCAATTCCTCAATATACAAGTTATATAGCCCGTGCTCAAGTAACGGAAGCAATTAATATATTAGGTGGTGCTAAATTAGCTGTGGCAGATTATGTATCGCATAATGGCTCATTTCCTGATCAAGCAACCTTAAATAGTATTTATCCAATGGCGTCTAATACTGATACTAAAACAAAGTATATAACAAGTATTATTCCATGGGGAGATGTTAATTATTATACATTAATAGCTACTTTTAAATTAAATAATGTTAATTCTTCACTTGCTAATCATGCGATTATTTTCAATACTCTTCGTACTGGTCAAGGCACTAAATGGATTTGCACCTCAAATATTCCAAACAAGGATATGCTTCCTGCCAGTTGCCGCAGTGATTCTCCATACGGTGCATCTTAGAAAATTAAAAATAATATTTAAGTAAATGCTAGGCATAAGAAGCATTTAGCAGAATCAGTGCGATATGCTTATGTGCTTTAAATATCTGAAACAAGCTTATTAATTAGTAATGGGTTAAATCTTTCTCTTTATTTAATAATCATTTACAATAAGAAATATTATTAAAATAATTAAAATCTATGTTTATTTGCTTTGAAGGTATAGATGGTTCGGGTAAAAGCACGCATCTTAATTATTTTATTCAGAAACTAAAATTAAAATATGCTAATTCAATTAGTACCCGTGAGCCTGGCGGGACTTCAACTGGAGAGCAGCTCCGAGTTTTATTGCTTCATCATGATTTGAGTGTGGAATCTCAAATTATGTTGGCTTTTGCTTCCCGTCAAATTCATATTCAGCAAGTTATTCAGCCGGCATTAGATGATAATAAATGGGTTATTAGTGATAGATTTGTAGATTCTACCTATGCTTATCAAGGATATGGTAAAAAAGGCAATATTGATTTTATAGATAATTTACATAAAATTGTATGTAACAGTTTATATCCAGATTTAACAATATTGTTTGATATTGACCCTATTGTAGCATGCCAGCGCAGGCAAAATAGAGAGATTTCTGTTTTAGATAATTTTGAAAAAAAGTCTTTAGACTTTCATCAGGATGTAAGAAATGGATATTTAAAAATTGCTAAGCATAATCAGGCTCAAGGTCATAAATACATAATAATAAATGCAGATGATAGTATAGAAAATATTCAAAAGCAGCTGGATGAGATTATATTTAATATCCTCGGCAGTCAAAACTAATGATAGTTGTTTTAATTTATAAGTAACTATAGTACAATTTTGTTAATAACAATTATGACAGGTTTTCTATTATGTTAGAGTTTATTCGTTCTCACCAGAAATTAATGCAGTTGCTGCTGATGGTGTTTATTGTTCCTTCTTTTGTATTGTTAGGTATGGAAGGATATTCTCAATTTAAAGATAAAGAAAGCATAATTGTAAAAATTAATAAACATAAAATTACACAACAGCAATTTGATGATCAATATAAAGAATTTATTAATCAGGCTAGGGCAGAAAAAGGTGATGATTTTAAATTAGAAGATGCAGATACTGCACAAAATAGAAAAAAAATATTAGACCAAATGATTAGTGGTTTAATTATGCAACAGGAAATTGAAAGACTGAATATTAAAATTGACGATGCTCAAGTAGTGAAATATATTAACGATATGCCTGCAATTGCTTCAGTGAAAAATGAAAACGGCAGCATTAATGTAACAAAACTTACAGAATTATTAAAACAGCAGGGAATAAGTATTGAACAGTTTCAAAATAGAATAAAATATTTAATAACTAATCAGTATCTAGCCGAAAACATTGCTAAAAGCTCTTTAATTCCAACTCAAGTGCAAGAAAATATTGCAAAAGGTTTATTAGAAAAACGTGATATACAGTTTGTAAATATTCATGCTAACGATTTTAGTTCTAAGGTTGAATTTAAACCTGAAACATTGCCTAATTATTATAAAAACCATATTAAAGATTTTATCTCTAAGCAAAAAGTTGATTTAGAATATATTTTACTATCAAAGCAAGATTTATCGGCTAGTACATCAAATCCTGCTGAATTAGATATACAAAAATATTATGATGAAAATATAGCACAATTTAAAACCCAAGAAGAACGCAGAGCAAGTCATATTTTAATTAAAACAGAAGGTGTAAAAAAAGAAGATGCTAAAAATAAAGCTATGCAAATTTTACAGGAATTAAGAAAATATCCTGAAAAATTTAGTGAAATGGCTAAAAAAGAATCTGCTGATACAGTTTCTGCTCAAAAAAACGGTGATTTAGAATTTTTTGGTAAAGGCTCTATGGTTAAGCCTTTTGAAGATGCTGCATTTAAAATGAAAGTAGGAGAAATCAGTGATCTGGTTGAAACAGAATTTGGCTTTCATATCATTAAATTAACAGATATTAAACCAAGCTTTACTCGAAGTTTACAAGAAGAAAAATCACAAATTATACAAAAAATAAAACAAAAACAAATTGATGATTTATTTGCTAAAAAATTAGATGAATTAACAAATGCTTCTCTAGATTCTAAAAATTTGGATAGCGTAAGTAAAAAATTGGGTTTACCTTTAAAAAATATAAGCGGGATTGGAAAAACAGGTAATTCTGACCAGACATTTGCAGATAGAAGAGCGATTCGGGCAATTTTTGAAGAGGATGTATTAAAAGGTAAGAAAAATACTGATATAATTCAATCTGGTGATTACGCTTTAGTGGCGAGAGTAACTAAATATTATCCTGCTAGACAAGAAAATTTTGAAGAAGCCCTAAATAGTGTAAAAACTAAATTTATGCAAGAAGAAGCCCTTAAATTAGCTAAGCAAAGCGGGGCAGCAAAATTAGCGGCAGCAAAACAAGGTGAAAATTTACCTTGGTCAGAAGTTAAAACTATTACTCGTATGGATGGAAAATTTCCAAAAAATATTATAGAGCCTATTTTTACAGCTAATTCCGCTAGTTTACCTTCCTATGTCGGTGTGCCGGTTGAGGCAGGTTATGCGTTATTTAAAATTAGTAAAGTTGAATCTGTACCTGCTGATCAAAATATTATACAAATGGTTAAACAGTTTGGTAATGCATATGCCAGTCAAGAACTACAGGCTTTATTGTATGATATGAGAGAAAGATATAATGTGGAAGTTATTAAAGATGTAACTAAAATTAAATTGCCAAACTAGATTGATAGAGTATCCTAAATCTTGGGTGAATTTAGGATATATTAAACTTTTTTATTTATTATGTTCAATCTGTGAAGGAGTATTATCTGGAGTATCACATATTCAATCTCGTTCAGCATCTATCACTTCTTGTTCTGTTGCCATATGTTTATCATAATATTTATTGATGAGTAATAATTATATGCTCAATATATGTTTAAATACAATATATATAAATTCTACTTAAAATAATCCCTGCATTAATAATTAAACATAATATTATAGCTAAAAACACAGCAAAGCTTGCTAAATCTTTAGCTAATTTTGATAATTCATGTTTCTCAATACTTACTCTGTCTATACAAGCTTCTACTGCAGAATTTAAAACTTCTATTATTAAAACAAATATCCATGAACAAATGATAATTAAATTTTGCTGCCAATTTAGCTGGCATATAAATCCAATAATTATAAAAAATAAAGCCAAATAGCATTCCAAGCGGAATGCACCTTCTTGCCATGCATATTTTAAACCCTGCATAGAGTATTTTGATGCTAAAAAAATGCGCGATATATTTGCAGAATTTTTTTGATTCATATATTTATCTGACTAAGTCAATTTGAGTTTTATTCAGAAGCAGTGAAAACTGCCTTTGGCGGAAACGGAGGGATTCGAACCCTCGATCCAGTTTTTGACTAGATGCTCCCTTAGCAGGGGAGTGCCTTCGACCACTCGGCCACGTTTCCGTTTTTAGATAATCTGGCTATAGCTCAATTAAGCTACAGATGTAATTCTACTGTGTTTTTAGCATATTGGCAAGTATTTTATGCATAATTAGGCTATAATGTATCGATAAATTCAAGTGTGATAAGTATATGAATTTTATTGTTAAAGATTTGGGCATTCAGGATTATATACAGACTTATAATGAAATGAAAATTTTTACCCAAACCCGTAATGAAAATACTTTAGATGAAATATGGCTGGTTCAGCATCCGAGTATATATACTTTAGGGCAGGCTGGGGATAAAAATCATTTACTGCATGAAAATCATAATATACCTTTAGTAAATATTGATAGAGGCGGGCAGATAACTTATCATGGTTTAGGGCAAGTTGTCGTTTATACTTTATTAAATCTGCACCGCTTAAAGATATATGTACGTGATTTAGTCAATAAGTTAGAAGAATCTATTATCCAAACTTTAGCTATGTATAATATAATTGGCATACGCCGAGAAAAAGCACCCGGAATTTATGTTGATATAAAGAATGATTTTTCAGGCAACATAGCCAATGCTAAAATTGCGGCTTTAGGTTTAAAAATTAGCCGAGGGTGCAGTTATCACGGGCTAGCTTTAAATGTAGATATGGATTTACAGCCATTTGAAAATATTAACCCATGCGGTTATGCAGGTTTAAAAACTGTAGATATGAAAACAGCCTTACCTCATACAAAGTTTAATTATGATGAGGTGAAAAGCAGACTGATTAATAATTTATTAGTAATTTTAAAAATTACTAATAATGTCTCGCAAGTACTCCATAGGGACTGACAGGTATACTTTCATATTGTACAGCACCACTATGTATTCGTTCAGCATTTTTTGCTTGAAGTTTCAGTGTTTTCTTACTCTTCTTATGTGGAGCTTAAGATTTAATTGTCATCTGTTAACTTCTTCCATACAAAACGCAAACTTTCTTTTTCTTCACTGTATGTGCAACCTTGAAAACTACATTTCCCCAATGTTCCAAGCATTGGGATCATAAAAAATCTCTTTTAAAATAATTAGCTAAATTATATCAGTAATAAATTTTTAAACAAGCCAATATTTCCCTTAATAATTTCAAAACTCAGCTAAACCTGCCGCATGTGCCTGCACATCTGCATGATAGCTTGATCTTACCATTGCCCCTACAGCTGCATGTGAAAAGCCCATTCTATTTGCCTTCTCTTCAAGCATCTTAAAAGTATCAGGATGAACATAACGCTTTACCGGCAGATGATGATTAGACGGAGCTAAATATTGCCCAATGGTTATCATGTCTACATTATGCATGCGCATATCCTGCATTGTCTGTAAAATTTCTTCATCAGTTTCGCCAAGCCCTACCATAATGCCGGATTTAGTCGGTATATTTGGATTTTGCTGTTTAAACATCTGTAGTAATTTAAGTGAATGCAGGTAATCTGAACCTGGACGCGCTTCTTTATATAGCCTCGGTATAGTTTCAAGGTTATGGTTCATGACATCGGGCGGAGCAGAATTGAGTATATTTAATGCCCTATCAAGCCGTCCGCGGAAGTCTGGTGTAAGAATTTCTATTTGTGTATGCGGCGAATAGATACGCGTTTGCTTAATGCATTGGATAAAATGGTCTGCACCGCCGTCAATTAAGTCATCTCTATCTACACTGGTAATGACTACATATTTTAGTTTTAAAGCAGCAATAGTTTTAGCTAAGTTTAAAGGCTCATTTATATCTAAAGGGTCAGGTCTGCCATGTCCTACATCACAAAATGGACAACGCCTTGTACATTTATCGCCCATAATCATGAAGGTAGCTGTACCTTTACCAAAACACTCGCCAATATTTGGGCAAGAAGCTTCTTCGCAGACGGTATGTAAATTATTTTCACGCAGAATTTTTTTTATTTCATAAAAACGTGAACTGCCTGAAGCAGCTTTTACTCTAATCCATTCAGGCTTTTTTAATATTTCTGCTGGAACAATTTTAATTGGAATACGCTTAGTTTTATCAATAGACTTTTGTTTTTGCGTAGGATCATACATTGAATTTACAATATCATTAGAATTAGCTGAATTTGAATTAATGGTAGTTTGTTCAATATTTTCAGTTTGAGTTTGATTATGGGTATTGATAGTCATAAATGTTTAGCTTAAGCGTATATTCCTATATTATGCCATAAATTTATGGCTCTACCAAATCTAAAATTATTTACCCAAGATGTTTGGCGTGCCTAGTTCAGCATTGCCTTCATCATTTCTAAATAAGATAACGGATTAACTTTAGCTTTTTTATCTATATTTGTATTTAAATTCATTTCTTGTAAAAACCTTGAAGGTTCTATACTGATTTTTTCGCCATTTTTTCTCCGTTGTTTACACCAGCTGATATGTAAACTGCGTTTTGCCCGTGTTACTCCAACATACATTAATCTGCGCTCTTCTTCAATATCACTGCTTTTATCTTCGCCATTGTTAAAGGGCAAAATTCCCTCTTCAGCACCTAATAGATATACATGTCCAAATTCTAATCCTTTAGAGGCATGTAAAGTTGAAAGCTGCACTCCATGGTTTTTATTATCATTTTTACCTTCTAAAATCGTCATTAATGCAATCATTTGTGTGAGTTCAAGCAGATTTTTAGGTTTAGCGGATAATCCGTCTTGACTGCCAAACTCAACTCCATCAGCATCTATGCTTGCCTCGCTTGAGCCTTTACTTTTAAGCCAATTAATAAATTCAGTGGTGTTTTCCCATTTATTAGCAGCTATTTTTTCATCATAATGCTCATATAAATATGCTTCATAATTTATATATTTCAGCATTTCATCTAACAAAAGGCTTGCCGGTTCATGTTTGGCTTTTTCGTTAATTTCATTAACAAAATTTACAAATTCCCTTAAACTATATAAAGCCTGTTTATTGATTTCTGTTTCTAACATGTTTAAAAAACATGCATCAAACAAACTGCATTTCATTTTTCCGGCTAATTCGCCTAATTTAGCTAAGCTTGTACTGCCAACGCCTTTTTTTGGTGTATTGACTGCACGTATAAACGCTGGGTCATCATTGCTGTTATAAATTAGGCGTAAATATGCACAAATATCTTTAATCTCTGCTTTTTCAAAAAAACTTTGTCCGCCAGATAAAGTATAAGGAATACTTTCCCGTCTTAAAATTTTCTCTAGTAATCTTGCCTGATAGTTGCTGCGGTATAAAACTGCATATTCACTCCAATCAGTTTTGCATTCAAACCTGTGGGCAGAAATTCTAAATATAATACTTTCAGCTTCGTGTTCTTCATCATTCATTGCGTAAAGTGATACGTCATCACCCATGCCGTGTTCGCTCCAGAGTTTTTTATCGAAAAGCTTAGTATTATTTGAAATTAATTGATTGGCTGCATTTAAAATATTATTGGTGGAACGGTAATTTTGTTCTAATTTAATAACTTTTAAACTAGGAAAATCAGCATTCAGTTTATCTAAATTATCGCTGCTTGCTCCGCGCCATGCGTATATAGCTTGGTCATCATCACCCACAGCTGTAAATAACGGCACTTTTTCACTTGGGTTTCCGGCTAATAGTTTTAGCAATTCATATTGGCATAAATTAGTATCTTGATATTCATCAACTAAAATATAACGCAGCATATTTTGCCATTTAATCTGTAAATTAGGATTAGATTTTAATAATTCACACGGCAGTTTAATTAAATCATCAAAATCTACAGCTTGATAAGCTTTTAGCGTGTTTTGATATATTTCATAAATATTTGCAGCTTGATGTAAAAACTCATTATCCCCCGCAGTTTGTGCATATGAAATGGCTTGTGATGGTGTATAAAGCTGATTTTTAAAGTAACTTATATAATGAGCAATATTTTTGATAATATTTTTATCAGTTGAGGCAAGAATATCTTGTATTACACTATAAACATCATCACTGCTGAAAATTGAGAAATTTGGCTTTAACCCTAAATGCTCACATTCCAGTTTCAAAAACTTTAACCCTAATGCATGAAAGGTACACACAGTAAGCTGTTTTAATACTTTTTTATCTTGAATTAAACCAGCAAGCCTTTCCTGCATTTCCTTGGCTGCTTTATTTGTAAATGTAATGGCGGCAATATTTTTAGGAGAAAATCCCTGCTCAATTAAATAAGCAATTTTATGTGTAATTACACGTGTTTTGCCGCTGCCTGCACCTGCAATAACTAAGCAAGGTCCTTGTATATATTTAATACTGTCAATTTGAGCTTGATTAAGAGTATTTATAATTGATGACATATTTTTATATATTCTATATTTTTATTTTCTTAAATTTTTTTAATACGGCTGCTGATATTAAGGGAATTACGGCGGCTGCAAATCCAATTAATACAATTGAATTAAGATTTTCTTTGATGAATTGGATATTACCAAAAAAGTAACCTAAAGTGATAAACGATGCCACCCATATGCCAGCACCCATAATATTGTAAAGTTGAAACATTTTTACATTCATTTTTGAAATACCAGCTACAAAAGGTACAAATGTTCTGAATAATGGCAAAAATCTCGACATTACAACAGCTTTCCCTCCATGCTTTTCAAAAAACTTTTCAGTTTTATGTATATATTGCCGATTGATTGATTTATATTTACTGGTGTCATGAATTTTAGTGCCTATCCATCTTCCAATATAGTAATTGCAAGTATTACCTAAAACTGCACTGGTAAATAAGCCAATTAAAGATAATGATAAATCCATATTACCTGAAGCGCAAAATGCGCCAATTAAAAATAATAAAGAATCACCGGGTAAAAAAGGGGCAATAACTAAACCAGTTTCGGCAAATATTATGAAAAACAAAATCGCATATACCCACGTACCGTAAGTTTGCAGAACATAAGCTAAAGATTTATCAATGTTTAAAATTATATCAGCAATTGCGCTAATTTGTATTGAAATATCAAACATGAATAGTCTTTGAAGTTATTGTATGAATTTATATTATACTTTGTTTATAGTGTTAGTACTATAGAGGAATTTTATGGGATATATTACTGAATTATTTACTATACTAACCAGCTTTTAATTTGCAGACTTCGTTGTTGTCAATATAGCCAAATTCCAATGTGTTGAGTATATTACAATTAGCTTATACTTGTGCTAGGATATATAAAAATGGAAGAAATGCCATCATCTAAAAAATAAATCATAAATATAAACTTTAATCCGGTACTTAATCCGGTTGTGCCTATAATAGATAAAATAATTTGAGTACAGTACATCTGCAGAAAGCGGTGCAGTTATTACATATAATAAAGATATGAAGCAAAGCCGTGATGAGCCTGCAAATAATAATTTCAACCAGCACAGACTTAAATTCAAGTGCAGCGATCATATCAACAAATAAATCAAAATGTTAACTAGTTTTTTAATCAGGAAATCAATATGAATATGGAAAATGCAGATTTGGAATATATCATACCATTAAGTTCTTTACGTATGAGCGATATTGAAAAAGTCGGAGGGAAGAATGCATCATTAGGCGAATTAATTTCCCAGCTGTCGCATGCAGGGGTTAAAGTGCCGGGTGGGTTTGCTACAACTTCACAAGCTTTTCGTGATTTTATAAGCTTTAATAATTTAGATAATTTTATTATACAGGAATTAGCTAATCTTGATGTAAATAATATTCAGAAGCTAGTTGAAGCAGGTAAAAATATCCGTCAAAAAATTATTCAGGGAAATTTTCCTGTGCAATTTGAAGAAGTCATTAGACAAAATTATGCAGAATTAGTTGAGACTTACGGGAATAATGCTTCATTTGCAGTTCGTTCATCAGCCACTGCGGAAGATTTACCTGATGCTTCATTTGCAGGGCAGCAGGAAACTATTTTAAATGTAGCTGGAATTGAATCAATTTTGGCTAATATTAAACTTGTTTTTTCATCTCTGTACAATGACAGAGCTATTTCATACCGTGTACACAAAGGCTTTAGCCATACTGAAACAGCACTTTCAGTTGGAGTGCAGTTGATGGTACGGTCTGATTTAGCCTCTTCAGGTGTGATGTTTACTATGGATACAGAAAGCGGATTTAACGGCGTAGTATTTATTACAGCTAGTTACGGATTGGGTGAAATGGTGGTGCAGGGTGCAGTAAATCCAGATGAATATTATGTATCAAAAAATGCGTTAGAAAATAATAAATATTCAATTATACGCCGGCATTTAGGTTCAAAACTGCAAAAAATGGAATTTGCACCTCAAGGAAGTAATAAATTAGTACAGACGCTAGATACAGGAGTTGAGCGCTATCAATTTTGTCTTGAAGATAAAGATGTAGAACAATTAGCAAAATATGCGTGTGCTATTGAAAAACACTACGGCAGACCAATGGATATTGAATGGGGTAAAGATGGCATTGACGGACAATTATATATTTTACAAGCCCGCCCTGAAACCGTAAAAAGCCAAGTTAAAATTGAAGAAAAATTTATTCTTAAAGGAAATTCTAATATTTTAGCCAAAGGAAGAGCAATTGGACAAAAAATTGGTACGGGAACAATAAAAATATTACGTGATGCTAGTGAAATGGATAAAATCCAAGCTGGAGATATTTTAGTTGCAGATATGACAGATCCTAATTGGGAACCAATTATGAAGCGTGCTGCAGCAATTGTTACCAACCGTGGCGGACGTACTTGTCATGCAGCAATTATTGCCCGTGAGCTTGGTGTGCCTGCTGTTGTAGGATGCGGTAATGCAACTGAAGTATTAACGGAAGGAATGCTGGCTACAGTTTCATGCGCCCAAGGCGATGAAGGTTATATTTACGAAGGATTGCTTGATATAGAAGTTATGACTGTAGAGCATGGAAATTTAGATGATTTACCTATAAAAATAATGATGAATGTTGGTAATCCGCAGTTAGCTTTTGACTTCTGCCAAATTCCTAATGACGGTGTGGGTTTAGCCCGTATGGAATTTATCATTAATAATCATATCGGCGTACATCCACAGGCTATTTTAGCTTATCCGCATATTGATTTAGATTTGAAAAAGGCCATTGAAAATATTGCCCGCGGCTATGCTTCACCCCAAGTATTTTTTACCTCAAAATTAACTGAAGGTATTGCTTCAATTGCAGCAGCTTTTTACCCTAAACCAGTTATTTTGCGTTTATCTGATTTCAAATCAAATGAATATCAAAAACTAATCGGCGGTTCACGTTTTGAACCATCAGAAGAAAATCCGATGCTGGGGTTTAGAGGTGCAAGCCGTTATATTCATGAAAGTTTCAGCAAAGCATTTGAAATGGAATGCCAAGCTATAAAATTTGCCCGTGAAAATATGGGCTTGGATAATATTCAAATTATGGTGCCTTTTGTAAGAACAATTACTCAAGGTAAAAAAGTTATTCAAGAATTAGCTAAACACGGTTTAAAGCAAAAGGAAAATGATTTGAAAATAATTATGATGTGTGAAATTCCAAGCAATGCATTACTGGCTGAAGAATTTTTACAAATTTTTGACGGATTTTCAATTGGTTCAAATGATTTAACTCAATTAACCTTAGGTTTAGACCGTGATAGTGGTTTAGAAGTATTGATGTCTGATTTTGATGAACGTGATGAGGCAGTGAAAAAATTGCTTATCATGGCATTGGAAGCCGCTAAAAAACATAATAAATATATTGGCATTTGCGGACAAGGACCTTCAGATCACCCTGATTTCGCAGAATGGCTAATGAAACAAGGTATTAGCAGTTTATCATTAAATCCGGATGCAGTTGTAAATACATGGAAAAATTTAGCTCAAATTGTTAAAGTAACCTGAAGGCTGTATAAGTAACAAGATTAATTACAGAAGAAAGTAAGTGCATCCGTTGATTAGTCATACCTGCGTAGGCATGTATCCAGATTATACCCATGCAAAAATGACATTCCTCACATGCATAAAGTGAAAAATAGGATAAGTTATTAAACCTATCCTATTGATGTTTGCCTCTAATTATTCTTAGATTCTTATATGTTTATATGAATATCAGCTGTTCACTTCGCTTTTATCATATTCTTTTTGATTAGTTTTAGCATTGCCGTTAGCAGAAGAATTTTTTGTCAAATCATCTCTATTTTCAGAGCTTTGATTCATATTAGACCCAGCTTCATTTCTTCTTTGTCCTTGATCATTGCTGGCGCTAATATCAAAATTATACTTGCCATTATTATTGCTTAGCCATTGTGAAGCTTTTTTTGCACCTTCAGGTGTATTTTCAAACTGTGGTGCTTTAGCAGATTTATCTGCACTATCACATCTGCAACATTCTGTTACAGCCTGATTAACATCGCTAAATTCTTTTTCAAAAACCGCTTTGTTATTACTATCAGACTTGCGGGCAGTAAATTTGCCGCTTTGAGTGCTGCCTTGATCAGCATTATTTTTGGAATTTTTACTATCGGCGGTTTGAGCATTTGAAGTTTTGTAATTCATATCTTTCTCCGTTTTGTTTGTTTATCAATTCTCAACTTCATTTTGCATTTTTTACCTAAAAATTGCAATGTTATTATTAATTTATTGATGTAAAAACACAACATTAATAAAAATTATTTTTACTAATATATTGATTAAAGCTTGATAAATAAGGCTTTGCTTAGCATATTATATTTTTTTGATTATCTGTATAATCAGGATATTTTTTTGTAAATACATTATTATATAATGGTTATTTTTAATGTAAAACTGGCTCTGAGTCTAGTATCTTTATAAATTATCAAAAATAAAAGCTATAATCAATTTGCAATTAGCGTTAATACCTATAATTGGGTTTAGCAGCCAATAAAAAAGCTGTAAAGTTAAAAATTCTAAATTATAATTTAGGCATAAAATTTATATTGCCGGTTTATGCTATAATTTTAAATGATTAAATGCAAGTTTTATGAACTATGGTATAACTATTACTAAAACGAATATATAAATAATTGAGATTAATAATGAAAATTGCAAACATTGAGATTGGTTTAGATAAACCTCTGTTTTTAATAGCTGGTCCATGTGTAATTGAAAGTGAGCAAATGGCAATAGACATAGCCTCTATGCTTAAAGAAATTACTCAAAGTTTAGGCATACCTTTTATCTACAAATCTTCTTACGATAAAGCCAATCGCTCATCAGGAAAATCATTTCGCGGTTTGGGTATGGATAAAGGTTTAGCAATTCTACAAAAAATTAAACAAGAATTGAACATACCTATACTAACCGATGTGCATTCTATTGAAGAAATTCCTTATGCTGCTCAAATGGTTGATATACTGCAAACCCCAGCTTTTCTATGCAGGCAAACTGATTTTATCGTTGCTTGTGCTAAATCCGGTAAGCCGGTGAATTTTAAGAAAGGGCAATTTTTAGCCCCGCAAGATATGCTTCAAGTTATCCAAAAGGCAAGGTTAGCCGCTATTGAAGCGGGTGTGCCAGATAATTTTATGGTATGCGAGCGCGGAGTTAGTTTTGGTTATAATAATTTAGTTTCTGATATGCGTTCCATCGCTATTATGCGCCAAACTAATGCTCCTGTAGTATTTGATGCAACTCATTCTGTGCAGTTACCAGGCGGACAAGGTACAAGCTCGGGCGGGCAAAGAGAATTTGTGCCTGTATTGGCAAGAGCTGCTGCTGCTGCTGGAATTGCAGGGTTATTTTTAGAAACTCATCCTGATCCAAATAAAGCTATGTCAGACGGTCCAAATGCTGTTCCGCTTAAACATATGCCAGCTTTATTATCAAGTTTAATTGAGATTGATAGAGTTGTGAAAAAAAATATTTTATTAGAGGATATTATTCAAAGCTGGTAGCATTCATGGATTGATCAATTAATTTGATCATGGTGCTGGATAAATCCGCCTGTTAAAACGAGTGTCAGCAGGTATCTATGGATTTCTGCATACGCTGTAATGACCATGGTTTGGGTTAGATAATACTTCAGTTCATTTTTCAGATTACTTGTTAATCCCAGCATTCAGAATGAGTTCGTCAGCCTACTCTTTTGTGCGTTTACCCATTTTTTTTCTTGTTTGGTAGCGTGTCTTATTTGTAACTCAGAAACTTCTACATAATTTCCCTCCACAAAGTCTTTTTTAGTTTTTTGTAAGTCTTCTGGAGTTTGTACCAGACTAAAAGCAATACACTTTCTTTGCTCTATGATGCTGGTGCTACTGCCTACTATATCATGGTAAGCCGCATTAACAAAGCTAATTGCCGTCTTTGTCTGTTGTAGAGACCTATCCTCCTCTTGCTCCATTTTTTTTATGAAAATATGCGTAGAATATCTTTCTTCCTCTGTGATACTAAAACGTCTGTCATTTGAGAGTGTTGCAAAATCTTCAATCCCACGCTCCCCTAAGTTAATGTGCCTAACATCACTCAATAACATAAATCCAATATTAGGATCATTTTCCATGGTTAAAAAATTAATCCTGCCTCTCATTTCATTGCGTATTTTAAATGCAAGTATTCTATTGCAATGAGGGTGTAGTTGAGTTAATCTAATATAATCTAATGTATCACTTGGCGGTGGTTCATTGGTTGCACTAATTTTAACAAATGCTTGAGATGTACCCCTTGTACTGCTAACTTTATTTGTAGAAGGCATATTTTAATCCCTGTACTTAATTAAATATTATATATATAAAAATGTTTTTTTAGACTATTTTTATTTTAATTTTTGGCATTGTTACTTTACAATAGTTTTATTTGATTTATAGATTTTAATATTTAGTTAAATCAATTCTTTTGATAATATAAATAATTTAAATTCTATTTAAAAGTAACAATACCTAATTTTTCAGCATACCTTTAGTAAAACTATCACTGGCACTTTGATAATAACCAATAGCCTCTTTTACTATTTCAGGTATTTTTAAATTATCTTCACCATGTTTAGAAGCTTGACCTTTTTGCAGAATTTGCCCAGATTGTGCATCTACAATATGCCAAATACGCTGCGGGCGTAACTCAACAATTTTATTATCTTTATACATGCCGACAGTTTGATAATTTGCCATAAATGCTCTTTGATTATCTTTGCCTTGACTTAAAATATCCTGCCCAAAAAACTTAGACGAATAGTTTATATTTAATAAATTTAATATAGTCGGTGCAATATCAATTTGTGAAGAAATATAATCAATTTTTTGCGGCTTTATGTATGCAGGGGCATATACAATTAAAGGAATATGAAATTTATCAATAGGTAAATCAGTTTTACCGCGTGCTGAAGCACAATGGTCGGCAACAATTACAAAAATAGTATTATTAAACCATGGTTTTTGTTTGGCTCTCTCTATAAAATCACCAATTGCCCAATCTGTATATTTTACTGCACCTTCACGGCTAGTTTTTGATGGAATATCAACACGCCCATTTGGATAAGTAAACGGACGGTGATTAGAAGTAGTCATCACATGAGCAAAAAATGGTTTATTTGCGTGGTATCTTGTATCTAATTCTTTAAGACTTAGTGTAAATAAATCTTCATCAGCCACCCCCCAGATATTTTCATAATGAATATCTTTATTATTTATCAGAGTTCTATCTAACACTTTGTAAGAATTACCGCTGAAAAAAGACTGCATATTATCAAAATAGCTATAACCGCCGTAAATATATATTGATTCATAACCATTATCCTGCATAACTTTACCCCACGAAAATAAATTTTCATTATGAGGGCGTTTAACAATGGAATGCCCAGGAGTTGGAGGAATGCTTAAAGTTAATGCTTCTAACCCTCTTACTGTTCGAGTTCCGGTTGCATATAAATTTGTAAAAAATAAGCTTTGATTAGCTAATTTATCTAAATTCGGAGTGATATTTTGAGTATTGCCGAAAGCCTGCATAAAATCTCCGCTTAAGCTTTCTACACTAATCAAAACAATATTAGCTTTGCTATTAATATTTTTATTTATATCATTTTTAGCTGTAATAATTTTATGCGAAATTCCAGCATTATTTTCAGAATTATTAGTTTTATTGAAAGAAAGATAACTAAACGGCTTGTCCATAGATGCATAAAATTGATGATAATCAATCTGATTATGAAAAAACGCATGTCCAAATTCAAACTGTCCATTGCCGGCTAATTGAGATGCTTGATTATTATTTGCAGTAAATTCTTTTAAATTATCTGGAATAATTAAATAGCTTAAAGCAGCCAAGCCGCACCACATAATAAAATTGGATAATCTTTTAAGCGGTTTTTTGTTATAAATGCTGTCAAATTGATTTTTTATGCATTTCCAGCTTAATATAAAAAATACAAGACTAACCGCAAAAATTGCACTTAACATCGCAGTTAAATTATATGATTGAGTAATATTACCTAATACTTCTTTTGTATAGATTAAATAATCGACAGCAATAAAATTAAACCGCGATGAAAATTCATTCCAAAATACAAATTCGCTAGCACCGATAAACACCCAAGAAGTGATTGCAGCAAATAACAATAAACCAAATATATATGGAAGAATTTTTTTAGGGGATAAATAACTAAACAATACAAATGGAATTAGCCAATATAAACTAACTGCAATATCAAAAACTGCACCGATAACTATAATCGGGAATAAATACTGCGGCATTAAAAAACTAAATTCTTTATTAAAAATTAATAAACCAATACGCACGAGTAAATTTAACAGTAAAAAAACAGCAATTATAGACAAGAAAATTTTATTTTGTTTAATCTTAGAACTAAGAATAGATTTTATATTTAACATAACCCAACTTTTTTAATATGTTTTTATGCCCAATCAGTTTGATAAGCCTAGCTAGTCTTATTATATTCTTTATTATGCACGATTGTAAGAGGGGAATTTATTTAGATATTATAAAAAATAATCCCCCAAAATAAATAATTTGTTAAATATCCTCAATTTCTGATAGAATCATACTTATTAAACGTCCCGAATATATGAATATATTTATATTGATGATAGCCTCTGTATTATTATCTAATTTACCTTTCATAATTAATCTTTCTGTGTTTAATACAATAAAAGCAGCAAGAGTTTTTATATGGTTAATATTTTATATTCTGTTATTATTTTTAAGCTTTATGCTTGAAAAACAAGAGTATGGTAATTTATATAAAAAAGAATGGGATTTTTACGCAATTACTTTTTGTATATATATAATTTTGGGTTATCCAAGTATTATATGGCAATATCTATATAAAAAATAAAGGAATATTGATACTATGAACTTAAACTTAAAAAAAATATCTATTTTTTGTGCAATGTTTTTATCATTAAGTTATGCTAATGCGCAAAGCTTAAAAATAGGTGTAATTGATGCTGATAAAATTATGCAGGAGGCAAAAATTTCTAAAGCTGCCCAAGCTAAAATTCAGAAAGAAGTTACTAAAAGAGAAGAAGATTTAAAAGCAATTTCAGCTAAAGGTCAAGCTTTATTAGATAAATTTCAAAAAGATTTAGCTAAATTATCTGATACAGATAAGCAAAAGCGTAAACAAGAATTAGATACACTTGATGATGGTTTTAAAGCTAAGCAGGCACAATATGAAGAAGAAATAGCAAAAATTAAAAGCACTGAATTATCAAGTGTAATTTCTAATACTAATGCTGTAATCAAAACTGTGGCTGCTCAAGAAAAATTTGATTTAATTTTACAAGACGCAATCTATGTTGCTCCAAATATAGATATTACAGATAAAGTGCTAAAAATTTTAAATCAGTAATATTAATTTATTAATTATGGATTAATTTGATTGATTAGTTTTATTTAATTGGATTGTAAATAATTATATGCCGGTATCACTAGAAAATTTAGCTAGCCGCTGCAATAGCACAGTGTATGGCGATGCACAGCTTTTAATCAGCGGAGTTTCTTCTTTAGAAGAGGCTTTAGGCAATGAAATCAGCTTTATCAGCAACCGCAAATATTTATCAAAACTTGAGCATACTAATGCAGGGGCGATCATTATGTCGGCTCTTGAGCTTGAGTATTTCTTATCCAGCTACCCGAATAAAGCTTTAAATGCAATTATTAGCACTAATCCATATGCAGATTTTGCACGCATATCTCAGTATTTTTTTGAAAAAAATAATTGCATAGATAAAATATATGGTCAAAATATTCATGCCTGCACTAATATCAGCAAAGATGTTATGTTGCCGGAAAATATTAATATTAGTTCTTTTGTTACCGTTGAGGCAGGTGCTGTTTTAGGCAATAACGTCAGCATTGGTGCGGGGTGTTATATTGGTAAAGATGTGATTATTGGAGATAATACATTTCTATGCCCAAATGTGACTATATATCATGGTTGCCACATAGGTAAAAATAATATTATTCACAGCGGTGTAGTAATTGGCAGCGATGGCTTTGGATTTGCCCCAGACTTACACATACAAAATCCGGAATGGGTAAAAATACCGCAGATGGGTATTGTTATTATACATGATGATGTAGAAATCGGTGCTAATACCACAGTAGATCGGGCAACTTTTGGAAAAACTATTATCGGCAAAGGCTGTAAAATAGATAACCAAGTTCAAATAGCACATAATGTATTGATTGGAGATTATTGCGTAATCGCAGGATGTACTGGAATTGCCGGAAGTACAAAAATAGGCAAATTTTGTATGTTGGGCGGCGGCAGTCAAATTTCAGGTCATATAGAACTTGCTGATGGAACAATTGTTTCAGGCGGAACAGCAGTTACAAGTTCTACAGATAAAGGTGATAGAATTACCGGAGTTTTTCCGGCTATGCCGCATAAAGAATGGGAAAAAAATGCCGCTATTATTAGGCAGATACAAAATTTAAGAAAGCAAATAAAGGCACTAGAAAAAGAATTTTCTAAAATGAAAAGGCATTAATAGAAATAAATTATTACAAAACATAATTATAAGCATTTTCCTCTTGAGCCTTCAGGTATTAAAATTCAAACCAGATAATATCAGATATAAAATTAAAATCTGTTGGCAATAATTCAATTTTAACCAGCAAAGCAATTCAAATAAATATAGCCAAGAAGAATACTATATCAGATTTAGACTGCAAATTTCGGATAACCCTGCCCGCCGGAATAAGCAATTTTATGCGCTCCCATTTTATTGCCTATACGAATTGCCTCTTGGATAGGTAAATTATTCTCAAGTCCGTAAATAAAGCCGGCTCTAAATGCATCGCCGCATCCGGTCGGGTCTGTAATTCGGTCAGCTTTAACACCTTGTATAATAATGCCGTTTGGAAATTCTTTATTATATAAGCATGCGCCTTTATCTGCGAGAGTTACAATAAATGCTTCTAAATTCTGTATAAATTCTTGAATATTATATGCGGTTTTATCTAATAACATATCACATTCATATTCATTTACAATCACATATTTACTATAACTAATTGACTGTAACAATTCTTCCTTACTAAATAAAGGCATAGCTTGACCTGCATCAAAAATTACATTAATTCCGGCATTGGCTAAATCTTTAACATGCTCAACCATACCGTCTTTACCGTCAGGCGATACAATTGCAATCTTGTATTCAGATAAATTTTTAATGTCTGTAATTTTATTTAAATGAGAAAATGCCATAGCTCCGGGATAGAATGTATTGATTTGATTTTGCTTAGAATCATTAATAATCATTAACTGCACTGTGAACATATCAGGTAAAATTTTTATATATTCTGCACTAATATCAAGTGCCTCTAAATATTGTAAATAATCATTTGCGTCAACTCCCATAGCGGCAAAAATTTTAGGGTTACCGCCTAGCAATTTTAACCCGTATGCAACGTTTCCTGCACAGCCTCCAAAATGACGGTTAAGACTGCTGGCTAAAAATGAAGCATTTAATGTCCCGCTGTAATTACCTAAATTTGCATCTTTAAATTCACCTTGATATTCAAAAATACAGTCATATGCCATAGAACCGCAGATTAGTACAGACATTTTTAACCTTTAAAATATAAACCATTAAGTTTAATTGAATTTTTATAAAAGTGCTATGATTGTGAATATATTTTACATAGGCTAGGTTGGCTAGTTTTAGCATTATTTCTACCAATTTCCATAATTTTTATAAAATGATCGATATTCACATTTGCTTTAAATTAACATAGTTAATCCGAGACATTGCAGCCCTTATCCAAATAAAGTATAATCTCAGTTAAATAGTAGGCTTATAGCTCAGCTGGTTAGAGCATCACCTTGACATGGTGGGGGTCGTTGGTTCGAATCCAATTAAGCCTACCATTTAATTTTGTTAATATTTTATTTTAAATTTTTGGAGTGAGTTTATGGATATCCCACTGTCTATAGGAAAAACTTTACATACGTCAGATGTTAAAATTGCACTTTTAATTCACCAAGGACAATATAAAGAGGCAAAGAATAAAATAGATAGTCTTGTTAATTTAACAGAAGCTGTAACTTGCCCTTGTAGAGCTTTTTAGTCATTGCAAGCATTGCGATTATTCTATGTTAGAACCTCTTTTTCAAGGTCTTGTGCAAAAGGGTGCAAAAGTTGACAGTGCTGTGAGATGTCCAGACAAATCAGAAAAAGGAAAAATTCTTGTTGGCTGTCCTCTTTCTTTTTTTTCAGAGGAAGGGTTAAAAAGCCTTACAGTAGATGAAATAAAAGCCAGACTAGTGGGTGAAGAATAATATTCATATGTATGCTGTTACTTTTATAAATATCAAATATCTTGTACAATTAAATAAATATCAATATACTCTTGAGTTTATATAATCTATAAATATCTTATATACCAATCGGATTTCAATTCGCGAACTTCGCTTCGTTGTAGTCAAAATTATACCTCAATGTATTAACATGTACATAGTCGTCGTAATTTATTCCTGTTGCCTTGCCGCACAATGAACTACGATTAGTATGTACTTCTAAGGTTTTTAATGTTTAATATTATTTTTCCTGACGGCTCACTAAAGCCGTTTCAGCAGCCTGTAACTATTCTAGAACTAGCCCAAAGCATTAGCTCATCTTTAGCAAAAGCAACTATAGCAGGAGAGGTGAACGGTAATTTAGTAGATGCTTCATATGTTATAACCAATGATAGCAAAGTAAAAATTATTACAGATAAAGATGTGCAAGGCTTAGATATTATCCGCCATTCAACAGCTCACTTGTTGGCATATGCAGTTAAACGTCTTTATCCGGACGCACAAGTAACAATAGGTCCAGCCATTGATAATGGGTTTTATTATGATTTTTCATATAAGCAAGGCTTTACCCCCGAGGATTTAGTAAAAATTGAAGCAGAAATGCACAAAATTGCCAGTGAAAATCATGAAGTAACCAGAGAAGAGTGGGATAGAGATGAAGCTATAGCCTATTTTTATAGTATAGGTGAAAAATACAAAGCGGAAATTATCGCCAGCATTCCAAGCGGTGAAAAAATAAGTTTATACCGCGAAGGGGAATTTATAGATTTATGCAGAGGTCCTCACGTGCATAATACCAATAAGCTGAAAGTTTTCAAATTAATGAAAGTTGCGGGAGCATATTGGAGGGGGGACTCTAAAAATGAAATGCTTCAGCGTATTTATGGAACAGCATGGATAAAGCAGGCGGATCAGGATAATTATTTAAATATGCTGGCAGAGGCTGAAAAAAGAGACCATAGAAAATTGGGCAAACAGCTGGATTTATTTCATTTCCAAGACGAAGCACCTGGTTTAATTTTTTGGCATCCTAAAGGATGGATTATTTGGCAGGCAGTTGAGCAATATATGAGGCAAATTTATAAAGATAATGGCTATCAAGAAGTTAAAGCACCTCAAATTTTGGATAGAACATTATGGGAAAAAAGCGGGCATTGGGATAATTATAAAGATAATATGTTTACTACAGAATCTGAAAACCGCAATTATGCATTAAAACCGATGAATTGCCCAGGTCATGTACAGATTTATAATGCCGGTTTGCATAGTTATAGAGAATTACCGATTAGATATGGCGAGTTTGGGCAGTGCCACCGCAATGAAAGCAGCGGTGCATTACATGGATTAATGCGTGTAAGAGGGTTTACTCAAGATGACGGGCATATTTTCTGTATAGAAGAACAAATTCAGCAAGAGGTGAAAACATTTAATCTGCTGGTACAGAAGGTATATAAAAATTTTGGTTTTGAGCAAGTGCAAGTTAAATTAGCACTGCGCCCTGAAAAACGTGTAGGTAGTGATGACTTATGGGATAAAGCAGAAAATGCATTACATTTGGCATTGCAGTCTACAGATACAGAATATGAAATTTTAGAGGGGGAAGGGGCTTTTTATGGTCCTAAAATCGAATTCCATATTAAAGATGCGATAGGTCGCTCGTGGCAATGCGGCACAATGCAAGTGGATTTTTCTATGCCGATCCGTTTAGGTGCTGAATATGCATCTGAAAATAATGATAGAAAAATTCCTGTAATGCTGCATAGAGCAATTTTAGGTTCTATGGAGCGTTTTATTGGTATTTTGATTGAAAATCATGCTGGTAACTTGCCTTTATGGTTAAGTCCGCAGCAAATAGCATTATGCAGCATTTCTGATGCACATGCTGAATATGCAGAGCAAGTACAGCATAAATTACAAAAGCTTGGTATTAGAGTGAAATTAGATACACGCAATGAAAAAATAAATTATAAAATCCGTGAGCATACTAGTGCTAAAATTCCATATATCGCAGTAATTGGCGATCAAGAAGTACAAAATAATACATTAAGCATTAGACAGCGGGGAAATATTAATTTAGGCAGTATTGAAATTGATGAATTTATTCAAACGCTTGTGAGCCAAGTTGAAAGTAAGGAATAAAAATAAGATAAGGGAGCATTGTTACTTTTAATATCTGGCTTCCTTTTGATGCTTAATAGCTAAAATGATAACCTCATCATTTATTTCATATTATTTGTTATAAAACTATGTAGTTGCTGTTGCCGAACTTAATGAACAGTTCTCTTAATGCTGTATTATCCTCTGGTTCTCTGCCGATTAATGGTGCTGTAGAGGATTAGCACTGTTTCCGGATACATTTTTAAGAAAATTATATAGCTTTTCAATATATTGTACAGATGTCAGATAATTTTACTGGAATATTGGTACTTATTCCTCTATATTATTTTCGATGTCATCAGTCCAATTTTCAAATTCGTTTAAACTAACATGCAAGCTGGTTTCTTCAAAATATTTTGCTGATTTTTCCGCACTTATAATAAAATTCATTTTAGCTTATTCACGTTCTATATATTAGTAAAAAAATTGGTTATTGAGATTAACTAAAACAAACTATGTTTACACTGCTTAGAAACAGTGATAGTAAAATTAAAGATACAGCTTAACTAAGTGCCTTATCCTGAATTGGCTAATATATATAAAAATATTGTTTTATATGCTAATATTTAGTACAATAAATATAAACATATTATAATCGTATTAAAATATGTTTATAAATTAAGGAATGTCATGTCTGCACAAAGAATTTATGCTGAACAAGTTGTCGGAATTACCGAACTTAAGCGCCAAGATACTAGCTTTATAGAAAATTTAAAAGAAATAACTGCTGTATTAAAGCGTGATAGTGTAAAAGCTTATTTAGTACCTCCATCAATTATGGAAAAATTAATGGAAGCATTAGATGAAATATCTTTAACTAAAACAGTTAACCAAAGATTAAAAGATTTACATGAAGGGAAAACTACAACAGTTAAGGTAAGTATTAATGACTTATGAATTAGAATTTATTAGAGAAGCTAAAAAAGAATGGGATAAATTGGATAATTCAGTTAAGAAATCTTTCAAAAAAGTATTAGAACGCAGATTACTTGAGCCTATAGTTTTAAAAGATAGATTATCTAATACTGGTAATGATGAATGTTATAAAATTAAACTAAAGTCTTTGGGTTTTAGATTAGTTTATAAGGTTGAAAAAGATAAATTAATTTTATTAGTTATAAGTGTAGGAAAACGAGAAAATGATACTGTTTATGATGACATAAGCGAGCGATTAGAAAATTTATAATGCTTCAATTTATACTACATTAATAATATTAGATGAAAGAAAATATGCCATTTTACTTAGATTGGAATTTTTGGACTGTAATAATTGTTTTTATGGCTGTAATACTGTCTCAAATCCCACCATTACATATTTTATTTAGAAAAGTAAAAATTGATTGTGATATTCATTCAAAAATATTTATACATCATAAAGTAGGTAATCATAATCTTCAAATACATACTATTATCAATAATATAGGGAATGGAAGTGTTAAAATCAAAAATATTAATGCTACAATAATTCGAGATAATAAGAAAATTGTAATTCTACCTGTACAAAGCTTTTTGATGAATCAATTTGATGCAAATCCAGTGTTATTTACTCCATTCTTATTAAAACCCAATGATGAATGGAGCAATACTATTAATTTATTAAATTATTTTAATGGAAAAGATGAGCTAAAAGAAATTTCTAAACACTATAAATTTGGTGATGGTATTTTTTTAAACATGGAAAAGCACGGACTTATTTTAGAACTAAAAGAAATTTAATTTAAAATCCTATCCATCATGGTTTTACTCAAAAAGTAAGGTGCTTGCTTACCAAAAATAGGCTTAATACCATTCACAAAAATTAGCATATTGCCTGTATCAATAACTTTATTGCTATTATTCTATCCTTAACCAAACCTTGCATACTTAAAAATTCATCTGTAGTCATAAGCGGGCGTTTTATTTCATCTATATAGCTGGAATATCCAGTATTAATAATGCTAGCTGACGATACATGTTCTTTAAATAACACTCAAAAGATTTACTGTGGTTAGTTTGTTGAGCTAAATTATTTATTCTTGCTTCTAATTCAGGTTCTAAGCGAATTGAAATAGTCATAATATTCACTTATATTACAGGTATGAATATTAAGAAGTTTAATATTTTTATGAATTTTACAAATATCCTTTAATTAAAATCTGCTATAGTTTGTCTATTTCTTCCTTAGGTAATCCTGAGTATTTAACAATATTTTCTATACTTAACCCATCTAATTTCATTAATTTGGCAATTTCCAGCTTAGCGCTCTGTTTCGTGGTATAGATTTCTTTATCAATAACCATTTGATATTCAGCCTGCACCGATAATTCATGCCTCAATTTCTTATCTAATAATGCATAATTTAATCTATTTATTACAATTAAATCATCATCGGCAATCGTGAGTTCATCAACTGGGACATCTAATGAAAATTTATTTTCTGTCATATAACTTTGATTAAATACAGCAAGTAATCTGTCTACTCTGTTTTGCATTTTACGGGTTAATTTTGTAGTATCAATAAAAATACTTTCGTGATGTAGTTTACGCATAAAAACATCATCGTCTGTATTCGCGTTTAATAGTTCCTGCGTGCCTGCATCGATTAATTGTGTACTTGTTTT
Source organism: Burkholderiaceae bacterium (assembly GCA_023266335.1). Taxonomy (GTDB): domain Bacteria; phylum Pseudomonadota; class Gammaproteobacteria; order Burkholderiales; family Burkholderiaceae; genus JAHFQJ01. The sequence continues at coordinate 37,485 of JAHFQJ010000001.1, forward strand.
TACTACTGCTACTGGGATATTTAATTTAAAACCCAGTATGTAAATTGATATTATTTCTTCATGTTGTATATTTTTTGGTAAATTATCAGTATCGTAATATGATTTTGCCAAATAACGCCTAAACCGGCTAATATCAGTTAAGGTATGGCTTTTCTGCAGTTCTATCAGCACCTTTCTTTTAGTACCGTTTTTTTCAGTTATAGTGGCATGAAAATCCATTCTCTGCGATGAAAATCCTGTTTCACTATTTGCATTTATTAATGCGTCTTCCGTTGCTTCAAATCCTTCTACTTCAATATTTCTGTTTAAAATTACACTGATAAAATGTCTTGCTACAGTTAAATCCTGCATCAAAAATTTAAATGCGCTGTCAAATAATGGATTAGCTATTAACATTCTTATTCCTTTTTTAAATCATTTCATAATGTAAAAATAGGGATTGTATAAATAAATTTATTTAATAATTTTACTCAAAAAAAAGAAGGCAAATTATCATATAATGAATTAAAAGGCTTAGTATAAGATTTAGTTTTGCGTATTAATCCGGAACAATATCCTACTAAGCTGTGAATTTGTGCTTTCAGCCAAATTAGTCATGCATTCTTTCTGCACAATGTTTCTTTTCCGGTAATATTTTTTGTAAACCACATTTTTATATTCGTATTTACCTGATTATATTTACACCCCATATATCTGAGCAATACTGTCAATATCTATATCACTTAATTCATCAGCTTTCTCTTGTGCTTCGGTAAAATTAACTGCACCAGTATAAATCGCTTTACCGCAAATTACGCCGGCAATTCCTTCAGATTGAAACTTACACAAATTTTCTATATCTTCAATTTTAGCTAACCCGCCGCTGGCAATAATAGGTATATTTACATTTCTAGCAAGATCTACCGTAGATTCAATATTTATGCCCTGAAGCATGCCGTCTCTGCCGATGTCAGTATAAATAATACTATTGACACCGTAATCTTCAAATCTTTTAGCAACATCTATAACACTGTATTTACTTAGTTTTGCCCAGCCGTCAGTGGCTGCCATACCATCTTTTGCATCAATACCGACCATAATATGACCCGGAAATACTTGGCAGGCTTCCTTCAAAAAAATTGGGTCTTTGACTGCGGCTGTACCAATAATTACAGAATGTATGCCTGCATCCAGCCAATATTCAATCGTTTTTAAATCCCGAATTCCGCCGCCAAGCTGTACAGGGATATACTCATCAGTTTCTTTAGTTACATCGAGTATTTCTAAAATAGCTTCTTTATTTTGGGTAGAGCCGGCAAATGCACCGTTTAAATCAACTAAATGCAACGCCCTAGCCCCCATTTTCTGCCATTTTATAGCTATAACACTGGGTTCATTTGAGAAAACAATACTTTTATCCATATTGCCTTGCTCTAGTCTTACACATTCCCCATTTTTTAAATCTATTGCTGGTATTAGTAGCATTTTATCCTCTTATCATGCTAAATTAATGAAGTTTCTATATAACTGCAACCCAACTTCTGCACTTTTTTCCGGATGAAATTGAGTTGCAATAATATTCTGGTATGCGACTGCACATGCAAATTCTATTCCATAATTACAAGATGCTATTGCATAATTCTGCGTTTGCTGATCAATTGGTAAATAATAACTATGAATAAAATAAAAATAACTATCATCTTGTATATTTCCCCAAATCTTTGAAGAATTTGGTTTTATTTTTATCGTATTCCACCCCATATGCGGTATTTTATAAACATCCATAGGTTGAGTATGTTTTATATCCTGCACATCAAATTTTTTTATTTTACCTTTTAAAATCCCTAATCCTAATGTAGGAATTATATTTCCATGGTTATCTTTTTTGCCTTCATCGCTTTGTTCAAATAACATTTGCATGCCGACACAAATTCCAAGAGTTGGTACTTTTTTGTTTAATATTACATTAAGCAAAGAGTCTTTTAAATTTGAATATTTTAATGCCTTCATACAATCCGCCATGCCGCCTTGCCCAGGTAAAATTATATGAGAAGCTTTTTCTAATTCAGATGCTTCACTGCTTATTTTAATATTGCTATTAGGTGCCGCATATTGCAATGCTCTTTTTACAGAATGAAGATTTCCCATACCGTAATCAACAATAATTATCATTATAGTAATTCTTTTGTAGAAGGTAAAATATTATTTGCACGTTTGTCAATAGTTGTTGCCATACGCAGTGCTTTACCAAAAGCCTTAAAAATAGTCTCACACTGATGATGGGCATTAATGCCTTTTAAGTTATCAATATGCAGGGTTGCTAATGCATGATTAACAAAGCCGCGAAAAAATTCTATGGTTAAATCAACATCAAAATTCCCAATTCTTGCTCTTGTAAAATTTACATCAAACTGCAGTAAAGGACGTCCGGAAAGATCTAAAACTACCCTTGAAAGAGCCTCATCTAAAGGTATATAACTATGCCCATAACGCATAATGCCTTTTTTGCTTCCCAATGCTTGACTAAATGCCTGCCCTAGTGTTATGCCTACATCTTCAACCGTGTGATGATCATCAATATAGGTATCACCTTTTGCCTGAATATCTAAGTCAAATAAACCATGTCTTGCTATTTGGTCAAGCATATGATCTAAAAAAGGTACACCCGTATTTAATTTTGATTTACCATTTCCATCGAGGTTAATGGTTATTTCTATTTGAGTTTCTGCCGTATTTCTTATAACAGTTGCTGTTCTCATATTTAGCTTCATTTTTTAGAATTTTGATTTATTTAATTGTATCTGCAGTACTTTAGTTTATGTTTACTCAAAAAATAGTGCATACAATACACATAGGTAAACCTTTAAGTAATATTTTAGCTGTAATGCAAACATAAATTCAAGTGAGTGATTATATGTTATTCTTTTATTCTTTGAATATCAGCCCCTAAAATACCTAATTTATCTTCTATATGGCTGTAGCCTCTATCAAGGTGATATATTCTTTCAATAATTGTCGTATCTTGATGAGCAGCCAGTGCGGCGATTACTAAGCAGGCAGAGGCTCTTAAGTCTGTTGCCATAACGGTTGCTCCCTGCAGTTCATGTACTCCATTTACAAACGCAACTTTACCATCTATGTGAATATTAGCACCAAGCCTTGCTAATTCTTGTACATGCATAAAACGATTTTCAAAAATAGTTTCACTGATTGTACTAGCACCTGTTGATATGCAGTTTAATGCCATAAATTGAGCTTGCATATCTGTCGGAAAACCCGGATATTCTGTTGTTTTTATGTTAACAGGTTTCGGTCTTTTATCCATTTTTGCATGAATTATATTATCTTCAATGCTTATTTCTAATCCGGCTTCGATTAATTTATCTAACACTGCATCTAAGGTGGTGGGCTGTGTATGAGTAATTGTAATTTCTCCTCCGGCAGCAGCAACAGCACATAAAAATGTACCTGTTTCTATACGGTCTGGCATAATTTTATGTTCAGTGCCATGCAGTTTTTCTACGCCTTCAATGATAAGGCAGTCTGTACCAATTCCTTGTATTTTCGCTCCCATTTTAACCAGCATATTAGCTAAATCAGCTACTTCAGGCTCTCTAGCTGCATTTTCTAATATGGTCCTGCCGTTTGCTAAACAGGCTGCCATCAATAAATTTTCAGTGCCTGTAACTGTAATCATATCTGTTACAATTTTTGCACCTTGTAATTTTTTATCCAAGTTATGTATTGAGGCATTAATATCGCCATGAGCAATTTCTATATGAGCCTGCATAGCCTGCAAACCTTTGATATGCTGGTCTACTGGTCTTGCCCCTATAGCACATCCGCCTGGTAATGATACAACTGCATGTCCGCATCTTGCTAATAGAGGTCCTAATACTAAAATACTTGCTCTCATTTTTTTTACTAGGTCGTAATTTGCAATCGGAGATTTAATATTTTTAGCTGTAAGGGTAATATTTTCAGGGTCGTGAGGATTAAACTCTACATTTACCCCAATTTGCTGTAATACTTTTATTAGCGTATTTACATCGTGCAATGCTGGCACATTATGCAAAATTACTGGTTCATCGGTAAGAAGTGCTGCGCATAAAATAGGTAAAGCAGCATTTTTTGCCCCAGATATTTTTACGCTGCCAAATAATTTTTTACCACCCTCAATTTTTAGCTTATCCATTATTTTGCTTTTCCCATTCGCTTGGAGTTAATGTTTTCATACTTAAGGCATGGATTTCCTGCTTCATTCTTTCACCTAAACATGCATAAACTATCTGATGTCTTTGAATACGGGTTTTATTTTCAAATGCATGACTAATTATAGTTGCAAAAAAATGCTGTCCATCTCCTTCAACAGTTATATGTTCACATTCTAAATTATTAACAATATCTTTTTTTATACTTTCGGGAGTTGGTAAATTCATATTATTCTATTTTACTTATTTTGAGCAATTTAGGTATTTTAGCATATTTTTATAATTGTTAACTATTATCATTTAAATATCTTAAAATATCAGCTAAATCTTTAAATTCAGCATATTTATGTGCAATTGCAGTTGTATATTTAAGCACTAAAGGCAAATCATTTAAATAACCGGATTTGCCGTCACGGTGATACAATCTGGCAAAAATACCCAACACCTTTAAATGTCTCTGCAAGCCCATTAATTCATAGTCAATTTTAAAATTTTCAAAATCGCCTAATGCTAATCCTTTTTTAGCAGCATTTTCCCAATATTTTGATAGTAATTCATCATGTTGCTCTGGTTCAAGTTCTATATATGCATCTTTTAATAAAGAAACTAAATCATAAGTGATAGCTCCATACAATGCATCTTGAAAATCAATAATGCCAAAATGATACTGTGAATTATTATTAATTTTCATAATATTACGTGAATGGTAATCTCTATGCACATAAACTTTAGCTTGTGCTAAATTATTTTTTAATATTTTTTGATAAATTACTTCAAGTTTATTTTTTTGTTCATCTGTTAATGCTTTATTACAATGTTTTGGTGCATACCATTCATTAAATAAATAAATTTCCTGTTTTAACTTTGCTTCGTCATAATCAAGTAAAATATTTGGCTTACTGCTTAATTGTAAATCTATTAAAATATTGCATATTTCTATATATTCCGCTGTGTTAATTTTATTTTCTGCCTGAATAGATTTAAATAAGGTTGTATCTCCAAAATCACTTAATAATAAAAATCCTTGTTCTAAATTTTGCGCAAATATATGCGGAACATTAATACTAGGTTCAAAAATTTTGGTAATGTTGATAAAATCTGTACAATTTTCATGTGGAGGCGGTGCATCCATAATTATATAACTGGAATTTTTACCCTGAATTCTAAAATAACTTCTAAAACTTGCATCGCTTGAGGCTATTGTAAGACTAGAAATATCTAATCCATAATGTGTATTATTAACTTGAGCTATCCAATTTTGTAATTCTAATGTTCTCATGTGCTGTTTAATTCTATTTATATGGTATAAAATTATAATTTAGCACCTATTTAAATATCAAGGTCAAATGTCTGAATTTAGTAAAATATTACCCATAAAAAAAATTCATAAAAAAATATCTTTGCTGCCGAATTTATTAATTTCACAAATTGCAGCCGGCGAAGTGATTGAAAGACCATCATCGATTGTTAAAGAATTAATTGAAAATTCAATAGATGCAGGCAGTACAAAAATTGAAATTAAGCTTGAGAACGGCGGTATAGACAGCATTATTATTCAGGATAACGGAAGCGGCATATGTGCTGAAGAATTGCCTTTTGCATTAATGAGACATGCAACAAGCAAAATTAGTAATTTAGCTGATTTAGATAATATAAATACCTTAGGCTTTAGAGGTGAGGCATTAGCTGCAATATCTGCAATTGCACATGTTACTTTAAAAAGTAAAACCCAAGATGAAGCTCATGGTTTTAGCGTAAATGCTCATGATTTAGAACATTATCTTAGCGAATCAAAAATTAATCTGATATTAGAAAATCCCATTCTGCTGCACGAAATATTAATTCCTTGTAATATGGCAAGCGGAACTCATATTCAAATTAATGATATTTTTTTCCGCACCCCAGCTCGGCGTAAATTTTTAAAAAGCGCCCAGACAGAATGGGGGCATTGCTTAGATATTGCCCGTAAATTAGCACTACTAAATCCGAATATTCATTTTGAAATTAGCCATAACAATAAAATTTCTCATATATTTCCAATTTGCTCCATTCATGAAAGAGTAGCGGCTTTTGTAGGAGAGCATTTTATTCAAAATGCTTCAGTGATTGAACATAGCACCGGTACGTATCAATTGTTAGCTTTTCTTGGCTCGCCTCTTATTGCAGCAGAACGTTCTCAAATTCAGCACAGCATAGTTAATAATAGATTTGTTAAAGATAAAATAGTGTCGCATGCATTAAAAGCCGCTTATAAAGATATTCTGCATGGACAAAAACAGCCACAGTATTTATTGTATTTTAATTTACCGACTAATGAATTAGATGTAAATGTTCATCCGTGTAAATCTGAAGTTAGGTTTAAAAATAGCCAAAATGTCCATCAATTTTTATATCATACCATTGAGCCTCATTTAAGTAAAAGCATGCAAAGTTTAGCTTTGGAGCAAAAGCAGGAAAAATTATTAGCGGATAATTTAAACGATAATTCCCAGCCTAATGATTCTAATCCATTTAATCCATCAACTAGCCTGTTATCTGACGACAAGTTTTCTAATGATAATTATCATGCAAGAAATAATCCGTTAAATTACAGTAATCATAGAACAGAATCAAATCAGAATAAGCAAAAACACAATCCATGGTTAACTTTAGAACAGCCTAAATACCCAATGATGCCTAATTTTGATGTTAATTTAAATACTAATAATAATGAATTAATTGAAGGTAAAAAAGAAAATCAAAATTCTAATTCAGATGATGCGGATAATTTAAAATTTAATTCTCAGACAAGTATTAAAACTATGTTTGAACATGCCAAACTTAATTTAGATAATATAAATCAAACTCCAAGTTTAGGGTTTGCCATCGGGCAATTACATAATATCTATATTTTATCGCAAAATCAGCTTGGATTAATTATAGTGGATATGCACGCTGCTCATGAAAGAGTTTTATATGAAAATTTGAAGCAGCAAATGCAAGATAAAATCAGTGTTCAGCATTTGCTCATTCCGCATATTGTGCGCTTAGATGATGTGAAGTTAGCAAAAATTGCCGAACAACAAAATAATTTAGAAAAATTAGGATTTATCACAGAATTATTTGTACAAAAACTTGAATTACACGTGTTTAGTTTGCCTCAATTATTAGATAAAAATTCTATTAAAGAGCTGATACACAATGTTATTGATGATTTATTAGATGATAATTTTTCAGATATTAACGCCATTACTCATAATTTAAGCGAGCAGCAAAAACATCAAATTTTATCGACTATGGCATGCCATAAAGCCGTTAGAGCAAATCATAAACTAAGCATTTCTGAAATGAATGCTCTTTTACGCTCAATTGAAATAACTGAAAAAGGCAGTTTTTGTAATCATGGACGCCCCACTTGGATACAGTTACCGCTTAATTTTTTAGATAAGTTATTTATGCGGGGGGAATAGCTTGATTAGAACAAATATTTTCTGCATTTTAGGACCAACTGCCAGCGGCAAAACAGCTTTATCTATAAGCTTGGCTCATTATGTTAAAGAAAAATATAATTTAGATGTTGAAATTATCAGCTTGGATTCTGCTTTAGTGTATCAAGATATGAATATTGGCACAGCTAAGCCAAATTTGCAGGAAAGAGGCGGTATTCCACATCATTTAATTGATATTTTAGCGCCAACTCATAATTATAATGCCGGAGAATTTCTGCAGGATATAGATAAAATAATTGATGACTGCCGCACCAGAAATAAACTGCCTATAATTGCGGGCGGTACTATGTTATATCATCATATCCTCACGCATGGTTTACATGATATACCCAATCAGAATTTAGCAATACGGCAGCAAATTAATGAGCAGGCACAAATAAACGGCTGGAATTTTATGCATGATAAACTTATGCAGATAGATGCTAAAAGTGCAGAAAATATTAAACCTAGTGATAGTCAGCGCATTCAAAGAGCTTTGGAAATTTATTATATAAGCGGTAAAACACCATCATATTTTTATAATCAGCAACGTAAAAGTAAATATAATTTAACTAATATTGCTTTAATGCCGACGCGGGAATTACTCCATAAAAAAATTGAACAAAGATTTTATTTAATGCTGGAACAAGGTTTTATACAAGAAGTAGAAAATTTATTAACTAAATATCCGAGTTTAAATATGGAAAATAGCTCAATGCGTTGTGTTGGCTACCGCCAAGCTTATGAATATTTAAATAATAATATAAGTTATCAGCAATTTATTGATATGGGAATTGCCGCCACACGCCAGCTTGCTAAACGGCAAATTACATGGCTTAGAAAAACAGACTGCTGCATTATAGATTATAATTTAGATAATGCTTTAGAATTACTTATAGGTAATTTTGATGCCTATTATAGCTGATTTATACTAACAAACAACAATATTTAATCTTAATTTTTTAAATTTTTCTCAAGAAAATCCAGCATGATTTTTTGATATTCCTTGCCGGTTTCTAAGAAAAAAGCTTTTATATGACCGCCCCTAACAGGAATGAAAGTTTTTGGCTGTTTTGCTTTCTCATACAGCATTTCACCATGGCGGTAATTTATGACTTCATCATTTACACCATGCATTATCATAAGCGGTATGGGACTTATTTTATCAATAAAATTTGCTGGGCTATAGCTGTCATCAACAAATAATCCGCTAAATTTATAATAATCTTCAGCAATTTTACTATATGAATAAAACCCGCCCTCTAAAATGACGCCTTTAATATTAATATGAGATTTATTTTGATTAATAGCATTAAGGGCAGATGATACGCCGATACTTTGACCTAAAACAAAAATTTTATTCACATCAATATCTTGTCTGGAATGTAAATAATTTAGCGCACTTACACCATCTTCATAAAAACCTTTTAATGTTGTTATCTTACCTTGGGATTTGCCGTATCCTCTATAATCAAAAACAAAAACATTGTAGCCATGTTCCGGAAGCCACTCAACAAGCTGCCAATTTGAAGATAAATTTTGTGAGTTTCCATGAAATTGAATCACACTAGCTTTGGCATTTATTGCATTTTGATTTTTAGCTGGTATAAACCAAGCATGCAGCTTTGTGCCGTCAGTACTTTTAAAATATATATCTTCATATTTTAATTTTTTACGTTTTGGTGAATCATATTCAATATTATCCGGTGCAAAAAAGAAATGTATTTGTGCATATGTTTTTAGCCAATAAATAATAGCCAAAACAATTATAAAAAGTAAAATAAAATAACGTAATTTATATATACACGCCATTGAATTTATACCTGTGCTGCTGTTCAAATTAATTTAACTTCCCCCAATTAAAGTTTTAATACCGGAATAAACAAATTGTACACCTACGCAAATTAATAAAAACCCCATTAATCTAGTCGTTACTTCCATGCCGTCTTTGCCTAAAATTCTTGCAATTATTTTACATGTACGCAATACAATCCATACCACTGCACAGGATAATGCCATACTGCAGATAGTCGCAGAATATGCCATAACTTTTAATGGTATGGTTTTTAATTCAGCAATTTCTGTAGAAATACCGATAATTACTGCAATTGTTCCGGGACCACTGATTGATGGCAATGCTAGCGGAAAAAAAGCATAATCATTATTACTGCTTTCCGGAGAAAAGTTAGCATCGCTAGTTTGAAAAAGCATTTTATAGCCTAATAATGCAATAGTAAATCCACCGGAAATACGTAATGCACCATACGAAATACCAAAAATATCTAAAATTAATGCACCGATAAATAGTGTAGTAACCATAATTCCAAATGCATAAATACACGCTCTTCGGGCAAGAATATGCTTTTTATCATCTCCCATAGCCTTGGTTAAGGTGATAAATAAAGGAACTTTAGATAAAGGGTTAGTGATAGTAATTAGGCTTAAAATTCCGCCAAATAAAAAATGATTTGCAATGGTTAGTAACGTCATGGTCATGTGTTTATCTTGTATTATTTAAATTTATTGTATAATCGAAAATATTAATTCAGTTTTTAGTTACACTAATTGCAGTTCATTTTACGGCGAGGCGGCAGGAATAAATTTTGACTGCAGCGAAGTTCGCAAATTGAAATCCAATTAGTATAGATTAGCTCATTCAATTAACCACTAAACATACCATAGAATGAATATACGTGCAAATAAATGTAAAGTTGAACAAAGTGTAGATTTTTTTTTTACTGATTTAGAAAAGAAATATTCGCATTTGCTTTCAAAAACTATACATATGCCTAATAATTTATACATAGCCTATAGCGGAGGTATAGATTCTACCGTATTACTATATAGTGTGTTTAATTATATTCATAAAAATTGTACGGATTATGCAGATAAAATAAAAATTATTCCAGTTCATATTCATCATGGCATTAGTCAATATGCTGATGATTGGCTAAATCATAGTATAAATTTTGCTGAAAAATTAGGCCTAGAATTAGTTTTTCATAAAGTGAATATCAAACAATTGAGCAAAGAGCTAGGTATAGAGGCAGCGGCAAGAGAATTGAGATATGAAGCAATTAATAAAACTGCCCAAAATAATTTAGTTTTATTAGGACAGCATGCTCAAGATCAGCTTGAAACTTTTATTTTACAGTGGCAGCGCGGAAGCGGAATTGATGGTTTAAGCGGTATGCCCTATTTTCATTATAAACAAACTACACCTTATTGCCGTCCATTTTTAAATTTAGATAAAAAAAATATCACTGAATATGCTAAAAAGCATAATTTAATCTGGATTGAAGATGATAGCAATAGCGATGAAAGTTATAAAAGGAATGGCGTAAGAATAAAAATTTTACCTAATTTTAAACAAGGTGAATTGGAGCCGATGTTGCGCAGCATTAAACTGCTGCAGATACAAAAATCTATTTTGGATCAATATCTGGAAAATGATTTAACAAAAATGAGATATGATAAAAGCTTACCTGTTATTTATTCAGGCAGCACTTTACTCAACAATTATTTTAATCAAAATATAAAAATAAATATAGAAAATATATCAGAAAATCAAAATTTAATTTTTCCTCTTTCTCATCAAAAGCTTAAATCAATTTTTTTAAATAATTATGAACACGGATTGTTATTATTACGCTATTGGCTAAAATTAAATGGTTTACACATACCAAGTTATAAAGAAGTTCACAGCTTGATTCAGCAATTAGGTTTAGAATTTGAAGAAAACTTAAATACAGAGCTTAAGAATTTAGAAATTTGCATTAAATATGATAATAATTATATAACTTTATATCATGATTTATTAGTAATTTATAAATATATTTACTTGTTAGATAATGATAAAAATATCAAAAATAATCAAAATGAACAAGAGCAACAATATATTTTTAATTTAAATAATCAAAACTATAACTATAATCCAAAAAAATATGCAATAATTGCCCCAAGCCAATCTTTAAAATTATCTATACCAAAACGCCCAACTAAAACTTTAAAACATATATTTCAAGAACAAAAAATTTCTCCATGGCTGCGCGGGTTTTCAGTTATTTGTGATGAAAATGGCTATGTTATCTATCATCCATATTTATATATATAAAAATATGCGGCATAATTTAAATATACTAATTGAGTTCATTTTACGACGAGACGGCAGCGAAGTTTGCAAATTGAAATCCAATTAGTATAGAACAAGTATATTTGAGTTAAGAATAATTTTATGGTATCTTATCAGCAGTCATATCAATTTTCAGGTAGTTTATGCCATTGGCGGATAAGAATATTTCTAGTAAAATTAAGCATTATCTACGTTTTGATGATTTAACAGCAGATGAATACGCATATATATTTAAACGGTCTGTACAGTTAAAAAATAAATTTAAAGCTTATCAAACTTGGCATCCATTGCATGACAGAACTCTAGCAATGATTTTTGAAAAAAACTCTACGCGGACACGCTTATCGTTCGAAGCAGGTATACATCAACTAGGCGGACACGGTGTGTATTTAAATACTCAAGACACACAATTAGGCAGGGGTGAGCCGGTAGAAGATGCAGCGCAGGTAATATCTAGAATGGTAGATATAATTATGATTAGAACATTCGGGCAGGATATTATAGAAAGATTTGCCCGCAATTCTAGAGTTCCGGTAATTAATGGATTAACTAATGAGTTTCATCCATGCCAAGTATTAGCTGATATATTTACTTATTATGAAACATTCAGGTCAATTAAAGGTAAAGCCGTAGCTTGGATTGGCGATGCAAATAATATGGCATACACTTGGATTCAAGCCGCAAAATTATTAAATTTTAAAATTAATTTTAGCTCTCCGCCTCAATATAAATTAGATGAAGAATTATTGCCGGATAATGTCGGTGATCATTTAGAAATTTTTTCTAATCCATTAGAAGCATGCAAAGATGTAGATATTATTACTACTGATGTATGGACAAGCATGGGATTTGAGTCAGAAAATCATGAAAGGCAAAAAGCATTTTCCGGATTTATGGTTAGTGATGAAATGCTAAATGTTGCTAATAAAGATGTAATATTTATGCATTGTTTGCCAGCTCATAGGGGCGAAGAAGTAGCTGCAAGTGTAATTGACGGTGATAGAAGCATAGTGTGGGAAGAAGCAGAAAATAGATTACATGTACAGAAAGCCTTGATGGAATATTTGCTTTGCGGAGAAATTGAGGAATAATAGAAATCTATATATTGTATGTAATTATTCCCATTGATCGGATAATCCAGCTCAATTAAGAGATGCAAAACTTATTACCTTTTATATGTAGGCGCTATGTTCAATATTATTAGTCTATTTTCTGGTGCTGGCGGTATGGATTTAGGTTTCCAAAAGGCAGGATTTAATGTTATTTGGGCAAATGAATATGATAAGTCCATTTGGGAAACTTACGAAAAAAATCACTTAAATACATTCTTAGATAAAAGAGATATTAGGAATATTCAATCTCATGAAATACCTGACTGCGATGGTATTATTGGAGGTCCTCCATGTCAAAGCTGGAGTGAGGCAGGCAGTTTACGTGGTATTCAGGACGCAAGAGGGCAGTTATTTTATGACTTTATACGTATTTTAAATGATAAAAAACCAAAATTTTTTGTGGCAGAAAATGTATCAGGTATGCTTGCTGATATACATCAAGAAGCTGTGCAGAATATTATGCATGATTTTAAGCAGGCGGGTTACAGCACATATGTAAAACTGCTTAATGCCTCTGATTTTGGCGTAGCACAAGATAGAAAAAGAGTTTTTTATATTGGATTTAGAGGAGATTTAAGCCTTCAGTTTCAATGGCCGCAACCGCAAAAAATAAAGAAAAATTTACAAAATATTCTTTGGGATTTAAAAGAAAATGTGTTACCAGCTCAAGATAAAAATAAAAGCAATTATAGCAAATGTATTATAGCAAATCATGAATATATGCTGGGCGGATTTTCCACAATTTATATGTCAAGAAATAGGGTAAGAAATTGGCATGAGCCATCTTTTACTATTCAGGCTGGAGGGAGACATGCTCCAATACATCCGCAAGCTCCTAAAATGCTTCTTGTAGAAACAAATAAAAGAATATTTGTACCTAATCAAGAGCATTTATACCGCCGTTTAAGCGTAAGAGAATGTGCTAGAATTCAAGAATTTCCAGATGATTTTATTTTTTATTATAATAATTTAGCTGATGGCTATAAAATGATTGGTAATGCAGTTCCAGTAAAATTAGCTTATATAATAGCTGGTAAAATATGTAATTCTTTTCAATTATGTCTAGAGCAGACTGCAGACAAAAATTATGAGGCAGATGCACATATGGCATAGCCAAATAATTTTAACAGCAACGTATATTTAGAACATATTCATGAATTGTATGTCCATATTCATATAATACTTGTAGTTTAATTCAAGAAAATAAAGATATGAAGCTAAAAAATAAATCCGTATTTGGGTTTAGAATTTTTATATAATTTAAATTCAATGCACATCAAAAGGTCTGGCAATATCTTGAATCATTTCATCTAAAATATCATCAACCTCATCAAGAGATAAATTTTTATTTGAATTAAAATTTTCTACAATAAAATTACATTTTTTTGCTTTATCACCGCTTAATATAGCCTGTGTTCCCATGTGTTTATCGTATACTTCAAGCTTATTATAACTGATATTAAATACCATGTAATTATCATCATTAAAAATTAATCTCATATATTGAGCCTTATAAATTATATTTTGGTTTAAATTAAGTTTAAGATTTGAGTAATTTATTTTAGTTTGCCTCATTGCTTTTTAAATATTATCTTTTATAAAAAGATTAGCACAAACTTTTAAAATAACAAGTAAATGAAAACAATTATTAAATATGTTTCATATAAGTTACATATATGTTAATACAAATTAAATAAAATATCTAGCTATGATGTCAAAATTTTGGGTTTTTACTCATTAAATCAGCTTAAAAATTGAATATTTATATATTTTATGTCAATATTTTATAAACAGAATAATAATTTATAGAAATGATAGATATACATATAAATTGGGAAGGTCCATTTACTCATTCAGAGGCTTTAAACTTAAATTCAAAGTGTGATTATGGATTATATACATTTTATGGAGACCATTTAATGTATGGAAAAGATGTTCTTTTGTACTTAGGTAAAGCGGAAAAACAAACGTTTGGAATTAGAATAAGGCAGCATAATTGGGAATTGTGGACATCTGGCATAATATCCTTATACGTGGGCAGAATTGCATCAAAAACTCCATTAATAAAAGAAGATTGGCATCTCCAAATATCTTTAGCAGAAAAAATAATTTTACAGTCTCATAATCCTTCCTTCAACAGCTCAAATTTGAATACAATTGGTTACAGAGGTGAAGATACTAGGATTTTAAATTGGGGTAAAAGAAAACTATTATTACCAGAAGTTTCTATGTCTAGGTGGGAGGGTGAATATTCAATCGGCAATCATCTTAGAGATGTATTTAAAGTACAGAGTATTTTCTAGTTTTATCCGGCATCATGATTAATTCTATAAAATTGGTGGAATAATCCTTTGAAAAACAGCTAACTTTTCTCTTAATTACGTGTGATATAATGTTGTTTATTCAGAATATATACATATAAAAATATATGAAAATTGCCTTTGCAGGAACTCCAGACTTTGCTGCCCATACACTAGAAAATTTAATTCATCATAACTATGATATTAGATTTATATTAACACAGCCGGATAAACCGGCAGGACGTGGCATGAGGTTTCAGCAAAGTCCAGTAAAGCAGGCTGCACTAAAAAATAATATAGAAATATACCAGCCTTCATCTTTAAAATTAGCTGGAAAAGATGCAGAATTAGCTGGGCAAATCCATAATTTATTAAATGAAATAGATGTATTAATAGTTGCTGCTTACGGCATGTTATTGCCTGCCTCTATTGTTAATGAATTTTTATGTTTAAATATTCATGCATCAATTCTACCGCGTTGGCGTGGGGCTGCCCCTATACATAGAGCTATACAAGCTGGCGATAAAAAAACCGGTATTAGTATTATGCATATGAATGAAGGATTAGATACCGGAGACATTTTATATATTAATGAGACTGAAATTACTAAGACTGATACTACAGCTATTCTACACGATAGATTAGCAGAATTAGGAGCGCAAAGCATTGTACATACATTGAGTGATTTAGACAATTTAATCAAAAATAAGATTTCTCAATCAGTATATGATGAAAGCCTTATTAGTTATGCACATAAAATTTCAAAACAAGAGGCTAATTTAGATTTAACTCAAAATATTAATATTATTGATAATAATATCAGAGCATTTAATCCGTTTCCAACTGCACAAATTGGAGAATATAAAATTTGGTCTGCTGTATTAGAACCAGCAGAATTAGATAAAAATATAAAAAATGGTGAAGTTATTGACACAAATAATGGCAAAACTATCAAAATTGCATGTAGTAACGGCAAGGCTTACATTGAAATATTAGAATTACAGATAGCAGGTAAAAAGCGTATGAAGGCACAAGAGTTTCTGCTTGGACACTCTATAAAAATAGGGGATAATTTATCCAAGCCCATTGAATAATTTACACCTAATGCCAATTAAGGTAAAATAATCCTACAAAATATTTTTTAAACTGGTATATACTTAATTGTAGTTCATTTTACGACAAGGCGACAGTAATAAATGACAAATCAGATTAGTATAGGCACAATAAATTACTTGGAGTAAAATTAGGATATGTTCAAGCTCGAGCAGGAAATTCAGATAAATGCATTACAGCAATTACCAGTGTATACGTATTTTGATGAAGATTTATATAAAAAAGAGCTTAATTTTCTGTTTAATGTAAGTCCAAAATATGTGGGTCATGAACTAATGATTACTGAAATAGGCTCTTATTATACATTACCACAGGATAATCACAGCAGAGCATTAATCCGAGATATACGCGGAGTTAATTTAATATCAAATGTATGCAGGCACAGACAAGCCTTAATGCTGAAAGGTACAGGCATCACACAAAATATTGTCTGCCCTTTACATTTATGGACATATAATAAATCAGGCGAGTTGATAAGTGCACCGCATTTTGAAAATCTGCCATGCAGCCGTCTTCTGCACTATCAGCTGCAATCGTGGAAAGGCATGTTATTTGAAGGTGATCTAAAGCATAGAATTATTCAGGATTTAAATAATATTATCAAGCAGTTTCCCGCTTTAGCAAAATTTGATTTTTCTAATTATGTATTTAGTAATACGAAAGTAAATGAATGCGGATATAATTGGAAAACATTTATCGAGGTATATCTTGAAGATTACCATGTAAATTCCTTTCATCCGGGATTAGGAAATTTTGTAGACTGTGATGATTTACAATGGCATTTTGGTGAAGATTATTCAATACAAATGGTTGGCTTAAAAGGTCTAAAAAAATCAGGCTCTAAAGTTTATCAAACATGGCAGAAGCAGCTGCTTAAATATGCAGATAATAATGACTTACCTGAATATGGGGCAATTTGGCTTACATATTATCCGAATATTATGGTTGAATGGTATCCGTTTGCAATGGTTATTTCAACCTTACATCCAAACGGCATAAATAAAACTCAAAATATTGTAGAATTTTATTATCCGGAAGAAATAGGCTTATTTGAGCCTGATTTTATTGCAAGTCAGCAGGCTGCATATATGGAAACCTGTACAGAAGATGATGAAATTGCCATACGTATGGATAGCGGCAGGTATGGTTTATATAAAAGAGCTATAAATGAGTTTGGTCCGTATCAAAGCCCGATGGAAGATGGTATGGAACATTTTCATAAATGGTATAGAAAGCATGTTGAAGTAAGTGACTAAGCTCATAGGAATGTTATATGGAGGCTCATGAAATTTTAGATGTAACAGGCTTAACTTGCCCGAAGCCATTACTTTATACAAAGAAAAAGCTATCATCTATGGCAACTCAGACAATTTTACAAGTTATATTAGATGATAAAAAAAGTTTAGAAGATTTTTCATTTTTTTGTAAAGCTACAGGACATATTTTATTAGATGTAATTGATATAGCTGTACCCATTATTTTATATATTAGGGTAAAATAAATTTTAACTTCATAGAACTTCTTATCAATTATTATTACCAAAAATATAGTAATATAAAATCACTTATGCCCTAAAACACATTGCCATAGATTTTTAATATCAAGAATTAAAGCTTGTACTTCATCAGTTTTCACAATACTTTTTTTATGATCTAGGCGTAATTTATACTGCATTTTTCTGTAAGTTTTATATGCACCAGCCGCATTTTCTGCAATATCTTGTGGAATTAATGCGTAGTTCGAAGCTATTTCTAATAATTTCACATTGCCTAAATTTTCTAGTAATTTATCACACTCTTTTCCATAAGCCAAAATCAAATACTGCACAGCAAACTCTACATCTATCATACCGCCGGCACTATACTTTAAATTAAACATTTCAGGCTGATATTTTTTTTCTTGGGAAATTTTATTGCGCATTGCAATTATTTCCTGCTTTAATGCATTTTTATCTTTATCTGCAGATAAAATATGACAGCGTAAAGTCTCAAACATCATGCCAATTTTTTGATTACCTGCACAAAACCTTGCCCTAGTTAAGGCTTGATGTTCCCAAGTCCACGCACTATTGCTTACTCTTTGAGTTTGATATGCAATAAAACCTTGAATTGAACTAACCAGCATGCCGGATTGCCCATTTGGTCTTAATCTGGTATCAATTTCACACACCTTACCTGCACCGGTATTACTGGTTAACCAAGTTATCAGTTTACGGGCTAAATAAGTATAGGTTGTTAATGCATCTGCAAGTTTTGTGCTTTCTTCATCATATAAAAATACTAAATCTAAATCAGATTCATACCCAAGTTCTTTACCGCCCAACTTTCCATAAGCAATAATTGCAAAATGCGGAATTGGTTCATTTATTTCAATTGTACTCCAAACTGCTATAATAGTTTCTTCTAGTGTTGCATCGACTAGTGCAGATAATAAATCAGCAATTGTTAAAACATCATATTGTCCATATATTTCCGCTAGTAAAATACGGAAAACTTCAGCATGATAATGTTGCCTTAAAGTATCAAGCTGATATTCTAAAGCATTCTTATGCAAATTTAATTTATATGCTAAGCGGGAACGGTATTCTTTCCAGTCAAATTCAATTTTATCCACAGAACGTAATAACTCATCAATAACTTGGGGGTGGGTTATTACATATTGAGAAATCCAAGAAGAATGTCCTAATACTATAACGAGTTTATCAACTATAGCAGGATACTGCACAAGTAAAGATAAATAAGAACGGCGCTGACTAATGACATTTAAAAAATCAATATAACGCATTAATACAGTATCTTTATTATTTGCTCTAGCAGAGCTTAGAATGCCTAAATAAATGCAGTTTTTAAAATATTGTTGCGATTTACCCGATAATATACGGTATTTTGCACTGCTTAGCATGCTATTTATATGCGTTAATATTTGTTCTGGCAAACCAAAACCATTTTCCTTGAGCCATTTATTTAAACTGCTATCTAATTGTAAATTCTCAAAATCAAAATATTGCTCTTTAGATTTTTCCGGCTCATAAAAAATTTTCTGAAATAAACTATGTACATATTCTTGATATTCATGCACTTGTTTTTTTAATTCTTGGATTTTATTTTCATCATAATTTAAGAATAAAGAAATACTTTGCCAATCTTTATTATTTTCATTTTTGGGTAAATTATGTGTATGCTCATCTCTTAAATATTGAATAGCATGTTCTAAATTACGGTATTGTATATAAATATTAATTAAATTCTTACTGTCAGCATAACTGATTAAACTATATTGAGGTAAAATTTCCAAAGCTTTAATTGTATTATTTGTTTGTAAATGAGGGTTTTGTCCCCCATGAATTAACTGATAAACTTGAGCAATAAATTCAATTTCACGAATTCCGCCATTGCCTAATTTAATGCTGTACTGATTAATTTTTTTATTTTGCTCTATCTTAATTTTTTGATGTATTTCTCTTAATGCTTCTAATAAATTATAATCAAGATAGCGCCTGTAAACAAAAGTACGTATTAATTGAGATAAATATCTGTTTTGAACCGCTGGATATATTTGTCTAGCTTTAAGCCATGCAAAACGCTCCCATGCTCTGCCTTGCGTTAGTAAATATTCTTCAAACATACTGGTATTACAAACTATACTGCCAATATCTCCATAAGGTCTAAGACGCATATCCACTCTAAACACAAAACCATGCTCAGTTATTTTATTTAAACCTTGAATAATTCTTTGTCCAAGTTTTTCAAAATATTCATTGGTGCTAATATTTAATTTACTATTATCAGAAACTTTTTGTTTATGACTTTCCAATTCATAATTATCTTCAAATAAAAAGACTAAATCTATATCCGAAGATACATTTAATTCGCATCCTCCAAGCTTACCCATCGCCATAATAATAATAGGCACGGGTTTTCCATATTCATCAGTAGGACAATTATATATGCAGTTCAATTGATTTTGATTTAATTCTACTAATGTATTAATTGCAAAATCAGCTAAATAAGACATCGTTGCAACAACTTCTTGGTAATTACATAAATTTTTCAATTGTCGTTCAATTAAATTACATAAAACATGATTACGTAATTTTCTTAAAGCTTGCTTGCATGTCTGAATTTTATAATTTAACTCATCTTTCAAATTTTCAAATTTAGCTTCTTTATTATCAATTTTTTGATAATAACTTAAATATAAATTATTAATTTTATCTAAACTATCAACCGCTGCATAATTATGCTCTTCTAATATACTTTTTAGTTCAGGTTTAGCAAGATATTGAGTAAATAAATAAGATGAAGAATATTCTGCAGTACTATTGGTATCAGGCAGCATAATTGTTACATTGAAGAGTAGTTAGTTATCATTTTAGGATAGCAGGATTAAAATATCAATAAAAACAAAATTCCCCATTGAAAACATAATTAAATGAGGAATTTTTTATTAAAACTATTATATAAACAAATTAACTATTCAACTTAGCTTTCAATAAAGCACCTAAATTAGTAGTGCCAGCATTATTAGCTGTTACTGCTTGTTCTTGATGGTGGTTATTGTTAGCCTTTGATTCTCTAGTTTCAGCCGGAGCATTCAAGGCTTTAACAGATACTGTAATCATACGGTTTTTCTTATCAATGCTTATAATTGCAGCATTCAAAGTTTGCCCGGCTTTTAATAAAGCGGTTGCATCTTCGACATTTCCATCTGCTAATTCAGTAGCCGGCAAGAATCCCTCAACTTCATTTGCTAATGTAACAACTGCACCTTTAGGCTCAACACCCTTAATGGTAACATTAATTACTGCACCTTTATCATTAGATGTTGTATAGTTCGTGAACGGATCGCCGCTTAATTGCTTAATACCTAAAGAAATACGTTCTTTTTCAACATCAATTGCTAAAATAACTGCTTCTTGCTCATCGCCTTTTTTGAAATTACGCACAGCCTCTTCACCAGGCTCATTCCAAGATAAGTCAGATAAGTGTACTAACCCGTCAATTCCGCCATCTAAACCAATAAATACGCCAAAATCAGTAATTGAGCGGATTGTACCGCGGATTTTCTCGCTTACTTTATGATTTTGTGAAAATTCAGCCCACGGATTTTTTTTGCATTGTTTCATGCCTAAGCTAATACGACGGATTTCACCATTAATTTCTAATACAACTATTTCAACTTCATCGCCTAACTGTACAACTTTATTTGGTGCAACATTTTTGTTTGTCCAATCCATTTCTGAAACGTGAACTAAACCTTCAATGCCGCTTTCTATTTCAACAAATGCACCGTAGTCAGTGATATTCGTTACTTTACCAACTAATTTTGTACCTTGCGGATATCTAGAGGCAATACCTAACCATGGGTCATTGCCTAATTGTTTAATACCTAAAGATACACGGTTTTTTTCTTGATCAAATTTTAAAATCTTAGCTTCGATTTCTTGCCCTTGCTGAACTACTTCGCTTGGATGTTTAACTCTTCTCCAAGCTAAGTCAGTAATATGTAATAAACCGTCAATTCCGCCTAAATCAACGAAAGCACCATATTCTGTGATATTTTTAATTGTGCCTTTAACAATTGTACCTTCTTGGAGTGTGTCAATTAATTTCTGACGCTCTTCACCCATTGAAGCTTCAACCACTGCACGACGTGATAATACAACATTATTACGCTTTCTATCTAATTTAATAACTTTAAACTCGATAGTTTTACCTTCAAATGGAGTTGTATCTTTAATTGGACGTACATCTACTAAAGAACCAGGCAAAAAGGCTCTAATGCCGTTAACAACAACTGTTAAGCCACCTTTTACTTTGCCGGTTACTGTACCTGTTACTAATTCTCCGCTTTCTAGAGCTTTTTCTAAATTTAACCAAGATGCTAAACGCTTAGCTTTATCACGGGATAAAATAGTATCGCCATATCCATTTTCTAAAGAATCAATTGCAACGGCAACAAAGTCTCCTACTTCAACTTCTAAAGCGCCAGCGTCATTATGAAACTCTTCAATAGGGATAAAAGATTCTGATTTTAATCCGGCATTTACAACTACAAAGTTACGGTCAATACGGCTTACTTCGGCTGATATAACCTCGCCTACTTTCACGTTTGATTGTTGTAATGACTCTTCAAACAACTTTGCAAAAGATTCTATTTGTACTTCTGACATATATAAAAAACCTAAAATTTAATTGTATATTTTACCTTAATTTGATCTTGAAGCAGATTTAGTCTATAAATATACAATGACACTTATCATTTGATGATAAATATCTGTTAATGTTAAAAAAGCTCGCGCCGCCCATAAAAAATTACGCCTAAAATATAAAGACGTTTGGGCTTATTATAGCATTTATTCCTAAAAATGCAAAGTTCAGACTTGAATAGAGATTGAATAAATAATTTGAAAAATAAACTGAATTATTATCTAATACTAAACTACGGTCATTCCTGCGTATGCGGGAACCCATAGATACCTGCCTCCGCAGGTATGACGCTCGTTATAACAGACGTATTAATACCAAATCCAGCAAAAAGCAGATTTTATTTTTGGCATCGTTACTTTTGATTATTAAAGTTATTTGGTATTATAATAAACAGATCTCTCCAGTGCTTCGTTTTCTTGAAGATGTGTTTTACAATACTCGTATCTGTCGGTCATATTGCCATCTTTATCATATAATGGATGTACCTCAAGACTACATTCACCCCCTATCTTCGCTTTATATCTGCATGCAACAGATGAATCTGATAATTTGGGTAGTTTGTTAAAACACCTATCGCATAAATTGTTTTGTAAATTTCTTCCGCGACAATCATACAAATGCAGTGGAGCAACCATAGTATAATATTCTACAGGAGGAAAACCTATTCGAGTATACGCGGTTAATTTCCTGCCATCATTCGCTCTGGAGCAGCATACATCATTTGGAACAGGAGATGAAGGTATCTTCTCAACAGTTCTTTCAATTGCAATTGCCATAATATACCTTTTCATTTTAAATGATTAATTGTACAAATTCTGTTATATATCAAAACTAAAATCTTTGTGCTAGTTTATGTTAAACTTTATAAGTTGTTAATTATATCATTAATATTTCTACATGCTAATCCCTTTTAATCAGCTAAAAAAACATTTGCAGCAAGCTTGGCAACCCCCATATGTAATTTATGGAGATGAGCTTTTATTAGTTGAGCAGACTAAGCAATATATTTTATCTGCATCAAAACAGCATGGATTCGGCTATAAACAAAGTTTTAATTTAGACGGTGTGGCACAATTGCCGTGGCAAAATCTTTATAGTGAAATTAACAGCATGAGTTTATTTGACGGAAAATGTTTAGCCGTTGCCAATTTGCCCAACGGCAAACCCGGTAAATACGGCAGTGAAATGCTGAATAAAATGTTAAAAGAACAAGCTGGTTTTGTTTTAATTCTGCCAAAAATTGATAGAGCTTCTCAACAAACAGTATGGTTTATCAATTTAAAACAAAAAGCAAGTTTTATTGAAATCCCTTCTATTGATAGTAAAACAATGCCTTTGTGGATTTCTCATACCTGCAAAGAATTAGGTATCAACATAGACAATTCACATAATTTAGAAATAATAGCGTGGCTAAGCGGACAATTTGAAGGGAATTTAATCAGCGCTTATCAAGAATTACAAAAATTAGCTTTAATTTACCCGTCGTCTATTTCACCTAGTTTAAGTGAAATTCAGCAGGTTGTATTAAATGTATCAAAATATAGTGTCAATGACTTGATTGAAAATTGCTGGAGAGGAAATTTAGAGACCAGCATGAAAATTATTGATTATTTAAAAGACCAAAACCCGATTTTATGCTTGTGGCTATTTGCCGAAGATATAAATTTAATGTTAAAAATTTTAAAACAAATTAAACAAGGCAAAAGACAATCAGAATTATTTAAAACTTACCGTATTTGGGGAAACCGTGAACAATCTTTTAATTTGGCACTTAAGCGGCTGCATGCAGATAAATTAAAAATAATTTTAGAAAAATGTTATGAAATTGAAAAACAAATTAAAGGCGCTAATCCGCATAGTGATAATTTATGGCAGTCTATCCAATGGTTAGTTATAAAGTGTATTAAATATTAAAAAATAGTATACAAACACCATGCAATTAAACCCGCCAGCAAACTTACCCATATTTGTTTAGAATAGATAAAGCTTATAATTGATACAATTACTGCAGCTAATCTCATATTGTGAGTAAATCCCAAAAATTGCCCTTGTACAAAAAATGTATCTAACATAACAGTGGCAGCTAACGCAACTGCCGGAGCTAATTTTAATACATATTGCCAATTTATATTTAATTTTAACGGCTTTTTAAAAAATAAAAACCCGACACGGTTAATTAAAGTTATAAAAAACATGCCGGCAATGGCAATTTCAGTTTGGATACTTTGAAGATAATGCATCATACTTTAACCCTAGTAAATATAATCTCAAATAACTTTATTTGTCGTTTTTTCCATATAAAGCTGCCATGCAAATGCCATTATCATGCTGGAAATAACTGCAATAATTAAAGGCAGTCTAAATGGAAGCCAATAAAAATAAGATGCAATGAATAAAGAAATTAAAGTAATGACAATAAAAGATTTATTTTGCAGATTACTAACTAAAATAGGTACTAAACCTAAAGTACCTAAAAATCCTATTTGCCATTCCGCTTTAAATAATTGGGCAAATACAATACCAAATATATTCCAAAATTGCCATACAAAATAATTTATCAAACATGCTCCCCAAAAAAACCCCACTTGTTCCTCTTGAGTTTCTACATTTTTTGCCGGCATAGGGTAGCGCCGTATAAATTCCAAATAAATCATATCACCATTTAAATAACCTAAAAGCAGCCTTTTAGAATAAGGTAAATGAGCAAAGTAAGGCTGTAAACCAGCTGAAAATATTAAAAATCTAGTGTTAACAATAAAACCGGCTAACCATATAAATAAAATCGGAGCATGATTAGCAAATAAAGGCAAAGCCACTAATTGTGCACTTCCAGCATAAGCACAAAGAGCAAACATAATCGCTTGGCACATAGTAAGACTGCTTTGTCCCATTGCAATACCTGTTGCTATACCCCACACAGCAGTAGCAATTGAATTAGGCAATAAAGCTTTAATGCCAGCTTTGTGATATTTATTTAACATATCATTAATTTAATTAGGATTTGCATGATTTTGCGGCAGCATTGCCGGTTGAGACTGAATAGAGGGCTGTGCTACACCTTCATTACTTTGATTTTGATTGAGAACAGCAGGAACTGGCTGATTTGGCTGTTGTGCATAATTATCCATAGCTTGATTATTGATTATATTTGGATTATTTGTTTCAGCTCCATATATAATTGGTTCAGGCAAATTATTCGGCGGTTGAGGCAAAATTCCATTCACAGCATTATTTGCATAATTTATATCATTATTTGATGATGAAGCTTTAGTTTGAGATATAAATAATTTTTGGATATTGCCCTGTTTTTCAAAATTAATATCTTGTTTATTAATGGCAGTAAGCTTGCCCAAGTTTGGCAGCTCTTGTCTAATTCTATAAATAGAGTTTTTTCCGTCAATGTTTAAAATTATGTAGCTTTTATCTGAATTATGTATATTTTGTATAATTCCAACTAAATTAACATTAGAACTTATTTGAGATTCATTCAAAGAAAATAATTGTTTTGATGCTTCACCTAAAAAAATACTTTTATGAGCAGGCATGAGTAAATTAAAAGAAGCAGTTTTCTGATTTAAAACCTGAATTTGCATTGCCCAAAATGCAATTACGGAAAGAATAATAGCTGAGCTGAATATAACAGACTTAATTGAGAATTTTTGCATAGTCATTCCGATATTGATATTCAAACTGATAACCAGTGATAGAAATTCAGATGAATGAGTAAATATAATGTATAAATATACTAAATATAGTATACTACTTAAAAAAATATTTGATAACCTGCTATCATATTTATGGTATTATTATGAGATGATAAAATTTAGATTACGTATAATTAAGCTTAAAGCTATGCAAATAATTACAACGGCAAATCCATATTGAATATATTTTTCAGAAATATAAACGCTAAGTTTTCTGCCGGCTAACATTCCAATAACTACAGCTATAGAAAATACAACCGTAAGTTTTAACGGTATATATATGCCGTGGATAACCGTAAAATATACACTGACCAAACTTATCAAACAACTTACTGTTAAAGATGTTGCAATTATGCTATGCATAGATAAATTTGTAAATTTTTTTAATAGCGGCACAATTATAAATCCGCCTCCCACACCCAATAAACCGGATAAAAATCCGACAATAGATCCAATACCGCCTACAAATAATCCGGTATTTACATTCCAATAAAATTTACCATTTTTAGGGTTGATATGAGCAATAATATTTTGTTTTGCATTAATTGTAAAAATAAGGCGCATGGCTACAATTAACATAATACATGCAAATAAAATTAATAAATAAGGTTGAGGCAGTTTTTTGGCTAGATTAACCCCTATAAAACTAAAGGGTAATGCAAAACATGCCATTAGAAGGGCAGCTTTATAACGTACAATTTTTTGTTTAATTCCAGCAGCTGCGGCAATTGATGAAGAACAAGCAATTGCAATTAATCCAATCGGCACAGCTTGTGATAGAGGAATACCAATAAAATGTAAAATAGGTGCAGATAAAATTCCGCCTCCTGCACCAGTTAGACCAAGAATTATCCCAATAAGTATGCCGCATATTATATACATGTAATTATAACTAATTATTATATTTAACCAGCCAATATTTTATCATTATTAATTTTAATAGTGTCAACAATTAATTTGCCAGTTAATTCTAAGTTTTGTGCATATTCTCTTGGAATGACAGTCACAGGGAATTGTATTAAAATTCCAAAAATTATATATTATTTTTTAATAAAAATTATTTGATATTGACAATAATCCGCCAAATGATAACATAGCATAAATATATTGTAAAATAAGTATAATTTTAAATGCAGCCACATATGCCATATATAAAAGAGTTTTTTGACGAATCTACCTCTACATTCAGCTATATTGTTTATGACAAACCTCACGGAACAGGTGCAATTATAGACCCAGTTTTAGATTACGATTATAAATCAGGCACTATTCAAACAGTAAATGCAGATAAATTATTAGAATTTGTAACAAAAAAAAAATTAACTATCGAATGGATTTTAGAAACTCATGTACATGCTGATCATTTATCTAGTGCGCAATACTTAAAACAAAAATTAAATTCAAATGCTAAAGTAGCTATTAGTAAACATATTATTTTACTTCAAAAAACATTTCAAAAAATATTTAATCTAGATTTTAATACAGACGGTTCAGATTTTGATTATTTATTTGAAGAGAATGAAATATTCAGTATCGGCAGTTTAAGCGCACAAGCCTTATTTGTTCCTGGGCATACGCCAATTGATACTGCATATAAAGCCGAAAATGCATTATTTGTAGGCGATAGCATTTTTATGCCGGATGTCGGCACAGCAAGATGTGATTTTCCGCATGGAAATGCAGAAGATTTATATAACTCTATTCAAAAAATTTTATCTATGCCTGATGATATTATTTTGTATATGTGTCATGATTATCCGCATAACAGAGCTGTTAAATATCAATCTAATATACATGAACAAAAATTGTATAATATTCATGTAAAAGACAATATTACTAAAGAACAGTTTGTATCTATGCGTCAAACTCGTGATGCATCTTTAGAAATGCCGGCTTTAATTTATCCTTCAATTCAAGTTAACATGCGTGCAGGAAAATTTCCGCAGCCGGAAGAAAATAGTAAAATGTATCTAAAAATACCTCTAAATCTAAAATTTGATAAGTCTTAATATTATACTAAAGAATTAAATACTAATTTAGCTTTATTTAAAGCCTCATCTAAAATTTCTATACTATGCTGACTTGACATAAATCCGGCTTCATAAGCTGACGGCGCTAAATAAACCCCGTTTTCTAACATGCCATGGAAGAATTTTTTGAATTTATTAATATCAGCTTTTTCAACGTCCTGCAGATTATTCGGCAAATATTTCATAAAATAAAAACCAAACATGCCGCCAACACTTTGAGCACAAAATTCAATACTCTGCTGTTTGGCTAAGGTTATTAAACCATCGATAAAATATTGTGTTTTATTTGTTAAATTACTGAAAAAATTTTCTTGTGATATTAAATCTAAAGTGGCTAAACCCGCAGTAACTGCAATTGGATTACCGGATAAAGTACCGGCTTGATATACATTACCAACCGGAGCAAGCTTTTGCATGATTTCTTTTTTGCCACCAAAAGCCGCTAAAGGCATACCGCCGCCAATAACTTTGGCAAGACAAGTTAAATCTGGTTTAATATTGTATATTTCCTGCGCTCCGCCTAGTGCTGCTCTAAATCCGCTCATTACTTCATCAAAAATTAATACGCTTTGATAATCTGTGCATAATTTACGTAATGTCTGCAAAAATTCTAAATTAGCCGGCACTAAATTCATATTTCCGGCAATTGGCTCAATAATGACAGCTGCTATTTTATCGCCATATTCTTTAAATGTTCGGGATAATACTTCAATATCATTATATTCAAGCACCATGGTATGCTGGATTATAGCTTGTCCAACCCCAGCTGAAGTCGGATGCCCGAATGTTACTAAACCAGAACCTGCCTTAACTAATAAACAATCTGCATGCCCATGATAACCACCGGCAAATTTAATAATCATTTCCCTATTTGTATAACCGCGGGCTAAACGAATTGCACTCATTGTGCTTTCAGTACCAGAGGAAACCAAACGCACTTGCTCCATGCTTGGAACATGCTGAATTAATCTTTGAGCAAATAAAATTTCTAATTCTGTTGGAGCGCCAAACGATAAGCCATTTTGCATTGCCGCTGTTATTTTTTCTAATACATACGGATGAGCATGCCCTACAATCATTGGTCCCCATGAGCCAACCATATCAATATATTCTTTTCCATTTGCATCATATACATAAGCACCTTTACCTTTTGTAATAAATAATGGTGTTCCGCCCACAGCGTTAAAAGCCCGTACGGGTGAATTCACTCCGCCCGGTATATATTGCTTTGCTTGGTCAAATAATATTTGATTGTTATTCATGGTAATATTTGCAAATCTTTATTATAATAATATTTTACATATAAACTAAATTAAAATATATATATTTTAGGAAAATAATATGCTACTAAGTTTTCAACATGCTCATAAAGAAACTAAGACTGTAGATACAGGGCTTCCAGCTGTTGTAAATAATGCTAAAATTTTAGGCAAACATAGCAAAACTGTGGTCCACCTAGCATCTTTGATTAGTGTGCCTAGTACTAGACAAATTTTTTTCATATTAGAATGCACATATTGTATTCCTAATGGAAAAGATCCAATAGAAATAAAAGATGTAGAAGAGCCTGACCTTTCTCAATCCAACTGTCAAAGAATTATGAGAAAACATATAATAGAACATCCAGAGTTTCAAAACTTATGTAAAGATTTTCGAGATTTACTTCAAGAACATAAAGATAAGGCACTAGGTGAAAAATAAACTAATACTAAACTTAAACTAGTACCGAGGGACTATCCTTGGTTACAGTTTTACTTGCATCTTGTCTTATTGCATCTGCTTTATCTGTTGCTTCCCAAGTAAAATCACTATCTTCTCTGCCAAAATGTCCGTAAGCTGCAGCTTTAGTATAAATTGGACGTAATAAATCTAACATTTGAATTATGCCTTTTGGTCTTAAATCAAAATGCTTTTCTATAAGTTGTGCAATTTCTGTATCTGATATTATGCCTGTGCCAAATGTATCCACCATAACAGATGTTGGTTTAGCGATGCCAATTGCATACGATATTTGAATTAGGCAACGTTCTGCTAATCCGGCGGCCACTATATTTTTTGCGGCATATCTGCCGGCATAAGCTGCTGACCTGTCTACTTTTGAAGGGTCTTTACCTGAAAATGCACCGCCGCCATGGGGGGCAGCTCCACCATAGGTATCAACAATAATTTTTCTGCCAGTCAAACCACAGTCGCCTTGCGGTCCGCCAATGACAAATTTTCCGGTTGGATTGATAAAATATTTCACATTATCATTCATTAAATGTTTTGGCATTATAGGTTTGATAATTTCTTCAATAACTGCTTCTTTTAAAACAGAATATTCAACTTCCGGCGAATGTTGAGTTGATAACACAATTGTGTCTACAGCAACAGGTTTTCCATTTTTATATTTTAATGTAACTTGACTTTTTGCATCGGGACGCAACCATGGCAATGCTTTTAATTTTCTTAAGGCTGCCTGCTGTTCCATCAAGCGGTGAGCGTAGTAAATAGCTGCCGGCATTAAAGCTGGAGTTTCTGTGCAGGCATAGCCAAACATTAAGCCCTGATCGCCAGCCCCTTGATCTAAGTCTAACCCTTTGCCTTCATCAACACCCAGCGCAATATCCGGCGATTGCTTGTCATAGCATACTGCTACTGCACAACCTTTATAGTCGATACCATATTCAGTATTGTCATAACCAATTCTTTGTATTGTTTGACGTGCAATATCAATATAATCTACACTTGCATGTGTAGTAATTTCACCTGCCAAAACCACCAAGCCTGTATTACATAGAGTTTCTGCCGCAACACGGGCATAACGGTCTTTAGTTAAAACTGCATCTAGTATTGCATCGGAAATTTGGTCTGCAACTTTGTCCGGATGCCCTTCAGACACTGATTCTGAAGTAAATAAATATTCACTCATAACTCTCCTAATTTATCCATGCTTAGGCGAATCGCTTTAGCAGTATTTTTAAGTTAAAAATCCAACGCCCTGCAAGTTGTAACTC
Organism: Burkholderiaceae bacterium; assembly: GCA_023266335.1. Classification (GTDB taxonomy): domain Bacteria; phylum Pseudomonadota; class Gammaproteobacteria; order Burkholderiales; family Burkholderiaceae; genus JAHFQJ01. The sequence goes on from JAHFQJ010000001.1 coordinate 68,738, forward strand.
GGCGTTTGAAATATTATAACCGGATATGTGTAAAAAGCAATTCAAAATAGCGGCTAAAACTTTATTACCACAGATATTATTGTTATAATAGCATGCATTTTAAATATGAAATTTAAGGAGTTCAATATGAGAATTGAAAAAGTACAAATGCTAAAACAAACTTAGTAAATCATCAAAGAGTTTCTAATTATGATGGGGGGAGTTTTAATGGTCAAAATCCTTTATGCAGAAAATGCCATAACGCACCAGCTTATGTGATTAGTAACTATTTCGGTTTTTATGCCGGATTGTGTTTGGGGTATATCAAGCTTTAACTGGCTCTAAGTAAGAATTGTAATTATGAACAAAATTGGCTTTTTAGTAATTAATAGAAAATTTATTCCAATTGATAACAGTAGCAAGTGCATAAATGCATTGCTCAGTTCTTTATCAAAATCTCCAAAAATAAAATCAGCATATACAACATTTGATCTAGATGATAATCTGATAAGAAAATTATATGTGATAGATGGTAAATATTACACTTTAGATGAAGTAGATGAATATTATAATAGACCTGAAAATGAAGGTAAAACATACGCACGTATTTCTGTGAATTTATTATCAAAAGATGCCAAACCAGCTTTGGAAAATATAAAAAAAGCACAGCAGCAATATTTTCCGGAGGCACATACACAAATCATTACATCACGTATTAATTGTAAGACGTTTATACCAAAAGAAATACAAAAAACCGGATTGGGTGAAATTTTAGGCAATGATTATTTTATTACTATATCCGGCAGAAGCAAACCAAAAACAGAAGCATTCAGTGATGCTAAAAAATATTATGCTCTTTCTAAAAAACTACAAAATCTAGGTGTGCCAATTACTCCAATGTTAGCTTATATTCTTAATCAAATTATAGAGCTAAATCAAAAAAGTCAGAAATGTATAGTTATAAACATTGGAAATCAAGAACTAAAATTAAGTTCAAATGCATTAAATAATTTTAAGAGAAAAAATAATATTGATGGAGACTTTGATATTAATTCTTCGTTAACTCTAGATACTTTTGATCATGAAGACAGATTTAATAATATAACAATATTAGAACCAAAAAAAGAACTGATTGAAAAAAAGATGCTGGATAAATTATTTATCGCAGATGAAAAAACTAGTGGAGATGGAGTAATATTAAATATTGTATCAGGAAAATTAGAAAAGTCTTTATCATTTTTAGTAAGCAGTTTTTTATCCGGTTTAGCTGAAGATAATAAAGAGTCTACAATAATTATCCATAGTGGTGATGATTACAGAGCAGATATAGGCTTAGCTGTAAACCAGAAAAAAATAGGATATAACAGTATAGGAATTTTTAATTTAACCAATATTATTGATAGCGAACAAGCTGAGCAATTTGCAAAAGTTAAGCAGTTATATTCAGAAAATAAACAGCAGGAAATCAAAGAGTTTATAGAAAAATATGAGCTTGCATCTGACAAATTAACGAAGGATAAAGATAATTTATATGATGCGAGAAATAAACTTGGGAAGGAAAAAATTACTCCTTACATTCCAGAAAATGAAAGACAAAAATTCTTGCATTTAGTGTTTGCATATTCAAATAATAGTAATGACGATTTAAAAACTATAGAGTCGTATCTTACGCAATGTGAAACAGAGGCTGCACAAGATTTTATTCGGATAATACAGGAAATAGAAGAGAATAGGAGCATAACCAATGATGCCAATTTTTATAAAAAAACATTTATTCAAAGTATCGAAAATGCAGATTCTATTGGTATGCCTTTATTTGTAGTGTCCAATATGAATTATTTTGCCCAAGCTTATCGCTTAGGCTTAGAGGCAGTAAATCAGCATAATAATTTGTGATAGTTTATATTTTAATAAAAAATAATATTCACTTAAAATTTTTCAGTATAAAAATATATAGTATAATTTGCTCTTCAACATAGTAATTTTATTCTTGCTTAATATGCTATTTAAAATATTACATCAAATATGGGGCGAAATTAACCGCAGTGTACAAGATTTTTGTGATATTGAAACCATCGATAATGATACATTAGTAGCTAATGATGGTTCTTTAGCATCTATTGTAAAAATAAACGGGTTTAAAACTCTTATGAGTTCGGCTGATATTGAAGAAATATGTTCAGCTATCAGCTTAACTTTAACTCCTTTTTTAGATAAGCTTGGACATCAATTACAAATTGTCTTTACCCGTGATGATGAAGAACATGAAGAATTAGAAGAAATCCGCAACATTAAAAAAAATACGGCTAAACGCCTTAATTTAGAACTTGAAGACTTAATAGATGAAAGTATAAATAAATATGCAGAATATGTTTACAATGAAAGTTGTTATTTTGTATTTTGGTCAAGACCCGCACTGTTAAATGCTGTTGAGCTTAAAGAAAAAACAAAAAAAGAAATTCAGACCCGCATTGATGCTAAATTTCCTCCGGCTGCTCATGCACAAAATTTAGCTATGGATACCGGCTTTCTAATGCAGAGGCATTTATCTTTTGTGAATACTGTTAATACTAAACTTAGCCAATTAAAATTTTGTACGCATATATTAGATGCTCAAAGCATGCTGTATGCTATAAAAAAGAATATCTTACCTTTGCGTACTGCTAAAAATTGGCAAGCTAGTTTTCCCGGACAAAGAATTCCTATACGCTGGAAAACACTACAAGATAGCGATATGTCAGAATTATTATATCCATCTATTGCAAGCCAAATTATGACAGCTAATGCATTAGAAGGGGACAAGCAGCTTTTAGATGATACATTGGTAAAATTCGGCGAACGTATTTATGCACCGTTGTTATTTGAAATTCCGCCGGTTAACCCGCAATATTTTAATGAATTATTCAATACAATAAACCGTATTCAAATTAAAAACCGTAATGACAAAATCTGTGCATTACCCTATAGTATTTGCTTAATGATTGAAGGAGGCGGTTTAAGCGGATTTTCATTAAATGCTGTTTTAGCCAGCATGCTGGGGTTTGCTTCCAGCACAAACCGTAATATTAATTCTGCTAAAGAAGCATTAATTCATCTAAAAGAAAATAATCAAATTCTGACAAAATTTAAAATTAGTGCATGTACGTGGGTATGTGCCGGTACCAGTGAAGCTAAAGACTTAACTTTACGTAAAGCTAACTTAATTAAAGCTTTAGAAAGTTGGGGCAACGGCAAAGTAATTGATAAAACAGGTTCACCAATGGAAGCACTGCAAAGCACTAGTCTGGGTTTAAGTTACAAACATATTGCCAACGGCGGGGCAGCGCCTTTGAATGATGTACTTAGATTACTGCCGGTTACACGTCCGGCAAATATCTTTAAAAACGGTACTATAACTTACCGCTCAAAAGACGGTAAACTGTTTCGCTATCAGCGTTTCAGCAGTGAACAAACTACTTGGATTACCCTCATAACCGGACGTCCAGGGTTTGGCAAATCAGTATTGATGAATGATGCTAACATTGAATTATGTATTAGTGCCGGCTTAAATGAACTGCCGTATATCTGTAATATTGATATTGGCATTACATCACAGGGCATGATTGAGCTTATCCGTGAAAGCTTGCCAAATGATAAAAAACATTTAGCCATGTATACACGTTTGCAGAACTCTGCTGAATTTTCTGTAAATCCGTTTGATACCGCACTTGGCTGCCGTATGCCTTTACCTAAAGATAAATCATATCTGATAAATTTTTTAACTATGCTTGCAACACCATCTGAGCGTAAGGGCAATGCTTATGAGGGAATGTCTGATTTTATTTCCCGCATTATTGATGTGGTATATATAAACAAAGCCGGCATTAGCGATAAATCAAATCCCAACCGCTATATAGCAGGGCATAATCTGCGTCTTGATGAAATTGTGCATAAACATAATATTTATTCGCCAAGTATAAGCTACTGGGAAGTTGTAGACTTATTATTTGAAAAAGAAGAATATTATGCGGCAGAAATTGCACAAAGATATGCAGTGCCATTGCTGGATGACTGCGTAAGCATAGCATCTAGTGCTGAAATTATCGAAGAATATAAAAAAGCCTTTACCGAAAACGGAACTCCAATTTATGAAGCATTTCAAATTGGTATACGTGGGGGAATTAGCCAATTTACATTGTTTGCCGGCATTACACAATTTGATATTGGCAGTGCAAGAATTATGAGTTTAGATTTAAATGATGTAACCTCCAGCGGAAAAACAGATACAGAATTTAAACAAAATGCATTAATGTATATGATGGCACGCCAATGCTTGATGAAAAAAATAGCTTTTTCCAAAGAAGATTTACTTTATATTCCTAAGCCATATATTTCCTATTACACAAAACTTGTTGATAATCTCACCGATACCTATAAAACTTTGTGTTATGATGAATATCACCGCACTGGCAATGTGCCAGCAATTGAAAATCAAACTTTGACTGACGCTCGGGAAAGCCGCAAATGGCAAATGGAATTAGTGATAGCTTCGCAATTTTTAGAAGATATGGGCGATATTGCCAATATTGCCACTAATATTTTTATTTGTGATGCAGGAACTACAGCCTCCAGAACATATATGACCCATAAAATTGGTTTAACTAAAATACAAGAAGCTGCCTTAATAAATAATTGTACCGGACCCAATGAACATGGCATGTCATTTTTAGCCATTCAAGACAGTCGCAGCCATGCAAAAATTTATCAAGTTTATACTTTAACTATCGGCGCTAAAAGATTATGGGCATTATCCACCACAGCAGAAGATAGGCGTTTACGCAATTTACTTATGACCAAAGGTTCAATGACAAAAGACCAAGCCTTGACTATATTAGCTAAACATTTTCCAGACGGTTCATGCAAAAAAATGGTTGAAATACAAAAACAAGCTATGAGTGTGCGTGATAATTCTAATCTTGAAATAGAAAAAATTAATCATTCAATCGTAGAAAATATCGCTGACAACCTCTTAGCAATGCATTTAGATTTATTACATAACAGTAAAATTACTAATTGGTAATATAGTCTGCAAATTTATATAATAATGTTATTCTTAAACTAACAATTTAATTTATATGCCTTTAGTAAATTTTAAAGACACAGTAAATATGTCTATTGATTGTGCATTCGCGTCTAAAAGGACTATCGCAAGAAATGCTAAAATTAGAAACGCATTAAATTTTGCAGGAAATAAAACCCCTCCTAAATTATCATCTTGTTATACATATCCTAAAAATTTGACCACCACAGTAGCAGTTTATGCACCTGTATATGATAATGAAACAGATGAAACAAAAATATTTAATCTAATCCAAACCTTAATGGACGCTAGTATTAGCGGGTCAGATGATTTTTTTAGGATAAAAGATCCGTATGATATGCCGTTAATTAAAGAACAAGCTATGCCTATGTTACAACAAATTACAGGTAATCAAAAATTAGATATTCAAGCAGCTTTAGGAAGCGGCTGCACAGCAGGTAAATTTCCCCATCAAGATAACCATTTTTTGGCTACTTGGTTTTTAAGTGTAAAAGGACCTAGAACTCACCATCTACCAACTAAAGATTCAAATACCATAGTGCAATCTTATAAAGAACAAGGTTTAAGTGTAAATGATGCAAATGAAAAGTTAGGGCATGATATGAACACCTTATTTTCAGATGAAATGAAAAACATGACAGAAACTCCATATGGAAATGCATTAGTTACCACATCTGGCGAACATCAAGGAGGCGGTGCTGTTCATCAAGCCGTTGATTGTACCGGATATACGGACAGGTGCTTTATTACAGTATCAACGTTGTAATAAAAACAGACACGCCTAGTTAAAATGATTTTTATAGAAAAAGGTAAATTGTAAAGCATAGGTGGGGGCATGGGTCATTGTTTTATTTTCACTCTGCCCGCCCTATTGACCAAAATCTTATGAAGACGAAGACGAGCATATATAATTCTGCCATACTCTCGGCTGATACTGCTCCACTGCTTTTGCAATGGCAGCAATATGCTCTGGAGTTGTGCCGCAGCATCCGCCCACTAAATTAACTAAGCTATTTTTAGCAAATTCCTCTAAAAATGACGATGTCATTTCTGGAGTTTCATCAAAACCAGTTTCACTCATGGGGTTTGGCAAACCTGCATTTGGATAACAGCTTACAGCAACGTTGCATATTTTAGCTAATTCTGCAATATACGGGCGCATTAAACTAGCTCCCAAAGCACAATTTAAACCAAAAGTAACAGGGCGTGCATGCCTTAAGCTATTCCAAAATGCCTCAACTGTTTGTCCAGATAAAATCCGCCCTGAAGCATCAGTAACTGTGCCGGAAATCATAATTGGAATACATTCTTGCGTATGTTCAAATAATTCATCAATTGCAAATAAAGCAGCCTTAGCATTTAAAGTATCAAAAATTGTTTCTACTAAAAACACATCTGCACCGCCCTCTAATAAGCCTTTTGCTTGTTCATAATAAGAATTTTTTAATTGAGAAAAGGTAATATTCCGTGCTGCAGGGTCGTTTACATCAGGGCTGATACTAGCTGTTTTTGGCGTAGGTCCGACTGCCCCAGCGACAAAACGCGGTTTGTCTGTGGTTGAATATTTATTGCAGGCATTTTTGGCTAATTGGGCTGCCGCTACATTCATTTCATATGCTAAATCTGCCATATGATAATCTTCTTGGGCAATGCTGGTTGCACCAAATGTGTTGGTTTCTATAATATCAGCACCGGCGGCTAAATAATCTTCATGAATTTTTTGAATGATTTCCGGTTTTGAAAAAACTAATAATTCATTATTGCCTTTTACATCATAGCCATGATTAGCAAACCTTTCTCCGCGGTAGTCTTGTTCAGTAAATTTATACTGCTGAATCATAGTTCCCATTCCGCCGTCTAAAATCATAATTCTACGACGCAAAATGTCAGGCATTTGGATACCGCGTGTAAATGGAGTTTTACTCATAATGATTACTGCACTATAATTTTTAAACTTGACTATTCATTAGTTAGTTTCAGATATGAGAAGCGAATTATAATAGAAAATGAGACACTTTAAATAAAGCACAAAAAACAGAACTGGCGGATGAGGTGAGATTCGAACTCACGGAGGGCATTAACCCTCGTCAGTTTTCAAGACTGGTGCATTAAACCGCTCTGCCACTCATCCAACCGTTTTGAAATTTTATATGTTTATGCTTTAAAAGTCAATACTAATATATAAAAAATATACAAAATAAAATTTACTTGTTTTTCTATGATTTTGCAGCCAGCATTCTGTTATCCCATGTTGGGAGTTTTTAGTTTATCAATATCAAATTTTATATCAACATACTATATTTATATAAATTGTCCAACTCATTTGATTTAGTAAATTTTTCAATAAAAATTATATAGGATTAATAATAAAATCTATTTAATACATTTAGCATGAGGCTTACCCTTGTAACTAAATTAATAAAAAAAATCCTACATTATGTATGGTATAAACTTAAAGGCTACTTTGGCGTAACTGAATATAGAGGCATACTATGAATCAGGTTCGGCAAAGATGTAGAATTGATAACTACCCTACAAATTTCTAAATACTAAGATACAAAAAAATACTTAAAAGTAAAAATATTGCATTTATAAAATAACCTATTTTTTACAGCTATGATGCTTAACATGGCAAGTAAGTATCTGGCTGATGTTACTCAATTCATTCAAGATAACGTATTCTAAACTATGCAAATCCTATATTTAAAGCAAGAGAAGATGTAGAAATAAATCAGAACATACAACTTAGAGATTTAAGGGCAAGAGCTGGCAGAGATAAAGCAAATTTATAGAATTAATACTTGAGTATCTACCACAACAGTTAATGTCATGCTCAATGCTTTAAGTATTTTTAAATTTATTCTTAATTTATTATATTGTTAAAGCGATAGATCCAGCTGCTGCCACAAAAGCAGCAATTGCATTTGCTGTTGATTTAAATCCTGATGCATTTTGCTTGGCACTTACTTCAACCTTAAATCCAAAGTTATATGAAAGGGTATTGCATGCACTAAAAATACCATCTTTGTTTAAAATACTTATTGTTTTATTTATATCTTGATCTTGCACTGCAACTACATAAACTTCTTCTGTAGAATTATACCCACAGGTAGTATTATGTGATATATTTACCAAAGCATCATTTACTTTTTGCTGACAATCTTGCCCCCTGCCCTGATCACAATAAGAACCTTTTGACACAACATTATTAGCAAGAGCTAAAGTCATCGTAATTAAAGAATATTTCATATTATTTTTACCAACATTCCAACTGAAAACTTATCTTAAATTTTGACTTAACCGTAAAATGTGCGAAATAAAATTACAAAAAGAAAAAAGCCACATAAGGGCTTGTTTAGTGGTTGCGGAGGCAGGATTTGAACCTACGACCTTCGGGTTATGAGCCCGACGAGCTACCAAGCTGCTCCACTCCGCGTCTGAGTGAAGTAAATTATACTATTAACTATAATATAAAGCAAGTATCCATATGAGTAGTATGTATATTATACTAATTGGATTTTAATTTGTGAACTTTGTTGCCGTCAAAATTACGCCTCAACATACTAATATGTACATAGACGTTATAATTTATTTGTCGCAAAAGGAACTACAATTACTATATAATATTATAGATCTAAAATACTTTTTTTAATCATATTTGCGTCATAAGTAGTTAGAATTGCCTGTACTTTTTCTCTTAATTCTGCAATATCTGATTTTAATATCTGCTCTTTAACTAATAATAATTGATTAGGGTGCATTGAAAATTCTCTTAGTCCCATGCCTAGTAATAATTTAGTCATGGTCGCATCTCCAGCTAGTTCTCCGCAAATGCTAACTGGCAGATTAGCTAAATTTGCAGTTTGAATGATATGAGCAATTAGATGAATAATTGCAGGGTGGTATTGATCATATAAGTAAGCAACTTGTGTATCGGTTCTATCAATAGCTAGTGTGTATTGAATTAAATCGTTAGTACCAATTGAAATAAAATCCAAATGCGGAAAAAACATAGGTAATGCAAAGGCAGCTGCTGGAACTTCTATCATCCCTCCTACTTTTATATATTCATTAAACGCAATATTTTGACTGCGTAATTCATCCATACATTTTCGGATATAACGGCGTACAGCTTTAATTTCACTGCAATGACTGATCATAGGTATTAAAATTTGGATTTCTCCATAATTTGATGCTCTTAATATTGCTCTTAGCTGTGTTTTAAACATTTCAGGCTCAGCTAAACTCCAGCGTATGGCACGCAGTCCTAAAGGTGATGTGCTATTATCCAATTCATGCAAAGTTTTATCTGAACCTATATCAATAGTACGAATAGTTAAAGGTAATCCATCTAGAGCTAACACAGCTTGATAATATGCTTCAAATTGTTCCTCTTCATCGGGTACTTTATTTTCTTCTTTATGTAAAAAAATAAATTCTGAACGGAATAATCCAACTCCTTCTGCTCCAGTAGATTTTATATTCATGGCATCTGATGGCAGCTCAATATTTGCCATTAACTTTATACTTATTCTATCTAGTGTTTGAGTTGTTTTATAACGCAATCTTTCTAATTTTTTGCGGTCAAGATGCTGTTTATCTTGTTTCCACTTATATTCTTCTATAATTGCAGAATCAGGTTCTATTATTACTACACCTCTATCTCCATCAATAATAATAAGGTCGTTTTGTTTAATTAGTCTGCTGGCATTATTCAAACCGACAATTGCAGGTATTGCCATACTGCGTGCCATAATAGCTGTATGAGAAGTGCGTCCGCCTTCATCGGTTATAAATCCGGAAAAAATTTGCTGTTTAAATTGGAGCATATCTGCCGGAGAAATATCATTAGAAACAATGATAGCATTATTATGAATTGGAGGAATATAACGGTTTTTATCAAATAATGCTTTAACAACGCGCTCTACAACTTGCTGTACATCAAATTTGCGCTCTTTTAAATATTCATCATCTATATTATCAAATTGCTCAAGTAGTGTATCTAATTGTTCCGTAATTGCCCATTCTGCATTATATCTGCGTTCTTGAATAAGTTTTTTTGGTACTATTCTCAATAAGTGGTCTTGTAAAATAAGTAGATGTACATCTAAAAATGCCCGCATTTCTTCCGGATAATTTTTAGGCAGTTCATTTTTTAAAGAAGTTAAATCTTGTTCGACTTGATGAATAGCAGATTCTAAACGGTTAATCTCATTATCTATTTCTTCAGGCAAAATTAAATAATGTTCCACATTTAATATATTTGGTTCAATAATATGGGCATATCCAATCGAAATACCATTGTAGACACCAATACCAAATAAACTAAATGACATAGTTTAACCCCAATGTAGAATATATCAGTATTATTTATTTTTATATATGAGAATTATTTAGCATAAAAACTATATTGTATAAAAATAACTGATAAATCTGAAATACAGTAAATAATACAACTATAATCTAGAGATTTTATAAATACAATAGCTATTGTAGTTTATATACAATTAATTAGTAAAATACATACATCTACAATGAGTATATTTCACTTATACCATTTGGTCAATATTTTACTAGCGGTTATTTTCAGTAATTTTTTTGATTAGTGCTTTTATTTAGTCTTTTGTCAAATAAGTTTTTGCATAATTTCCGTTTGGATCATTGACTATTAGGGTTAAATCATGACCACTCATTAAGAGTTTTTTTGCTTCTGACCCTAAAATACCAGCAACTAATGCATAAGAACCGTTTTGAATGTGAGCAGCCAGCTTAGTTAAATCTCTGCCATTCATTAAGAGTTTTTCTGCTTTTGTCCCTAAAACTTCAGCAACTAATGTATAAGAACCGTTTTGAATGTGAGCAGCCAGCTTAGTTAAATCTCTGCCATTCATTAAGAGTTTTTCTGCTTCTGTCCCTAAAACTTCAGCAACTAATGTATAAGAACCGTTCATTATATCATCAACTGCATTCCGCAATTGTTTGCCTTTTAATGTGTAAATTAATTCCTTTGCAAATTCTTGTCCCACATAAGGCACTATATCTGCATAATGATCTGCAATTCTAAGTAATTTGCTTTTTGTAAGATTATTCCCCCTCTCAATAAAACTGCAGACATCGACAAATGTTCTATCTATACAGCAGTTCCACAAGGCTTCTGCATATTCGTCATCATTACGACTAATAACATTTTTGGTTAGTGCTTTTAATTCACTACGCCTACTGTTGTCAGCAGATGCATTACCAACATATGTATCGATATATTGATGAATAAGACATAGATAGCCTTTTTTTGTGCAAATAGGGACTTCGGGCATAATTTAACTTATTAAAATAAATAACGTATATTATAATGTATTTTAATTAAATTTCAACGATCATTTCTATTTCAACGCATGCTCCTAATGGAATTTGACTAACCCCAAAGGCACTTCTTGCATGTTTTCCATTATCGCCAAATACCTGAACTAATAACTCTGAACACCCGTTTGTGACTAAATGCTGTTCGGTAAAGCTTGATGATGAATTAACTAAACTCATTACCTTAACAATTTTTTTTACTTTATCTAGATTGCCAAGATGCTGTTTTAAAGTTGCAATTAAATCAATAGCAATTAATCGAGCAGCTTGCTTGCCTTCTGCTGTAGTAAGATTTTCACCCAATTTACCAACCCATACCATTCCATCTTTTTTAGCAAGATGACCCGATATAAATAACAAATTTCCAGTTTGATTTACCATAACATAAGATGCTGCTGGTGCAGATATATTAGGTAATGTAATATTTAATTCTTGCAGTTTTTGTTCTATGTTCATAATGTTAATTCCTTTGTTTTTAAATATTATACATAAATTTTGTTTGAACATTGCAGTTCAATATATAAACATGCTAACATGGCTAAGCCTTTGTTACCCATATGTAAATAAATAATATTTGAATTCCATCATATAAAATTCAGCTGAGTATGTCTATATCCAATAATGAAACCTCCTCATTTATCGCCCGTTTGGCTGCATGTGCAGTATTGGTATTAGTCTGCTTTGCGTGTTTAGTAATCCGGCTTATCCATCTTCAAATTATACATAAGGCAGATTACGAAGCAAAAGCAGAAGAAAACCGCATTTCATTGCTGCCGGTTGTGCCTAACCGAGGTTTAATTTTAGATAGAAACGGTATTATATTAGCTAGAAATTATTCAACTTTTACTTTAGAAATTACACCAGGCAAAATTGAAAAAGCACTTGATAATATTATTCAAGATTTATCTCATATTATTTATATTGAAAAAAAAGACATTAATAGATTTAATCGTTTGCTCCAAGATTCAAAAAAGATTGGCAGTTTTCCTATCCGTGCAAATTTAAATGAGCAAGAGATTGCAAAAATTGCAGTTATGCAGCCTAAATTAGCAGGCGTAGAAATAAAATCACGTATGATGAGAAACTATCCTTTAGAAGAATTAGGCTCGCATATTATTGGGCATATTGGAAGAATTTCGCCTAAAGATGAAGAAAATCTGAATAAAATTAGTGATGATAATCTTGATGCAGATAATTATACCCCATTTAAAGATATAACTAATTATAATGGCACAAATCATATTGGCAAACTTGGTATTGAGCAAAGTTATGAGTTTGATTTACATGGTTTAACTGGTAATGAAAAAGTTGAAGTTAATTCAAGTGGGCAAGCTGTACGCTCTTTATCGATGCAGAATGCTTTATCCGGCAATGATATTATTTTATCTGTAGATATAAAATTACAAAAAATTGCTGAAGATTTATATGGAGAACACAGAGGCGCATTAGCAGCGATTAATCCGGAAAATGGCGAGTTATTAGCTTTTGTCTCAAAACCTACTTTTAATCCAAACCTATTTGTTAATGGAATTGATAGTGAAAATTGGAAAGTTCTGAATGAAAATCCGGATAAACCTTTACTTAACCGTGCGCTAAAAAGTGTGTATCCGCCCGGTTCAACATATAAGCCGTTTATGGGATTAGCTGGGCTTGAGAAGGGCTTTATTACGCCGGAAAAAACTATTTCAGATCCTGGTTATTTTGTATTTGGCAACCATACATTTAAAGATGATAAGGCAGGAGGTCATGGCACAGTGAATCTTTTTAGATCTATTGTATATTCTTGCGATACTTATTACTATATGCTGGCGCGTGATATGGGCGTAGACAATATGTATGATTTTATGCGTCATTTAGGCTTTGGACAAATTACAGGAATTGATATTAACGGAGAAACTAAAGGAATTTTACCTTCCAAAGAATGGAAAAGAAATGCATATAAAAAACCCGAGCAAAAAAAATGGTATGACGGAGAAACCATATCTTTAGGCATCGGGCAAGGCTATAACAGTTTTACTATGCTTCAGCTTGCATATGCAGTTTCTATACTTGCCAATAGCGGAACAGCATTACGCCCGCATTTAGTAAAATCAATTTATAATCCAAATAAAAAGAAATTTTTATATATGCCAATTCAGCAAAATGATAAAATTGATATAAAACCAGAGAATTTAGATGCAATTATTAAGAGTATGGTGAGTGTTAATTTACAGGGAACTTCGGCGGCAGCTTTTGCTGGGGCTGAATATACTTCCGCCGGCAAAACAGGAACTGCACAAGTATTTAGCTTATCCGGACAAAAATATAATTCGAATAATCTACACAAAGATTTACGTGATCATGCCTTGTTTATTGCTTTTGCACCTGTAGAAAAACCTAAAATTGCTCTTGCGCTTATTGTAGAAAATGGCGGGTTTGGCGCTCAAGCTGCAGCTCCGATTGCTAGAAAAATGTTAGATTATATTATTTTAAATAAAATACCGCCTGAAATGCAGGAAAGCATCTCTAAACTAGATAATTTTAGATCAAATAATATCAATGCAAATATTAAAGATATTTCTATAAATACACTAATAAATAACTCTAACTCTAGTTTTAATTCTAAAAGTGTACCAGAAAATCAAGTTAATTTAATTGATTTATTTAATATGCAGAAAAATTCTTTAGCTAAATTTAAAGTACAAAACTAGTAGAAAATAATTTTAAAATTAATTAAGAGGAATATATGTTACGAACAAAGAGCAGCATGGATACTTATTCACCTAAACAAGTTATTGCAGCCTTAGCATCTGTTGAGCGTCAAATACCAGCCGCAAAACAAATTAAACAAGCTTTAGAGCATAAAATTATATTATCCAAACCAACTATAAATGCTTTAGGAAATATTATATTGTATACTTTGTCTGATTACGACGAAAAAAAAGCCAATATAGCTATAAGCCTATTAATCTTATTGAATTTACCTGAGAGTTTAAAACCATTCGCTGAGCATATTTATATCCGTTCTTCTTTATCTGAAGAACATTTTCCTATATTTCAAGATTTTGTAAACAATTACATTGGTTTTTGTAATCAACATACAGATGAATCTTACACCACAAATAATGAGTTACATCAAGAAATAATGAGAAGCTTTCCTGCCCCTGAAGCTCATATAGATGATGGAATATTACATACTTCACTCTGGTCTATTAATAGACCAGGGACTGTAATGTATGATACCAAAAAAGATGTGTTCAAACCATGTCGCCAGAAAAATAATGGTAGTAAGTCTTTAGGAAATTTACTAAGAGATAAAGTAGAACAAGTTTTGGAAGAGGTGTTAACTGATGAAAATACAAAATCATATCAAATACCGCAGGGTCAAGTTGTTACATTTTTTGGCGGATTATCAAAAGAAAAAATGCCGGCTATTCATAAATCTTCAGATAATCAAAATAATACTCCGCCACATAGCGTGCAGGATAATCTAATATCAGCGTTTATAAATAGTTTGAATAATTTACCAGATTTAAATAATAAAAATCAAATTTTAATTGATTTATCCTCTATTTCTGAGAAATTTGCAGATCAGGTTGAAAGTGATGGTAAGCTCTTTTCTTTGTCTAAATCAGGGCGTGCTAAGAATGTAAAAAAATAGTAATTAAATACATATATAGTACACGCAATAAATATTTTAACAACAAGAAAAATACAAATTTAATTGAGACGAGTATATGAAAATAAATATTCAAATTTGCTACCCCGCCAAAAATGTATTTTTGAATTTAATTGTAGATGAACAAACTACCATTAAACAAGCTTTAGAAATTGCCGGTATGTATAATAAATATTCAGAAATATTCAATTTAGATATTGGAATTTTTTCAAAAGTAAAAAATCCGGACACTATACTTTCTGATTTAGACAGAATAGAAATTTATAGTGCTTTAATTGCAGACCCTAAAGCTCAGCGTGAAAAACGTGCAGCTAAAAAACGTTTAGAAACACAAGCTGAAAAAAGTAAATGGAATATGAATAATAAAAATACAGCAAATACAATAATATAAAATAATGAATAGTTATAATCCGTTAAATATATCTGATACTCAAGAATTAGATGGAAGATTTAAATTTTTGTTAGCACAGTTGAATATAGACTTGCCGTTTAATCAAGATAATGTTATTGAAATAAGTTATGTTGATGTTAATTTATCTATTTATTATAATCACGGTTTAATTGTATTTTATTCAACTTTTTTATTAGAATATCAGCCTAGTGCTGTTTTTAGCCAAATTTTGCTTTCAACCTGCAAAATAACTGAGCAGCCAAGCATTCAAGTGAGTAATACTGATGTAGATGAAATTACTTTATGGTCTAGAGAATGGCTGGATAAAATTGAAGATAATGATTTTTTTATTTGGATAGAAAGATTTGGCGATGTAGTTAGAGATTGGGAACATTTAATAAAAGAATACAATTCCAAACAAGAATTACGTCAGTTAATCCGTATGGCACGCAAGAAATAAAATTTAATTTATATCCGCATGTAAAAGAATAATTTATAATATTGTCTCTTAATAAACACATCTTTTTGGTGGAATAGCTAATTGTATTTATAAAAGTTAGAATTAATTGCATTATTTATTTAAATAATTAATTAGGAGATGAATGCATGGCTGGGTTTAACCTTATAAAAAATAATAAAAAGATGAATGTTGGTAAGTCAATTTATTTAATGCTTCCGGCAGTTTTTTTGATTGGATGTACAAGTCCTGCAACATACCGCACCCCTATTACTCAATTTCAAGAAGCATCTGCTATTGTAATTGAAGGTGCTAAAGTTGAGTATGGAATGGCTAATAAAAGAGAGCGTGATGCTGTAATTGATAGAAAAGCCTCTAAAAGATATAATATTGATTTAGATTCACTAACTGATGATGATTCTATTATTCTAAGCCCCGCGGACTTATCTCTGCGCATTAATGCATTAGATGCTTTGGGCAAACATGCCCAATTACTTCTTATTCTAGCAAACAGTGATGCTCCTGCCAAAAGTGCTGCTGCTGCAAATGCATTTGGCAGTTCTGTCAGCAGCCTTTTATCCGAACTTTCAAAAGCATCGCCAATCTCAAATCCTTTGGCAGATCCTGTGAAAGCATTCTCTGCCATTGCTGGTGAAGTGATTAATCTTGTGTTAGAGAAAAAAATTACTCAAGCATTAGACAAATCTATTATAGCATCAGATAAAAATGTCATGGCTTTAATTAATCAGCTCCGTACGGAAACAATTGCTTTATATGAACGCCATCTTAATAAATTGAGCGAATCGCGCCGTTTTGCAACTAAAGAATATAATCTGCTGTTGTCTAAACCAAATCTCAGTTTTGAGGAGTTAGGGCAAGCTGTTTTAAGAATCAAGAAAGCTGAAGATGCTTACCGCGATATGTCTTCATCCAGTGTTGCCGCTAGTTTTGATGCTATGTCTGATGCACATC
The DNA here is from genome assembly GCA_023266335.1 of Burkholderiaceae bacterium. Taxonomy (GTDB): domain Bacteria; phylum Pseudomonadota; class Gammaproteobacteria; order Burkholderiales; family Burkholderiaceae; genus JAHFQJ01. The sequence continues at coordinate 85,632 of JAHFQJ010000001.1, forward strand.
AAAAACTAGTTGATTATGCTAAAAGTCCTAAAAGACCTCAAGATTTAGCTGAATTAATTGAAGCAACCGAATCACTGGTAAATAAGGCTAAAATAATCACTGAAGCACTCAAGACTCTTAGAAATACAAAGGAATAATATATTATGACAACAAAACTTGAGCTAATTCATGTATTAGGCGACGTAATGACAGAATTAGACAAATTAGGTTCACAGTTAGACTACAAAAGTACTGACCCTGCAGAGGTAAAAGCTATTGACAGTTTACGTGATGTAATTGATGCATATCAACTAAAACTAGTTAAGACCACCATTGATGAAGGTAATAAAATATTTCAGCAACATACGGCATCGCTCTTAGAAGTTAATGCTGAATTAACCACAACAATTGCAGATGTGAAGCAAGTTGCTAAAACGATAGGGGCATTAGCTAATTTAATTGGGGCTATAGCAAAAATTGTTGCATTTATATAGCATGAATAAGATTGACTAATTAGATTTGTATTTTAAATATTGTCAAAAATTATCTTTACCACAAATAAAAAGATATAGAGAATATTCATAATGTTTAAATAAATTCATTTAGTCAATCCAAAAAATCTAGACAAGAAATATAATTTATGTTTTAATTTTAATCAGAAAGTTTATAATAATTTCAATCTCGTAACTACAGAAAAGTTTACTTAATTTATCAAAAGGATTAAAAATGCCAAGAACAACAGTACAAGGAACATGTTCAAGTCATCAGCTCGCCTTAGAGCTAAAGAATACTAAAATAATGCCGAGTGCAACAAAAGAAGCAACAATAGACTTGCTAAATCTCATAGAAGGCAATGGCGAGTGTGTTGAACCTATATATGAGTGTTATTTTGGGAAAGATTGTGGTGTAAATCCTAAGAAAACCCCTCATCCGGAACATTGTTATAATACAGTTAATTTTCATCGTAGTTTATGCAATGGTACATTAGAAAAAGCTACTAGTTAATCATATTTATTTAATGCACTCGTTTTAGCCGGATTTAGGTCAATGTGGAAATGCGGGGGCAAAAATTTATTGCCCCTAGAATACAAACTTTGTCTAAAAATAATTTTAACTACAGTATAACTTAACCTAAACAAAGTGAGATTAGCAATACACTCATATTGATTATTCCTTATAACTATTTTAATATGTAAAGGTTTAATATAAAGTATGTAAATATAAATATGAGTAATAACAGCAATATGCATTCTAATAATGCTTCAGATAGTTTTCAGGCAGATAATCAAAATAAAAATGCCCATGAAAAACAAAAATATATTCAAGATATTGCTATAAAATATATACCTTTAATTTTAACTTCTAAAGTATATGATATTGCAGTTGAAACTCCGCTGGAACAGGCAAAACAGCTTAGTGCTAAATTAAATAATAATGTTTATTTTAAACGTGAAGATTTACAGCCGGTTTTTTCTTTTAAAATTCGTGGTGCATATAACAAAATTGCTCATTTGACTCAAAGTGAAATGGAATGCGGAATTATTGCAGCCTCGGCTGGTAATCATGCTCAAGGTGTTGCAATTGGTGCTGCTAAATTAGCCATAAATGCTTATATTGTAATGCCTATAACTACTCCTCAATTAAAAGTTGATGCAGTTAAACGTTTCGGCAAAGAATTTGTTACGGTAGTATTGCATGGAGAGAGTTATTCAGAATCATATCAGCACGCGTTAGAATTACAAAAACAGCATAATTTAATCTTTATTCATCCGTTTGATGATCCTTATGTCATTGCTGGACAAGGCACAATTGCTATGGAAATAAATAAGCAGTTTGCCCAAATTACGCACCAGCGTGATGATAATCATAGACCAGTATTGACGCCTAAAATTGACGCAATTTTTATCGGTATCGGCGGAGGCGGTTTAATTTCCGGAATAGCTGCCTATATTAAAGCTATTAGCCCGCATATAAAAATTATTGGTGTCCAAACCGTAGATTCAAATGCGATGCAGCAATCTATTCAAGCAGGAAAAAATATAACATTAAAAGATGTTGGCTTATTTGCAGATGGAACAGCTGTTAAAAAAGTCGGCGATTTAACTTTAAATATCAGTAAATATTTAATTGATGAAATAATTACCGTAAATACAGATGAAATTTGTGCGGCCATTAAAGACGTATTTGAAGATACTAGAGGAATTTTAGAGCCTTCCGGAGCTTTAGCAGTTGCTGGAATTAAAAAATATGTCAAAAAATATAACTGCCAAAACAAAAATTTAATCTCGGTTAACTGCGGAGCTAATATAAATTTTGACAGATTAGCTTTTGTCGCTGAAAGAGCACAAATTGGCGAAGCGAAAGAAGCAATTTTTGCAATAAGTATTCCAGAAGAGCGTGGCAGTTTCAGAAGTTTCTGCAGTTTACTAGGGCATCATCATATTACTGAATTTAATTATAGATATGCCGGAGAAGATAAAGAAGCACATATTTTTGTCGGCATACAAGTACAAAATGTTGAAGACATTGAGTTACTTGAAATATCATTTAAACAAGCAAATTTAACTGCCATTAACCTAACTCATGATGAATTAGCAAAATTGCATATACGCCATATGGTTGGGGGCAGAGCAGATGCTGAACACGAAAAAATATTACATTTTGTATTCCCTGAACGCCCCGGTGCTTTAATGAAATTTTTGTTAAATATGCAGCCGAACTGGAATATTTCTTTATTTCATTACCGCAACCATGGCGCTGATTATGCACGTGTTTTAGTTGGTATGCAGGTTTCGCCGCAAGATACAGAAAAGCTTAATCAATTTTTATACAATATTGATTATCCGTATACTGATGAAACCGAACATCCGGCTTATAAGTTATTTTTAAAAAAATAATTAAGCATTAAGCAGCGGCTTTTACTAAACCTAAGCTTAAATTATTTAATATATCTGCAGACGCCATATGCGCCATAATTTCTTGTATATTTGGATTATGTACACTATTATTAAATTTTTGATTTTGGGAAGTAATTATATCCATTAATGCTTTATTTTCTTGATAGCCTATTTTGAAAACTCTAGATTGAGCTTCTTGATGTAACTCTTTTAATTGTTCCGTTAAGTGTTTGACATCTATAAAATAAGATAATCCGCTAATTACACTTTCGGCATGCAGCAGAGAAGTTGACCACAGATTACCGCCGTATTCAGTTGATAACCAGAAATCATGTTTTACTGGTATGTTTAAAATATTTTTATTGCCGCTATTTTCATCTTGAACATATATCTTTGCACACGGTTTTGGTAGACTTTCTATTTTATCTATGTCCGTATCTCGTGCTAATATCTTTAATAATTCACTAAATTCATGCAAAAGCTGTTTTTTATCATCAAAATACATAACATACAAATTTACATAATATGAAATATCGCTTACAAAATTTGAAATTCTTAAAAATACTAATTGTTCTTTGGTAATTTTAGGATATAATTTTTTTGCTTGATGAAACTGCTTGTCTAAAGTATTTTGTAATTTTTTTAGAATGTTTTTTTTGTCTTTATCATTATTAGATATAACATATTCTACAATATGATTGCCCATGACATCTTCTAAAAGAATAGTTATTAAATTAAATAGATTTACATCCTGCGGATTTTGTAATTTTAAATTATTAAGCTTAACACCTATTTCTTGCCTGCATTCTTTATCTAATTTAGCAAATTCTTCTAAAATGCCTTGATATCGTTCACTTTTTTCTTCCGGAGTACCTTGTTTATTGATTATGCAATCTGGCGTTTTCTGAATAAAATCATCCAGCTTTTCAGTTATGTTTAAATCTTGTCCAAACATATTTTTAAACATAATAATTTGAGTTGCAATTAATTCTAATTCTTTATTTTTAGCTTTGGAATTTTTACCATTATTTTTTTGAAGAAGCTCATCTTGAATTTGATAAGCCCTATATGCTTTACCAATATCGTGTAATCCAGTATAAATTTGTCTAATCCAACGCAGCTGTGGTAAATTATTTTGAATATTTTGCTGATGCTGATTATTAAATAATTCTAATAGAGTATTTTCAAAAAAATTGGCATTTAATTCTACATCTGTTGAATGTACGATTAGCCCAAATTTATGAGGACACTCCCAAGTATTTGCTGCCAATGGATAAACTAAATCTAAGCTATTAGAAATAATGCTATCCATTATGGGTTCTGTGCTTAATGCAAATGTTGTTTGGTTAAATTCAGACGGTGTTTCTATTAATGAACTATATATTGGTTTTTTAGCTTGGTTTAAACCTTGTATTTGTGGCGGATTTTTATAAATTGTAAAATTATCTAATGTAATTATTCTCATATATTATTTTTATAAATTAATTAAAAAATAAGAAGTATAATTCTAACATTATTTTGCTTTGATGTATAAAAGTTAAACTGCAATTGAATTTTTGCACCTAAATAGAAATTCCAGTATAATTAATCGACTTACTACATATTAAAAGAGTAAAGAGAATGTTATGGCTCAAATAATTACCATTGCAAATCAAAAAGGCGGAGTAGGAAAAACTACAACAGCAATCAATGTAGCGGCTAGTCTTGCTTATAACAAGAAAAAAGTATTATTAATAGATTTAGATCCTCAAGGCAACAGCACTACAAGCAGCGGTATTGATAAAAATAAAATTGATTACGGTACTTATGATGTTTTAATTGGTGAAAAAACAATTCTAGAAGCATTAAAAACCACAAAATATAATTACGATGTTTTATCCAGCAACAGAGAATTAGCCGGTGCTGAAATAGAATTACTGGATTTAGAGCAACGTGAATATAGATTGCAGAAAGCGTTAGCTGAACTGCCTGAAAATAAATATCAATATATTATTATTGATTGCCCGCCGTCTCTTTCTATAGTAACATTAAATGGCTTACTTTCTGCTCAATCTGTGGTTATACCTGTGCAATGTGAATATTTTGCGTTAGAAGGTCTAAGTGATTTGTTAGGCACAATTAGCCAGCTGGCTAAAAAATACCATGCAAAACTAAGTGTTAACGTAGTAAGAGTAATGTTTGATACTAGAACCACACTGCAGCAGCAGGTATCAAATGAATTAACTACTCATCTTAATAAACAATTGCTTGAGACAGTAATTCCTAGAAACGTTAGATTGGCAGAAGCACCATCGCATGGAATGCCGGCTATATTTTTTGATAAAGCTGCAAAAGGTTCAAAAGCCTATATGCAGTTAGCTCAAGAAATTGTAAAACGCCTTAAAGCCAAATAAGTTATATAATTTAGCTTAGGCTTAAAGTACATAAATTCATACCTATATCAATATGCCTAAAAATTTAAATAAAGAGCAGAGCAGTGAAATAAAGTCAGCTAATTCAGATAAAAATAATCAAAAAACAAAAACAGCCAAGGGATTAGGAAAAGGTCTAGGTGCTTTATTATCAGGTATAGATTCATTTGATTTTGATCAAGATAATAACTTAAATTCTATTTTAAAAAAAGATGAAAAAAGTATTCATCATGATGATAAATCTGAATTAGATAAATTCGTAAATATTCTATGCGCTAGTATTATCAGTAACCCAAATCAGCCGCGTAAAAATTTTAGTCATGAGAGTATAGAAGAATTAGCACTTAGTATTAAAAGCCAAGGTATTTTGCAGCCTATAGTGGTAAAGTGGCTGGATACACAACAAAAATATCAAATAATCGCCGGCGAAAGAAGGTGGAGAGCAGCTAAAATAGCTGGTTTAGATTCAATACCGGCTATAGTTAAAAATTTATCTCAAAGAGAACAAATATTAATATCTATTATAGAAAATATACAAAGAGCAGAACTTACTTCAATTGAAGAAGCAAATGCATTCAGCCGCCTCAAAGAAGAATTTAACTTAACACATGAGCAAATTGCAGAGCAGGTCAGTAAATCAAGAAGCCATATTACCAATTTACTGCGTTTGTTAAATTTGTCTCTGCCGGTTCAGGAAATGCTTAATAACAAACAAATTGATATGGGGCATGCAAGGGCTTTATTATCACAAGATAATGCACAGCAAATTGTTTTAGCAAATATGATAATTAATAAAAATCTTAGTGTTAGAGAAATAGAAAATTATATAAAATTAAATTCAAATTTTTATACTCAAAAGCAGGATAAAATAAAAGATAATACAAAAGAAAAAGAAATATATAAAGATAAAGATTTAGAAAATTTGCAGAATAATTTAGAACAGGCTTTGGGTACATATGTTTCTATAAAACCCCGTACAAAGTCAGGTATACAATCTGGTAAAGGCAGCATAATAATAAAATATGACTCATTAGATATACTTGATGGAATTTTATCAAAAATCTTATCAAATGCTTAATATTTGTCGTAAATAGGTTGAATATTCATAGAGTTACTCATAAATTCTATGATTTAAATATAATTTATCTTATATTGAAATATGATGAGTGTTTTGTGTTAATTCTTTATCAGATAATATAATTTTTTTAGTGATATTTAATTGCTAATTACTTATACAATATATAAACAAGGATTTATATGCGGATAGCATTATTAGATGACGACCCAACCCAGACCAAATGGGTAAAAGAGGTTCTTGAAGAAGCAGGGCATTTGTGTCACGAGTTTAATTTAAGCAAAAGTTTAATTGAACGCTTGCGCAAAGATACCTTTGATTTATTAGTTTTAGACTGGAATATACCAGATATGTCAGGTCCGGAAGTACTAGCTTGGGTAAGACGCCATATAGAAACTTCAGTCCCTGTTATTTTTATGACAAATAGAACTAGAGAAGAAGACATTGTCGCAGGTTTAAATGCAGGTGCAGATGATTATATTTTTAAGCCGGCCCGCAAAATTGAATTATTAGCCCGTGTAAATGCTGTTTTAAGAAGGGTATACCCGATAAATTTAGCAGAAAAAGAAAAACACTTTGATTATACATTTAATTTAAAAGAGAAAAAAATATTTTTTCATGAAAATGAAATTGAACTAACGCACAAAGAATTTGACTTAGCTTTATTATTATTCAGGCATCTTTCGCGACCGCTATCACGCTCTCATATTTTGGAAAGCGTTTGGGGTAAAGAAAGTGATATACCAACCCGCACTATGGATACCCACATATCAAGAATACGTAATAAGCTGGAGCTTAGAATTGAAAATGGATTTAAATTAGCTACTGTTTATAGTTATGGCTATCGTCTTGAGAGATTTGAACCAGGTGAAGATGATAAAGATAAAGAATATAATTAGACAAACTGATAAATAGATTAACTGCATACTAGTATTTCATCTAATATTTCTTTCTCTAAAAATAAGTGATAATATTAAATAATTTTATATTTAGGTAATTAATTATTAAACGTATTTAGTTTTTTTAAATTAACTAAATTTATGATAAAAATATATTAGATTAGGAATTAATTTATATGCGAATATCTCATTCTTCAAGTTTTAAAATAGTAGTAAAAATTGCGCTTATTTTAATTTGCTGTATCAGCTTATTAATTTATACCAAGTTAACTGACCGCGTGTCTTTTATGATTTATGATCAGTTGTTGGTGGTAAAACATAATCCAGCAAGTTCTGACATTACAATTATTGAAGTGGATGATAAGACTTTAAAGCATCTTGGAAATTTGCCTTCAAATGATATAAATGCAAAATTTATTCAAAAATTATTTTATTTATCCCCTAACGCAGTAATAATTGATGAAACTTTTAAATTAGATTTACAAAAAGAAAGTGTATTAAAATCAATTACCTCAATAAAAAATTTATATTTGCCGGTAAGCTTTACTCATGAAGCAAATTTAGATTTATTAGATAAATATTATCAATCAACAACTTATACAGAAAAACTGCTTAATGACAGTGGGCATTTTATATTAAATTTTGACGGCGACAGCAGAGTTCGTTCAATCGATATTCAAAAAGATCTAAACTATAAAAATATATCCTCATCTGACAGCAGTTCATCTTTATACGCAGTATTCAATGCTTATCAAAAAAGCACGGTAGTTGATACAAAATTAATTGATGATATTTATAGTAAAAAACAAATATTTATACCATATAATTCATCAAATTATCATAAAATTAGTTATATTGATGTATTAAAAAATCAAGTAGATCCGTTTCAAATAACAGGTAAATATATTATTATTGGGCAGAATACTCAATATGTGCAGAAATATAATACCCCATACGGATTGATGAATTCAGTTGATATCCATGCTCAAGCTTTACAGGGATTTTTAGACCATACAACAATTTATAAAGTAGATACTATATGGCAGTATCTAATCGCTGTGGTATCAATTATATCTAGCATATTAATTATTTGGTTATGCATGCCGAAAATTGCAGTTGCCTTAAATTTTTTGTTAATTTCATTTTTAATCACAATTAATGTTTTATGTTTTTATTATAATTGGTGGTTTTCACCTCTTCCAAGCATAATTGGTATTTTAGCTGCTTATCCAATGTGGATTCATTATAAAATGGTTACCATGACGAGGTTTATTGATGGAGAACTTAGTATGATAAAAACTTCTTCTTTAAACCTTATGCAGTCATTAAATAATAGCAGTGCTAAGCCTTGGTTTAAGCAGGATACATTTGACAGAAGAATATCTCAATTAAGAACAGCAATTGCAAATAATGAAAATATGCGTCAATTTATTGACAATAATATTAATGCAATGCCGGACGTAATTATTGTAACAGATTTAAAAGGTAATATTATTCTTAATAATCAAGCAGCTGAAACTTGGTTAAATCACTTATCAGTAAAGAATAATAATATGACCTTATTATTAAGCACTATGTCAGCACAAGACTTACTGCAGCCTAAACTAGTTTGGCAGGATATTTTTGAGCAGGCATATAATAATCCGGAACAATGGCAAAAAGGTATTGAACTTAAAATTGATACGGGTAAATTCAAATATGGCTTACTAAGGATAATACCAAGTAATAACCATATTGGTAAAATGATAAGCTGGTTATGCACAATCCAAGACTTAACTGAGAAAAAGCATATGGAACAGCAGAGAGATGAAATGATGCGCTTCTTATCGCATGATATGCGTTCTCCGCAGTCTTCAATTATAGCCAGCATTGAATTACATAGAAAAAATAAAGATTATAAATCATCAGAAGAAATTTTATTAAAAAAAATTGAATCGCATGCCTACCGCACCCTTACATTGGCTGAAGAATTTGTACAATTAGCAAAAGCAGAAGCTCAAGTCTATAATAATGAATATGTAAGTATGAGCAATTTAGTCATGGATTCTGCAGATGATATGTGGTCTTTAGCTAAACAAAAAAATATTAAAATCAAACAAGAATTAATTGATGATGCCTATGTATTAGGCGATAGATTATTATTATCCAGATGTATAACTAATTTATTAAGTAATGCGATTAAATATACATTTGAAAATCGTCAGGTGTGGGTAAAAATGTCTATTAGAGATAATTTTGCTGTAGTTGATTTTATTGATGAAGGTCCAGGAATTAGTAAGGAAAATCAGAAAAAATTATTTGAAAGATTTGTCCGTTTTGAAGAAACTAAACATGTAGAAGGAATTGGGCTGGGTTTATCTTTTGTTAAGGTAGTAGTAGATAAACATAATGGTAAAATTTCATGCACAAGCGAGTATGGCCACGGATGTCAATTTAGTATATTATTACCATTAGCTCCGCCAGATGAAGTTGTATAGTAACGCAAATTCTGGATAAGAATGTTGAAGCAGTCAGTAACTGTTTATGAATGTTTAGGCGTGCTTTATACAATTGCAGATTTATTTATGCATATGAAGAATATCGTTCCCATGCAGGTGGGAATCCGGATAGATGCTTATGCGGCGGCTATGGTTAACTTATAGCTGGATGTAGCTTTATTTTTGCTATGCTTATCTTGTTCCTTATCCAGTTTAGGTTTATAATAGCTATCGTATCTTGTCATGTTGTTGTACTTAAAAAGCTTACTTATAGAATGCTGAATTATATTCTAAAAAGATTATTACTAATAATTCCTACGTTAATTGGTATTTTAACCATAACATTTATAATTATTCAAATTGTGCCGGGTGGTCCGGTTGAACAATTTATCAGTAGCCTCAAGCAGCAAAGCAGCGAATCTGGTGGTTCGCAGGCTGCAAGTTTTGGTATGAATTTCAGCCGAGGTATGGACAATGAACAAATTCAGCAAATAAAACAAATGTATGGATTTGATAAACCAATTTTGTATCGATATTTTCATACCATTTCCCAATTTGCTAAATTTGATTTAGGTCAAAGCTACTTTCACCACCAAAGTGTTTTAAAATTAGTTATTAATAAACTGCCTGTATCTGTTAGTTTAGGTATTTGGGCGTTTTTCTTATCTTATGTTATCTGTATTCCATTAGGTATTTATCAAGCCAAAAAAAATGGAACATTTATAGATAAATCATCTACATTTATATTATTAGCTATGCATGCTTTGCCTAGCTTTGCTTTGGGCGTAGTATTGCTTGTATTATTTGCCGGCGGAAATTTTTGGCAAGTATTTCCCTTACGCGGAATTATTTCTGCTAATTTTGAAAATTTAACTATATGGCAAAAAATATGTGATTACCTTTGGCATATGGTATTACCAATTACTTCTATGTTATTAAGTGAGTTAATAATTTTAACTCAGTTTACTAAAAATGGATTTTTAGATGAAATGAATAAACATTATGTAATGGTATTAAAAGCTAAAGGTTTAAAACAAAATTATATTTTTTATAAACATATCTTAAAAAATGCATTATTACCGATTGTAAGCAGCATGCCTGCAGCTTTTATTGCAAGTTTATTTGCCGGTTCTTTATTAATCGAAAATTTATTTAGCTTAGATGGATTGGGTTTACTATCTTATGAATCAATTATGAGAAGAGATTACCCATTAGTATTAGGTAGTTTATATATATTTACCTTAATTGGTTTATTAACTAGAGTAATGAGTGATATATTTTTAAGCTGGCTAGACCCTAGAATTAAATTATATAATTAAAAAATCAAAGTTAAATCTAAATTATTTTAGATTAAAAGCTGGTTATTGATAATCTTGCAGATTTTACCTATAGGCAATGTAGCTTTAGTTTTGCAATGACCAAAGGCAAGATTAGTAAAGATTTTTACGTTAAACGGTGATAATTTATGCTGCCAATAATCAACTACATGTTGCAATGAATAACCATTATCATACTCTGTAGTTTTATAAGAGCTAAAATTACCAAAAATTAAAGCAGATTGTTTTTGCAGAATTCCGCTATGGTATAATTGATGTAACGAGCGTTCTATGCGGTAGGGCGGTTCGTTTATATCTTCTATAAATAAGATACCTTCACTAATATCCGGCATATATTCACTGCCGACCAATGTGCATATCATAGTTAAATTTCCGCCCCATAGAATGCCTTCGCTATGATTATCTTTATTTAATGAATGGGGAAGTATATCATATGAAATAGCCTCTAAATTTAAGACTTTATTGAATGAATCCAGCATGAAACTGTCTAGTTCATTAATGTTATCAACGCAGAAATCACTTGTAAACATCGGACCAGCATAAGTTATAGTTTTAGTGAATTTATACACAGCAAGATGAAATAAAGTAAAATCGCTATGCCCCACAACTTTAATATTATTATTATTAATAATATCAGCAATTTTACTCCAGTTTACTTTATCAATAATTCTGCTTAAACCATAACCGCCTCTAATAGGCATAGCAATATTTATATTTTCCTTTAGATGTAAATTTGAAAAGCTGTCTAAATATAAATCACTTTGCCTTTCTAACTCATTGCCCCCAAATCTTAAGTTTATTCTCTGCTTTATTTTTCCCACTTGCAAATCATCTATGAGATTACTCATAGATTTCCAAATTTTTGCGGCTTGCTCTATTTTACAAGCCGGCGAATAACCAGATGGTGCGATAAGATTTAGATTATACGGCATTATTACAATTTATTATCAGGACCGCCGCCTAAACCAGAATCTTTTTTCGGCGGTGGCGGTGGAGGAGGCGGTGGAGGAGGCGGCGGTTTTGGTAGTATAGCTCCTATTATTTTATCTAGCATAATAATTCCTTTGTTAGTTGAATAATTGAGTTCTAAATATTTTTTATTTAGAACATCTTTATTATATGTATATTTAAATCTATTATTGTTCCATTTAATTATATAAATATAAAAAAACCAGCGCAAGGCTGGATAATTTTAGTTAATTAATATTAATTTTATAAACCTTCTTTTTCTGGTTTTTGTACGCCAGGCTGGGTTGTATTTTCTGGAATAGTAACTGTTTCAGTTTCTGGTACGGGGATTTGACCTTGACAAATTTGACCAGTGACTAAATCTACATATTTTCCTTGACGATACTCTGTTGATGTTTTAGTGGTGGTTGCCATATATTTTCCTTTTTACAATTTAATTATTCAATATTTAGTGTAGTATATTAATTAGTAGTTCATATTTAAAAAAAATTATCTTAAAAAAAGCATTTGTAAATCATTTAAAAAGTCTATTCCCATTGATGTTGCTTTTATATAATTTTCAGACTTTTCAATTAAGCCTTTATGTTGCGCAATTTCAATATTATCAGAAACATAATGATAACCTAAGCCAGTTTTTTCAATAAAATCATGTATTTTTACTCCATTAATTAATCTTAATGCACCTAACATAAATTCAAAAGGCAAATCATCAGTTAATATATCATTTTTAGAAATAACATGTTTATTATTCATAGCATCATTTAAATTCAATGCATTTGTTATATATGCGGTAGGGTGTTTATGTTTTACATATCTGATGGTTTTATCCGGAAAACTAATTTTACCATGTGCGCCTGCACCAATACCAATATAATCACCAAATTGCCAATAATTTAAATTATGCCTGCTTTGTTTATTTTTTTCTTTAGCATAGGCTGATATTTCATATCTTTCAAATCCATTATGAGATAATTCTTTAATAATTAAGTCCTGCATTTCATATGCTATATCTTCATCTGGGATCTTAGGTGGATACTTCGCAAAATATGTATTTGGTTCTAGGGTTAAATGATAGCAAGATAAATGTGATGTATCAAAACTGGCAGCTCTACTAATATCTTCATAGCATTGCTCTAATGTTTGATGCGGTAATGCAAAAATTATATCTAAATTAATATTATCAAATGCTTGATGTGCATATTCTATCGCTTTAACTGCTTGAGTGCCGTTGTGAACTCTACCTAATTCTTTTAAATGCTGGTCATTAAAACTTTGAATACCTAATGAAATTCTATTAATTCCAGATTTTCTAAAAGCATTAAATTTTTGTGCTTCAGCACTGCTTGGATTAGCTTCTATAGTCACCTCACAGCATGTATGCATGGGTAAAAGAGTGAATAAAATCTGCATGATTTTATCCATACCTTGACTTGATATTAAGCTTGGAGTACCGCCGCCAATAAATACTGTATGTATACTTCTACCCCAAATTAAGGGTAAAGATGATACTATATCATTCTCAAGTGCTTGAATATAATTTTTTTCTAATTCTTTATCAATATGTTTTTGATTTTTAATTTCATGAGAATTAAAATCGCAATACGGACATTTTTTTTCACACCATGGTATATGAATATAAACACTTAGAGGCGGTAAAGCTTGGAGTTTTATAGAATGATTAGAATCAGATATTTTAGATATTAGATTTTTATTATTTGGGGTTGAATATTTTATATCTTCTATTTTTATGGGGGCATTAAGTAGTTTTTGCATATATTAATCAATAGCTAATCATTTTAAATATAGTCATAAATTTACTAATAGTAGTTCATTTTGCAGCAAGGCATCATGAGAAATTACAGCAATTATAGCTATGTATATAAATACATTTAGGAGTAATTTCAAAACAGCAAACCCGCAAATTGAAATACAGTTAATTAATCTTCTGTTTTTATTACTTTATATGGTATAGCTTCATGAGAGAGCTTTTTCTCAATTTCATCAGTTTCTTTTTTGCTGTAAAATGGTCCCATTCTCACTCTGTAAACTGTACTGCCTTCTCTTTCAGCCTCAACTACATTTGCATGTAATCCTTGCATCAGCAATGTAGCTTTTTGTCTATCTGCTTGATCATCACTTTTAAATGAGCCAACCTGCACATAAAATACCCCAGTTTTTTCTACTTTAGTCTTAATAACCTTTTTATCTTCTTTGGCTTTATCTTTACTATTACCAAGTAAGCTTTTTATAGGGTCTGTCTCTGTATTCGGATTAATTTCATGCTTTGGTTTTTTAGAATGCTCATCTGGATTTCTATTATTAACACTAATTGAATTTTCAGTTGGCGTTCCAATTTTTCTTTCCCCAAACTCATCAATATATTCAGGTAATTCTTTTTTCTTTTTCTTAATTTGTTCAGTTTGAGCTATGCCGTTATTAATAATATCCTGCATAACCTCTTCGCTGCTTTTATTTGCTTTGGGGTTGCTGTTTTCTATATTATTACTTTCTAAAGGCAGTGTTTTTTTATCGTCTACAGCATTAAGAGGAACTTTGCTGTACAATGATTTATTTGGATCTGCACTTTGCGGATTAGCTGAATTAGCATTTTCTTGTGAATTTGTTTTAGCATTTTCATTAATCGGACTGGCATTTTTTGTCATTAACATAAATGCAATTAGAGCAGCAAATACAGCGACCATTAAGCCTAGTATTAAGCCTAATAAAACATGACCTTTATTTGTTGTTGTGTTCATGAATTTTCCTTTTTACATTTTTCCCGGTGCAGAAACGCCTAATAAATTTAAACCATTGGCAATAACTTGTTTAGTCGCTTTTAACAACAATAAACGTGCATATTTTTGTTGTTCATTATCAACCAGCACCTTACAATGACTATAAAAGCTGTGAAATAAACTAGCTAAATCTCTCAGATAAAATGCTATGTTATGAGGAGCCATATCATCACTAGATTGTTTTAATATATATGGATACCAAGAGAGCTTATTTAATAAGTTAGTTTCATATGTGCTGTCCAACAAAGATAGTACATTATTTGTTTGTTCTTTTTCAAGTAGATTTTCTATATTAGTACCATTTTCAGAACTTTGATTTAATATCGAATTAATTCTAGCATGTGCATATTGAATATAATATACCGGATTTTCCTCATTTTGCTTTAATGCCGTATCAATATCAAAAACAAATTCTGTATCTGCTTTGCGTGATATTAGAAAAAAGCGCACAGCATCTTTGCCTTTTTGCAGATTAATTTTATCTTGTTCCTGACCGCTCCACTCTATTAAATCTCTTAGCGTTACATAAGAACCAGCTCTCTTACTAATTTTAACTTCCTGACCATTTTTTAATACCGTTACCATTTTGTGTAATATATAACTTGGGTAGTCAAGGGGTATATTTATTTCCAATGCCTGCAAACCTGCCCTCACGCGGGATATAGTACCATGATGATCAAAGCCTTGAATATTAATAACTTTTTCAAACCCGCGGTTAAATTTTGTAACATGATAGGCTATGTCAGGCACAAAATATGTATAGCTATTGTCGCTTTTTCTCATAACACGATCTTTATCATCACCATATTCTGTAGTTTTTAAGTATAATGCATCGCCTTTTTGTTCATTATTTTGTATGTAGGTTTTTCCTTTGCTGATTAAACTATGTACAACATCATTTACTTTTCCTTCACTATACAACGATGATTCTAAATAATAATTATCAAAGATTACACCAAAAGCTTTTAAATCTATATCTTGTTCTCTTCTAAGATATGCAACGGCAAATTTTTTAATATCAAACAAATTTTCAATGTCTCCGCTTGCGGTAATTGAGACAATTTCATCGTTAATAACAGTTTCTTTATTAAC
This sequence comes from Burkholderiaceae bacterium, assembly GCA_023266335.1. Classification (GTDB taxonomy): domain Bacteria; phylum Pseudomonadota; class Gammaproteobacteria; order Burkholderiales; family Burkholderiaceae; genus JAHFQJ01. The sequence goes on from JAHFQJ010000001.1 coordinate 101,563, forward strand.
AAAAGATTGCGCAATATCTTGGATATATTCCCCATTATATGCTGTGTCTGACCATTCCGGGCTATTTGGAGTATACCCTTTAGCCCTCATATAAACAGATTTAGCTAAATTTTCAATTTGTACTCCGGCATCATTATAATAAAATTCTTTATATACTTGATAGCCTTGAGTTTTTAAAAGAGAGCTAAGGCAGTCTCCCAATGCGGCTTGTCTTCCATGACCTACATGGAGCGGACCAGTTGGATTTGCTGAAACAAATTCAATCATTATTTTTTTATTTTTTTGGCTGTCATTATGACCAAAATTATCTTTATTCAGTAAAATTTCTTTAATAACTTGAGTTTTTGCTTTTAAATTTAGAAAAAAATTAATAAAACCCGGACCTGCAATTTCAAATTTATAAATTAGATGATTAATGTTATTATTTTGTGTAAGAATATCAATTATATTTTGGGCTATTATCCGCGGATTTTGTTTTGGAATAGATTTATTGCTAGCCAGTTTCATGGCTATATTACAAGATACATCTCCATAATCTGCATGTTTAGGCGCTTCTAGATTAATTTCTTCTAGTCTAATATTAAAACCTAATTCACTTAAAGAATTTAATATGCAAAGGCTAAGTTCTTTCTGCTGACTTAATAACATATCCCAATTATATTTAAAATGCTAATTTTAGATTATAGCATACCTGTAAAATATAAGAGAATTAAATATGTATAGATAAAAAAATAGGCATATTTTTATAGATTATTAACTAAGGATATATAGATCGTAAATAGCCTCTAACAGGGATTGAACAAGTAATTTGAAAAATAAACTATAAAGGCATGTGCAGATAGACATATGATCCCTGATATAACTCAAAAAGTAATAGCTTATTTTGAAAGCAAAAGTTTATCTCATTCTACTGAAACATCAGATTATACAACCACAATGATGAGAAAAAATGGTATTGTAATTGATTCATCAGAAGCAGGCTATATAGTACTTGGGACTCGCTACATAGCTAGGCTCTGGATTAAATCGAATAAAGAGAATGCTGGCAATAATCTTTCTGACTATCTAGGTTTAACATCTAAAATTTTTAGTAAGACTTACTATGCATTTATTATTTGTTATAATAACAAATATATATTTAAATTTTTTATATTATGCCACGTATAAGTAATCAATCAGTATCAGAAAATAACAATTATAATGAAGATGATATTTTAAATGAGCCCTATGTATTATTAGCTCAACCCAGAGGATTTTGTGCAGGGGTTGATAGAGCAATTGAAATAGTAGAGCGCGCATTAATAAAGTTTGGCGCTCCAATTTATGTAAGACATGAAATTGTCCATAACAGATATGTAGTAGATGATTTAGTAAAAAAAGGTGTGGTCTTTATAGAAGATTTAGATGAAGTTCCTGCAGGAGCAACTCTAATATTTTCTGCCCATGGTGTTTCTAAATCAGTCCGAGAAGAGGCTGAAAAAAGAAGCTTAAATTTATTTGATGCAACATGTCCTCTTGTAACTAAAGTGCATGTAGAGGTAAACAAAATGGTACAGCAAAAATGCCATATTTTAATGATTGGACACAAAGGTCACCCTGAAGTTGAAGGAACTATGGGACAAGCAGATAAGCATCAAATCACGCTAATACAAAATATACAAGATGTAAATAATTTAAATTTTTCATCAGATACTAGATTAGCTTACGTAACTCAAACAACTTTGTCTGTTGATGAAACAAGAAATATAATTCAAGCTTTAAAAGAAAAGTTTTCTAACATAATAGAACCTAAAAAACAAGATATTTGTTATGCAACACAAAATAGACAAGATGCTGTAAAAATTATGCTTCCAAAAGTTGATATAGTAATAGTTGTAGGCAGTAAAAATAGCTCAAATTCAAGCCGCTTATTGGAAATAGCTAAAATTAACAATTTAGATGCTTACATGGTAGATAATCCAAACCAGATTAAAAAAGAATGGTTTGCCGGCAAAAAAAGAATTGGCATAACAGCTGGTGCTTCAGCCCCTGAAGAATTAGCACAATCCATTATTTCTAAAATTAAAGAATATGGTATAAAGCAAGTGCGCTTAATGGACGGCATATCGGAAAATATGACATTTCCGCTACCAAAGGGCTTATAATCATAATCATTAAATATGTCATTGAAAAGTAATTAACTATAAGGATACCAGTATGCAGTTATCATGCATTATGCCCGGATGCGACGGAGTATTAGATATAGATAAGAAATTTCCACTATCTCAAGTTGAACTACAGGGTGAAAATTTAGAAAATCTGCGTAATTTAACTACAGAAGGAAATTTGGATTATGGATTTATAAAGGTGAAATATAGCTGTGGACATGATGTCAGGAAGGCTATATGTGAAGATGGTGATATTAAGTCAGTTATCATGGATAAATAATAAAGTTACTATACGTACTTAAAAATAATATCATGTTCCAAACTCTAATATCTGCGTTTATGTAGGGGATTTTTAGATGCAGATAATGTTTCATTAGAACAGGTAAAGTTACTTGATGCATATTTTAGGGTTATACCTGATTTATTTTTTTAAATAAATAATATATTATTTAAGAATATAAATCACAAATTTAAAAATATGTTTAATAAAATTAGAAGAATTCGTTCGGAAAGTGCCGCAGCAAAATCTAAATTACAATTACATAATGCACTAGACAGATTATATGCTGTCTCAAAATTTGTTTTTCTAAATCCGACGAAAACACCCACCACGCATTCAAATAGATTATTTAATAATGCATATGATGCAAAAACCCCAATATTAAATGACATTATTCACCACCTTATAGCAGCTGTATATAAGGAATTAAAAATTGAAAAACGTGCTTTTTACGAAGAACAAGGTAGAACAGATACACAAAGTCAGAGTAATTTACAAAATAATTCTTCTATAATAGAAAAAAGTATTGGACAGTCATCTTACGGTGATTTGATTACAAAACCAAATTTATGTTCTTTTATTTTATTAAATCTAAATCCAGATTCATTGGGTCAGTTTAGTCAAGAGAAAAAAGAAAATATTTTGCTGACAGGACAAAAACAATTACAATCATTGATGAAAAGGCAAATTAGTTTTGATAAAGGCAAAAGCCATGGTCTTTTAGCTATTGGGCTAGCATATAGCACAATTGGAATACCATTTGTCCCTTTAGCAATAAGATCAGTGCATACTCGATGCAGAAATAAAATTACCTCTGAATTGTATTTGTACAATGATAGTCAAAAATAGTTAGCTGCAATTATAGATTTGAGCAGAACAATTGAAAAATAATTTAAATTTACTCTTATAATTTTTTATGTTAACTTTTACAAATAAGAATATAGTAATAAAACATATATTTGCATATTATGTTCTAAAAAAATAAAATAATACTTTAAGCAAATAATTAAATATAAGTAAATGCAAAATTTATATCCGGAAATTACTGCACAAATCTACAATGAATTAAAAGATGATTTGCACCATGGAAAACCGGCAGATTATATACCGGAACTTGCAAATATAAATCAGCATCAGTTAGGCATAGCTATAGCAACTGCAGATGGTAAAATATATAGTGCTGGGCAAGCTAATGTGCCATTTTCTATTCAAAGTATTTCAAAAGTATTTGCCTTAACTTTAGCTTTTCAAAGAATGGAAAAAGCCCTATGGTTAAGGGTTAGAAAAGAACCATCCGGCAATGCTTTTAATTCTCTTGTTCAATTAGAGTATGAAAAAGGAATTCCAAGAAATCCATTTATCAATGCAGGCGCAATAGTTATTACAGATGTATTATGCAGCCGTTTTGTACAGCCGGAATTTTCAGTATTACAGCTAGTACGTAAATTAGCCCAAAATTCTGAAATTGATTACAACATGAAAGTTGCAAAATCAGAGCTTTTACATGCCCACAGAAATTTATCTATAGCACATTTAATAAAAAGTTTTGGAAATTTAGAAAATGATCCAAGCCAAGTCGTGAAAACATATTGTACTCATTGTGCCATTCAAATGAGTTGCATTGATATGGCAAAGGCAGGATTATATTTAGCCAATCACGGTTGTATTCCTGCAACAAAGGAATATATTATAGATGATGACTCCACAAAACGGCTAAATGCAATTATGCTTACCTGTGGTGCTTATGATGCAGCTGGTGATTTAGCATACCGCATAGGGTGGCCGCTAAAAACCGGCGTTGGCGGGGGAATACTGGCTATAGTGCCGAATATGTTAAGTGTATGTGTGTGGAGTCCGGGGTTAGATGAATTGGGAAATTCATATAGTGGTATTAGAGCATTAGAAAAACTAAGATTATATACAAATTTATCTGTTTTCTGATATGCTGTTGTTAGGTTGTTCAAATGGATAAAAATGCAGGACAAGCTCAAAAATTAGCTCAAGCAAAGATACATAGCTATGGCTATAAAAATATTTACTTATAGTTGTAGTTATAAATTTCAGGGTAAACCCTGATCATTTTTTCTTACAAAAAGCTTGCAAAGTTTTTAAATTCATTTAAAATGACACTTTTATGCTAATAGAACGCGAAGTGATTTGTTGAAAGGAGAACGTATGCGTTTACAATTAATGAAGCTTTTACCGGTTGCAGCTGCAATTATGGTTTTAGCAGGCTGTGGTGAGAAAACATCTGAAAATACACCTGCAGCAGCTACAACTGCTGTTGCTTCTGCTTCAGGAGCTGAAGTAGTTAAAATTGGTCATGCTGGACCATTGACAGGCGGCATAGCACATTTAGGAAAAGATAATGAAAACGGTGCCCGCTTAGCTGTTGAAGAAATTAATGCTGCTGGTTTAGAAATCGGCGGTAAAAAAGTTACTTTAGAGTTAGTCGCAGAAGATGATGCAGGTGATCCAAAAACTGGTACGGCAGTTGCTCAAAAATTAGTTGATGCTAAAGTAGTTGGTGTAGTTGGGCATTTGAATTCAGGTGTTTCTATTCCTGCATCTGCTATATACAATAAAGCGGGTATTGTACAGATTTCTCCTTCTTCTACTAACCCAGAGTATACAGCTCAAGGTTTCAAAACTACGTACCGTGTTGTAGCTACTGATGCTCAGCAAGGTCCGGCATTAGCTAATTATGCTACAAAAACTTTACAGGCTAAAACGATAGCTATTGTAGATGATGCAACAGCATACGGTAAAGGTTTAGCAGATGAGTTTGAGAAAACAGCTAAAGCTAATGGTGCTTCAATTGTTGCCCGTGAAGCAACAAACGATAAAGCAACAGATTTTAAAGCGATTTTAACTAAATTAAAAAGTAAAAATCCAGACGTGATTATGTACGGCGGTATGGATGCTACAGGTGGTCCATTTGCTAAACAAGCAAAAGAATTAGGCTTAAAATCTAAATTAGTAGGCGGAGATGGTATATGTACTGATAAATTATCAGAATTAGCTGGTGATTCGGTTGGTAATATTGTTTGTTCAGAAGCTGGTTTAGCCATTTCTAAAATGGAAAAAGGCACTGAGTTTGCTGATAAATACAAAAAACGTTTTGGCACAGAAATTCAAATTTATGCTCCATTCACCTATGATTCTGTTAATGTTATCGTAGATGCAATGAAACGTGCTAATTCTACAGATTCAGCTAAGATTTTAGAAAAAATGCCTGAAACAAATCTAAAAGGTATTATCGGCGACATCGCATTTGATCAAAAAGGCGATATGAAAACAGCTTCTATTACTTTATACAACTACACTGACAAAAAGAAAACAGTTCTTGATGTTGTGAAGATGTAATTCTTAAAAAGCTAGCATTAAGTGCTAGCTTTTCTTATATCTAATATATTATCTCTTATAATTTATAAATATAAACAAAAAACAAGAATTTTGCTAAACTAAAAATTTTGATAATAGTTTATTTTTAAGGAGCTTTCTATGTCCGCTTTGGATATATTTATCCAGCAATTACTAAATGGGTTAGTATTAGGCAGCATGTATGCATTGATTGCACTAGGTTATACCATGGTATATGGTATTTTAGGCATTATCAATTTTGCACATGGAGATGTATTAATGGTCGGTGCTTTAACCGCACTTTCTGCTATTAATATCTTACAAAAAATGCATCTTCCGTCAGGGGTTACCTTAACTCTAGCAGCTATAGCATCAATGGCAGTTTGTGCTATTACTAGCTATAGTATTGAAAGAATTGCTTACAGACCTTTAAGAAAAAAAGGTTCTCATAGTTTAGCTCCTTTAATTACTGCTATTGCAATGTCGCTAGTTTTACAAACTTTAGGCATGATGATATGGGGTCGAAGCCCATTGCAGTTTCCGCAGTTACTTCCTACAGAACCTATGAATTTTTTAGGTACTAATGCCACAATAACAGGTAAAGAATTATATTTAATTATTATATCTTTAATCGTAATGATTGGATTAATATTTTTAGTTAATAAAACAAAATTGGGCAGAGCAATGAGGGCTACTGCTGAAAATCCAAAAGTATCCAGTTTAATGGGCGTGAATCCTAATTTTGTAATCTCAATAACATTTATGATAGGTGGTGCTTTAGCTGCTCTAGCCGGATTAATGATTGCAACTAATTACGGGAATGCGCATTTTTATATGGGCTTTATACCGGGGTTAAAGGCATTTACAGCTGCAGTATTGGGCGGAATTGGTAATTTAGCAGGTGCTATGGTTGGCGGTTTGCTGTTGGGTTTAATTGAAGCTTTAGGCGCAGGTTATATTGGAGATTTAACAAATGGGGTGTTTGGTTCTAATTATCAAGATGTATTTGCATTTATTGTGCTTATTTTAGTATTAGTATTCCGTCCTTCAGGAATTATGGGGCAAAGAACAGCTGATAGAGCTTAAAGCTTAATAAAGGAATTTTATATCATGCAGCAGAATAATAAAATGAAATATATTGGTTTGGCACTTGGAATTATACTAATACCAGTATTATTGGGCGGAATAGGTAACTATTGGGTACGTATTGCTGATATGGCATTATTATATATAATGCTGGCATTGGGATTAAACATTGTCGTCGGGTTTGCCGGCTTATTAGATTTAGGTTATATTGCATTTTTTGCAGTAGGTGCTTATTTATCAGGGCTATTATCATCTCCGCACTTAACCCAGCAGTTTCCATTGATTGCATCTTTATTTCCAGATGGATTGCATTTATCTGTATGGATGATTATTCCAATAGCTGGAGGCGTAGCGGCTTTTTTTGGTATATTATTAGGTTCTCCAACTTTAAAGCTAAAAGGTGATTATTTAGCAATTGTAACTTTAGGTTTTGGTGAAATTATTCGTATTTTTATGAATAACTTAGATAGACCAATCAATATTACAAATGGTCCAAAAGGTATCAAAGGAATTGATCCAGTTACAATTTTTGGCTTTGATTTATCTCATAATCATAAGTTATTTGGTTTTACACTTACATCTGAATTATTATATTATTATCTATTTGTAATTTTAACAGTCATTATTGTTATTATTTGCAGAAGAATTCAAAATTCTAGAATGGGACGTGCTTGGGTAGCAATCCGTGAAGATGAAATTGCAGCTAGAGCTATGGGTATCAATACCCGCAATATGAAATTAGCTGCATTTGCATTGGGTGCATCTTTTGGGGGTATATCTGGTGCAATGTTTGCTAGTTTCCAGCAGTTTGTATCGCCAGAATCCTTTGTATTATGGGAATCGATTGTAATTTTAGCTATGGTAGTAATTGGCGGTATTGGACATATTCCGGGCGTTATACTAGGCGGTATCGTTTTAACTGTTATGCCGGAATTTTTGCGTTCAACAGTAGAACCGGTTCAACGGGCAATATTTGGGCATGTATTTTTAGAAGCAGAAGTAGCAAGACAATTATTCTTTGGATTGTCATTATTATTAGTCATGTTATTTAAGACAGATGGATTATGGACTGCCCCTAAACATGAAGATAAAGCTGTAAAAGCATAGTAATACCACAGGAATATTTATGTTAAAAGATAATCAAAAAGTTGAAGAGGTTTTATTATCAGTTAAAGGGGTGAATAAGCGTTTTGGTGGTTTACAAGCATTAACTGATGTAGGGATTGAAATATTAAACGGGGAAATTTATGGTTTGATTGGACCAAATGGTGCAGGTAAAACAACATTTTTTAATACTATTACCGGATTATATGTACCAGATACCGGTAATTTTATATTAAATGGAAAACAATATGAACCTAAATCTGTGCATGAAGTAACTCAGGCAGGTATTGCAAGAACATTTCAGAATATCCGTTTATTTGGAAAAATGACGGCACTAGAAAATGTAATGGTGGGCAGGCATGTACGCACTAAAGCTGATTTGCTAGGTGCAATACTATTAGACAAACATACAAGAAAAGAAGAGCAGCGTATTAAAGAAGATTCAATGGCATTATTAGAATATGTCGGAATTGCAAAATATGCTGATTATACATCTAAAAACTTATCTTACGGTCATCAAAGACGTTTAGAAATTGCAAGAGCATTAGCAACTAACCCATTGTTATTAGCCTTAGACGAGCCTGCTGCTGGTATGAATGCAACAGAAAAAGCTGAACTAAGAGTATTGCTGGAAAAAATTCAGGCAGATGGAAAAACTATATTGTTAATTGAGCATGATGTAAAACTTATGATGAATTTATGTGACAAAATTACAGTATTAGATTATGGAAAAGTGATTGCACAAGGCTTGCCTGAAGATATTAAAAAGAATACAGAAGTTATAGAGGCTTATCTTGGAACAGGCGGACACTAAAGGAATATTATGAGTAATAATAGTAATGAAAAAAAGCAAAATGCTGCTCATAAACAAGTTATTTTAAAAGTTAAAAATCTTAAAGTAGCATATGGTGGCATTCAGGCAGTCAAAGGTGCAGATCTTGAAGTCAGACAAGGTGAATTAGTTGCATTAATCGGCTCAAATGGTGCTGGTAAAACTACAACTATGAAAGCAGTTACCGGCATACAATCTATTACTTCCGGCACGATTGAATATATGGGTGCATCAATTAAAGGCGTTGCACCGCATGAATTACTAAAACGCGGTTTAGTTATGGTTCCAGAAGGGCGGGGCGTGTTTGCCCGCATGACTATTATAGAAAATTTACAAATGGGTGCGTATATCCGTAATGATAAAAATAAAATTCAAAGAGATATTGAAGAAGTTTTTACTTTTTTCCCGCGTTTAAAAGAAAGAGCATCTCAATTGGCAGGCACAATGTCAGGGGGTGAGCAACAAATGCTTGCTATGGGCAGAGCCTATATGAGCCAGCCTAAATTGCTATTGTTAGATGAGCCTTCTATGGGTTTGTCGCCAATTATGGTTGCTAAGGTATTTGAATTTATTAAAATGTTATCAGATAGAGGCATTACAATTTTATTGGTTGAACAAAATGCTTCTGCTGCTTTAAGGGCAGCTAGTCGTGGATATGTGATGGATAGCGGAAATGTGATTATGAGCGGTGATGCTAAAGTGATGCTAGATGATCCAAAGGTAAGAGCAGCTTACTTGGGGGAATAGATATTTTTAACAGTGTCTCACATAAATTTAAGTTAAATAAAAGTATATTGAGGCAAGTATATAATCATGTTACAATATCGCAGTTTTATTAAAAACATAAAGGAGTTTCCAATGAATGTGGAAGAAATAGAAAAACGTGTATTTGAAATTGTAGCAGAACAATTAGGTGCAGATGTTTCAGAAATAAAATTAACATCTTCATTTGTTGATGATTTAGGTGCAGATTCTTTAGATACAGTAGAGTTAGTCATGGCACTAGAAGATGCATTCGATATGGAAATTCCAGATGCAGATGCTGCAAAAATTACAACAGTAGCTCAAGCAATAGAATATGTAAAACAAGCTGCTAATGCATAATTGTATTTGGTTTGGTTATATAACGCATGATTTTCTATTCTAAATTAAAAGCCTATGAATTAGGGATAATCTCTAAAAAGTAGGCTTTTGGCTTTTATTCGTTATTGTATTATATTACATGCCAATCTCAATTTGATTTAAGGCAGGGCAAAGGTAAAAATTGTGATATTATTAAAACCAAGTTTATATACTAAAATTCCTCATAAATTTAATTTTATAAAATAAATGAAATAGGAGAGTAATGTGAGTCGTCGTAGAATAGTTGTTACAGGTTTAGGAGCAGTGTCTCCAGTTGGTAATAATGTAGAAATCTCATGGCAAAATATTATAAATGGGCAGTCAGGTATTGCAGACATTACTAGATTTGACCACTCTACTTTTTCTGTACATTTTGCCGGTGAAGTAAAAAATTTCAATATTGAGGAATATATAACAGCAAAAGAAGCTAGGCATATGGATACCTTTATCCATTACGGCATTGCTGCAAGTGTGCAGGCAATTAAAGACGCAGGAGTTGATATAAATAATCCAATATTTAATCCGGAGCGTATTGGAGTAATTGTGGGTTCTGGTATCGGCGGTTTACCTGTAATTGAAGAAAACAAAGAAGCTTTCTTAACTAAAGGTGCTAGACGAATATCTCCATTTTTAATACCAGCAGCAATTATCAATATGATATCAGGGCATATATCAATTATGCATGGATTTGCTGGACCAAATATTGCAATAGTTACCGCCTGTACTACCGGTTTGCATTGCATAGGCGAGTCTGCACGTATGATTGAATATGGCGATGCAGATATAATGATAGCTGGAGGTGCAGAAGCTACTATATCTCCTCTAGGGGTTGGCGGGTTTTCAAATATGAGGGCTTTATCGATACGCAATGATGACCCTAGTACAGCTTCAAGACCATGGGATAAAGATAGAGACGGCTTTGTTTTAGGTGAAGGTTCTGGTGTTTTAGTGTTGGAAGAATTAGAACATGCCAAAAAACGTGGTGCAAAAATTTATTGTGAAATTACTGGGTATGGACGAAGTGCAGATGCATATCATATGACAGCCCCATTAGAAGATGGAAGCGGAGCAATGCGCTGTATGAAAAATGCATTAAATAATGCCGGCATTAATCCGGATCAAGTTAATTATATTAATGCTCACGGCACATCTACACCGCTTGGCGATATTGCTGAAACTAAAGCTGTATGCGGCTTGTTGGGTGAACATGCTAAAAAAGTAGTGATTAGTTCTACTAAGTCAATGACCGGGCATCTATTAGGCGGTGCCGGCGGCTTAGAAAGTGTGTTTACTGCTTTAGCGCTTAAAAATCAAATTATTCCTCCAACTATTAATATATTTAATCAAGATCCGGAATGCATTCTTGATTATTGCGCTAATCAAGCTAGAAATGCAAAAATTGATATTGCGCTTAAAAATTCATTTGGTTTTGGCGGAACAAACGGTACTTTAGTTATGCAGAAATTTAATTAATTTTATATTCAAGAATGCTATGAAAGCTAATCCTGATCGTAAAATATGCTGTTTTGCATGGATAGATAAAGTAATTGTGGTGATGGACTGGAAGCGCGTAATATCTTAATGATAGAAAATTGCTTGTATTGACTTACGTGTCCAAATAATCACAAAGACCGAGTAAAATTTGCTTCCTTTAATGATGCTTATAACGTAATCACCGCAAATAAAAAAGACAATGAATAATATTTTTATAGAATAAATCAAAATCAATAATATAATGAATACACAAGAATTTTTAAATCAGCAGCTTGAATCTAAAATTGAAGAATTCAGCTTAAAAATAATCCATGCTCTAGAAGAAACTACTGCTATAGTAAAGCTAAAAAATTATAGCGAATTCATGTTATGGCTTCGTGATGAATTATCCTTTGAGCAATTAATGGATTTATGTGGAGTTGATTATTCCCACTATGCGAATTATGAAGGTGAAAGATATGCCGTTGTCTCTCATTTATTATCGATAAAACATAATTCACGTTTACGGGTTAAGGTTTTTATTGACGAAGATAATCCAATTTTACCCTCAATAACTAAAATTTGGTCAAGTGCAAACTGGTATGAAAGAGAAGCATTTGATTTATACGGATTATTATTTGAAGGACATAATGATTTACGTAGAATATTAACAGACTACGGATTTATTGGTCACCCTATGCAAAAAGACTTTCCAACTACTGGTTTTGTTGAAGTACGCTACGATGAAGAGCAAAAAAGGGTTATTTATCAGCCAGTTACAATTGAAGATAGACAAATTACTCCTAGAATTATTAGAGAAGATAATTATGCTAAATAATGATGATATGAAACACCAATTTTTGGTTAGGGTGCTTAAGAATAAATAGCCGGCAGTTTTATGTTTGGGATTGAGCAACTAATTTGATATCATTAATCATGCTACCGGATAAATCTGCCTGTTAGAATGAGCGTCATGTAGGTATCTATGGATTCCCGCATACGCGGAAATGACCAGAGTTTTGGTATTAGATAATATTCAGTTTATTTTTCAAATTACTTGTTCAATCCCTTATATTTCAATTATTTGCATTATATAAACATGTAGTTTATAAGGTTTAAGGTTTATTAAAAATTATCCTATAATATAGAATATAGAATTAAAATATAGGCAAACATGTTATCACCTTGCATTTTAATCATAGAAGATGAGCCGGATTTAAGAGAAATTTTAGTACTTACTATTATAAAAATGGGGTATAAGGCACTAGAAGCTGATACTATTGAAAAGGGAATAGCTCATATTCAATCTGATAATTCACAAATTAATCTTGTAATAACAGACATGCGTTTGCCGGATGCTTTAGGTACAGAAATTGTTAAGCATTGTTATAAAATTGGTATTCCCAGCATTGTGATGACTGCATATGGAAGTACAGAAACAGCAATTCAAGCTTTAAAATTAGGGGCAGTTGATTATTTAATTAAGCCCGTTCCGTTAGATTCTTTGCGCAACAGAATATCAGAAATTTTAGATAAGAATTCTAATCTAGATAAAATTGACAAAAATGAATTTAATCAGCCGCACAACACTAAAAATTCAGAACATAATATTCATACTTGGCTGATCGGCAGTTCAAATATTATGCAGAAAGTTAAAGATACTATTTTGCAGTATGCTCAAAGCTTTGCTCCGGTAATGATTACAGGAGAATCAGGTTCAGGTAAAGAAAGAGTAGCTAAAGCCATACATCTGCACTCAAAGCGTAAAGGTAAATTTGTTGCTGTAAATTGCGGTGCTATTCCTGAAAATTTAATGGAAAGCGAGTTTTTTGGAGTTGCAAAAGGAGCATTTACAGGAGCTAACCAAGCAAGAATAGGGTTATTTGAAGAGGCAAATAACGGCACATTATTTTTAGATGAAATTGCAGAGTTGCCTCTAAATATGCAGACTAAACTATTGAGAGTTTTGCAGGAAAGAACAGTTAGAGCCTTAGGAAGTACACAAGAGCAAAATATAGATGTAAGAATTATTTGTGCAACGCATAAAGACATGCATGAAATGGTGAGTAAAGAAAAGTTCCGCCATGATTTATATTATCGTATACATGTATTACCTCTGCCTCTGCCAAATTTAAATCAAAGAAGGGAAGATATACCTTTATTAATTAATAATATTCTTAACAATTTAAATAAAATTTATCATCAAAATAAAAATATTACTCAAAAGGCTCTGAGTAAGTTATTAAATCATATTTATACTGGAAATATCAGAGAATTAGAAAATTTATTAGAAGCGGCATATGCTACTAATACAGAAGATATAGATAATATAAATATGCCGGTTAATATGATAAAAAAAGATCATGAAATAACTAATAATCAAGAAAGTATAAGGCATAATTTTGAAAATAATAATATTAATACGGCTGGTAATTTAGATAATATATTAATAGAAGATTCTATATCTTGTACGTTAGATATTAATATTAAATTTCCAATTAATTTACCTTCGGTATTAGCAGATATTGAAAGAAATTATATCAAAAAAGCTTTACTTAAATATAAATATAATCAATCTGCTGCTGCTAAATCTTTAAATCTAACTTTAAGGCAATTAAGATATCGTATAGAGCAGCTTCAAGTAGAATAAACATAAATAATTATAATGATAAATTTAAAATTTATACAACATGGCTGGCTAAATATAAAAAGAATAATATCACCGAATTATAATCAGCGTCCTGATAATACTGATATTTCATTAATAGTCATACATAATATATCTTTACCTCCTGATAATTTTGATAATTATAAAAATGCTTATATTGATAAATTATTTACTAATTGCCTAGATCCTAAATCTCACCCATATTTTGAAAAAATTTATAATGTGCAGGTCAGCAGTCATTTTTTAATTCAAAGAGATGGAGAAATGATACAGTATGTTAATGTTAATGATAGGGCATGGCATGCTGGAAAATCTACATTTAATGGCGTGGAAAATTGTAATGATTATTCTGTAAGTATAGAATTAGAGGGTAGTGATAACACAAGGTTTACACCTGAGCAATATAAAAATTTAGTCTGTCTTATTAATTTCTTAAAAATAGCATATCCGTCCATTAAATATATAACTGGGCATAGTTATATTGCTCCGGTTAGAAAAACTGACCCAGGTCCATATTTTAAATGGGAAAATTTGAATCAAAAAATAGGCGATATAGTTTTATTATACTAGTCTAGATTAAAATAATTTAAACTTATGCTTGAATGTAGATTTATATTTTAAAAATATTGTACAAGATTTTTATGCTATACTGATTTCATATCACATAATTATTTGATGATTATATTAGTATAATCCTGAAAGTGCTTGTATTTTGGAACGATGTTTATTAATTTGACACAAAGTCATATAAAATGATTAAGGAACAAAAATGGAATTAGCAGTTGAGGTATATTTAAACAACTCTAAAGTGCCAGCAAAATCAACAGAGCCAGTAGGTAAGGGTATAATAAAGGTTGCTGATATTATTGAAGTTGAAAAACAAGATTTAAAATGTATCCATACATACTTGACGTATTTTGCTAAAAGATACGAAAATTCAAAACCAGTTTGGGTTGATATTATTAAATATTTCCTTAATCATGACTTTGTTTCAATTTCTAATTCCATACAAGTTATCAGAAATATAATTGATACAGTTAAGGTTGATATTACCGTGAATGGTAAAAAAAATGAATTAATGCGTGTTCCGGAAAACTTTGAAAAAGCTATGCATTTATTTAAAAAAGAGTTAGAAAATGTTGATTTGTTTCATGGTGCAATTACGAGTAGTATTGCTAAGTGTAAAAAATTTAATTTACGTAAAATAAATGTGGTATATAAGAATTCAGATGCTATATTTTCTTACTATACAAAATTAATTAATGAATTAGAAAAAGATACTTTAGAGCAAAATCCAGATGGTTCTTATGCAGTAAAGCAAGGTGGAGGCAGTTCGGCACAAGACGCAGCAGGTTATGCTATGCAGTCTGCTCAAGATAATAATGCTTTATCTAATAGGAGTTCTTTTAGTTCTGATTTATAATATAATATTAGTTTATATTATAAATATAATAAAATGTCTGACTCCCTATCTGAATTTCAGTTAATTGAACATTTTTTTGGCTCAATACCAAAACAAAATAACCCCTATATGCCTGAAGTAAATTTTCTTGGTATAGGAGATGATTGTGCATTATTTAATGATATAAGAAGCAATCATGATACTAGCTGGGCTGTCTCAAAAGATTTACTTTTAGAAGGACGGCATTTTTTTGGTGATACAGATCCCTATAATTTAGGGCATAAATCTTTAGCAGTAAATTTATCTGACTTAGCCGCCATGGGAGCAACCCCCTGCTTTTTTTTACTAGGCATTGGTTTGCCCAGTTCAGACACATTATGGTTGGAAAGATTTACTAAAGGAATTCTTGATTTAGCCAATTATCATAAATGCTTATTAATAGGCGGTGATACTACTAAAAGCAATAGTGATATTAGCATAAGTATCACCGTTATCGGGAAAGTGGATACCAAATCTGCATTAAAGCGTAATAATGCAAAAATTGGTGATGATATATGGGTTACAGGAACTTTAGGTGATGCAAGACTTGCTTTAGGAAGCTTATTAGGTGAATGGATAGTACCAGATTCAATATTTAATATTGTTAATCAAAAATTAGAACTTCCTATTCCTCGTGTAGAGTTAGGAGAAAATTTAGTAGGGATTGCAAATTCTGCTATAGATATTTCAGATGGTTTAATCGGTGATTTAAATCATATTTTAACTCAATCAAATGTTAGTGCAGAAATACACATAGATAATCTGCCCCGTTCAGAAAGTTTACTGCAGCAGAATAGTTATATACAAAATATTTGCACACTTTCCGGAGGTGATGATTATGAATTATGTTTTACAGCCCCGCATAAAGCATTTCATGATATATTAGGTTTAAGTAAAAAATTTGATACTCCAATAACTTACATTGGTAAAGTTATACCTAAAGTCCAATATAAAAATATACAATTTATTGAGCATGGCATAATTAAAGAATTAGATTCAAAAATATTTAAAGGATTTGAACATTTTTCAATAATTTGAATATTATAATATTGTAATGGATAAATATTTCTTAAATAAAGCAATGGAAGATATGAAACATGAAATTGGCTGTATAAGTATAATAGCAAAGAAGATTAACTGGTGAGGCTGCAACAGTATTTTAACCGCAGCACAGATGTAAACTCAAGAACAATAAGTATATATAAAAATAATTTATTAAAAATGGATAATGATAATCAATTTAACACTGTCGCTACAACATTAATAAGTCACTTAACTGAACTAAGAAAGCGTTTAATTAGAGCTTTTGCCTTAGTAATATGTTTATTTTTTATATTAGTACATTGGGCACCTCAAATTTATAATTTATTTATTTATCCATTAAATAAATTGCTGCCTTCAAATAGCCATCTAGTTTTTGGTGATGTAACTAGTGCATTTATGGTACCTATAAAAGTTACTTTTTTACTTGCATTTTTAATTAGCCTTCCATGGGTACTATATCAAATTTGGGCATTTGTTGCTCCAGGCTTATATAATAATGAAAAGAAATTAATTTTACCTCTAATTTTGTCTAGTTACATGCTATTTTGGTTAGGTATATTTTTTGTTTATTTTGTCATATTACCTATGGTATTTAAGTTTATGGTAGGCTATAGTGCTTCCACCGGTACGCCTATGCTTACACAAGCGACAGAATATTTAGACTTTGTCATACAGTTATTTGTAAGCTTTGGCATTATATTTGAAATACCCGTCGCAATTATTATTTTAAATAAAATGGGTATAATTGGTACTCATAAACTATCTCAAATGAGACCATACGTTATTGTGGCTTCTTTTATTATAGCTGCAGTTATAACTCCCCCAGATCCATTTTCGCAAATTTTAATGGCAGTGCCAATTTGCCTATTATATGAATTAGGGCTTTTAATTGTAAAAAAATGGGGTAATAATTGTTAAAAGAGTTATACAATTTAAAATCTTATTTTAGACTGCATAAAATTTTATTTTTATTTTTATTGGTAGTTTCTTATTTGCCTTTGGATATGATGCGTAATTTTGGTAAACTATGCGGCTATATATTTTATTATGTTTCCCCCGGCTTCAAAAGAAAATTTATTGAAAATTATACTCAAGCAAACCCTGATGTAATTGGGAATAAGCGTAAAATTAGGCATGCATACCAGCAAATGGGAAGTTTGATAGCAGAATTACCCTATATATGGTTAAATAATAATGCTTTATATAAAGTTAGCGGTGATATTGAAGTTATTAATGAATTATTATATCAGCAAAAAGGGTTAATATTAGTTGGCTTGCATGGCGGGGCTTTTGAATTAATACCAAAATATATTATGCATAAGATTATATCTGATAATCCCTTGGAAACTAGCTTCACATCTATGTATAAAAAACCAAGTATTAATGTTATTGACAGTCTGCTTCTTAAAATAAGGCAAGAACAAAATATAAATATTGTACCTGCAAATGATGGAGGGATTAGAAAATTAATTAAATGCTTAAAGTTAGGGCAGATAACGGCTATTTTACCTGATCAGGTGCCGCAGTGGAATACAGGTGTTTGGGTTCATTTTTTTGATAAATTAGCTTATACAGGAATTTTACTGCATAAACTACATAAATTTTATGACACACCATTGATATTATGCCATATGCTGCAGACCCAAAACGGCTGGAGATTTATAAGTAAGCAGATTTATATAGGCAGCACAGAACAAGAAAGCGCACAAATATTAAATAACCATTTAGAAGAATTAATTAAACTAGACTATGAGCAGTATTTATGGGGATACAATAGATATAAAACCCCAAAAGGGGCTTCTTATTAGGTGAGCTAAATCTCATGAGATAAGTATATTTCGTAACTTTTATTATAATATTTCTAAAAGTTTTTCTGCATGATTAATGGCTTTTACATTTCTCCAGTTATAAATTAATTCGCCATGCGTATTATATACAAAAGTGCTTCTCTGAACTCCACGGGCAATTTTTCCGTACATTTTTTTTTCTTTAATTACCTCAAACTGACGGCATAAAATCTCTTCCGTATCACTTAATAAATTAAAAGGCAAAGCAAATTTTTGAGTAAAATTTTGATGAGACTTTAGATTATCTCTAGAAATTCCAATAATTACTACATTTTTTTCAGTAAAAATTTTATACATATCGCGAAAATCTATAGCTTGTGTAGTGCATCCTGGCGTATTATCTTTAGGGTAGAAGTATAATACCACAGTTTTACTAGCTAAAGACGGATGATTAAAGGTAAAATTATCAATATGCGTGGTTACATATTCACCTTTAATTGATTTTAATAAATTAGGTGCAGATGAATTATCATTAAGTGTTTGTGTCTCGATTTCTTTAGTTTCTATCATAGTTATTTCCAAGTCGGTGGGAGTGAATAAGTAATTTGAAAAATGAACTGCATTTATTATTTAACATTATATATCAAACTATGGTCATTCCCGCGTATGCAGGAATCCATATATCATTTCTGTGCAGGCATGATGATTGTTTTAACAGAGCCGGTTTATCCAGCAATGATTATTTAATATTATCTAATTAATGGAACAATCCAAAGTATATATAAGTAGATATTATGCTTTCATCTCAAACTGATTTAGGCAAGGCAGCACAGACATAAATTCAAATAAGATAAGTAGTGTATTTTTATATTAAACCCAAAGTTTTAAGCTCTTTGTCAATTATATCTTGTTTAGATTCAGAAAGCTGAGTTAATGGGAGGCGTATTCCATTTGGTATTCTTCCCATTTTATATAAAGCATATTTAACCGGGATAGGGTTTGCTTCACAAAATAATAAACTATTTATGCTGGATAAGCGAATATGCATTTGAGCTGCTTGCGGTAAATCAATATTTCTGATAAAGGAATTTGCAATATTATGCACAATATTAGGTAATATATTTGCAGTTACACTTATATTGCCTTTAGCGCCTAATAACATTAAAAGAGCAGCTGTTGCATCATCACCTGAATATACATTAAATAACTTTTTTTGCGGGATAGCTTCTTGGCAAGCTTTGATTAATTGACATCCTCTATCTAGATCGCCTGTTGCATCTTTAACACCAATAATATTTTCAATGGACGCAAGCCTCATAATGGTATCATTACTCATGTCTGCAGCGGTGCGGCTTGGCACATTATATAGGATTATGGGAATATCAACTGCTTGAGCAATTTTTTTATAATGCTGATAAATGCCTTCTTGGGTTGGTTTATTATAATAAGGTACTACCTGCAATGAAGCATCAGCGCCAACCTTTTTAGCAAATTGAGTCAATTCAATAGCTTCATTGGTTGAATTTCCGCCTGTACCTGCAATTACAGGAATGCGTTTATTAACATATTTTACAGTTAGTTCAATTAAATGAGTATGTTCCTCAACATTTAAAGTCGCTGATTCGCCTGTAGTTCCAACTACAACAATAGAATCAGTTCCTTGTTCAATATGCCAGTCAATTAAATTTTTATAAGATATAAAATCTATACTGCCGTCTTCATGCATTGGTGTAACTATTGCAACTATACTGCCCTGAATATTCATACACACTCCTTCATATAATATTTTTTTATGCCCCATTAGTTTATTTTACTTTCTTTTACTTAAAAATTCTATAAATATACTCGTCTCAATCAGATTTATATGAGTATATTAAACAATTAAAAGTTGAATGCTGTATAAAAATACTATACCATATTAGTATCAACACAATAGCAATAGGTTAAATATTATGCATTATTTTAAATCTATTTTAATTTTGTTAGGAATTTTATCCATTAGTCTTTTAACCAGTTGCGGAACAAAAAAAGACTTGACTATTCCTGATGCATATCGTAAATATTACGAGAAAAAATAATTATAAGAAATATGGATACATATAATTTACGCCAAGATTATACAAAAAATATACTCATTGAAGAACATATAAGCGATAATCCGTTTACGCAGTTTAATAATTGGTTTCAAGACTGTATAGATAATAAATTACCTGAACCTTATGCAATGTCTTTAGCGACGGTTGATAAAAATAACTGCCCTCATGTTAGAACTGTTTTAATGAGAAATTTTAGCGAAAGAGGGTTACATTTTTTTACAAATTATGCCAGTGCTAAAGGGCAGGATTTATTAGTAAATAATAAGGCAGAGGTTTTATTTTTCTGGCAAGCCTTAGAGCGGCAAGTACGTATTAATGGTTTAGTGCATAAATTAGATTATGCACAAAGCCAAGATTATTTTAGTCAGCGTCCTTTTGCTTCTCAGATTAGTGCAATTATATCCCCTCAAAGTAGAATTATTGAAAATAGACATGAATTAGAAAAAGAATATAGCAAAGCTGCTAATCATTACAGCACAGATAATTTGCCTAACTGCCCAGACTTTTGGGGCGGTTACTGCTTAGTGCCGGATTATTTTGAATTTTGGCAAGGCAGAGCCTCAAGGCTGCACGATAGAATAGCATATCAGCGTGATTCAAAATCAAAACAAATTGAAAATTGGAATGTTTTCAGATTAGCTCCATAATTTTTAAATCAACACAAAATAATAAAATAAACATGAACAGCAGTAATAATTATATATATTCACTCCAGCCTAATCCAGAAGGATTT
Source organism: Burkholderiaceae bacterium (assembly GCA_023266335.1). GTDB lineage: Bacteria > Pseudomonadota > Gammaproteobacteria > Burkholderiales > Burkholderiaceae > JAHFQJ01. The sequence continues at coordinate 122,739 of JAHFQJ010000001.1, forward strand.
TTTGGTCAATATGGCGGTACATACATATCAGAAACTTTATCTAATATAATCAATGAACTGAAAAATCATTATTATAATATTCAAAATGATGAAAGTTTTTGGCAGGAATATCAAAAAGAATTAAAATATTTTGTCGGCAGACCTTCGCCAATATCTTATGCAGAGCGTATTACACAATCTGTCAATGGGGCGAAAATATATCTAAAAAGAGAAGATTTGAACCATACTGGCGCTCATAAGGTTAATAATGTGATTGGTCAAGCTTTACTTGCAAAGCGTATGGGTAAAAAGCGTATTATAGCCGAAACAGGTGCAGGGCAGCATGGAGTAGCAACCGCAACAATATGTGCTAGATATGGCTTAGAATGTATAGTTTACATGGGTGCTGAAGATATAAAGCGTCAAGTAGCAAATGTATACCGCATGAAATTATTAGGTGCAGAGGTTGTGCCTGTAAACAGCGGTTCAAAAACATTAAAAGACGCTTTAAATGAAGCAATGCGTGATTGGGTTACGAATGTAGATAATACATTTTATATAATTGGCACGGTAGCAGGTCCTCACCCATATCCAGCTATGGTAAGAGATTTTCAAAAAATTATCGGGCAGGAATGTATTCAGCAAATGCCGGAGATTACAGGGCGTCAGCCGGATTATATTGTTGCCTGCATTGGCGGCGGTTCAAATGCGATGGGAATTTTTTATCCATATCTTAACCTTAAAAATACTAAATTAATTGGCGTAGAGGCTGCAGGAAAAGGCTTAGCTACTGGGGAGCATGCTGCATCCATTTCTAAAGGCAGTTTTGGCATATTGCATGGGAATGCAACATATTTACTGCAAGATGATAAAGGGCAAGTTACAGAAACACATTCAGTTTCTGCGGGGTTAGATTATCCGGCAGTAGGTCCAGAGCATGCTTATTTACATGATGAAAAGTTAGCAGATTACGTTTGTGCTACTGATGAAGAGGCAATTAATGCATTTAATATCTGCTGCAGATTAGAGGGAATTATACCTGCATTAGAAAGCAGTCATGCATTGGCATATGCGATTAAACTAGCTAAAGAATTAGATAAAGAAAAAATCATTTTGGTAAATTTATCCGGACGTGGAGATAAAGATATGCATACAGTAGCTGAATATAACGGTATTCAATTATAACTCATTATATTTATGTTTGCTTTTTATGCTTAGCACAGCCTCTAGATGCCTGCATGTAGAGGTATGACTAGTTTTACTTATTTAGCCACTTGGGCTGTGTATGCATCTTTCCCTTTTTCAACGTCATATAAACTGGGCAGATTGATACCTTGTAAATTATCTTCAATAATTTTGTATAAACACTCAATGCTGTAGATATTATCATTTAAGCAGGGAATATATTCAAATTGCTTTCCGCCATAACTAATAAAAACAGCCTTAGCTTCAATGGCAATTTCTTCAAGCGTTTCTAAGCAGTCACTACTAAAACCAGGACATATTATATCCACTCTTTTAGTACCATTCTTAGCTAATTTTTCTAAGACTGTTTCTGTATAAGGCTGTAGCCATTTCGCTTTTCCTAGCCGGCTTTGAAAGCTTACTGCATAATCCTGTTTTGAAATACCTAAAGATTCTGCCAATAAGCGTGCTGTTTTATGGCATTCACAATGATAATAATCACCCAAACGTAAATTGCGTTCTGGTATTCCATGAAATGACATGACTAATTTACTTTGATTATTACTAAAATCAGGTATGCCAATTTTATTCCAGCGCTCTAAAATAGTTTGCTTTAAAGCTTCAATATATGCTGAGTGGTCGTGATAACGGTTTATAGTACGAATTGAAGGAATAACACGCCAAGTTTTTAATACATCAAACACTTTTTCTATAGTGCTGCCTGTGGTTGAACTGCAGTATTGAGGATATAAAGGAAAAATAATTAAATTTTGGATATGATGATGCCTTAATTCTTCAAGTGCATGTTCAATGCATGGCTGATTATAGCGCATGGCATAGGCTACTTTTATATTTTCACCATATTTATGTTTTTGTTTAATAATATGTTCAAGTTCATGGAGCTGTTTTTGCGTATTTATTTGCAGAGGCGAGCCTTGTTCTGTCCAAATACTTGCATATTTTAATGCAGATACTTTGCTTCTAAAGGGTAAAATGAATGCATGCAAAATTGCCAGCCAAATAATTTTAGGGATTTCTACTACTCTTTTATCACTTAAAAATTCCTTTAAATAAGGTTTTAAAGCAGATTTAGTAGGTGCAGATGGCGTGCCTAGATTTATAATTAAAATGCCAATATTTGGCTGTTGCCCATGAATATATTTAGGTTCAGGTTTGAGTTTGCTCATATATATTAAAATTTAAAAACCTGCTTTACTTTAACATTTATTAACTATTATTTCTAGTTATATTCACCTTAACCCAATTTACGAATCTTATTTAAAACAGATGTAGTAGAATATCCGTCTACAAAAGATAAAATTTTAACTATTCCACCCCATGATTGCACAACAGGAGTTTCTGGCAGATTTTCTAAGCTATAGTCTCCGCCTTTTACATAAATATGAGGTTTAATTTTTTTTAATAATTCAATTGGTGTTTTTTCTGAAAAAATTACAATATAGTCTATCATAAATAAACTTGCCAGCATAACTTGTCTGTCAATTTCATTATTAATCGGGCGGTTATTGCCTTTCTCCAGCATTTTGGTGCTAGCATCGCTATTTAGCCCAATTATTAATTGATGCCCTAAACTTTTAGCTTGAGCTAAATAAGTTAAATGACCAGTGTGTAATATATCAAAAACACCATTTGTAAATACTAACGGGAGTTTATTAGAACAGCCTAAATGCTCTGCTATTGATTTATCAGAATTGATGAATAATTCATCTAAATCATTAGATTTAAGAATTTTATGCTGAACTACATCAGATAAAGCATAAATGTTAATATTATTTTTAATACCAGAGTTCATATAATAATTATACTGCTATACTTTCAAGTGCATTAATACTTGATAATAATGTTTCTAAATTTTCTGTTCCTAATATATTATAACTATCATTATTTGGTAAAATTCTCTTAACTAACCCTTGTAGAACTTTAGCCGGACCGCATTCTACAAAAGAGTTAATATTATAATAATTCATTTTTTCAATTGTTTCCACCCAGCGTACGGGACTTGCAGCCTGTTTTACTAAAGCAGATTTTATACTTTCACTATCAGTTGGCATTTCAATATCTGCATTATTTATATATTTTATAGTTGTTACATTATTTATTGTAACATCTTTTAAATATTGCTCTAATTCAATGCCGACAGGCGATAATAAAGATGAATGAAAAGGAGCAGATACCGACAAAAGCAAAGCACGTTTAGCTCCCGCCTGCTTTATAATATCGCAGGCTTGTTCTAAAGCTTCTTTATGCCCTGCAATCACTATTTGTTCTTTCGAATTATAATTAGCAATTTCTACAACACCATAAGTTTTGGTGTCTGATATTTCTAAACAAATTTGTTTGATTTTATTTGCATCTAAACCAATAATAGCAGCCATTCCGCCAACTCCAGCTGGAACAGCTTCCTGCATAACTTTTGCTCTAAATCTTACTAATTTTACAGCATCGCTAAACTCAATTGCCCCAGCAGCAGTTAAAGCACTATATTCGCCTAAGCTATGTCCGGCAGTCAAGCTAGGTTTAATCTCAGATTTACTAAGCCATAACCGGTATATTGCAATCGAGGCAGCCAAAATAGCAGGCTGTGTGTAAACAGTTGAATTTAATTTTTCAGCTGGTCCATTTGCAATAATAGAAGCAATGTCTTCATTTAAGCTATCATTTGCTTCTTCTAAAGTCTGTTTAACAATGGACTCTTGAGAGAAACTATCAAGCATACCGACAGTTTGTGAGCCTTGACCGGGGAATAGAAAAGCTAGATTGTTGTTTAAGTTCATTTTATTTGTATTATTTGCATCATCTATTATTTTACCATAAGATTAGCTGAGTAATCCCTATTTTTCTTGAGCCTCTATATCTAAAAATTGAATATTATCCTGATTAATTTCTACTATAGCAATTTTATCCAGATTTGTTGAAAGATTAGGTATAAATATAACGTCATTTTCTTGCTTAAAATCACAGATTCTTGTACAAATAGATGATTTTATCAGATTTACAAATGTTAGCACTGCACATTTATGACTACAAAAATCGGCTTCACTATCATCTAAAATATCTGTTAAATTAAAATATTTGCTTGAAAAGCCCTTTCCCTTTTCATCTTGTGGTAATCCGCTAAGAATTTTAAAGTTAAATCTAAAACTATTACTACATACTGAATTACTGCATTGTAACATTTAAAACCTATTATAAATAATTAAAATATAGTTATATTTTATAATATTAATTATTTATAGCTATCCGTATAAATACTAAAAAGATTATAGTACTAATGCACTATTAATTGTATTAGTTAAATTTTCCGTATGTATTATATATTTAGGCTTTCTAACCTCAATGTCGCTCATAATATCCTCTACTTGATCTGAATCAATAGTTTCCCATTCCATGAGGGCGGATACCATTTTTTCTACGCGATGTTTATTTTCAATCAATATGTCTGTAGCACGTTTATATTGCTTATCAATAATACTTCTAACCTCTTCATCTACTCTTTGCTGCGTATGTTCAGATATACTGCGCGGATTAGCAAAGGTATTTTCATTATTTGTAGTATATACCATCGGACCTAACGCATCTGTCATACCATATTTTGTCACAATATCTCTAGCTAACTGCGTAGCTTTGTTAAAATCATCTGAAGCACCAGTGCTGCGTACATTCAAGAAAATTTCTTCTGCTGCCCTTCCGCCAAACAGAATTGCAATTCTTTCAAGCAGGTCATCATCATAATGCGAGCGTTTGTCATATTCTGGCAACTGCCATGTTATACCTAATGCCCAGCCCCGTGGCATAATCGTTACTTTATGTACCGGATCTGCTTTAGGTAGCATAGCTGCTACAACTGCATGCCCAGATTCATGATAGGCTGTTGCACGTTTTTCTTCTTCACGCATAACAGCAGATTTTCTCTCTGGTCCCATATATATTTTATCTTTTGCGTCTTCAAAATCTTGAAAATCCACCAAACGTTTATTTCTTCTAGCTGCAAATAAAGCTGCTTCATTAACTAAATTCGCTAAATCAGCACCGGAAAATCCAGGAGTTCCTCTTGCAATTATGCTCGGGTCAACTGTTGCATCAATCGGTATTTTACGCAAATGAACTTGCAGTATTTGTTCTCTGCCTCGAATATCCGGCAATCCGACATAAACTTGCCTATCAAATCGCCCTGGTCTTAACAAGGCTTTGTCTAATACATCAGAGCGGTTAGTTGCAGCAATTACAATAACGCCAGAATTAGGTTCAAATCCGTCCAGTTCAACCAGCATTTGATTGAGAGTTTGTTCTCTTTCATCATTGCCGCCGCCATAGCCGCCGCCGCGCTGTCTTCCTACTGCATCGATTTCATCAATAAATATTATACACGGAGCTTGTTTTTTAGCTTGTTCAAACATATCTCTTACACGTGCAGCACCAACTCCTACAAACATTTCTACAAAATCTGAACCGGATATAGAAAAAAATGGAACTTTTGCTTCACCAGCGATGGCTTTGGCCAATAATGTTTTACCAGTTCCAGGAGGACCAATTAATAAAACTCCGCGCGGAATTTTACCGCCTAATTTTTGGAATTTATCCGGTGATTTTAAGAAGTCTACTAATTCACTGACTTCTTCTTTTGCTTCATCACAGCCTGCAACATCTGTGAAATTAATCTGATTTTCATTTTCATCAATTAATCTGGCTCTTGATTTTCCAAAATTAAATGCACCGCCTTTACTGCCGCCCTGCATTTTATTCATCATATAAAACCATAATCCAGCTAGGATTAGTATCGGAAATATAGACATTAATAGTGAGAATAATATGCTTGGTTCTTTTGGAGGCAATCCAGAAATTTGTACATTTGATTTTAATAATTCATTTACCATATATAAATCAATAGGAGCTATTAATTGATACGGTTTTCCTGATTTAGGGGCTACATATAAGGTTTGCCCTCCCATTTCGGCATTTTGAATATCAACTTTTTGAATTTTGCCTGATTTTGCATCATTCATGAACTGAGTATAAGTAACACCAGCAATAATTTTTTTATCGTCAAGCTGTTTATATAAAAAGAATAAACTACCGATAATTGCTATCCAAAGCATGACTTTTTGCATACTATTAAAATTGTTCAAACTATGCTCCTTTGCCGGGTAATATACAATATTTATAACATAATAGTAAAACTCTATTCATTATACTAGAAGTTTTATGTTTTCGCTATTCAAACCTAGGTATAGTATGATAACTCATGATTTATACAATTATTTTTTATTTAACAACTGAATTAATTAAATATATTAACTATCGTTATATGTTACTGTATAATATATAAAGTCAAATTATATTTTTTCAAGTGCAGAAATAATGAAATTAATACCAATAGTTAAATCTATATTTAATAATACTAGTAATTGTAAAAAAAATAAACCTATAAAATCAATTGTATTATTTTTATCTGCTCTTTGTATCAATAATAGTTTTGCTCAAATCAATATGAATCTGCCTAAAATTAATACAACTAATTTTAAGAACATAAAAATATATCATGTGCAGACTAAAAGCATACCCAGTATAAGCATATCTTGGTTATTTAAAAAATTATATCCGGCTGATAATGCGTGTATTTCTGATATAGCTTTTGCAATGATAGGGAAGCAAATTTCTAATTATAGCGAAGAAGAAACTAATAATGCCTTGAGTGATATGGGTGCGGAGTTTTCAGTATCTAATAACAAAGATTTTATTCAGCTTAATTTGCGTACATTAAATTCAGATAGAGACAATGCTATTAAATGGTTAGGGCAGGCAATTTATACATCAGTATTTACACAAGATATATTTAATAGAGAAAAAGCTAGAGTTTTACAAAATGTGCAGGATCAAGAGAAAGACCCTGCATACATAGCAAATCAAAATTTAATACTAGCAACCCATAATAATCATTTATATAGTCAATTCTGCACATCTAATTTAGCAAAAAATGTTAGTCTGATGCAAGTTAGAAGCTACTATTATCAACAATTTATTGCATTAGATTCACCAAAAATAATTTTGACGGGATATATTGCTGTAAATGAAATAAATAATTTGTTAGAAAAAAATATTTTAGATAAATACACTAACAATAATACCAATATTCATGAAAAATCATCAAATGAAAATACAAATAATTTAATTAAACTAGAAACTCCAAATCAATATGTGTTTAACAAAGAAATTAAGGTTATAAATAATACTTATGATATGGATATTACTCAATCTCAAATTAGAATGGGAATGCCGTTTATTCAAAGAGATAATCCAGATATTTTTAATATTATGGCAGGGAATTATATTTTAGGCGGCGGCGGATTTAATTCAAGATTAATGGAAGCTCTAAGAGAAAAACAAGGCTTTGTATATGGCATTTCTTCGAATTTTATGCCGTGGGAAAATTCTGGTTTATTCATAATTGAATTACAAACAAAAATTAATCAAACACAACCGGCAATTAAATTGGTTAAAACTACAGTTGATGATTTTTTAGTTAAAGGAATTAATAAGCAGGAATTAGATAAAGCTAAAAAATTTCTTCTGCAAAGTTTTTCTTCAAGGCTGGATACAAATGAAAAATGGCTTAGTCAATTATCAATCATTGCATATTATAATTTACCTTTAAATTACCTAGATACATGGCAACAGAATTTAAATAACACAACTGTTGAAAGTGTGAATAATGCTATGAGAAAATATTTAGATGTAAATAGATTAAATATTAGTATAGTTACAAAGCAATAAAGAATAAAATTATCGTTTGTCTATACCGGTCTCAGCCAAATTTAGGGCAATCAATATGGAGTATGAATACTTTTTGACTTTGCCTATCCTTATCCCATTTTTTGTATATGTATAAGTACTATTACATTAGACATAAGCTGTGATATAATACGCACTAAATAATATTGGTGTGTATAATATATGATAATTAATGCACAGAGCCTATTACTTACCGTTCTATTACCACTTGCTGGTTCAATAATTGCGGGAATTTTTGGTTCAAAATTTAGTAACTTTAAGCTTAACCGCAAATTAATTCATACCATAGTAATTTTATGCGTTGGTGCTTCGTTTAGTCTATCTGCAATAATTGCTTATAATGTAATAATAAATAATGCTTACTTTAATGAAACTATTTATACTTGGATGCAAATTGGAGCATTCAAATTAGAAGTTGGATTTTTAGTTGATAGATTAACATCTATAATGATGTGTGTTGTTACATTTGTATCTCTAATGGTGCATATATACACTTTAGGCTATATGGCAGAAGATGAAGGAAATGTAAGGTTTTTCTCTTACATATCATTATTTACCTTTGCTATGCTAATGTTAGTCATGAGTAACAACTTACTGCAGTTATTTTTCGGGTGGGAAGCTGTAGGAGTGGTATCTTATTTATTAATTGGGTTCTGGTTTACTAAAGACAGTGCTATTTTTGCTAATATGAAGGCATTTTTAGTAAACAGAGTCGGTGATTTGGGCTTTATTTTAGGGATTGCATTAGTAGCAATACACACAGGTTCATTCAATTATACGCAAATATTTGCACATAAAGATAAATTATTAAACGTAATATTACATTTAAATGGTTTAGATTGGTCTTTAATAACAGTTTCATGCATTTGCTTATTTATAGGTGCAATGGGTAAATCAGCCCAATTTCCTCTGCATGTATGGCTGCCGGATTCCATGGAAGGTCCGACGCCGATTTCTGCTTTGATTCATGCTGCAACCATGGTAACAGCTGGCATCTTTATGGTGTCGCGTATGTCGCCAATTTTTGAATTGTCAGACACAGCTTTATCTTATATGTTAATTACAGGTTCTATTACCGCATTGTTTATGGGATTTTTAGGCATAGTGCAGACAGATATTAAACGTGTAGTTGCATATTCAACACTATCACAATTAGGCTATATGACAATTGCATTAGGTGTATCTGCATATCCAATTGCTATTTTTCATTTAGTTACTCATGCCTTTTTTAAAGCCTTACTATTTTTAGGTGCAGGTTCTGTAATTATGGGGTGTCATCATAACCAAGATATGCGTTATATGGGAAATATCAAAAAATATATGCCCATTACTTGGATAACTTCATTAATTGGTTCATTAGCTTTAATCGGTACGCCGTTTTTATCAGGTTTTTATTCAAAAGATTCTATTATAGAAGCTGTACACCACAGCCATATATTTGGTTCAGGCTTTGCATATTTTTCTGTAGTATGCGGCGTATTTATCACAGCTTTTTATTCGTTCCGTATGTATTTTCTAGTATTTCATGGTAAAGAACGTTATGAGCAAGACCCGCATGCAGATAATCATCATGGATTAACTCATGGACATAAGCCGCATGAATCATCTTTAGCTGTAACCTTGCCGTTAATTTTACTGGCTATTCCATCAATTGGATTAGGGTCGTATTTACTCATGCCAATTATTTCAGGTGAGTTTTTTAGTAGAGGAATAGCATATTCTTCAATTATAGAAATAGCAAATCACCATGAAGCTATGCTAATGCTCAAAGAAGAAGTACATGGCTGGTTAGAAATGGCACTGCATGGATTAACTGCATTACCATTTTTATTAACGGTTTTAGGTGTGTCTATTTCTTGGTTATTTTATATCAAATCGCCAGCTATTCCGGAAAAAATTAAAAATTCAATAAATCCTATATATAAATTACTTGAAAATAAATATTACCTTGACGCTATAAATCAAGCTGTTTTTGCTGATGGTGCTGTTAAAATAGGTAAATTTTTATGGCGTTTCTTTGATGTAGCAATTATTGATAATTTATTTGTAAATGGGGCAGCCTATTTAAGCAATAAATTTGCTGAATTTATTCGAAAAGCACAAACAGGATATTTATATCATTACGCAGTTGCTATGGCGTTTGGTGTTTTTTGTATGTTGGCATATTTAATTACAAAGATATAGGGTATAAATTATGTTATTGACTTTAAGTATTATTGTGCCAATTATTCTTGGTATTTTTCTGCTCTTAACAGGAAATGATAATAGGGCGTTATATACAAAATGGGCTGCATTATTATCAAGTCTAGCTAGCTTTGTAGTTACTTTGTTTTTAATATGCGGGTTTAATAAAAATAGTGCAGAGATGCAATTTGTTGAAAAGCATAAAATATTAGACCTATTACCTATTAATTATTATCTAGGTATCGACGGTATATCAATTTGGCTGATAATATTAACATCATTTATAACATGTTTAATTATTGTAGCCGGATGGCGTGTAATAGAAAAACATATTGCTATGTATAATGCATGCTTTTTAATACTATCCGGCTTAACAATTGGTGCATTTAGTGCTTTAGACGGCATATTATTTTATATATTCTTTGAGGCTACGTTAATTCCAATGTACTTGGTGATTGGTATATGGGGCGGACCAAAGCGTGTATATGCTGCATTTAAATTCTTTTTATATACTTTATTAGGTTCGCTATTATCATTGGTTGCAATTATTTATTTATATAATAAAACTCAGAGTTTTGAAGTATTGGCATGGCATGATGTGTCTTTAACTATGCAGGAACAAATTTTAATATTTTTGGCATTTTTATTTGCCTTTGCTGTTAAAATTCCCATGTGGCCGTTGCACACATGGCTGCCGGATGCTCACGTTGAAGCTCCAACCGGCGGTTCAATGCTTCTGGCTGCGATTATGTTAAAGTTAGGTGCTTATGGCTTAATGCGTTTTGCAATGCCGATTAACCCAGATGCTAGTCATGAGTTATCAGCATATATAATTACTGCTTCGCTGATAGCTGTTATATATATTGGATTAGTAGCTTTAGTTCAAACTGATATGAAAAAGCTGGTTGCATATTCATCTATATCGCATATGGGATTTGTAACATTAGGGTTTTTTTTATTTAATTCTTGGGGCATAGCAGGCGGATTAGTCCAAATGATTTCTCATGGGTTTGTATCTGCAGCTATGTTTTATTGTATAGGTGTGCTTTATGATAGAGTTCATTCCAGAAATATTGCAGACTATGGCGGTGTTGTAAATGTAATGCCTAAATTTGCAGCTTTCTCATTATTATTTGCTATGGCAAATTGCGGTTTACCTGCTACTTCAGGGTTTGTTGGTGAATTTATGGTAATTATTGGTGCAGTTAAATATAGTTTATGGATTGGCTTATTAGCAGGTTTAAGTTTAGTTTTAGGTGCGGCTTATAGTTTATGGATGTATAAGCGGGTTATATTCGGTAAGATTATCCATGACAATATTAAAGAATTAACAGATATTACCTCTAGGGAGTTTTTAATATTATTAATATTAGCTATTGCCGTTTTATTTATGGGCTTATACCCTAAATATTTTACTGATTTTATGATGCCTTCAATAGATAAATTAGTACAACATTTAACGCATACAAAACTATAGATTAAAAATTGGATAAGAAAACATGTTATTATTATTACCAGAAATATTAGTAAGCTTTTTAGCATTATCTTTATTGGTTTTATTATGCATATCGCCAAATAAAACTTGCACTAAAACTATTTGCATTATGGCGTATGTATTAATATTAAGCGGTATTTATTTTACTGCCCTAGCTTCTTGTGGTTCTAATTGTATTGTTGATAGTATATTTCATAACAATTATATTATAGATAAATTAGCTTATGGGCTTAAAGGAATATTAATACTGGGAAGCGGGATTATAATTTTATATATCAAAAATTATTTAATAGCTCATAATTTATTTAAAACGGAATTTTTTGCTTTATTTATTCTTTCTATTTTAGGGCAAATTATATGTATTAGTGCAGCACATATGCTGCTAACATATCTTGGTATTGAATTAATGGCATTGTCAATATACGGGTTAGCTGCTTTTAACTACAGCAAACAAATTTCTATCGAAGCTGCAATAAAGTATATGGTTTTAGGGGCTATAGCTTCTGCATTTTTGTTATACGGCATATCCATGGTATATGGAGCTACAGGTAGTTTAGTCTATAGTGAAATATTTAATTCTATTGCAGATAAATCTTATAACTCAACTATAATGCTTCTGGGTGTAATTTTTATCATAGCAGCTTTAGCTTTTAAGCTTGGCTTAGTGCCGTTTCATATGTGGGCGCCCGATGTTTATGAAGGCAGTAATAACGCTTCAGTCTTGATATTGTCCACTTTACCGAAAATAGCTATTGCAGCATTATTTTATCGTTTATTTTCTCATGTATTTTATGATATATCCGGTAAATATATTATGATTTTTCAAGTCATTGCTATATCATCTTTGTTTGTAGCTAATTTGACTGCTATCATGCAAAAAAATATCAAACGCATGCTGGCATATTCAACTATTTCTCAACTGGCATTTGTTTTACTGGCATTTATTAGCTCATATGATAAGTCTAATTTAATATTTGCCGTAAATTCCGGCATGTTTTATACTGTAATATATGTATTTAGTGCTATGGCAGTGTTTTCTATATTATTAGGCTTAACTTCAGTCAATGATGATTTAACCATCAATGATTTAAAAGGTTTAGCTAAGAAAAATCCGCTGATTGGATTTGGGTTATTGATATGCATGTTTTCATTGGCAGGCATTCCGCCAACTATTGGATTTTATGCTAAGCTGTTAGTTATTCAAAGTTTAGTGCATACACATAATTATATTTTAGCTATTTTAGCTGTTGTTAGCTCTGTAATTGCTGCATTTTATTATTTACGTATTGTTAAAGTTATATATTTTGATGAAATAACTGAAAAATTACCTGAATTTATACAAACTAAATCAGCAAAATTGTTTATGTTATTAAATTTATGTTTATTATTAGCATTAGGCATTTATCCTAAAGCATTAATTGGTATTTTTCAGAATATTATTTATTAAATAATGAATGATTGTTATGACCAATAATAATCATTTTTTTTAGTTTTACTTAAATAAGGCTTCTGTCTTTTTTATTTCTTATTCAATAGAAGCTAATGATATTTCTATGCGTTGCTTTTCAGTAGAATTTGAATAATCACATCGTTGCAATTTACTTTTTTCTGCTTCTAATTTTTTTTCAAGCTTTTGTATATTTTGTGTCAGATTACTTGCATCGTTAAACCAGTTTTCTAGTTGTGTTTTCTTGCGAAGGTGCAAAAACTGTCGTATATTTTTTCCTTTTAGAAGTAAAACGCATTTCACCGCCAGAAGGTGAAATATCACCTGCTTTATAAGCATCATGTTCTCGCCTATACTGGGTAAGTAACCCATCATTTTCAAAAGCATCTCGAGATATTTGCGGATATGAAATTAGCATAAATTTATTATTAATTGTTACAATTTGAGTATATTTTATAATATATTTAATAAAATTTTAATAGAAAAAATGCTAAAGATATACAATTATAGAACTAAAATAACACTTATGCTACAATACCCAATTATATAATTCATATTCAAAAGGTAGAAGAAAATGAAAATTGCACAAGAGTTACGTGCTGGAAACGTATTCATGCAGGGCAATGAGCCAATGGTTGTATTAAAAACTGAATATACACGCAGCGGTCGCAGCGGTGCAGTAGTTAAATTAAAATTAAGAAATTTACTTAATAGCTCTGGTGCGCAGATTGTATTAAATGCAGATGATAAAATAGATCTAATTATCTTAGAAAAGAAAGAATGCACTTATTCTTACTTTGCAGATCCTTTATATGCATTTATGGATACGGAATATAACCAATATGAGGTTGAAGCAGAAAATTTAGGCGATGCCATTAACTATATCCAAGATGGTATGGAATGTGAAGTTACTTTTTATGAAGGGAAAGCTATTTCTGTAGAATTGCCAACTACCATTGTGCGTGAAATCATCTATACAGAACCTGCAGTTAAAGGCGATACATCAGGCAAAGTTATGAAATCTGCTAAAATTAATACGGGTTTTGAAATTGCTGTACCAATTTTTTGTGAAATAGGTGATAAAATCGAAATTGATACAAGAACGCATGAATACCGCAGCCGTGCAAATTAATTCATTAAATTATAACGGTTTTCAATATTTGTCATACCTGCGCACAAGCAGGTATACATTTATCCAATTTACTTATGATTTATCTATATATTTTCTAATGAAGATATGTTGATATTTTTTATAATATTCTCAATTATTTCATGTGTATCTTTGGATAAATTAGCTATATAAATTTTATTCAGCACTTCCAGCATTTCTTGCTTATATTCATCTGCATATGAGTTAATACTTTCCATTGTTTTAGCTAAATTTGCGGCTAGATGCGGATTAATTTGGTCTAGTTTTAGAATATAATCCAACCATATATTATAACCTTTAGTTGTATGAAATATAATTTGTTTAGTAAAAAGTATTGATAATACACTACGTACCCGATTAGGGTTAGTTAAGATAAATTTTTCATGCATTAGCAGGCTGTTCAATTCTTCAAAACTATCTTTTGAGCAAGCTAAGGCTAAGGTTTTTAAACTAAACCATTTATCAATACATAATTGGCTATCTTGGTGGTTGTAGTAAAAATCGCTTAAATAATCATTTAATTTTACATGATTAGTCGCTATCATTGCATTTAATGCAGCCATAGTATTGGTCATATGTTTGCTGTAAACATATTGATGCATTGGATATTTTGCATAGGTTGCTTCAAAAATACTGGCATAATATAGCGCTATATTTTGTAAATTACGTAATGGATAAGCACCATAATCATATTGTTGTTTGACGTTTTCATATAAATAATTGTAAATTTTACCCCATGTTTTAGCATATTTAAACGCGAATAATATTTCTATAGTTTGAATAGCTGCATTTAAGGCATGCGGATTAATTTTTTTATTTAACTTTAATAAGTGTTGAGTAATATTATCAGCTGTTGGAATATTACATAATAATGCTAAAAAATCACTATATTCTAAGCTGTCATAATTATCAGCATGCAGACTATTTTTATAAAATGCTAATACTAAGCCATGGATAGCCTGCATTACAATCTCTACATTTTTCTTTATCTCTAATGGTAAAGATAAAGCCTGCTGGTAATTAATTTTCGTAACTCTTTCATTAAGATTAAGATTAGCAAATTGAGTTTCAAAATGTTCAATAACCTGCTCTAATGCCCATATCCATAAAGACTGGCAGGCTTGCCATCTATTAAAGCTGTCAATATCATACTTCAATATATGAATCAGCTCATCTATATTATAATCATAATGAATTACAACTGGGCTGCTGAATTCTCGTAAAATTGAAGGAATAGGAGTTGAAGGCACATTTTTTATAATGAACGTTTGTTCTTGCTGTGTAAGCGGTAAGATTGCTGTCTTACTATTTATACTCATCTCACTTGAATTTATGTCAGCGTTGTTATTAAAATTATCTGTGTCATAATTTTTGCATTCGATTGAGATTACCTCACTTATATCAATATTACTACCGTCTTTTAAAATTAAACCTAGAGCAATCGGAATAAAAAAAGGTTTGTTTTGAGGTTCGGCTGGTGTAGATTGCTTAAATGTAATGCTATATTCTTGTTTATCCTCATTGTAGTGGGTATTTACATATATATGAGGAGTGCCGATTTGAGTGTACCATAAGTTGAATTGAGATAAATCTGTATTATTTGCTTCACTCATACACTGCAGAAAGTCCTGGCAGGTTACGGCTTGCCCATCATGCTTTGTAAAGTATAGCTGCATTCCTTTTTGAAAGCCGTCATTGCCTAATAGAGTGTGATACATACGCACCACTTCAGCACCTTTATCATATACAGTAGTGGTATAAAAATTATTTATTTCTTTGTATGATTGAGGTTGTACTGCATGCCTCATTGGTCCTGCATCTTCAATAAACTGCTTTTGCTTTAAGAAGTTTACACTTTGTATACGGTTTATGTCTATTTTCAATTTTGTATTTTCAATTTTATTATTTTCTTCTATAATTTTATTTTCATCAAAATAATAGGGATTATCTGTATCATCCGGTTGCTCAAACTGCTCATTTTTAACATCATTGTCTTTATTATCATTAATAAGATCATCATATGAATTTTGATCACTGCTGAAAGATTGGTCTCTAAATACGGTTAAACCTTCTTTTAGGCTTAATTGAAACCAGTCACGGCAGGTAATTCTATTTCCAGTCCAGTTATGAAAATATTCATGTGCTATGATTGATTCAATATTAAAATAATCTTTATCTGTCGCAATTTGCGGGTTTGCTAATACATATTTAGCATTAAATATATTTAAACCTTTATTTTCCATAGCTCCCATATTAAAATCACTAACTGCTACAATCATAAAACGGTCTAAATCAAGCTGGCGCTTATAATTTTTTTCATCCCACTTGATACTTTTAATTAAGCTGTTTAATGCATGTTCTGTTTTATCTAAATCCTGCGGTTCAACCCAAATTTGCAGCTGCTTTTCTCCGTTGGTAAATTTTACAAATTTTTCATTACAGACTAAATTACCCGCTACTAAAGCAAATAAATAACTAGGCTTTGGAAACGGATCATGCCATAACGCTGAATGCATTTCTACACCGTTTTCTATATAATTATCTTCTTGAATTAAATTGCCATTACTTAATAATACTGGATATTCACTTTTAACTGCGTGTATTTCAACTTTATACGTTGCCATTACATCTGGTCTATCCAGAAAATATGTAATTTTTCTAAATCCTTGTGGTTCACATTGAGTAAAAAAACGGTGATTAGAAATATAAAGCCCCATTAATTCAGTATTTAAATGCGGTTGTATAGAATTAACTATATTTAATACAAATTCTTGATTATAAGATTCTATATTAATATTTACGCCGTTTTCATCTAGTGTATATTCAGGCTCATTACCAAATTCATCTTTTATACTTACTAATTTAAGCTCTTTACCATCTAAATAAATATTTTTTAAATCAGCATTAGCTTTAAACAAAAATAACGTGCTGGTTACTATTGTATTTTCACGATTTAATTTAAAATTTAAATCTATGTGTTTTATATTACATTCTGGTGTATTATAATCTTTGAGAAAGATAGTAGGATTAGCATTGTCTTTTTGGTAAGTATTCATATGTCTTTATGTACTTTTTATTAATTATAGATATTATAAGGATTAATGCATGTATTATAAACCGCTTAATTTATTTATTGCAAAAACAATGATATTGTGTAGTTTATGTTTGCTAATTAGCTGTACTCAAGAGCAGCAAAATAAAATTGGCAGAAATATTCAAAATTGGACAGGCACAAATGGCGTTCTGGAAGTTTATGCAGGACAAAATTTAGTTAGAAGATTTATTAAGGTTGATAAATTAAGTACAGCATTAGGCACAGATGATAAAAATGTTAGACCTTACCGGTATGGTTATGGCTATTTAGACACTAATCTGAATATGCAGATTGATCCAGAGGAAAAGAAAGTATACTTTGAGATAAGTGATTATAGTACCAATTATGTATTTTTTGAACATCCTTAATTTTATTGGTATACATGAAATATATGAGAGCATTAACTGCGGATAGATATTTTATAATCTTTTAAGAATAAAGCTCATAAATAAAAATCATCTATCTTTGTAAGTTTTCCTGCTACGGCGTCATACCTGCGAAGGCAGTTATCCAGATTACAAGATTCCTGCCTGTGCGGAATGACATTGCACTACTTTTATCTATCTGCCGGCAATACTCTCATAAAATTTATCTAAAATCCGCTGTCAATATCTACAAATATATGATTAATATTGTATTTTTGTGCTAAATGCGTACCTAAAGCCTGCACTCCGTAACGTTCAGTTGCATGATGTCCAGCTGCCATATATAACACATTATTTTCTTTTGCTGTGTGAACATACTGTTCTGAAATTTCTCCGCTAATAAACACATCACAGCCTTTTTCTATAGCGGCATTAAAATAGCTTTGAGCACTTCCACTACACCAAGCTATTTTTTTTATTTCTCTATTTAAATTGCCGAATACCATAACTTTTCTTTTAAATGTCTGTTCTAAAAATGCATGCAGTTCATATTGTGATTTATAAACACTTTCTTGATTGATATTTGCAATACAGCCCAAATTTTGGTCGCCAAAATAATCATGAATAGGTAAATCAAGTAAACCCGCTATGCAGGCATTATTGCCGTATTTTGAATGAGCATCTAAGGGTAAGTGATATGCCCATAAATTTAAATCGTTTTTTAATAAGGCTTGCAGGCGTTGTTTTTTGATGCCGGATATACAAGGATTATCACCCTTCCAAAATATACCATGATGTACTAAAATACCTTGAGCTTTATGTACAAGAGCCTGCTCAATTAATTCTTGATTAAGGGTAACGCCGCTGACTAAAGTTGTAATATTTTGGCTTCCCTCTATTTGCAGACCATTTGGGCAGTAATCTTTGAAACTATCTACATTTAAAATAGTCTTTAGGTATAATGTAATTTCTTGATTATTTACATTATGACTATGTAATATAGAAGAATTATCCAGATGATTAGGCGTATCCATATATTATCCTATGTTAATTATTAATTAAAAAGAGAAGAGGTTTACATGCTAAAACGTTTGTGGGTTTTATTTGCACAAGTCATAGCAATTTGTTTAGCTGTTTTTTTTGTATTAAAAGCCGTAAGACCTGATTTGCTTGAGAATGATAAACCAAGTGTTACAACCACAATTTTACAGGCTAATACAACTGCAGGCAAACAGCCTGGTATTTTAACCTACCGTGGGGCTGCAAATAAGGCAATGCCTTCAGTAGTTAATATTTTTACTCATAGTAAAGTTAATCGTAGAGTGCAAACCCAACAGCTTGATCCATTATTTGAATTCTTTTTCAGAGATAAAAATCTCCAACCGGAAGAAGAATTACCCAATGCCGCTAAAAATATAGATAGTTTAGGTTCGGGTGTTATTATTACACATGATGGTTATATTTTAACTAATAATCATGTAATTAATGGAGCTGATACAATTGAAGTTGCTTTGCATGATGGAAAAACAGTTAATGCTAAAATTGTTGGCACAGATCCTGAAAGTGATTTAGCTGTTTTAAAAATAAACTTAACCAAATTGCCGGCAATTACTCTTGCAGGCGGTTATAATGTAGAAGTCGGCGATGTGGTGTTAGCTATCGGAAACCCGTTTGGAGTAGGGCAAACTATAACTATGGGTATAATTTCTGCTCTAAAACGCAATCATCTTGGCATTAATACGTTTGAGAATTTTATTCAGACGGATGCGGCAATTAATCCGGGCAATTCAGGCGGTGCTTTAGTTGATTCAAATGGTAATTTAATTGGAATTAATACAGCTATATTTTCAAAAAGCGGAGGCAATCAAGGTATTGGGTTTGCTATTCCAATCACTACAGCCAAGCAGGTTATGGAGCAGTTGATAAACAGCGGACAAGTAACACGTGGTTGGATAGGAATAATTCCGCATAATATTGACCAATCTATTATTAATGCTTTGAGTTTAAAATCAAATACGGGGGCTTTTGTAAACAAAGTTATGGAAAATGGACCAGCACAAACTGCAGGTTTAAAAGCTGGGGATATTATCACTAAAATTGATGGAAAAGATATTCAGGATACAGCGTCCTTACTTAATACAGTGGCACAAATTAAACCAGGTAATTCTGTAAATTGCTCAATTTTACGGCAAAATCAAATAGTAAATTTAAAAATTACTATTGGAAAACGTCAAAATTTACAAGCAGCTAAGCCGGAAATGTTAGAATGATATACAAAAAACTAAAACAAACTGTGAGATAATTACCATCTATCTGCTAATTCACCGCTTTGTTTTACTGTTAAACGCCCGATATGTTCGCTCTTATGGTTGAATACTGGTGAATTTTTTATATTATTAAGCACCTCGATTTACACAATGGTTATTGTATTTTGTAAGGTGCATAAAATCAAAAAAGTTTGGCTTATTTGGAGGTGTTGCTGAATATTTAGCTCCTAATTGAGAGCCTTTTCCTATTTTCTCAGTGCAGGTCGGACACCTAAAAGATCTTTCTACACCAAAAATAGCATTTTGTTTTTGCACTTTTGCTGGGAGTAAAATTCTTGGTCTCATTTTCAACAGAATTAAAATATGAACAACGCAATTGTATCATTTATATTATTGAATATTCAATATCAAGATTGATTAGGAGGATTGCTCAACTAATTTTATAATTTAAATATATTTCCATATTTATTTTTTACATATAAATTGCCTTGACTATCTACATGGTCATAATAAGCTTCAATTTTATCATGAGCGTTGATACTAAATAATTGTGTTGTTTTAGGCTTATATGCACATTTATTCCATCTTGGCAAAAAATATTCAAAACCAAATTCACAGCATTTTTGTATATTAATTTCTAAATAATATAGTATATCTGCAATGAATCTATAGATATTCTGTTCGGGTATTTTAGGTATAAAATCATCTAAACCTATGGCATTTATTATGTTTTGAGAATTTTCACCAGTTTGATTTAAACACAAATTTATACCTAAACCTATAATTACATAATGTGTACTGCCTTGAGAAATAACTTCAGCTAATATTCCGCCTAATTTTTTATCCTGCATGATAATATCATTCGGCCATTTCAAAAAAATTAAATTTTGAAAAGTGTTTGAAATATTTTCAAAGGCTTGGCACACACTAATTCCGCTAACTAAGCTTAAACCCGATGGAATATTATTGTCATTATTTTTTATAGGCAATTTCATTGCATAAGACATGATTAAACATTGTTTAGCTTGACTTTTCCATGCTCTTTTGTATTGACCTCTTCCATTAGTCTGTTCCCATGCTAAGGTTACAAATTGATTATTTTCATCTGTGAATAAATTAACATTATTTTGCCTAATTTTATCTTTCAAATAATCATTGGTTGAGTGAATGATTTCTAGCCATTCAACTTTTACAGCAGTATATGTTTGTAATATTTTTTGTGCTTCAAATGCAGTATAATTAAAAAAAGAATTAGGAAATGTCGATTGCATACTTTAAAATTTAATGTGGCACGTTACTTATTATGGATATATACTATTTTTATTGTATATGCTACATTGTACCCATTTATAGATTGGCAAAGCAATGGTGTGGGGTTATTCGATTTTTGGACCGATCCTTCAAGTAAATATATCAGCCGCTTTGATATTTGGCTGAATGTTTGCGGATATGTGCCGTTAGGTGCTTTATGGGTATGGCGCTGGCATCCTAAACCAAGCGGAATTGTTGCTGTTTTTTTATCTAGTTTTATTTGCAGCATATTGTCTCTTACGCTTGAAAGCTTACAAACATTTTTACCTTCACGTGTACCATCACAGCTTGATTGGTATACAAATACATTTGGCGCTTTTATGGGAGCAGTAACTGCAGTAATTTTATCTCCGAATATTTTGGCTAGAACTAAATTAGTATATTGGTATCGTATTTCTTTTGATGAAAACAGTAGTTTTGCTATTGCCTTATGTTTTTTATGGGCAATGGCAATTATTTTTCCGCAGCCCTATTGGTTTAGCTTAGGCAGCTGGGTTTCTCAACTTGAAGATGCTGATTTTTTAAACTACATTATTAAGTATTACCAATCAGTATGGATTTATTTATATAATTTACTGCCTAGAAGCATTATTTTTGCACCTGTAAATAAACTGCATATAATCCTTATTCCATTCGTCATTGTGTTTAATATTTGCGGTATGTTATGGGCAATTACATTTAGTATGCGTAAAAATAGTTTTTGGTTTAGCCTAGGCATAATTTTTATTTTATATGTAATAAAAATTGTAGCCTTAAGTTTTTATCTTTCTATATTTTATATGTCAATACCGCAGGAAGTATGGATTGGGCTTGGTATATCTGCTATTTTACTTTTACTGATGTGTAAAACTAAAGCTCTTGTACGAGGAATTTTATCTATAATATTTTTAATGCTTGCATTATTTTTCAGTAATATATTACCGCATAATTTATATCATGAAGAAATTCTTGAAACATGGCAAAATAGTCAATATTCATATATGGTTGGTTTATTTAAATGGGTGGCATTATTGTTGCCATGGCTGGGCATGTTTTGGTGTATTAATAAAATTATCCGTTTAAAATATAATAATACTGAAGATAATAATCAAGATAGTAGCGAAAATAATGATGAAATTAGACTGATTAAGAAATATAAATCTAAACACGAAAAAGATAAAGAGCTAGTACAACCAGAAGAAAATAAAGAAGTTAACGAAGCCAAAGAAACCGAATAATTATGATTAATATAAAATTTATCCTTGTTGAAACCACTCATTCAGGAAATATTGGTGCAAGTGCGAGAGCAATTAAAGTTATGGGTTTTGATAAACTTTGCTTAGTTAATCCAAAATGTAATTATAAAGATGAGCAGGCTATAGCAATGGCAAGCAATGCATCTGATATTTTAAATAGTATCAGTGTTTATAGGGGTGAAAATGCATTTAATCAAGCAATTGCTGATGCGCATATAAATATTGCATTAACTGCCAGAAAAAGAGAACTGTCTCCTCTGCAGATTAATAGTCATGAATTATGTAATTTTTTATTATCTATACAGGAAAATAAAACTGTAAATTGTAATCTAATTTTTGGCAATGAACAATTTGGTTTAAGTAATCAAGATGTATTAAAATGCTCGCATATACTTCATATTCAGGCAAATCCTCAATATTCATCTTTAAATTTATCGCAAGCTGTGCAGATTATTACTTATGAGCTAAGTAAAATTTCTTTAAATTTTATTCAGGATATTAATAAAATCACGCAAACTACAAACTCAGATTTACAGGCAAATTTTGAACAAGTAGACGGCATGCATAATCATTTTATGCATGCATTAGCCCATATTAATTTTTATGATGAAAATGAACCACAAAAATTACCGCAGCGGTTGCAGAAATTATGGGCAAGAAGCCAGTTAACCACTCAAGAAGTTAATATTTTAAGAGGAATAGCAAAAAATATTTTGAAATTAAAAGCAGTTTAGCTATGCAACTTCATTCGAGGCAGCACGTCAAAATTTCCATTTGCAAAGTTTTTTAATAATTCAGGATTTTTCTTAATTTTTAAATCAGCTGCTAATGCTATCATAGCCGCATTATCAGTACACCATTTTAAAGGCGGATAATAAATTTGATATTTATGCTTAGCACATATAATGTTTAATTTTTCACGTAATTGTAAATTAGCACTCACACCGCCGCATACGACTAAATTTAATTCTGCATTTAATTTTAGTTTCTTACTTTCTTTAATCATTCTCATGGCTTTCATGCATTTAAAGCTTAAAACATCTGTGGTCGCTTCAACAAACGAAGCACAAATATCAGCTTTATTCTGTTCTGTTAAATTTTCAGCTCCGCCCATACGTTTTACTTGAGTCAAAACTGCAGTTTTTAATCCTGCAAAAGAAAAATCTAAACAATTAGAATGCTGCATTGGGCGCGGAAAATTATAAATATCCTCACCTTGATGAGCAATTTTTGAGACTTGAGGTCCGCCTGGATACGGCATGCCTAATAATTTTGCAGTTTTATCAAAAGCCTCACCGGCTGAATCATCTAATGTTTCACCAAGAATTTCATATTCATTTACATCTTGTACCCAAATGAGTTGAGTATTTCCGCCTGAAACAAGTAAACACAAAAATGGAAATTCTAAAGTACTTGATGTATCGAGCAACGGCGATAAAATATGCCCTTCTAAATGATGAATGCCTAAAATTGGTTTGTTTAATGCAAATGCCATGCTGTTTGCAGTGCTTGCTCCAACCAGTAACGCTCCGGCTAAACCCGGACCTTGAGTGTAAGCAAAAATATCTATATTATTCAAATTAATATTTGCTTCAAACAAGCTTTGCTGAATTAAAGGTATAATTTTTGCTAAATGATCACGTGAGGCTAATTCAGGGACTACCCCGCCATAAGCTTGATGTAATGGAATTTGTGAATGAAGTGCATGTGATAATAATCCATTCTCATTATTATAAATAGCAACGGCGGTTTCATCACACGAGCTTTCAATGGCAAGAATATTAATATTTTTAGTCATTATTATACGGATTAAGTTAATTACACACTCGCCAAAACTTATGCAACAAGAGTGTGCTAGAAGTAATTATGAAAATTTATTATCATTTAGCTATATTATATAATATTCTATAAGAATAAATCACGTAAATAGTTTATTTGTCCAAAGTTCCATAAAACTGTAAAACAGACTCGCAATCAGATAAATTGCTTAATTAGCCACGGTTATTGATTTAATTCGCATAAATGAATACAATTGTGTTTTAAACTCATTAATTTAAATTATGAAATTAAGTAGAACTATGATAGTAGGTTTTTTAGCTGCAAATGGTATAAATGCTTACTCTGTAGGTTCATCAAGTAAATCCGGTAGTAAAAAAAGGGGGGATTATGCTAGGGTTGATTATGGCAGTAATGGTACAGACATAAAAGTTACAAATATAACTTCCAGAAATACTTTTAGTGTTGCTACAAAAACCCTCACTGATAGTCTTCCCGAAGGTACTATTGTAAAAATTAAAGATGAAAATACATCAAAACCTTACATAAGAATAACTTTACCAGATGAAGAATCACATTCAACTAAACCTAGTGGGTATGGTAAACCAAGCTCATCTAAAGCTGTTGAAAAAAGAGCACCTAAACCTAAAGGTGGCAGCGGCGGTGGTAAAGGAGGAGCTAAAGTTGGTAAAAAATTTAGAGCAGGAGCAGCAGCATCGTTTGGTGATAATGGAGAGGCTGAACCTGAAGATCGTGCCCATAATGAAAGAATGTTACTTGAAAAAATAATAATGTTTTGTAATCCTACTGGTAATTTAGAAGATGTTGGAAAAAACATTTTATCAAAAGTAAAAACTTTAACCGATTTAACAAAGCTTTGGGAAAATTTATGCGGACTACAAACTCCTCTTTTTTGGTCTAATAAGCCTGAATTAGAACAAATACAAGCGAATTCTGATGCATTAGATTTGAGTCTAGGAAGAGTAAATAATGGTACTATTTCAAGAGCTGAGCTAGCTCTTGATTCTACTTTATATGGAGTGATGGCTATGTTGGGACAGGTCGATCTTGTTCCTGATTTAGATAGTCCAGAGATTGGTGATGTAAATTTTCTTGGTAATGCTTTAAGTTGTATCAATTTTGATAATGAACTTGAATATGGTGCAACTAGAGAGATGGTGGATAAGGGAGATTGGTATTGGACAAATAAGCAGTTAATAAAATTAATAGATCAGGATCCGGACTTAAGCGAGGCTGACAAAGTTGGATGTAAAACAGAATTAGATCATGTAGATAAAATTATGCAGGCTGCTGTTGTTGGTGTGCAGAGAGACGATGATAATAAAAAAGAGCTTAAAGTAGCTAGTCCATTTACAATGTATTTAGCTAATACAATATTAAATAATATACAAATAAGATTAGTAGGAACTAAACTAACTGGTCAAATAAATAAAGGTGACTTGATAAAACAACATAATGATGCCGAGGCTATTCACCGTGTTGCTAAAATAGCCGCTTCATCAATATTAGGAGGAGTGTCTGTATTAATAACTGCCGCAGTGATAATTACAAAATGTTGTAAACATAGAAGACCAAACCAAGATATGGAAATGGGAAGCAGGCGTTAAAAAGAGCTTATTTTTTGTCTAACAAAATTTAATCTGACCAAATAATCAGATTAAATATATTAGAAAATATGCTCAATTATCCGCCTTAATAATATAAGCTAGTGGTATTGTTGTTGCATTTGGCTGAAAGCTTGCATCAATAATACCATTTTTTAGCACGGAATTTGCCTCATTATCAGCTGTTTTGTTACTTATAACTAAAGATTTACTTAAATTACTGCCGTAGTCATTTTTAGCATTTGTGTCTAAGGCTTTATATGATTTCAATTCTTTATCCAGAGTTAAAACTGAAATTTTTTGCATTGATTGAGTTTGAGTATTATCAGCACTTAGAATACTTGCATTTTTAATAAAATCTGCACCCGTTCCGGTATAGGTTTTTAATAAAAATACTCCTAACAGCACAGCACAAACTCCGCCTGCAAATATATACATATGATTGCCTGATTTATCAATTTCTGCACTGTCTTTGGCAAATAAAGAGGCAACATTTAAGTATGCATTTTTTATGCTGTTATTACTATTATTATTTTCAGAACCTTGCTCATGCCAAATCTGATTAAATAATTTGTCTATCTTAACATTTGTATGTTTAGCATAACGGGTTACAAGACTTTTTGTGTATATCTCGTGCATCACAGAAAAATCTCCATTCTCTATTTGCTTTAGTCTGGACGGAGACACCTTTAGAATTTCAGACATGGCACAAATGCTGATATTATCAGCTTCTCGTGATGTCTTTAACAGATTACCTAATTCTTTTTGCTGCGGATAGGTATCAAACATTTCATCCGCAATAATATTATTATACATATTCATATTATTCCACCTACTCAACTACTTTATAATTTAATTATAGTAAAACTACTTAGTAGTGGTGTATATTTTTAATTATTGTTCTACTAAATTTCTATGATATTTAATTACTTCTTGACTATTCGGAAATTCTGACACTAGCTTATTTCCCCATAGTTTTACGCTAATTGCATTTCCGCTAAGTTTAAATATATTAATTGCCAGCCATAATAACTCCGGATCTGATACATTTGTTAGTCCAATGCGGTTTATCATACTTTCTGCGTCTAACACATTATTTTGTTTCGCATAAATATAAGCTACATATATATTTGCCGGCACATAATCCGGATTTAATTCTAAACTTTTCTGCAATAATTCTATTGCTTTTTTGTAGTTTTTTTGATACATATGACATACAGCTTCATTGGCTAAAATTTTTGGATACAAAATTGCATTTGCATATGGCTCTACTTGAGATAAATAGTCTAAGCCTTGAATATTATTCTGTTTGCATAAAAACCAGCCGTAATTGTTTAAAATATCAGGGTTCTTATTTTTAGCTAGAGCTTGCTTAAAAAACTTATCTGCTTCAGGATAATCCTGTAGCCCCATTAAAGTTATAGCTTTTAAATGCAGTGCTTCTGTATTACTGTCATCTTCTTTCAATATTTCATCTAATGATTTCAGTGCAAGTTCATATTGTTTAATCCCAATATAGTGCTTAGCTAGTTCTAAACGCACAGCAAATCTCTCTTGGCTGGAAGCTGGAGTTGGTTTAGTGCTTTCCGGTAGTTCGTATAGTACCTGAGGGGGAAGCTTAGCATTATTTTTTGCGCATGATGCTAATATGGATAAACTCAATATAGTGATAATAGATAAATAGCGCATTATAAAGACCCGTTTATATTTACATTTAAGTAATTACTTTATTATATACTAATCAGATTTCAATGTGCGAACTTCGCTTCGTTGCTGTCATAATTTATTCCGACCGCCTTGCTGCAAAATAACTACAATTAGTACATGAATAAAGACAAAAAATTATTCTGTTGATTGATTTCTGGTTTTAAAGTATAAAATATACACAAATTATTTTAAATACATTTCTTAAGCTATTTAAGCTTAAACCTTTTGTAGTCTAATAGCAATGTTTGTTTTATCTTTAATATCTCCGGCTAATTGACCGCAGGCAGCATCTATATCATCGCCACGGGTTTTTCTTACCGTAGTAACTATGCCGGCTTTGCTTAAAATATGTGCAAATTTAGATATACGTTCGGGCTTAGATGCTAATAATCCTGATTGCGGAAAAGGATTGAATGGAATTAAATTAAATTTACACGATATATTTTTTACCAATTCAATTAATTGATAAGCATGTTCATCACTATCGTTACAATTTTGCAGCATACAATATTCAAATGTAATAAAATCACGAGGTGCATGCTCTAAATATTGCCGGCATGTATTTAATAATTGCTCTAAAGGATATTTTTTATTAATGGGTACTAAGATATTACGTAATTCATTATTAGGTGCATGTAAAGACACGGCTAAAGATACAGGGCATTCGTGCAGTTTTTCCATAAACGGTATAATGCCTGAGGTTGATAAAGTTACCCGCCTTCTGCTTAAACCGTAAGCATAATCATCTAACATAATTTTTAAAGCCGGCAGCACATTATTATAATTTAATAATGGTTCTCCCATGCCCATCATTACAACATTTGTAATAATGCGTTTTGATTTTTCAAGACGTTGATATTCTTCATGTTCATGCAGTAAATTTTCTGCCATCCATAATTGACCTATGATTTCTGCTGTGCTTAAATTTCTATTAAATCCTTGTTTGCCAGTTGAGCAGAATTTACAATTAACTGCACACCCCGCCTGACTTGAAATGCATAGCGTTCCGCGGTTTGTTTCCGGAATAAAGACTGTCTCAACTAAATTTCCATCATTGACATCAATTAGCCATTTAACTGTTCCGTCAGCAGATTTATGAAAACTCGCAATTTTTGGAGGTTCAATTTTTGCAAGAGTTTGTAATTTATTACGGAATGAAACAGCTAAATCAGTCATTAAATTAAAATCAGCAATTCTATATTGATGAATCCATTTAAATAATTGTTTTGCTCTAAAAGATTTTTCATCGATAGATACACACCAATTTGTTAGAGCTGCCAAATCAAAATTTAGTAAATTAATTTTTTCTAAACTATTATCTTGAGGGGCTTGATTTTTATCAGTGAAATCGATATGCATTGAAGTATTCACACTATTATTGTACAGGATAAACTATCTGAAATTATAGCACATATTGGTGTTTTAATACATAACTGAGATAATTTTAGATGTAAGCATATCGTACACTCTTATTCTAACCAAAGCGTAATTACCTCTTGATAATCTGAAATTTTCATTTCACGAAGCTGAAGATCAAGCATCGAATCTATCCATTTTTTTATCATTACTTAAACTAGAATTATAAGCAAGGTATACTGATATTTGCTTATATACTGCCACAAGTTTAGTGCTAAGAGCAAGAGCAGTATATAAATTATCACTAATTTTTGTATACCGGATATTTTGCTGTTAATTTAGCAACATCTGATTTTACTTCATCTAAAATAGCTTGATTATGAGTATTATTTAATGCTTTTGAAATTAAATTAGCTATTGTTACCATGTCTTCTTCTACACAGCCTCGAGTTGTCATTGCTGGTGTACCTAAACGGATACCGGAAGTAACAAATGGGCTTTGCTTATCATTTGGAATTGCATTTTTATTGCATGTAATATTTACACTGCCCAATACCGCTTCAGCTTCTTTACCTGTAATATTTAATGGAG
Source organism: Burkholderiaceae bacterium (assembly GCA_023266335.1). Lineage (GTDB taxonomy): Bacteria > Pseudomonadota > Gammaproteobacteria > Burkholderiales > Burkholderiaceae > JAHFQJ01. The sequence continues at coordinate 152,316 of JAHFQJ010000001.1, forward strand.
TTAAATCAACTAACATTACATGGCTTTGTGTTTCACCAGATACAATGCGTAAACCATTGTTTGTTAACTGTTGAGCTAAAGCTTGTGCGTTTTTAACTACTTGCTGCTGATATTGTTTAAATTCCGGTTGTAATGCTTCTTGAAAAGATACTGCTTTGGCAGCTATCACGTGCATTAAAGGACCGCCTTGAATGCCGGGGAATATAGAAGAATTTATCGCTTTCTCATATTCTGCTTTACATAAAATCACACCACCGCGCGGACCGCGTAAGCTTTTATGCGTAGTAGAAGTTACAAAATCTGCAAATGGAACCGGATTTGGATATACGCCTGCTGCAATTAATCCAGCATAATGTGCCATATCAACCATAAAATAAGCACCAACTTCTTTGGCTAATCTGCCTAAGCGCTCAAAATCAATATGCAGACTATAAGCTGATGCACCTGCAATAATTAATTTTGGTTTATGCTCTCTGGCTAAACGTTCTGCTTGTGCATAATCTAAAACTTCATTTTCATCTAACCCATAGCTAATAATATTAAACCATTTGCCTGACATGTTAACAGGTGATCCATGGGTTAAATGTCCGCCATGGGCTAAACTCATACCCATAATTGTATCTCCGGGTTTTAGCATGGCAAAAAACACGCCTTGATTAGCTTGTGAACCAGAATTTGGCTGTACATTTGCAGCCTCTGCCCCAAATAATTTTTTTAATCTTTCAATAGCTAATTTTTCAATTTCATCTACATACTCACACCCGCCATAGTAGCGTTTTCCGGGATAGCCTTCAGCATATTTATTTGTACATTGAGAGCCTTGAGCCTGCATTACAGCTGGGCTTGTATAGTTTTCAGATGCAATTAATTCAATATGTTCTTCTTGTCTTTGTTCTTCTTTTTTAATCCAATTATAAATTTCTGCATCAGTATTTTGTAGAGCATTGTCATCATGATATTTAAACATATTTTTCCTTAAATGGTGATAAATTACAATATTTATATTTACAAATAAAAAAACCAGCCGAAGCTGGAATTTTATTAAATTATTAAATTTTTATTTAATCTTATCTTCTTTGTATAAAACATGCTCACGTAAAAATGGATCAAATTTAGTAATTTCTAATTTGCCGGTTGTATTACGCTTATTTTTAAATGTTGTATAATAATGTGCAGATTTGGTTGATTTTAGCTTAATTTTTTCGCGTCCGCCTTTTTTCTTAGATGCCATGATGTATCCTTATATTAGTAATTGGTAATGCTTAAACTTAAACTAAACTAGATTTTTTTAAGAAATCTAATGCAGCATCGTCTCCTTCTGTATTACGAATTTTATCTATAGTACGAGCGCCTTGCTGAGAAATACGTACTCTAAATTTGCGTGTTATATTTTGAATAACTAAATAAATGTTACTCCACTTTAAAGCAACATTAAAACGGCGCTTTGTTTTATTATTGGCATGAGAAACATTATTCCCTACCATTGGTCCCTTGTTCATTAATTTGCACTTGCGTGACATGATAATATCCTTTGTATAGCTTCAAAAGCATTAAAAATAAGACGATTATACATTATTTTTACTAAAACGCCAATATATGCAGCTATTAAACTTAAATTTATCTTCATCATTTTTTGATAAACTTTGCCCTAAATCTAATTGGAATGACATATACTGTGTAAAAATATTATTTAAATAATGCAAATAAACCATCTTCATAAGCCTTAATATTTTCAGAATTATATATATCCACTTTATCTAATTCTTTTTTACATTTTTTCTTATAGTCTTCATGATTATGCTTACTTAATGCTTTGATTAATTGTTTAGCACCGCCTTTAGCATCAAATTCTTCGTAATAATAACCAATATCTTTTAAGAAAATTGAATTATGCACTAAAGGATAATTTCCATATAACAAATCAAAATATAAATTATTCAAGCCATTTTCCCATTGATGAGATAAAACAATATCACCATAAAAACTCATAAATGATGGCGTGTCATAACGGTCATCATAAGAAGCAATACCTTTTTTAGTAATATCCAGTGTAAATGCAAATTTATTAAATGCAGTTTGCCTATGGAATTTTGCGGTGTTAGTTACATGAATTCCGCCGATAAGCTCTGGTTTTTCTCTATAAGCTAATTCACTAATCAGCATTGGATAAATGCTGCTTTTAACAATGTTTATGTTTGGTTCAAATATTACAATTTTTTGTTTATATTCTGAGCTTTTAGGCTGATAGCCAAACTTACCGCCCAAATTATTTTTTAATACCATATGCTCAATAAATAATGCATTCCATAAATATGGCATTGATGTTACAGGCGCATTTAACGTAGTTTCAAAAAAGCTGCGGCATGTTTTTTCATGATGAGGTAATGTCCAAACTCCATCCATAGTACAGCCGTCAAATTCACCTCCGCCTCTTTGATGTAAATCAAATAAAATATTTTCTAGTGTAATAATATAATGATTACCAACGTGAAAACAAATTACTTTAGTGCCTTTTTCTCTAAAATGATCTACCATTTCCTGACTAAGCTGAATGCCCATGATAATAAGCACATCTAAATCATCTTTTAATTCATCAAATGTATGCAGGGGCAAATTTGTACCTTGGACTACTTCTAGCGTTTTTGATGGCTTGACAGCATGATTTAAAAATCTTACGCTGGACAACCGATGGCTTTCCTGAAGTAAATAGTATAAAAATATTACATTTTGCCATGCGCCGCTTGACCATACCGAAGGCAGTTTATCTTGCTCGGAATTAACCGTAATGCCAACTTTAAGTTTAGTATCTTTAGTAATTTTTTTAGGCATGAATTTTTATTTATGTCTCTACAATAATAGGTTATTATATAGCTTTTAATTTTGGATTGTATAGATAAATATGATAGAGTGTTGTGTTTAAATTCCAGCTTCTTTACAAGTTTTGAGCTGAATATCTTTTATGAGAATTTTATAAATCTATAAAGCAGTTATCCTAGCATAAGTTACTCTCACGTATCCCCCTAAATCTATAATATGCTCTATATTAGAATAACCATGCTCTAAAAAAATATCCTGCACATCTTCGCTTTGATTATAACCATGTTCTATTGCTAAATAACTTTCTAAATTTAGAAAATTTTTAGCATTTTGAATAATATTTCTTATATGTTTTAATCCATCTTTTTCATCAGTTAATGCAATTCTTGGCTCAAAGCGGATCTCTTGGGTTAAATGCCTGTCATCTTTATGAATATAAGGAGGGTTTGTAATAATCATATCGAATTTTATATTTGTATTCTCATTTAAAAGATTATCAAACCAATCACTGTACAAAAAATTAATTTTCACCTTATTATTTTCAGCATTTATTTTAGCTATATCCAAAGCATTTTGGCTAATATCACAAGCGTACATATTTATATCTTGCCGGTTATATTTTAATGCTACTGCAATTGCTCCGCTTCCAGTTCCCATATCTAAAATACTTGCATTAATTGGAGCATGTTTTATAGCAAAATCTACTAAAAGTTCCGTATCTTGTCGTGGAATTAAAACATTTTCAGTTACTTTAAATTCTAAACCATAAAATTCTTGATTACCTAAAATATATGCAATTGGATAATCTTGTTCAGCTTTTTCACATAATTTGTTATATTCCAAAATTTGCTGCATAGTTAAAATTTCATTATCATGAGTAATTAAGTATTCTTTTGACTGGTTAATAACATGAGCAAGTAAAATATTTGCCTCTAATCTTTGTATTTTAGAGTTGGTTAAAGTAAGTTTTAATGCTTGTTTGATAGTTATTAAGCTTTCAGCCATTTTTTGTAAATGAATATGGAATAACCATAAATATAGCATATATTGCATTTTTATTTTACAATTAGACTTAAATAAAAATTACCTTTTAATATTTATGGTGCAAATTGTTGTATTCCCTCATGAAAGCTTGTGTGAAGATGGTGCAGTGATTGAAGCTGAAGCCGGCATGAGTATATGCGACGCTTTATTAAATTCTGGCATTGAAATAGAACATGCGTGTGATAAATCATGTGCATGTACAACTTGTCATGTTATTGTGCATGAGGGCGGAAAGTCACTAAACCCATCTGATGAATTAGAAGATGATTTATTAGATAAGGCATGGGGTTTAACATCAAAGTCCAGATTATCTTGTCAGTCTATTATCGGCACAGAAGATTTAGTTGTTGAAATACCAAAATATACAATTAATCATGCTCGGGAAAATTAATATTTCATATTGAAACAATTATTACAAATTCGATGAAAATTGAAAATTAAGCAGTTAGAAATTTTTTGTAGTAAAATTTTAAATTTTATACATTAAATTTAGACAAAGTTAATAAAAAGTGTATAATATATATTATTTTTTAAGCATAACGTTGTTTATCTATGCAAACTATATTTGACCCTGTAATTGAATTTTTCCATTTTCAGGATGGAAACTTAGCCATATTATTTGACCCTTCAGGGCAATCTTTAGAACGACAAGCTCACTCGATGATTATTCCTAATTTTTTAAATATAAAAGATGAAGATCAATATCCTCCATATATTTCTGTAGTAGCAAAAAATTTTACAGAAAGCGTCCTTGGTGCAAAAAAGATATTTTTATGTGAGTTTTTTCTAATTGTTGATAATAAAGAGTACATAATCGGAAAATATCAAGAAATAATTGCAGGTAAAACAAAAGGATTTGTGCGTAGAATGCATTATTTTGGAAAAACAATTGCAGATTTTGAGGCGGAAGTTATACAAAAATTGTCTGAAACATTTTCAATGGCTTGGCAGAATTATATATTTTTTCAAAATAGCAATTACAATTCAATGGGTATGCCTCAAAATAATTTTAAATTGCCTCTAATAAGAAAAAGCTCAAAAAATTCTGGCAGTAATATTAAGTTCGCTTGTTTGGTGGCTTCTGCCGCAGTTATTCCAATATTAATCATTAGTTTAGTATGGGGAATTGCAAAATCTACAAATAAAGACCCTATACGTCAAGCAATGCTGGATTCCCAAAATAGTCAGCAGGCAGCGCAAGCCCAAGTAGATTTAACCAGGGAAACATTAAAACAAATGGGGTTAGACCCAGGTAAAAATGGAGATGTCGGCTGTTTGGCTGCGCCTCAATAATGATATTTTGTGCTGCAGAAAATATTTTCAATATTGCTAGATAACGAAAATAAGGGGTATGGGCAAGCCCTGTACTCTTATGAATCAGCTAATCTATTGCATATTATAGATTATAAGTCTAAAATTCCCTTAAATTCAATTCAAAATTTATTACAGCTTATTCATGATTGGCTATATGTTAATGATATAAATAAAGTAAATCATTTAAATTTGGTTGTTGCTGCTGATTATAAATTATTATTTGAGGGTTTAATTCAAGCTTCGACTCAAGTTTCAAATGAAAAATTATTTAACAATAGAATATATGCTATTCTTAGAAAAATTATAGATTTTTTCCCGCCCAATGCTAAGGGATTTTATCATATTCATTTTGATAAACTACGTTTAATTTTAATTATTAATGACAGTTTTTATGCATCAATCAATGATTTGCAGATTAAATATAATTTGTTTGACAGCATAATTTTTGATGTGGATTATACTAATAATTTAGATAATATATTTAATAATTTTTCTTGTATTGAAAAACTTTTAAAACCCCATGCATTGCTTTTAAATTCAAAAAATAACAGTTTAAAATATGATAAAAATATTTTCCATGTGGCTGATTGTGACGGCATAATAAACTATTGTGTTTATCAATATAAGCCGCAAACTTGGAAATATTCATATTATAATGATTATTATAATAAAAATGATTATAAAACTGCTGCAGTAATCGGTGCAGGGATCGCGGGTGCAAATATTGCATTTAGATTAAATAATCTTGGAATTAAAACTTACATTATTGATGAACATGAAATTGCAGGCGGTGCTTCAGGTAATCCAATTGCTATATTGAAACCGCATGCAAGCGCAGATGATAATATTAACAGTCAATTAAACCGGACAGCTTTACACTATGCAAACGGGTTTTTGAATCATTATTTTAATCATCAATATTGGTGGAAATTAGATAAAATTCAAGAATATTTTAGGCATGATATAAATAAAATTTCAGCTATAGATAACTGGTTAGATGTAGATAAACAAAACGGCATGTTAAATTGGCATTTAGGAATTTGTATTAAACCTAAATTACTAATACAAAATTTATTATTTAACTATTCTAACTTTTGCAAAAACTTAATTAATATAATTGAACATGCTGAGATTAAGCATATAAATTTTGATAAAATCTCAAAACAATGGAATCTATCAATTAGTCAGTATGGCATAAATAAAAATATTAATACTGATTTAATAGTAGTATGTAATTCATTTAAAGCATCAAGTTTAATTAATTCAATTTATCATTCGCATAATATGCCTTACAAATTAGAAGAAATAGTTAGGCTCAATAAAGTTCATGGGCAAATATCCGGCATTCCTCTAGAGGCATTTAATCACATTCCGCAGCATATAACTAGCGGTAAAGGCTATATTGTTCAAGATTTATATCAAAATTCACATGAAAAATATGCTGAAAAACATATATGGGCAGGGGCAACTTATGAACATGTTGCAGATATAAGTGATACAATGACAAAAGAGCAAGCACATAAGCATAATTTAGAATTAATCGAGCAAATTATGCCAAGTATAATTAATCATAAAATTTATAGCTATCATCAAAATTCTTTAAAACACCGTAAAAGTACGAGAGCAGTATGTAAAAATCATTTGCCCATAGCTGGTAAAATTCCATATTTAGAAAATATATATTTAATCAGCGGATTATCTTCTCATGGCTTATCTTGGTCTCATGTATGTGCAGATGCAGTTATAGCGAATATTAGCCATGGAATTTACCCTTGGAGTAAAGCTTTACATAAAGCTTGTTCATTTTAATTTTTTAGTATGTATATTAAAAACTACAATAATAAAAAATTTATATTTCATGATTACAATATATTTAATATTACTAATATAATTACATTACTTGCTAATTACCTGATTATTTGTGTTAGATATTAGCAGTTTTTGTTTTATTAACTTAATTAATATTTATTTAAACTAAATATTAGCAGTTGTATATAAAAAGTAGCTAAAGCATGATTAGCTATATTATAAATTAATATTTTATTTATTGGAGACACTAATGTCTGAACGTAATTTTTTAAAGAAGGGTATTTTATTTACATCAATGACCTGTTCTATATTTGCAATATCCGGAATATCGCATGCAGAAAGCAACGTTAACCTATATGGAATTATTGATGCAGGTATTACTTTTGTGAATAACCAGCAAGGCAATGTAAATTATAAAATGGATTCCGGGGTAATGCAGGGTAACCGCTGGGGATTAAAGGGCAAAGAAGAATTAACTCCGGAAATTAGTGCTTTATTTAATATTGAAGGCGGTTTTAATTTAGATAACGGAAATTTTCCATCAGATAATAAATTATTTGGCAGAATAGCTACAGCTGGTTTAGAATATAAAGGAATCGGCACAATTAACTTTGGACGCCAAGTAGACTATATGGATACAATGGCAGGCTTATACGCAATTTCCGGCAATGAATATGCAACTACCTTAACGTTTAGAGTACATAAAAGAGACCGTATTGACGGCCAAAGGCTAGATAATACTATAAAATTACAATCGGATAAATTTGCCGGTTTATCTGGCGGAGTAATTTTAAGTTTAGGTGAAAAGGCTGGAGATTTTGGTAATAATCGTGCATTAAGTGCAATGATTGATTACAGCGGTATACCAAATTTTAATACTAGTGCAGCTTACACCCGTATTAACAAAGGCTTAGACAAACAAAATATTTTTGCTGGCGGTATGAGTTATAATTTTGGTTTTGGTAAAGCAAATATACTTGCGACTAGCTCTCGGGATACATCTTTATCTTTGAGTAATCCGGATAGAGTAAATGTTTATGAGATAGGCTATAAACATAATGTAACGCCAAAATTGTCTGTAGGCATTGCTTATCAATATTTAGATGAAAAAACTAAGACTAAAAAATCTGATGATATAAATAATTTTGCAGCTGCAATTGATTACGCATTCAGCAAAAGAACAGATGCTTATTTAACTGCAATTATAGGCAAAGCTAAAGGTAATGCTGTGCTAAATGTAACCGGCGTAGCTGGTGAAGAATCAGATAGCAATAATCAGACTGCAGTAAGAGTTGGATTAAGGCATAAATTTTAGGTAAGCCTAACTATATTTAACCTAAATACCGAAATAAGGAACAAGTATAAGCAAGGCTAGAACATAATCTTAGTCTAATAAGGTAGTCATACCTGCGTAGGCAGGTATCCTGATTTTAGGATATATGAAAATGACATCATATATCTGCTGTTTTTATCTATCTTTAGTGATCACTCTTTCAATTCAATTAATTTTCATACCGGCAATTACCCCTAAACTTGGTTCAATTAAATGGAGGCTGTTATCATCTGATGCGGCTAAAACCATGCCTTCAGAAATTCCAAATTTCATTTGTCTTGGAGTTAAATTAGCGACTAATACTGTAAATTTTCCAATAATATCCTGCGGCTTATATGCAGATTTAATACCGGAAAAAACATTACGGTATCTGCCTTCCCCTGCGTCTAGGGTTAACTGCAGTAATTTTTTAGAACCTTCCACTTCTTTTGCATCGATAATTTTAGCCACCCTTAAATCAATTTTTGCAAAATCATCAATGGTTATATATTCGTGCTGCTTTTGATGATTATCCTGCTCAATATTTTGGCTTACTTGGCTGGTATTATTCTCTTGTAAACTTGCTTTATTTATTTCTAATAAATGATTAATTTGTGTCATTTCAATTCTTTGCATTAAATGTTTATATTCTGAAATATGATGAGAATTTTCAAACGGAAGATTAATGTTATTCCATAATAAATGGGGAATATTTAAAAATTCCTCTACTTTAGAAATTAAATTTGGTAACACAGGTTTTAAATAAATACTGATTATCCTAAATGCTTCCAAAATTAAGCTGCAGACTTGCTGTAATGACTGCATATCATTTTGCTTTGCCATTGCCCAAGGTTTTTGTTCATCTATAAAAGAATTTACTATATCTGTAAGCTCCATAATGCGACGAATAGCTTTGTTATATTCTCTATTTTCATAAAAATTACTTATAATATTTTCTTGGCTGCGTAAGTTATTTAATAATTCATGGTTAAAAAGTTCATTGCTTAATTTGCCTTGAAAATATTTATGTATAAACCCGCTTGCCCGGCTTGCAATATTTACATATTTTCCAACTAAATCGCTATTTACTCGATTGACAAAATCTTCTAAATTTAAGTCTATATCTTCTAAGCCTGCATTTAATTTTGCGACAAAATAATAACGTAAATATTCAGCATTTAAGCCGGAATTAAGATAATTTCTTGCACTTATAAATGTGCCTCTTGATTTACTCATTTTTTGTCCGTCAACTGTTAAAAATCCATGAGCAAATACATTTGTCGGTGTACGTAATCCGGAGAATTTCAGCATGGCCGGCCAAAATAAAGTATGAAAATATAAAATATCTTTACCTATAAAATGATACTGTTCTGTAGTAGAATTTGGATTAACCCATTCATCAAAATTAAGATTTTTTTCACTGCATAATTTTTTAAAGCTTGCATAATAACCAACGGGAGCATCTAACCACACATAAAAATATTTATCCTGTGTATTTGGAATACGAAATCCAAAATATGGTGCATCTCTTGATATATCCCAATCTGATAATTCTCCGTCTACTAACCATTCTTTAAGTTTATTAATAGCTTCAGTTTGTTTTAAATTTTTAACCCATGCATTTAAAAAGTCAACGCAGCGTTTATCGGATAATTTAAAAAAATAGTGGGTGGAATTTTTTAATATAGGTGCTGTTCCAGAAACTACAGAATATGGATTTTTTAATTCAGTAGGCAAATAAGCCGCACCGCACGCTTCACAGTTATCACCATATTGGTCTTTAGCACTGCACTTTGGACATTCGCCCTTGATAAATCTATCCGGCAAAAACATATTTTTTACAGAATCAAAAGCTTGTTCTATAATTCTTTCTTCAATAAAACCATTTTCATGAAGTTTATTATAAATAGCTTGAGATAATTCTTCATTTTCAGGGGCATGAGTGGAATAGTATTTATCAAATGATATATTAAAATCATCAAAATCTTGTTTATGCTCTTTCCATACTCTTTCAATCAGCTGCTCCGGCGTTATACCTTCTTTTTCAGCTCTAAGCATAATTGGCGTGCCGTGAGTATCATCTGCGCCAACGTAATATACTTCATGCTCCTGCATACGTAAAAATCTCACCCAAACATCTGTTTGAACATATTCAACCAAATGACCAATATGAATATTGCCATTTGCATAAGGTAATGCAGATGTAACAAGAATTTTACGTTTTGACATGTTTTTTAGAGTAAGTATTATGCTAGACTTGATTATAGCTAAATTACGCTAACTTAGCCATAAATTGAAAAATACAGCAGACAAACTTCATTTGGCTTTTTCTATTATTTTTGTTGTATTTTTAAATAAGTTTTTAGCCTCATAAACATAATAAAATACACATAAAAAAACACCAACAAAATGCTGGTGTTAAAAAAACTACAGAGGAGATCGAAAATTACTAATATTGATTTAACAATATTTAACAATTAACGACGTGAATAATTCTAACATACCTTTTTTTAGAATGGAAGCTTTTTAATTATCTTTTCTGAAAATTAAATTATCCTGTTTAGAGTGTTCTGTAAAAAGAGAGTATCCATCTAAATTGAATTTTAGTAAATCTTGAATTGTTTTTATATTATTTTGTAAAATAAACTTAACCATTAAGCCTCTTGCATATTTAGTTAAAAAGCTAATATTTTTGTAAATTCCATTTTTATTTTGCTCAAAATTTATTTTTATAATTTTAATATCATTGTTAATCAATTTTTTAGTATTAATTACTTTAAAATATTCATCAGATGCTAAATTAATAATTATTCTTGAATGGCTTTTATATTCAGACATTTCTTCAGTGATATAGTCTGTTTGTGCATCACCCCAAAATGTATATAAATTAGGGTTTTGACTTTTATCAAACTCTAATTTTGTACCCATTTCTAAACGGTAAGGCTGTACATGATCCAGAGGTTTTAATATGCCGTATAATCCGGAGAGTATTCTTAAGTGTTTCTGCGCTTTGATAATTTGTTCAGATGTTAGAGTTAAAGCATCAATTCCTTCATACACATCGCCATTAAACATAAATAAGGCAGGCTTATTATTAAAATATGATTCATGATTTTTACTCCAGATTTGAAATCTTTCAAAATTCAATTCAGCTAAATCAGCAGAGATATTCATAATTCCTGATAGCATTAACGGGCTACATTTTTTTAATATATCAATTAAAATTTCAGATTTATCTAAAAATTTTGGAAATGAAATAAGGTTATTCTCAAAATTTATTTTTTTTGGATTTATAAGAGACTGTATTGGCTCTATATTAAGTTTTTTAGCTGGAGATATAAGAATTAACATTATAATTTTAGATTGTTATTTAGATTTTTGAAATATACCAATTTAGTAAGCCTAATACTTTAGCTTTTTAATTTATGGCAGACATTGAAACTAGCATCAGCATAAACTAAGTTGATATAATAGGGTATGTGTTAAAACAATATAATTTCATATTTATGATATATTTGAGTAACTATAATAGTTTTATATTCTATATTATTTTAGCAAAAAATTAAATTGATATTAAAATAAAATGGAAATATATGACCAATATCACAATACAACCGCAGTTAAGCAGGAATGATGTGGTGTCTGGAGTTTCTTTAGTCTATAAAGGAACTGGGAAAAAAAAGCTGATACCTGTCCGTTTGTCAGGCTCTATAGAAGATAGGATAAGCAATAGAGCTTTCTATACACCTGGCTCTAGCATTATTTTGGTAAAACATGGAGATAAAATCTGCAACACATTAGATTTATCTGTACCTCTTACTATGGAAAAATCTTTCAATAGAGAAGTTCAAGAGGTTGAAATAGTGGCTCATATATCTCATTGGGAGTCATCAATTCATATTGTGGTATGGGCTGAAAATTGCAGTGATTCACATGATACCAGCAAAATAAGTAGTATTCAAGACCTTAAATTGTTTTAATTTAAAAAATCTAAAAACTTCCAATCAGCCAATTCCAAGCTTTTTTAGCAGCCTGCATTACAGGTTTATTTTTGTGTTTATGATTAAAATTGTGCTCTACTTCTTGATAAGCATTTTGCAGTATGCCAATACAGCTGGAATATTTAGGGTCAGTTACTACATCACGTAAAGACCCATGATAATTTGGCATGCCAATTCTACAGTTTTTACGTAAAACACTATTGGCTAAATCTAAAAATCCATTAATGTTAACGCTTCCTCCAGTAAATACAAAACCAGAAGCAATTACATGCTCATAGCCTGATTTTTTTAATACATCTAAAATTAAGCGGAATAACTCATCTAATCTTGGCTCAATAACTGCTGCTAACAACTGTCTGGAAATTTTTTTATAGCCTCCGCCGACATCATGTACTTGAATATGCTCGCTTGGGTTGACTAAACGCTGTCTAGCAACTCCATATTTAATTTTTATTTCTTCTGCTTCAGTTGTTGGAATACGTAAAGCCATAGAAATATCATTAGTAATTTGGTCACCAGCTATTGGCAAAACTTCAATATGACGAATATTACCTTTATAACAAACCACTATATCAGTAGTACCAGCACCAATATCTACTAATACCACGCCAAGCTCTTTTTCATCTTTGCCTAAAACAGACAAACTTGAGGCAAAAGGATTAACGACTAATTTATTTGATTCTAAACCGCATCTCCTTGCACACTTTATTACATTCTGGCTTGCAGTTATACTTGTTGCAACTAAATGGACTTTTAGCTCTAAGCGAACTCCTGTCATACCAATTGGATCTTTAATATCTTCTTGATTATCGACACTAAATTCCTGCATGAAAGTGTGAACTAACTGCTGCTCATTTGCTAATTTAACTGCTCTTGCGCTTTCTATAGCACGACCTACATCATCACCAGAAACCTCTTGATTTTTTACTGCCACTGCACCATGAGAATTAATTCCAACTACATGGTAACCTGATAAACCAATGTCTATATTGCCAATTTTAACTTGTGAAATTGATTGTAGTTCTTGAACAGCTTTTTGAATTGCCTGCACGGTTTTTTGTATATCTACAACCATACCTTTTTTAATGCCGTCACAGCTTGCCTGACCAATTGCTGATATATTAAAACTCTGTTCATCTGCGTATGCGAGCATAGCTACAACTTTAGATGTACCAATATCTAAAGCAACAATTGGTTTTTTATTATCAACAAGGGAAGATACAGGGCGGTTCATGCTGGTTATAGTTGTAAATAAACGTATGCCCTATTATATATGATGTAAATATTAATGTGAAGTTTATTATTGAAAATGGTGGTTATATTTTATATATACTCATCATATCACTCAACAGATAAGTTCTAAACAATCTGCATTAATGCAGGATTAAGGCAGGCTGTTTAACTTAAATATATTATTCTACTTTTGGTGGAACTTCAAAAGTATGAAATGGAGCAGGAGAGGGTACAGTCCACTCTAAGCCTTCAGCACCTTCCCATGGTTTTGCTGGAGCTGGAATCCCTTTTTTAAAAGTCCAAGCTTTAATAGCAGTCCATAAAAAAATTAATTGGCTAAATCCGAACCAAAATGCACCAATCGTTGCAATTGCATGGAAATCAGCAAATTGTAGTGCATAGTCAGCATATCTGCGCGGCATACCTGCTAAACCTAAAAAATGCATTGGGAAGAATGTTACATTAAATGAAATCATACTTGACCAAAAATGTAATTTTCCTAATTTTTCATCATACATAACACCTGACCATTTTGGTAGCCAATAATAAGCACCTGCAAATAATGAAAATAAAGAACCAGCAACTAATACATAATGAAAATGTGCAACCACGTAATATGTATCTTGTAGTTGAATATCAACGGGTGCTATAGAGCAAACTATTCCGGTAAATCCGCCGAATGTAAATACAAATATAAAGCCCACAGCAAATAACATTGGCGTTTCAAATGTCATTGAACCACGCCACATTGTTGCAAGCCAGTTAAATATCTTGACACCCGTAGGTACAGCAATTAGCATTGTTGCATACATGAAAAATAGTTGCCCTGTTACAGGCATACCTGTAGCAAACATATGGTGCGCCCACACTATAAAAGATAAAATAGCTATTGACGATGTTGCATACACCATTGAACTATAGCCAAATAATTGTTTACGTGAGAATGTGCTTATTACATGCGATACGATACCGAAAGCTGGTAATATCATAATATATACTTCCGGATGCCCAAAGAACCAGAAAATATGCTGATACATAACAGGGTCACCTCCGCCGGCAGCATTAAAAAAACTGGTGCCAAAATGCCTATCAGTTAAAATCATAGTAATTGCACCTGCTAATACAGGCATAACCGCAATTAAAAGATATGCAGTAACTAGCCATGTCCAGCAGAACATAGGCATTTTCATTAATGTCATACCTGGTGCCCGCATATTCAATATAGTAACAATAATGTTGATTGCACCCATAATTGAACTAGCACCTAAAATATGCATAGCAAAAATTGCAATATCCATGCCTTTACCCATTTGAATAGATAAAGGGGCATATAAAGTCCAGCCGGCAGCTGTAGCTCCGCCTTCAACAAAAAAAGACCCAGATAGCATTAATGCTGCAGGTATCATCAGCCAAAAACTGAAGTTATTCATTCTTGCAAATGCCATATCTGAAGCACCAATTTGTAATGGTATCATCCAGTTAGCAAATCCGACAAATGCAGGCATAATAGCCCCAAATACCATTATGATTCCATGCATAGTTGTCAATTGATTGAAAAACTCCGGCTTAAAAAACTGAAGACCAGGCTGAAATAGCTCAGTTCTTAGCATTAAAGCTAAGATACCGCCTTCTAATAACATCACAAAAGAAAAAATTAAATATAAAGTACCAATATCTTTATGATTAGTTGCCATAAACCAGCGCTTAAAGCCAGTTGGCATATCATGATGATGCTCATCAGTATGTGTATGATTTACCATATCTCACCTCACCCTCATTGATTATTGTGGAAATTCACCATTTCTAGCTTTTACAAATTCGGCTGGCTGAACAATTTGTCCAGTTTTATTAGACCAAGAATTTTTGGTATATGTGACTACTGCTGCTAAGTCAGTGTCAGATAATTGAGTCCATTTTGGCATTCCGCCCCTTCCCTCTAATACTACATGCATTTGTTCTTTTTTATCACTATTAACTACTTTGGAGCCGTCCAAAGCTGGAATACCGCCTCCACCGCTGCCATTTGGCTGATGACATACAGCACAATTTGAATGATAAATCTTTTCGCCCCGTACTTTTAATTCATCTAAATTATATACTTTGTTTGGATCATCAGCTTTAGCTTTAATTTCTTTTTGTTTAGCTTCTACCCATGCTGCATAATCTTTTTCGCTTTTTACTTCAACTACAATTGGCATAAATGCATGTTCTTTACCGCATAATTCTGCACATTGACCGCGGTAAATACCAATTTTTTCAGCTTTAAACCATGTATCTCTTACCATACCCGGAATTGCATCTTGTTTTACGCCAAAAGCCGGCACCATCCATGCATGAATAACATCTTGTGCCGTGGTAACTATACGGATTTTTTTATTTACAGGCACTACCAATGAATTATCAACTTCCATAAGATAAGTGTTAGATTTTGGTGCTAAATTATTAATTTGCTCTCTCGGTGTTGAAAGAGTAGATAAGAATTTAATGCCTTCTCCTTCGCCTTTTATATAATCATAACCCCACTTCCATTGATAACCTGTAGCTTTAATTGTAATATCTGCATTTGATGTATCCTTCATTGCAACTACAGTTTTGGTAGCAGGCAGAGCCATTGCGATAACTATGATAAATGGAACTATAGTCCAAATTATTTCAACAGTTGTACTTTCATGAAAATTAGCTGGCTTTGAACCTTTAGATTTTCTATGTTTGATGATTGAGTAGAACATTACTCCAAACACGGCGATAAATACTGCTAAACAAACCAGCATTACAATAACATGCAAGTTCTCAATTTGATGAGCAATTTGTGTAACTGGTTTATGTAGATTAAGCTGTCTGACAGCAGGTCCGCCCAGCATATCTGTGACTGCTTGTTCAGCAAAAGAGTTGCTTATATTAAGAACAGTACAAATAAGACTTAATATCTTTGCTAATTGGAAAATGGGAGATTTTTTCATTATTTAAGTAGTATAAAATTAATTTTTTGACAATGATTGAATACGAGCTATACGTTTGATTTTGATTGCTCTATATCACAATATTCATCATCAAGTCCAATCAATACCCGCAAAATTTATATCTAGGATTGTAGATAAGCCATAAGTCTATGTTCAGAATTATTTTATTTAAATCATTACTGTATATAACAGCGTTGTTATACATAGACTACCTTTATATTCAAATTATTGCATGCAAAAGCATGCAATCTTTAAATTATACTACGGCCACAATAGAAATGACTGATTTACCATTGCGTCTTGCAAATAACACTTTTCCATCTATTTTTGCAAATAAAGTGTGGTCTTTTCCTGTGCCAACTGTGTTATCTGCACTATGTACTCTAGTACCGCGCTGACGTATAATAATTGAACCAGCTGATACAAACTCACCGCCGGAAGCTTTTACACCTAAACGTTTTGAGTGTGAATCACGACCATTCCGCGTTGAGCCGCCGCCTTTTTTCGATGCCATATCTTACTCCTAATTAACCTTCAATTTCTGTAATCTGCAATTCAGTATATTTTTGACGATGCCCTTGACGTTTTTGATAGTGTTTACGTCTGCGCATTTTAAAAATGCGTATTTTATCATGTTTACCTTGTGTTAAAACACTAGCTTTTACGGTTGCACCAGAAACTAACGGAGTACCAACGCGTATAGAACCATCACTAGCAGAAACTGCTAAAACTTGATCCAAAACAACTTCAGCACCCACATCCGCCAGTATCTGTTCTATTTTTATTTTTTCGCCGATAGCAACACGATATTGTTTGCCGCCGGTTTTTATAACTGCGTACATGGATTTCCTTTAAAAAACTAACCTAGAATGGCTTAATAATTCAATTTATAATCATAATCAGCCAATGCAGGATTTTATCATATCTTAAATATTTTGTATAGTTTATATATAAAAATGCACTAGTAAAAAGCGTAATACGTGTATTGAATGAAGTGCAGTAATGAATAAAATAACAGAGGCGGCAGGAAGTAAACAGCAGTTACCTATGAACATAAAAAAATCCCAAAATATACATTCTGGGATATAAATCCATCATATAAATGATGGAGGAGACAAACAATATCATTGTATGATATTTTTTATTGCTTGTCAATATTTTATTTATTTTTTATTAAAAATAATTTTTTGTTTATAATTTTTTAGTTTTAAATCTGCGATGAACCCACCAGTATTGCGTAGGATCTGACATTATACACTTCTCAAAGTGCTGATTAAGTCTATCAATATCATTTTGTAAATTATTAGATGGATAGTTTTCAAATGCAGGCAGGATATATAAATTATAAGACGCTGTTTTTCGGTCAAAAACCGGAAGCATAGGTACGACTTTTTTATGGCTTAATTGGCTTAATCTTGGAACTGAAGTAATCGTAGCTGCAGGATTATTAAAAAAATTGCTAAAAATACTGTTCTGCATGCCAAAATCCATATCTGCAAATATTTGTACATATCCCCCATTTTTTAAATGTTTTAAAATGGCTTTTGCACTATGACTGCGGCTAAACATTAATATTCCAAATCTTTCTCTTTGTCTTTTTAAAATTTTATCAAAAAATTTATTTTTTTGAGGCATATACACACTTGCCCATTTTCCAGGTGAAAATTCTAAACATAAAGCTATAGAAGATGTTTCTAAGCCTGACATATGAATGCCTAATAAAATAGCTCCATTTTCAGGTATATTTTCTATTCCATGTATTTTAACTAAATTCCTAATTTTATCTTTACTTCCAAACCAAGCAGTTCCTCTTTCCAAAATACTGCGGCATACTTCTTTAATACATGTTTTAACTAAATACAGTTTATAGTTATTGTCATAAAACTTAAAACAAGCATTGATATTTGTCTCAATAATTTTTTTTCGTCTTGATGGAATAATATATAAAATACAGCCAATACCATAGGCTATATACATAATTATTTTACTTGGAAGATATTTTAATAAATTTAATATAAATATAAAAAAATAAGTTGATATTATGCTAATAAAATTATTCATGTTTTTATTAAATATATTTTTATAGGATTAACTGTAATTATATTTAAATTAATTTGATTTTTGGCACATTAATAAATAATTTACATCTACAGAATCTTGCAGATAAAAAGATTTGAAAAATGGATTATAGCCTATGCCCTTAAACTCTTTTGGCAATAATCCAAATTCTTCACACCAAGATGATAATTCAGAGGGTTTAATACATTTATTATATGTATGAGTGCCTTTAGGCAGTATTTTTAATATATATTCTGCACCTAAAATAGCGGTCAAATATGTTTTTAAATTACGGTTTAAAGTTGAAAAAAACACTAATCCGTTAGGCTTTACTAATTTAGAGCAAGATTCAATAATGCTTTTAGGCTTAGGAACATGCTCTAACATTTCTAAGCAGGTAATTATATCAAATGCTTGATTATAGGCTGGATTATCTGCAATTTCCTCAATAGGTACTGATTTATAGTCTACGTGAACATTAGTATCTAAAGCATGTAGTTTTGCAGTTTCTATAGCTTCATTTGCTACATCAATACCCAGAATTTTTGCTCCTTGTCTTGCCATGCTGTCGCTTAAAATTCCGCCTCCGCACCCTACATCTAAGATATGTTTATTTTGTAAGTCAACATGAGATTGAATCCATTTTAAACGGATTGGATTAATTTGGTGCAATGTTTTTAAAGGTCCTTCTGTATCCCACCACATGTAAGCATGTTTATTAAAGTGTTCAACTTCAGCTTGACTATAATTTGATGTTTTATCATCACTAAATTGGTTTGTATGGTTTTTCATATAATTATAAGATAGATAAGATGTTTAATTTGAAACTGAATAAATAAATTTATCCAGAGCAACCCTTTTTTGTTTATTTGGTATGCTGAATATAAGCATAAGCAGAATGATTGTGAATTGATTCAAAATTTTCGCTGGACAATTCATAGCTTACTATACGTGATTCTTTATTTAATTCTACGGCAATATCTCTAACTAAATCTTCTACAAATTTGGGATTATCATAAGCTTTTTCAGTAACATATTTTTCATCTGCTCTTTTTAATATTCCCCATAATTCGCAAGATGCTTGAGTTTCAGCGATTCTGATTAATTCTTCAGCTGGCATGTGTTCTTTTAATACAGCTCTAATTATTATGCTAGATCTTTGGTTGTGAGCACCATAATCTGATATTCCTTTAGAGCATGGGCAAAGGCTTTTAACTGGTACTTGTACTTCTTGTATAAATTTAATTTCTTTATTATTAGTTTCTATTTCAAAAGATAATTTGTAATCCATTATGCTTTTCACACCGCTTACAGGAGCTGATTTTTCAATAAAATAAGGGGTGCTTATACGAATAAATCCATTATTAGCTTCCAGACGTTCTAACATATCTTTCATTAAATTATGCAAAACACTAAATGACAGGGGATAATTATGCTCTTGAATTACTTGAATAAATCTTGACATATGAGTACCTTTAATGTTACCTGGCAGATACACATACATATCAATGCTTGCTACACTTGACATATTCCCGCATAATGTTTTTATCTGTACGGGTAAATATAAGCCTTTTATTCCAACTTTTTGTATAGGAATATTACGTTTGTCCAAACTGCTTTGTATATCAGGTAAATTAATAGCGCTTACTATGTTCATTATTTTTGAAAATCTAAAACTACTACCGAAGTTAGCATAGAGTTCATATATGTGTCAAGCAAATGGGTTTTAGGGATTATATAGTTCCGCTGATAAAATGATGTTTGTTATAAATTATATCTATGCCTGTATTATATTTTGCATAATGCCTGCATTCACTAATTCATCACTTTAAAGATAAATAGATGTTATAATAGCTGTATGAATATTAATTTGTAATTATTATGCCCCAAGCTCTATATTGGAAAGATATACAAGAAATTGCCCTTTCTCTTGTTGAAAAATATCCTGAAACTGATCCTTTATCTATTCGTTTTACAGATTTACACAAATGGATATGTGAATTAAACGGATTTTCTGATAACCCTAAAAGTTCCAATGAAAAAATATTAGAGGCTATTCAAATGGCTTGGATAAAAGAGTTATAAAACTTATAAGTATATTAATTTAAAAATATGAGTACAGAATCAAAACATAATAGTATAGAAATTATTCAGCCTGATGATATGCATGTTCATTTCCGTGATGGCGATGTGCTAAAAGACGTTGTTCCACATACTGCTGCTCAATTTGCAAAATGTTTAGTCATGCCTAATTTAAAAAGTCCTGTGGTAAATAGTGAATTAGCCATAGCTTATTATGAGCGTATTAAACAGGCTGTTCCAAATAATTTAAAAGATAAATTTGAGCCTTTTCTTACATTGTATCTCACAGATAAAACTAATTCTGATGAAGTAAAAAAAGCATTGGATACGCAAATTATTAAAGGTTTTAAATTATATCCGGCTGGTGCAACTACATTATCAGAAAATGGCGTTACAAATATCAAAAATTGTTATGCCGTAATTGAGCAAATGCAGAAATATAATGCAGTATTATTGGTTCATGGCGAGGTAACTGATCATCATGTAGATATATTTGATAGAGAAGCTAAATTTATTGATGATGTATTAATTCCATTACGCAAAGATTTTCCGGAACTGAAAATCAGTTTTGAGCATATTACCACTAAGCAGGCTGCAGATTATGTATTGAGTGAGAATAGCCAATATTTGGGGGCGAGTATTACTCCTCAACATCTTTTATACAACCGTAATCATATGCTAGCCGGAGGCATTAAACCTCACTATTACTGCTTGCCGATTTTAAAACGCTCTTTACACCAACAGGCATTATTAAAAGCAGCTATTAGCGGCAGTGATAGGTTTTATGTGGGTACAGATAGTGCACCGCATGCAAAATATTTAAAAGAAAATTCTTGCGGATGTGCTGGGTGTTATAGTGCATTACACGCAGTTGAATTATATACTACTGCTTTTGAAGCTGAAAATGCATTAGATAAATTAGAAGGTTTTATGAGTATTTATGGAAGCAAATTTTATGAATTACCAATTAATACACATAAAATTAAATTAATTAAACAAAACTGGCAAGTGCCAAATGTATTAAATTTTGGTAATCAAGAGCTGGTTCCGCTAGCTGCCGGAGAAACCATGACTTGGAAGCTAGAAAATTCTTTCTTATAAAACAACCGCAATATAACTTTTTGTTTAAAAAAATCAAGCTTAATAACTTTTATATATAAATAATTTGCATATACTAATTTAAACTAATTAGTATGCTATATGGCAGAAATAGTATACATTTAATATATATAAATAACAGCTTGGATTATGACTTCAAACATCCTAAATATGCCTTTTACTTTATTTCATAAAATTGGTAATTATGTAAATAATGTTAAAAAAATATATCAAGATAATAAGTTCTATAGACTAAGTGAAAGTATATTTAAAAATATTGATAGCAGGCGCGGTAAAAGTATTGATGATATATATGAAATTGCTCAAATATTTTATCAAAAAAGTAATGACTTAATTCAAAATGCAGAAATATCTGTTTTAACAGAAAAATCTGGTGATTATTTTGATAAATATTCAATAGTAAGGTTAACCTTTAGAAATCTGGAAAAGAATAAAACCGTAAGTAGAGATATTAAATTAGACAGCGAAGTGTTTTCTGATAATGAGTATCTAAAACAATTTAATCAAGGTTTATATAAATTTAATATAGATAAATTAAATTTATCCCCTAAAAAACAGGCCCTTATTTTATCAGTAAAACCAATCCAGCAGTTTGGTGCAACATGTAAATTAGTTACACTAGGACAGATTTTAGAATACTATTTTCAGGATAAAGCACAGGCAGTATATAAAAATTCTCATGGTAGATACAATAAATATATGCCGTTTAATGCATCTGTCACTAGTATTAGGGAAATAGCAAAAAAAGTAATTGGCAGTGTGCAGGGTGAAGTATTAGATTATAAATTATTTGTAAAATTAGCTGATCATTTGGGTTTAAATGCAAAGATTAATGAACCGAAATGTGTAGATGAGTATAGAAAAGATATTATAGAAGGATTGAATAAGAAGCAAGGTATCGCAGCATTTTTTTCAGTTAGTACACGAGATAGGGCTCATGGAAATGTATTTACCGGCGAAAACTCAAAGGAAAGCGAGTTATTTGAACATATTGCAATGATTACAGGTTACGATCCTAATACAGATAAAGTGCGTCTTACACATTGGGGCAATCATTATTGGCAGCCAGTAAGAGACGTGTATGAATCATCATCTAATCTAGTGGAAACAAGAAGTATTGAACATTATAAATTATTAAAGCCATCTGATGAGAATTATAAAGTGGAGTGGAAATATAAACAAATTACTCCTTCAGAATATGAAGCAATTAAAAATAGTAACCAAAATGTAGAGATTAAAGTAACTCCAGAGCCAGCTAAAGGGAATGGTTTTAGAGGTAAACTTATTTTTTTAACTCCGAAGTAAAGAATAATAGTGCGGTATATTCATCTTACTTAGATATTTGCACATGTAAATTGTAAATTTAATCAAAGATGACGAGTATATACCTTAATCTTAAAATCTATATTATCTTTAACTAACTCTTCATTTTGAATTTTCCATATATTTGATGTAATTTCTGGAAAAAATGCATCGCCTTCACAATTTATATTTACATGGCTGATAATTAATTCATCTGCATAATCTATCATTTGCTTATAAATTTGCTCGCCGCCGATTATGTAAAGCTGTGTTTGCTGATTTTTATGCATAAATTCTTCAATTGATTCAAATTCAGCAAAGACTTTTATATTTTCAAAATTTGTATATCTTTCTTCTAAAGATGATTTGCTTAATACAAAGCTATTACGCTGGGGTAAGGGCTTATTAATATATGAAAAAATACTTTGATAAGTTTTTCTGCCCATTAATAAATTTTTACCTAATGTGATGGTTTTAAAATGCTGTAAATCTTTCGGCAAATGCCATGGCAATTGATTATTTAAACCAATTACATTATTGTTTGACATTGCGGCAATTATTGATATTTTGATATTTTTGAACATGATGAATTTATAATTATTTTATTAGTCGGTTAATATACTAACCGTAGTTCATTTTACGACGAGGCGGCAGGAATAAATTACGACGACTATGTACATGTTAGTACATTGAGGAGTAATTTTGACGACAACAAAGCCCGTAAACTGAAATGCGATTAGTATAGCAGGTTAAATTGCTTTTTGAATTTTAGTTCTTGCTCTTGGGTTTCTGTATTGTAAAAATAAAAGCCTAGATTTTTTATATTTGTATAAGTTTTATCTTTAAAATAAATTTCAGAGTTGTTAATTTTAAGCAAGGCAAATTCTTTCCATTTATCTTTTTCTATTAAATGACTGCCTTTAACTTCAAAAATGCATTGATAATATAATTTTTTATATTCTATATCATTAATTATTAGTAAGAAGTCAGGAGCAAATCTTTTGCCGTCTTTTACATTAAATATCCAATATTCTAATTCATTTCTAATTAAAAATATTTCTGCATTCATATATTTTTGTTTTAGAGTTTCAATTTTAGAATTTATAAATTTAACAAATATTTTTTCTTCATTCGTGCCATAATTTTCATCATAAGCGTACCAATTTAAATTTGATATATCTAAATTTAATTCGATATTAGGGTTATTTGTTTGCGGTTTAGACCTTTCACTGGTTTCTTCATAAAAATTATATTCTTGACCTAAATCATCAATCATTTCTTGGTTTTTAATAGGAATGTAAACTTCTTTAGTTTCGCTGAATATAGATTTTAAAGGAAGCGGAGTAAATATATTGCTGCCGACTTTTTTTGGCAGACTTAAATCAATTTTTTTTCTAACATCAGCTAAAATAATGTTACTAAGCAAAGTTAATTTTTCTTTTGCTGAAAAATTTGCAAATTCTTTACCTTCCTCATATTCGTATTCAATACTATATTTACTTAAATATTTGTCTATGAAATCATCTATAGTTTTTATTTCCGGAATATGCAAAGCTAAATTATTAAACCTAAAAAAACCATTTTCAGCTTTAACTAAAGCTTTATAGATTAGCGGTTTAGTAAAAAAATCTTCATTTATTTTTATACTGCCGTATTTTTTATGAATTTGAGTTTGCTGTGTATCAGTTAAAGAATCAGAGTATAGTTGATAATTAGTAACTTTAATAATTTTATTAAATGTATTATCAATTTCTTCTTGTGTAGTTTTTGTTCTGTTTTCAGCTTTATTTATTAAAACAAAACCGTTATTATATGTATCAGAATTTTTAAAATTTTGCTTTAAGGATATAGTTTTTCTAACGATTTCATTATTTAAAATACCGCCTTTTAATAATTCATCTTTTAATTTGTCTAAAAATAAACCTGTTTTTACAAAGTGATAATAAAAAGTTTCTAAAATACGGCTTAAATCACTTCTAGCATTATCAAATTTTCTTTTATCATTTTCATTTTCATAACTGCCAAATAAGCCTAAGTTATTAGATAAATATTGTTCAGGCAATTTAAATGGATAATATCTTGCTCCTCTGCCGATTAATTGAATATCCTGTAAAGACACTTTTTTATCTTCGCTAATGTCAAAATGTACAATATCATATAAAGATAAGACGTCCCAGCCTTCGTTAAGAGCAGAAACTGAAAATATTGCCCTGATACTGTTTCTAGAGTTATCAAGGTTCGCTAATTCTTCAGGGCGTTCTTTTTTATCGCTGTTATAAATTAATGTATGCTGTTCGGCAAAATCTTGCTTAATTGAAGAAATAAATTTTTCTAAAGAAATCTTTTCATTACTAAAAAAGCCAAACATTTTATGAATAATATCATTGTCATCTTTAGCAGTTTGCTGGATTTTATCTAAATCTGTAACTTTTAGATTATTAATAACTTGATTAAAGTATTTTCTATCTGTTTGGCTATCCGCAATTTTTTTAGATTTAAATAAAATCACTGGGTTAATATGAGTACCTGTTATTTTTTTAAATAGTAATTTTCTATATTGTGATAAAACCACTGCATTTACAATTAAATATTTTTTCTGTTCTTCAATTTCTGTTTCAAGATTATATAAAAACTTTATATCTTTACAATATCCATCGTTATTGAAAGCAATAAAATCATATTTATAAATTAGTTTATCTTGATATTTTTGATTAATATGCGGGTTGGATAATTCAACAGTTGCTGTAAATTCAAGCAGCATATTAGGCAAAACTGCCTTACTTTGATTAGATTTTAATGTTTTTTCGCTGTATAAGGCTTGATTAACTGCGTTTTCCCAATTTAAATTTTCATCTTGGAGTTTAGCAGTCTTATTAGCTTTTGTTTCTACATTTAAACGATGAGCTTCATCAGCAATAATTACTATATCAAAAGTTTTAAAATCCTCTTTGCATAAACGATTTTCAGCTGTTTCTTTAATGCGGTTATAAAATAAAGAAGTGCTTAAAAACATTACATTAATATCATTTTTATTTGCACCTTGAAAAGTCTCAACTGCTTTAACTAATATCTTTTTCCCATTAAATTTTATAGTTTTATTGAATAAATACTTAGCATGTTTTTCATCTGTAAAATTTAATTTTGCCTGTTTTAAAATTTGTACTTGATGCACAAGAAAAATAAAATTACGGTAGCCCTTGGAATATAAATATAATATACAGCAAGCCATGACTAAAGTTTTGCCGGCTCCTGTTGCCATGTTGAACATTAGATGTTTACAACTTGCTATGTCATCATTCTCATATAAATAGATAAAGTATTTTATTGCATCAACTTGATAGGGTCTTAAGGTTTTAGTCTTATTTAGATTATCAATTATATAGTTCGGCAATTCAAAATCTTTAGCAAATTCTTTATATTCACTATTATTTCTAATTTTAGTAAATAAAAAGTTTTCAAAACTTTCATTTACAGTGGTTTGGGGCTTAGTTTTTTTCATTTTTATCTATTTTTTGTATAGCTTTTTCAAAATCGCTTTGAAATTCAATATCTTGTTTTATACGGAATTTATCATATTCATCATGGGCTAATTTTTTAGCAACTTCATGGCTTATTTTTCCTGCATTATCTAATATATCGTATTCATTAAATTGTAAAAATGCATCTAACTTATTTATCCAATCCTGCATAGCCATAGCTTTTTGTTTCTTAGCCTGATTTTCTGCATAATCTAAATACATACTAACAATTCTATTTAATCCGTCAATTTCATTTTCAATTAAATAATTTTTTGCAGTACATGTATCTGATTTTAAAATTTTCCCGTTCGGTGCATTTTTCCAAGCGGTTAATCCCATATTATTTTTGTCAGCATTAGCTCTAGTATATATAATTTCTGCTGCTGTTTTATGGGTAATTGCATAGTGCAGTTTATTTTGTATAGTTTTAAAAAAGTTTTTAGTTACTTCTGAATTTTTGTTGTAATCAATACTGCATTGCTCATATATATCAGTTATTTTTAGATAAAAACGTCGCTCGCTCGCCCGTATTTCCTGAATACGTTGTAATAGTTCATCAAAATAATCTATACCAAAATGCTTGCCTTGTTTTAAGCGTTCATCATCAAGCACAAAACCTTTGATGATAAATTCTTTTAAGGTATTAGTTGCCCAAATTCTAAATTGTGTAGCTTCTAAGCTGTTTACACGATAACCAACCGCAATAACAGCGTCTAGATTATAAAAATTGGTATTGTAATTTTTACCATCGCCGGCAGTTGTCCGGATTTTCCGGATAACTGAATTTTCATCTAATTCATTAGTTTTGAATATATTTTTTAAATGTTCGTTTATAGTACGAACGTCAACATTAAACAGCTCTGCTATACGCTTTTGACTAAGCCAAAAATTTTCTTGTTCATACAAAACTTCTACTTTTATATTGCCTTTTGGCGAAGTGTAGAAAATTATTTCGTTTTGAAGATTATTCATATTTAATTTATGTTTTTATCTTTTTCTAAGTCTACATCATATAGATTAGCGGATTTTAATTGTTCTAAACTTTTTATTTGTTGAATGGCATTAATTTCTTCTAAACTAAGTTGTGTGTTATTAATAAGTTCCTTTAAGCTTTTTTGAACTGTAGTATCATTTTTTGGAGTATCAATTTTAACAACCTCTATATATTGCTCTTTTCCATTATGATACATAAATCTTAAATTATCATTAAATAATTTTGCTATATATAATATTTCTCTAATATCAAATAAATCGACTTCTTTAAAAAATTCATAAAATCTTTCTTTAAAATTATGTATATTTTTATAATTTATATGAGTAAAATTATCATTTATAAAACTCATCATTTTCTTTCTTTTGCTTTTAGATGGTTTTATTTTTTTAGAATATCCATCAAAACATTCTACAGTAATTTCTTCTGGATTTTCTAAATAATTGGCTAAATCTGTGTCATTTAATACTGATGATTTTCTTTTTTTTATATTTTCTAAGGAAAATTCTAGAAGCTTGTTGTTTCTACAATCATTTATAAATGTAGAGAAATTATTGCTATCGCTACTATTTCCAAATATAACTCTAAGATTCATTAGTAAACCTTTTAACAAGCTGTCTTCTATGCTTTTCCAAAATTCTGCATGTTTATCAACTTTATCTAAGATATTATTATTTATATTTTCTTGATTAGGCTGTAAAACTTGATTAAATGTCAATAATATTTCTACATAATTAATACTATGCTGTATTAAATTATGAAATACTTCACATGTTTTAGAAATATCTGCATCAAATTTATTATTTTCATCATTTGTTTTTTTATTCATTTTTTATCATTTACATTAAATATTTGAGTTATAAACTAAGTTATAATCCAAGTATGGATTGGGACTCTCGGTCAGTAACTGAGTATTGAAACTTTCCCGATGCTCTATTATTTCTTATAAAATAATCATTCATCATAAAATCTCTGCGTCAAAGCTTTTTCATCATCACTTACATTATGTTTTTCATCATTCATTTCATCTTTATTAAAATATAATTGATTTTCGTCGAGTATTTCAAGAAGTTTAATTTTTTGTGTTTCTAAGTCTAAAGATTTATATCCTTCTTCGCTTTCAAAATCTTTTTTATGAAACCAAAATTGTAAGAAAGCATTTAATTGCATTTGTTTGTACACTTCGTTTAATTCTTCTTTAGAATTAGCTTGTGTAATTTGTTCTATATATTCTTGGTTATATTTTTTTAATTCAAGATAGATAAAACTGCCCCCGCCATTCCAATTTACAGCTTTTGAAATTCCGCCTTGTTCCCCTTCAATTACTTTTTGTAGACGAACTTTTGAAATATATTCAATATAGTCCATTTGTTCAATACCAATATAACGGCGATTCATTTTGTGAGCTACTGCACAAGTTGTGGCAGAACCTAAATGATAATCAAGAATAATATCATTTTCTTGGGTTGCTATTTCAATAATTCTTTTTAATAATAATTCAGGCTTTGGAAAATCAAATTTTCTTTCCTGAAATAATTCCTCTAAATGTAAACCTGCCTGTTGATTTGTACCGCCTTCAATATTCCAAAAATCATTGGGTATTTGTCCATTACTCTCATGTAAATAAATTTTACCGTAAGGCTGTTCATCGCCACTGGTTGTCCAATAAATTTCATTACCTTTATCAAGTTCTAAAAAATTTTCTTGAGTAATCATCCAAGGTCCATTTAAAATTTTATTAGACCTTGTTTTAACGTCATAAGTATGTCTACCTCTAGTTTTATCAAGTAAAATTGCTCTTCTGAATTTTCCTTTTTCATCAGAATACCTATACTCCTTAATTGCTTTTTCAGATAAATTAATTTTATTAAGTTTTAAAGAATGAATATTTTTACTAAATAAAATAATATATTCTTTTACTCTAGCAATTTGTCCAATGTTTGCTTGGTTATCTGTCTTTCTCCAAACGATAGTATTAACAAAATTTTCTCTACCAAAAATCTCATCCATTAATACTTTTAAATAAGCTTGTTCATTATCATCACATTGTACAAAAATTACCCCATCATCTCTTAGTAAATCTTTGGCAACTTCAAGCCTATTTTTCATAAAAACTAACCATGTGCTATGGTTAAAATTATCATTATAAGTAAAACTATCATTACCTGTATTATAAGGCGGGTCAATATAGATTAATTTAACCTTGCCCGCTAATTTACTTTTTAAAGTATGTAAAGCTAATAAATTATTCCCTTTAATCAGCAAATTTTGTGCCAGTTCGCCGTTTTCATCAAAAAACTCAATATCATCATCTTTAGTCAATGGCTTTTCGCCTTGTTCATTGATTAATTTAAAATTAGTCAAAACCTTTTCATCAAATAAAGTATCAATATCGCCTGTATCCGTTTTCTGCAGTAAAAACCTCTCTTCACGGCTTTTTTTATCTTCTTTCGTCATTCCTGCTTCTAATATGCAGTCTTTAAATGGAAAATTAATCACTACATCATTAATTTGACTAATAAAACTTTGTGTTTTATTGCTGTATAAGCCAATTTTATTGCTATATTCAGTCTGCATACCTTTTACTTGTTTAGAATCTTGAGACATGACAACCTTTAATTTAAATCCATATTAATATTAATTTTGCATTGATACACAATGCTAGAAAAACGGAGAAATAAGCTGTAGGGGTTTGAAGGCTTGATTACACGCACCTGCATACGCAAGGCGTACGGATTATCGCCTGTGCGGCAAAACATTCATGCTATGCAGAACCTAAAATATGCTGCAAATGTTAAAAATCCTCATTATTAGGTATAGCTATCGCTTGTTAATATCCTTATCCTGAATTAGCTCTATACTAATCGGATTTCAATTTGCGAACTGCGTTGTCATCATAATTTATTCTTCCCGCCTTGCCGCAAAATCACCTACAATTAGTATATTCTACTTATTTTTATCAATTTCTTTGATTAATTCTAATTCAGAAGGAAGTTCATCTGCTTGAATATTTTCTAGAATATCGCCGGAAAATTTAAGCGTAACTTGGCGTTTTTTAACTATATCCGTAGAGCCTCTGCGGTAGAAAAATATATAATTCCACGTATCTGCACCAAATATACTATTGACTGATGGCGAACCCAAAATAAATTGAATATCATTTTTCTGCATGCCAATTTGTATCTTGGATAATTGTTCTTTAGTAATTGCCTGACCTTGTATAATATCAATACGGTAAGGAGTAATACTGCCAGCAATTTTTCTTGTAGTACTATCATAAACAGAGCATGCGTTCAGCATTAAGCCAAATACAGCTATACTAATTAAATTTTTCATAGTTTACTCCATAATTAGCAATTTAATTTATACATTTATTTTATTTGAGCATTATAGTGTATTTGTTTTTAAATCATTAACAATAAAAACATAAAAATGGTTTATTAACGCTGCAAAAAAGCGTATTATACACAATATTGTAACCGAATTTATATATTATGCCTAATTCTTCAGATTTAAAAAGCGCCGGATTAAAAATTACCATACCGCGCCTGCGGATTTTAGAGATTTTTCAAAATAGCAGCACTCGTCATTTAAGTGCAGAAGATGTGTATAAATCTTTACTAAGTGAAAATATGGATATTGGTTTGGCTACGGTTTACCGCGTTTTAACTCAATTTGAGCAAGCTGGTATTTTAATGCGTAATCATTTTGAACATGGAAAAGCTACATTTGAGCTGAATGAAGGCGAGCATCATGACCACTTAATTTGTTTAAATTGTAATAAAGTCGAAGAATTTTTTGACAGCATAATTGAAAATAGACAACATGAAATCGCAGAGCAATATGGATTTTCTTTAAAAGGGCATTCATTATCACTATATGGCTTATGTGCCAACTGCAGAAAATAATTTCAATACTAAGATAAAAATTTGAGGGTGATAAAACACACCATATAGATAAAAAGTTAAATGGAATGGCATTTATGTAGGTTTTAAATATTTTTAAAAATTTTATAGGATAAAATTACTACACTAAATGCTTTAAATGTTCATATGTTGGCTTATGTTCTAAAATTCCGCTTTTTTTTAAAAATAAACCAATTGGCTTCATCATTGGATGGCTGCAGTCAACTGGAATATAATAATCAAAACTTTCAATTATGTTTTTGCTTGTTTCTTGATCTAAATTTAATGATAATATAAGTTCGTTTTGAAAATCAGCATAGCAATTAAAAATTAAATATCTTTGTAAAAAAACAGCAATTGCTCGACCTAAGGCAATGCGTTCGTGTTCTAAAATATTTTGCCAGTATATTTTTACGGCATTAGTCCAGAACACAGCATGCCTGCCTTCATCAATTAAATGATCGCTCATTAAGCCTTGAATAGATTTTTTTAATGTTTTATCCCGTGCAAGTTCGGCTACATCTGCAGTAACACTGTTTTCTGCAATACTTACTGCAATTAATTCCATTCCATCATGATATTGTTTTTCTAAACTTTCTAATGCTAATGGAATTGCTTCAGATAGTTCAATCTTATTAGATGAAAGTTTTAAAGGTGCTGTATTGGTAAAATGCATAACTTGGTTCATATAGTCCATAGATGCATATGCGTGATAATTTTCATCAATAACTACTGTAAAAGCATCTTTACGGCATTCAAATGGAAAAGGAAAAATAAAACTGCCGTCTGCAATTTTTATGGCGGTTTTATTTACAATATCCATCTCAAAAGTAATAACATCATTAAGATATTTATAGAAAGTTTGAAGAAGAATAAAATTTATGGCGACTTCGCCTAATTCAATGATATGAGGATGAGAGCATAGAGGCTGCCGTCCAATAGGAAAAAAAATTAAGCTATCATCGTCAATTTGCCGCCTTGGGCGACAACGCACAGAAGCTTTTTTTTCCCACAGTTCAGCATGGCTTTGATACATACAATTATTTATTTGAGGACTTTATGTATTTTCATATTACTAAAAATACATTCCAAAGTCAAAAATCAGATAAATAATAGTAATAGAAAAATAAACAATTATACTTGGTTGGCAGCTGCAACCTGTGCAGCAACTTCAGCAGCAAAATCATCTTGTTTTTTCTCAATGCCTTCGCCCACGATATACATAATAAAACTATGTACCTCGGTCTGTTGAGATTTAAGCATATCAGCAACAGTCTGCTTATCATTTTTTACAAATGGTTGGTTGAGTAAGCTGACTTCTTTTAGGTATTTTTGTATTGTACCTTCAACCATCTTACTGACTAATTCTGCTGGTTTGCCAGACTCTAACGCTTTAGCTTCTGCTACATTACGCTCTTTTTGAATTAATTCTTGGCTGACATCTTCTGCTTTTAGTGCAACCGGCTTCATAGCTGCTATCTGCATGGCAGTGTCTTTAGCAGCAGATTCATTACCTGTATATTCAACTAATACGCCAATTTTTTTACCATGTAAATAGCTGGCTTGTGAATTATTTTCTAAGCGTGCAAAACGGCGTAGAGTAATATTTTCACCAATTTTACCAATTAGGGCTTTTCTTGTCTCTTCAACAGAAACACCGTCAATAGTCAAAGCTGATAATGAATTAATATCCTGCGGATTATTTTTAGCTATTAAATCTGCACAATTTTGAGAAAAATTTAAAAAATCATCATTTTTGGCTACAAAGTCTGTTTCACAGTTTAATTCAATTAATGCACTTACGTTATTTATTTGAGAAATTGCTACAATGCCTTCAGCAGTAATTCTTGCGGCAGCTTTACTTGCCTTATTGCCTAATTTAACACGTAATAATTCTTCTGCTTTATCCATATCGCCTCCGGCCTCTGATAAAGCTTTTTTGCATTCCATCATTGGGGCATCTGTTTTTGCACGTAATTCTGCTACCATGCTTGCTGTAATTGCTGTCATATATACCTCTTGAGAATATTTTTACTTTGTAGTTATAACCAATAACTATTGACTACTAATTAACCTACAAAATTTTGAATAAAAGACTTGCGATAAAATAATGCAGTAATCAAATCTGTTTTAACTGCTGCATTATTGCTTTTGATAATTAAGCTTCGCTGTTATTTTGATCAGAAGACTCTTCAGCTAAAGTTTCGTCATTGCTGTCATTTTCTCTGATAGCCTGTAATAATTCTTGAGTAGCGTTCTCACGACCTCTTAACACTGCATCAGCAACATACTTTAAAATACATGATACTGCCATAGATGAATCATCATTTGATGGAATAACATAATCAATACCCTCTGGAGAGTAATTTGTATCTACAATTCCAATGATAGGTATGTTTAATTTCTTAGCTTCAGCTATAGTAATTTTATGATGACCTACATCTACTATAAACATTGCATCTGGTAAGCCATTCATTTCTTTAATGCCGTCAAAATTTAATTCTAACTTTGTACGCTCGCGTTCAAACAATAAGGCTTCTTTTTTAGTCATTGCACTTAGCTCATTATTTTCGCTGGCAGAATTCATTGATTTGAATTTTTTGATAGACGATTTTAATGTTTTGAAGTTAGTTAATGTGCCGCCTAACCATCTTTGGTTAACATAATAGCAACCTGCTCTTTGAGCTTCTTCAGCTACTATTTCTCTAGAACTTCTTTTTGTACCTACAAATAAAATTTTGCTGTTTTTTGCAGCTAAACGCTGAATAAAAGCTAATGCTTCCGCTAATTTCTTAGCTGTTTCTTCTAAATTAATAATATGAATTTTATTGCGCGCACCATAAATGAAAGGCGCCATTTTAGGATTCCAAAAACGTGTCTGGTGACCAAAATGGCATCCGGCTTCTAATAATTCACGAATACTTATGTGCATAATATACCTAATAATGTTAAAGGGTTATAACTATAAACAGTTAGAGAACATGAACATGCACCCTTTAGTTAACTGTTTAGCGATTTTCAAGCTATACTAATCGGATTTCAATTTTCGGACTTCGTTGTCGTAAAAAGAATTACAATTAGTGTGTATTATAAGCGAATAATAGTATTATATTCAAGATAAAATATAATTTATAAACTAACAAATTTTCATCAACTAAGGTTTTCATTTTTTAACTTAGTCTTAGTTAGTTTTGAAAAATGCATGGGCTAAACAATAAGTATCCCCTGATTTTTCTTCCATGATTTTTACAGATACATGCTCTATTTCATCTGCTGTTTCATTGATTTCAGCAAATAATTTTCCTTGCTCTGCATATACCATATCATCTTGTGATGTTCTAGCTAAAAGAGGGCATATTACAGAAGACACTATTCCATGGATTTTTTTTGTATATGGCTCTCCATTCTCATCTTGTGCTATAACATAGTGTATTGAATATCGAACTGCTGAGGAGGCTTGCCTTGTTTTTGATAGAGGAATACATATTGTATTATTATGATCCACTTCAAGGGTTACGCTGTCTCTGTCAGTTCCTATTATTTTATATTGATGTTTTTCTTTGCATACTTTGCCTTGATGCTGATTATGATGAATAGCACACCTCTTGGTTATGGATAAATCTGTCATAAAAATCCCTTTTAAATTAAAAAAATAATTAGCTTTGTAATATATTACAAACAAAAAGCATATAACTCAATTAGTATTTTTCCTTAAATTGAATAATGATGTTATGGATAAATTTTAATTATATTAAAAAAAATTATTCACGCATAATTCTCATAGATAAATCTATTGCTTGAACATGTTTTGTCAATGCTCCGGATGAAATAAAATCTACGCCTAATTCGGATAATTTATTTAAATGCTCCATAGTAATATTTCCTGAAACTTCAAGTTTAGCTGATTTATTTTGTAATTCATTATATTCAACAGCTTTTTGTATTTCCTCAAATGAAAAATTATCCAGCATAATAATATCTGCTTGAGCATTTAGGGCTTGCTTTAATTCCTCTAAATTTTCTACTTCAATTTCTACGGGAGCGTTATTATCAATTTTTCTGGCTATTTTTATGGCATTTTCTATTGAGCCGGCTGCAGTGATATGATTTTCTTTGATTAAAAATGCATCATATAGACCAAGTCTATGATTATATCCGCCGCCGCAGGCAATTGCATATTTTTGTGCAAGCCTTAAATTAGGCAGAGTTTTGCGGGTGTCTAACAATCTAGTTTTATCATTGGTTATATGCTGTACAGCTTGCCATGCTGATGTGGCTGCCGCACTTAAAGTTTGTAAAAAATTAAGTGCTGTACGCTCGCCGGTTAACAAAGCTCTGCTGTTGCCTGCCATGGTGCATAAAACTGTGTTTGCTTTTACTTTATCGCCATCTTTTACTTTCCATTCAATTTGTATATCTGCAATATTTGCATTAGCTTGAGAATTATTTTTATTTATATCACAAATTAATTGTTCAAATACTTCATTAACCCAAGATATACCGCAAATACAAGCTTCTTCTCTGGTAATAATTTGAGCTTTATTTATTTGATTTATTGGAACAATTTGAGCCGTAATATCGCCAGCTCCCACATCTTCACATAACGCAGTTTTTACCATGTTGGAAATTGTATTTTGCGGAATACTTTGTAATTGATTGCCTATCATTTTGTGATTAAAACCTTTATGTAACTTTTTGTAAATCCATTACTTATTCAAGTTATTAGAAAAATCCAGCATACGCTGTAAAGGAAGCATTGCTTTAGCACATAACTCAGCATCTAACTCAATTTTATTAGTTTGATTTTCAAGGCATGCGGCTAAATTAATTAAGGTATTCATTCCCATCCATGGGCAATAAGCACAACTGCGGCATGTTGCTCCGCTTCCGCCGGTTGGAGCTGCAATTAAATTTTTTTCTGGTACTTGCTGCTGCATTTTATAAAAAATACCCTGTTCTGTTGCAACAATTAGTGTTTTATGAGGCAGAGTTTGGGCTGCTTTAATTAATTGAGAAGTTGAACCCACTGCATCAGCTAAAGCAATTACATCAGCTGGAGATTCTGGGTGAACTAAGACAGCTGCGTCCGGATTTTGCTGCTTTAACAATTTTAATGCATTGGCTTTAAATTCTTCATGCACCACACATGCTCCTTGCCATAAAATCATATCCGCTTTAGTTTGGCGTTTTACATAATCACCTAAAAATCTATCGGGAGCCCAAATAATTTTTTGCCCTAAGCTGTCTAAATAGTCTATTAATTTTACTGCTATACTTGAAGTGACTACCCAATCTGCTTGAGCTTTGACCGCAGCTGAAGTATTTGCATATACAACGGTTGCTCTATCTGGATATTGTTGTTTAAATTTAGCAAATTCATCTGCCGGGCAAGATAAATCAAGGGAACATTCTGCTTTTAAATCCGGCATAATAATATTTTTTTCCGGACTTAGAATTTTAGCACTTTCTCCCATAAATCTAACGCCGGCAATAACTAATGTTTGAGCAGAATGCATTTTGCCAAATCTTGCCATTTCCAATGAATCAGCAACACATCCGCCAGTTGCTTCAGCCAAAGCTTGTATTTCCGGATCAACATAATAATGTGCAATTAATACAGCATTTTTTTCAATTAATAAATGTTTAATTTTTTCAATATATCTCTGCTTTTCTTCGCCTTCAGGGCGTTCAGCCGGACGCGGCCATGCGATGTTAATTTTTTTATTTAATAATAATTGTGAAGCAGATATAGTTAAAGTTTCCATTTTTATATGTATAATATGTATATATACTGATTGTAGTTCATTTTACACCAAGGATGCAGGAATAAATTACGACGACTATGCGGGCTATGTACATATTATTACATTGAGGGCGAAGCCGTGAGCTTGCGAACAACAATTTTGACTAAAACGAAGCGAAGTCGCAAATTGAAATCCGATTATTGTATTAATTATTCTGATTTTTATTGTCTAATATATTTGGCGTATGGTTTAAATTATTAGTACCAGAGTTTTGCGGCAGGGTTTCATTATTTACAGCTGAATTTTCAACCTTAGTTTTATGTTTAAATTTTCCGTAAATAAACAAAATTAATGTAGATATTAATATTGAAACAATATAGCTGATTATATCTCCTTTTTTATATAATCCGGCTGGAATGCCAAGCTGGGCAATCAATGCACCGCTTAACCCTAAAATTCCGCTGGCTGCAATTCCCATATCGTCTTTACCCGGATGCAAAGCGCGTGCAATAAACCCGCATAAGACACCAAGTATAAATATTACTAAAATATCGCCCATATTTTTATCTCACTGATTTATTTTATTAAGGCACTATTATATAGCATTTTAAATTCTATGGGTAAACTAACTCTAATTATATATTTACTATTACTTTAATCTTTTTTAACCATTCTAATAATTTATTATTTTCTTCTAGTGTACCAATTGATATACGCAAACAATTATGTAAATTTTTATGCATATTTGATACATTTTTAACTAAAATTCCGGCTTCTTTTAATTTATTTTGTACTATATTAGCATCTTTATTCATTCGTATGAGCAAAAAATTTGCATCACTATTAAAAACTTTACCAAATTCATCTAATTTTTCTGCCATAATAATACGCTGTTGGCATATTATTTGTGCCTGCATATTTAATGTATCAATATTTTCTTGAATACTGAGCAAAAATTCAATGCTGGCTTGAGTTAAAACATTAATGTTATAAGGCGGTCTAACTTTATTTAACTGCTGAATAATTTGCTTATGTCCCGCAATATATCCTAAACGTAAACCTGCTAAGCCAATTTTAGATAATGTACGCATCACTAATATATTTGGATATTGTTTAATAATATCCGGCAAACTTGACATATAAGTTTTATTATTAGTAAAAGCTTGGTAAGCTTCATCAATAATTATTAAACTATTGGGAGCAAATTTAATTATTTCATCTATATCATTTTTACTAAAGCATGCACCAGTTGGATTATTTGGATAAGCTAAATAAATTAATCTAGGATTATATTTTTGGATAGCATTTTTCATACCTTCCAAATCTAGGTTAAAATCATCAGATTTTAAATCTATACTAATAAAATTTAGCCTTGCAATATCTGCACTTGCTTTATACATTACAAAACTTGGCGATAGAGCTAAAATATACGAATTATCCGGGATTAAATTAGCAAGCATGCTGATAATTTCATCAGAACCATTTCCTAATAAAATATCTAAATCAGAGTGAATATCTGCATAATTGCGTATTATATCCACACTTGTTTGATAATCTTCAGGTGATGGGTAACGGTTTAAATGAACAACAGATAAATGTTGAGCTAAACCTTTCTGTAAATTTTCAGGCAAAATAAACGGGTTTTCCATAGCATCTAGTTTTATCATGCCAATAGAACTATGAACTTGATAGGCTGGACTATCTATAATATCTTGCCGGATTATATTTTGTAAATTAAGATTAATATTTTCAGTCATAATATATTTTATGGATTTAGAATTGGAAAAGCTGTAATATCAAGTTTTTGCCTGCTGTCTAAATATTTTTGTAAATGTAATGCAATGCCTCCGTTGGCTGTCCATTTATTAGAGTGAGCCTGCTCGATAATAGCATATGTACATAACGGAGTTGTATTATTATTCACATATATAATTTGATTATTTTGACTAAAATACACCATTTCTTGAGGTAAAATCCCGCTATTAAATAATTTTATAAAATCTATACCAGTTGAACCCTCATAGTCAAGTAAACTTTCAGTTAAAATTTGTTGTTTAATTTGATAAGACTTATTACGATACGATTTTTCTAAAAAATCTATACTCATTTCAATTGGATTTATGCTAGTACTGCTATTAAAATTATTACTATTTAAATTATCAATTTCATTATTTAATTCAGCAGTACTGTTGTAAATACCATTTTGGTATTTTTTGCATATTTGAAGATAATTTCGAAGGCAAGTACCTTGTTTAAAATGTTTGGGGATATTGCCCAAAGCCGGATTATAATAATTTGGCTCAAATAAGCAAATTTCTGCACGATTATTTAAATAATCATCAGCCGGCATATTTTTAAAGCTAGCAATAACAGCCGTTTCAGTATAAGTTTTTAATTCAGAATTACTTATTTGCGCTAAATTATGCGGTAGAATATTATCATCATTAAAATTTAAGGCGAGTATAGCATTTGGTGTATTTAAAATATTAAATTGTTGTGCTATATTATGTGTAAGCATGCTTGTATTTATATTTACATAACGATGTAAATTACTGCGGCTCCAATAATGCCAGTCTAAACTATCATCTAATTGGTTAATCTTAATGTGTTTTAATATATTTTCGCCAAATAATATGGTTGGGTTCGGGTATTTATTATCGATATTAACATTAAAAGGCATAGTGCTGCACTTGGCAGTGTTCACTGTTACAAAATGCAGTTTGTGTGCCAGCATATAACGTGGGTTCATACAAATATATTTATAGTTATTGTATTAAAAGTTAAGGTTTTTCATGAATATTATTATTTGTCCAATTGTACACAATCATCATATTTCTTACTCTATATTTGTACACGGTCAGGTTAATCCATTATATCTAGATATATTTGATGAGGATAAAATAAATTCTCAAAAAAATATTGCTAATGTGGTAAATAATCTGAATGAAAATCATTATGATGTTTATATAATGATAAATTCTGAAAACATTAAAACTTGGCATAATATCACATTGCCGTCATTACCCAGATTAAAAATGACTGCTGCCATTCACAATGCTGTCGCAGATGATTTATTAGCCGGCGATAACAATTATATTTATGATAAAAGCCAAAATATTATTGCTGCCGTTCAAAATAGCGTTTTAATCCGCATTATAACACAACTAAACCAGATAAAGCAGTTTAAAATTAAGTATATTTTACCTTTAGCTTGTATTTTAGATGAGAATCAAGGTGTAATACAGCATAGTAAAGATAAAAATATTTATTCATTTAAATCTAATCAAGACGACGGCATGAAATTTAGCGGATTTTCTTTAGTTGTAACTCAAATAAATTTAGCAGCTATTTTAGCTAAGTACATTGAATTTATTGATATAAATAATTTATTTATTAAAGATAATGAAGTTTGGAATAAATTATCTGCTAAACATATGAATAAAATAGC
The DNA here is from genome assembly GCA_023266335.1 of Burkholderiaceae bacterium. Lineage (GTDB taxonomy): Bacteria > Pseudomonadota > Gammaproteobacteria > Burkholderiales > Burkholderiaceae > JAHFQJ01. Next base: position 192,973 of record JAHFQJ010000001.1, read on the forward strand.
TAAATTAAATTTATATTCATGTGCAGATAGTTTTGGTAATAAGGATAGTAATTTATCTGCATTTGAAAGCTTTATACCCAAACCAAAATGGCTGACTTACTTGACTGCAGGTTTTATTATATTTCATATTATTAGCTTAAATGCTTTAGTTTTACATCAAGAATCGAAGATCAAACAATATAATCATGATATAAAAACTATGTTTAATCAAGTATCAAAAGACCCAATACAAGATGCGGTGCTGCAACTTAAAAAAATGCAGAATAAACAAGATGAAAGTTTAAAAAAACTTGATGAAATATCGCCTGTATTAATTAAATACAATGATAAAATTAAGGATTTAAAATATAATAATGGCTTTTGGCAGGTTATATTTATTCAAGAACCGGAAAATAATATGTTTATGCGCGAAATAAAATCATATAATTTAACGGCACGCAGGCAGGGAGAATTTTGGATATTTGAATAATGATTTTTCGTATATTTATATATGGGATAAAGCAGAATAAATAATTTATTAATACAAAAAATAATTAAATTTTGAAAGTATTTTGAAAGAAATATAGATATATTTAAAAAATTACTGTTTTTTATTGACATATCTTAATATTTAACTTATATTTCCCCCTATACGTAAAAATATGCTTATCACATTTAAATTTATGTCTGCATTGTGGTTAAAATTATTACACAAGGCTTCTTATTGTTGCTGTGTTGTAATTTTCGCCTCTGTATTCCCTGACTGACATAAGTCAAATTGAGATAAGTATAGCAGTTTATGTAATTCAGTTTTAATGCTGCATAAAAAAATATAAAGAGTATAAAAGGATAAATATGAGTAAAAAAGTAAACAAAAATCGTTCCGTGATAAAAACCATAAGAAAAGGTTTTACATTAATTGAATTAATGATTGTAATTGCTATAGTAGGAATTTTATCTGTTATTGCATTGCCTCAATATAACAACTATGTTGCAAGAGCGCAGGCTACGGAAGCAATTAGTATTTTAGGTGCTTCAAAATCTGCAATTGCTGAATTTTATTCAAGCAATGGACGCTATCCAACTCAAGCTGAGCTAAAACAAATATATCCAATCATTACAACAGATGTAGGAAATATGGCGTCAAATACTAAATACATTGATACAATGTTAGTGGGAAGTGCAGTAGTTGAAGGTAAAAATAGTTTTACTATTACAGCTAAATTTAAAGCAGATAATGTTAATTCTAAACTTCAGGGTAAAAATGTTATGTTTTATACGCCGGCTGCTGGTTTAGATGGCTCTTCAACATATTGGGGATGTCAGGGTGAAGTGGCTATTCCTGTAGATGCCTTACCAAATAGCTGTAAAAATAACACATCAACATAGTTCTATAGCTATATATTACTCATCTCAATTTGATTTTGCTTAATATGCATTGATATAAAAAGGCTGAATTAAAATTATGTTCAAAATGTGAATAATTTTAACCTTAATGCAGACGTAAATTCAGGGGCAGATGAGTATTAGATAGTTTGAGAGTATTAAATATAGATAGCTTTTCTGTAAATTTAAAAATTCAAAGCCTTATGTTTATTAGGTTTAGATTTCCAAAATCTTAAAAATAACTATCTAAATGAACACTCTCGATAGTTTAAATATAATGCTAAATATAAATTAATACTTTTTAAAAATATGCTATACTTAGAGCAATAATGTATATTAATAGTTTAGAAATATAAACATATGCTTAGATTTAGTGGATTTTTAGTTATTATAGGATTACTTTTTCAAATACTACAAATTGATTTGGTTTGTAATTTTCATAATTCTATTGATAATAAAAATATACCCCATTCAATTGCTGTTCAAGCCAAAAATATTATGCAAGATAATAGTATAATGCATAAATTACATCATCACATACATTCAAATATTAAAGCAGAAAATAAGCTCAATTATGATAAATGTTCAAATCATTTTTGTAATCATTCATGCTGCACTAGTTTTGGTCTTTTATTACCACATACTAGTGTTTTAAAAATGGAAGTTTTATCTACTGTTATAAAATTTAATTTCTTAAAAGAGCTGTATATTCTTTTATATCCAAACTCTATACATAAGCCTAATTGGTCGTAAATCTTATTCTTTATTCATAGACAAATTTACTATATACCATAAATATATTGGTATTTTTGTTATTTTCTTAAAATAAGATAGGAACACTTATGCATTTTTTTAATAAAAAAAATTATATATTTACTTTGGCTTTACTAGTTGCAAATAGTAATTTATATGCTAGAAATATTGACTTTAACAGTCTATTTAATGATGCATGGAATAAACAACCAAATAGTCAGAATATTGAAATTTCTAAAAGAATAGTTGATTTATCACAAAAGCAAGCCATTAGCATTTTTAGTCAAAAACCATCTATAGAAATATCATCATCTCTAGGCATTGAAAAAGAATATAATCTTAAAGCTAACTTTGAGTTTAAAAATAAAAATCAACGAAATTTATCTCTATCATTACTTGATAATCAAAATATTAGTATAAATTTAGAGCAGTTAAAAGATAAGTTAGAATTTTCTAACTTACTGCGTAATGCTTGCTGGGAATTAATTACTGTACAAAAAAAGTTAGAAGCGATTCAGCAGGAAATTAGCTTTAGTATCATTCTTAGAGATAATATTTTTAAAGAATATAAATCTGGAATTATTTCTTATATTAATTTTCAGCAAACTGAAATAGAATTATTGAAATTACAAAGAAGCAAGCAAGAATTAGACATAGATTTGCAAGATAAATTGAATAAATTAATCAATATTTCTAATTCAAATATTCAGCCTGATGATAATATTAATATGAATTCAGATTTGAATTTATATCAAAGTATTTTTAGCAAAAATGATCAATTTAATGTAGAAAATCACCCTATATATAAATATCAGCAAAATATCTTAGAAAATTCTTACTTGCAAAAAAATTATCTTCTTAATAAACCACAAAATCCTATTACTTGGTCGGTTGGAATAAATAGCAAAACTCAAAATAAAACTAATAATAGCCTAATATTTGGTATGCAAATTCCTTTAGGCAGAGATTATAGCAAAGAAATTGAAGCTAGTGAATTAGAAAAAAAATCTTTACAGCAAAAAACTCAATTAAATCTTTTAAGAAATCAATTAGAGAATGATTTTATTAGAAATAAAAATTTATCTATATCCTTAGCTCAACAACTAAATAATTTGCAAACTGCAATTAATCAGCAAAAGCAAATTTATAATTCTTATTTCAAAGGTTTACAAGTTGGGCAAATTGACATGCAAACTTATCTAAAATCTAAACAAGATTTATTTAATTTACAGCAAGATTTTATAAATCAAACGATTAGGCTTGAAAAAGTTAAAAGTGATTTATTACAAAATTTAGGTATTTTACCTTAAATAATTATCCATTCAATAATTAAGATTTTAGGATTTCTATGAAAAATATTAAACAAAGCTTATCTTTAGCTTGTGTAGCTGCCATAATTTTTAGTCTTTTTAGTAATTATGCATATGCTCATGGTGATAATAATCATGACGACGAACCAATAAAAATAAAGAAAAAGCATGTAATAAAAGATAAACAAGCATTAATTCAACAACAGCCATTATTAGAGGAAGTAAAAGATAATGCCACTATTCTATTAAATGCTAAGGTTTCATCTAACCCTAAAAATATTCGTTATGTTTTTAGTGATTTCGATGGATTACTAAGTATTGATAAGCCTATCATATTAGGTCAAGTAGTAAGAAAATGGCAAATATTAGGAAGGGTTAAATCAATATTATCGCCTATTGAATCATCTAATTATAAGATGCAAATTGCTAGCTTGCAGGGCGAATTAAATCAGCAGAAAGCTAAATTAAAACGCTATCAATCTATTAGTGAGCTTATAGCTCAAAAAGACATTGATGAAGCTAATCTAGCTATTACAAGTTTAACTAAGCAGATTAATGCTATGCAAAATAATATACAAAAATCTAATATTCTAGTATCTCCAATTAATGGCATAGTTACACAAAGCAATATGAATGCAAGTAAATTTATTGAAAATAAAACACCTTTATTAGAAATAAGTACGCATGATAATTTAGAAATTCAGGCAGAGTATTATTTAACAAATTATGAGAATAATAATTTTAATCAAAGAAGTGCTTTACTAATATTTAATCAGCAAAAAATCCCTTTGATTTATACAGGCTACATACCAATTATTTCTGATACTAAAAACAGTATAACATTGCGATTTTCCTTACCTAAAAATACTAATCTTAATTTAATTTTAGGTCAGCGTTTAAATATTGAATTTAGCTCTACATTGAGAATAAATAATGAAGGAGTTAATAATGTTAAATAATCTTTTTAATAAAATTGTAAATACTGCTTTACAATATAAAATAGTAGTTTTAATTATAGCCGTTTTATGGTCAGCATTGGGTTTATTTATAGCTAAAGATATAAGTATTGATGTGCTGCCAAATTTGAATAAACCATCAATAACTATAATGACAGAATCTGGCGGGCGTTCAGCTTTAGAAGTAGAACAACAAATTACTAATCCAATTCAAAATCAATTAAGTGGAATAATTGGCTTACAAAATGTACGTTCAACATCAAGTTTAGGTTTAAGTATTGTTTATTTAAATTTTGAGTGGGGACAAGATATTTATAGGCTTAGACAACTGGTTAGTGAAAAACTAACTAGTGTAAAAGCACAATTACCCAGTGATGTACAGCCTGGTATGTCGCCAATTAGTTCAATTATGGGCGAAGTTATGCTTTTTGCTTTACCTATTAATAATAATGGGGGTAATTTTAATGAAAATGCAATGAAGGCAAGAGAATATGCAGATTTTACAATAAGACCACGATTATTAAATATCAGAGGTGTAGCACAAATAACCCCAATTGGCGGCATAGTTAGGCAATATAAAATATCTCCAAATATTAATGCTATTCAACAAGCAGGAATTAGTATAGAAGATTTAATCCGGCAAATATCTAATTTTGGTAAAAATAGCAGTGCAGGTTTTTTAGTTATTGATAACCAAGAATGGATTATACAAAATCTTGCTAAACAAGATTTAGATAGCTTAAAAAATACACCAATAAAAATTTCTAATAATCAAACCTTACCTTTATATACTTTAGCTAAAGTTGAATTTTCATCTGCTGTAAAAAGAGGTGATGCAATGTTTAATGGTAAACCTGCAGTTATAATTGGCATACAAAAACAGCCTGATGTTGATACATTAAAATTAACTCAAGCATTAGAACAATCAATTGCTGATTTAGAAAAAAATAAGCCTGTATTTATTGATAAGCCTGTTATTACATTTAAGCAAGCTGATTTTATTAATAATTCAATTAGTAATTTAAGCCATAAATTACTAAATGCAGCAGGTATCATAGCAATTATTGTATGGTTATTTTTAGGCAACTTTCATTCTACTCTAGTTGCATTAACAGCTTTACCTCTATCTATTTTAACCACTATTTTATGTTTTAGATATTTTGGTTTAAGTATAAATACTATGACTTTAGGCGGTTTAGCAATTAGTATTGGTGAATTAGTTGATGATGCAGTAGTTGATTTAGAAAATATTACAAGACGTTATAAATTAGCCAAACAACAAGGAATAAATTTTAATTTAATTCATTTAATCAAAGAGGCTTCTATTGAGGTTAGAGGTAGTGTTTTATATGCTACTTTAATTATTATCATGGTATTTTTACCTTTATTATTCTTACCAAATATGGAAGGAAAATTATTTACCCCACTAGGAATTGCCTATATTGTATCAATTTTATCTTCATTATTAGTTGCAATTACAGTTACTCCTGTACTTAGTTATTATATAATTCCTAAAATTAAACTTACACATCCTAAACACTTGGTTTATTTACAAAATATATATGCTAAAAGTCTTAATTGCCTATTTAGTAAAACTAAAATTCTAAGCACTATATTATTAATTAGTTTGGCTATAGCAATAATAGGTATACTATTTATACCCAAAACATTTTTACCACCATTTAATGAAGGTAGCATATTACTTGATTTTAGAATGGAGGCAGGTACATCTCTGCAAACCAGCGTAGAAAATATCACAAAAATTCAGAAAGAATTAATAAAAATTTCTGGTATTCAACATATTGGTGTTAGAGGCGGAAGAGCAGAATTAGATGAACATGCAGAAGGCGTAAATGTATCAGAATTTGATGTAAAAATAAAAGACCATCAAAATAATGAAGAAATATATACAAAAATACGTAAAGTTTTTGAAAATTTTGAAGGTAATATGACTATAGGGCAGCCTATTTCGCATAGAATTGACCATTTATTATCTGGTGTACGTTCACCTATTGTAATAAAAATCTTTGGACATGATACTGATATATTAAAAAAGCAGGCAATAGAAATACAAAATAAGCTAAAGAATATAGCAGGTTTAGTTGATATAAACATTGAAAAACAAAAAAAAGTACCGCATATTTTTATTACTATAAAGCCTCAAGCTAGTTTATATGGCATTAGCGAAGAAAACTTGTTTCAACAAATACAAAAATTAATTAATGGAGAAAAAATTAATGAAATTATAAAGAATAATCAAAAATTCAATATGATTTTAAAAGTAGAAACTAATAATATAAATGATTTAAATAATCTAATGATTAATACTCCGCAAGGTTTAATCACATTACAACAAATTGCTAATATACAAATGGGAGAAAGTATTAATCAAATTCAACAGGAGAATAGCCAGCGTAGAATTGTAATTAGTGCCAATACAAGCCATCGTTCTTTATCTGCTGTTGCTAAAGATATTCAAAAAATCTTAAACGAGCATAAATTACCTAGTAGCTATTTTTTAAGCTTTGAGGGTCAATATAAAGCACAAAATCAAGCCACATATATAATCAGTTTATTATCTATATTAGCATTATTAGGAGTTATTGCAATTTTATATCAATTATACAAAAACTGGTTATTAGTAACATTAGTTTTAGCTAATATTCCGTTTGCAATGATTGGAGCTGTTGCCATGTTATATATAACATCAACTCCATTATCTATAGCTTCTATGGTTGGATTTATTACTTTAGCTGGCATAGCTAGTCGTAATGGTATATTAAAAATTAGTCATTATCTAAAATTAATAGATGAAGGTAATACTTTAAATAAAACATTAATTATTCAAGGAGCTAAAGATAGATTAAATCCGGTATTAATGACAGCTTTAACAGCTAGTTTAGCCTTGATGCCATTACTTTTATATAAAAGCCAAGCAGGGAGTGAAATATTATACCCAGTCGCTGTTGTTATTATTGGCGGTCTATTTACTAGTACGCTAATTGATAGTTTTATGACACCATTATGGTTTTATGCTTTAGCTAAACAATTGAACAAATGTGAGACATGCAGGAGCGAAAATATAACAAAATAAGGATAATAGATAAAATATACACATTATTTGCTCAATCTCGGAAATCCGGGATTGCCCAACTAATTTGATAGCATTAATCATGATACCTGATAAATCCGTCTGTTAAAATAAGCATGCAGGTATCTATGGATTCTTGCATACGCATGAATGACCATGGTTTGATATTAGATAATAATTCAGTTAATTTTTCAAATTACTTGTTCAATCCCTGAAATCTCTTTAATTTTACAAAATACTAAATAACAGTTAAAATAACACCTATTAAAATAAATTCAAGTAAAAATATACACTATGAAGTTACACCGCATTCTATTTAAAGTAATGCTATTGCCGGCTGCTTTTATTGCAGTAAATTGCTATGCACAAGAACCTACAGGTAATTTTAAGGATGCACAATCAAATGTAGCAATGTGTATTGGTTGCCATGCACTGCCAAATTATAAATCATCTTTCCCTTTGGTATATAGTGTACCGTTGTTAGGCGGACAGAATGCTGCTTACATCATTAAAGCATTAAAGGGTTATCAAGCTGGCGATCGTAAAAATCCGACTATGCAAAGTATTGCCGGAAGTTTATCAGATCAGGATATAGCAGATTTAGCAGCTTATTACAGCCGGCAGACTGCTGATTCAGCTAATAATAATACAAAATAAACATAGGGTTTTTATGAAAACATACATTAGAATATTAAGTGTTAGCCTTATATTATTTATTTCTTTGGTTAATGGCTGTTTTGCAGCAGATAAGCAAAAAGGTGCAGTTTTAGTTAAAGAAAAAAATTGTGCTAGTTGTCATGGGGCTGATTTTAGAAAAACAATTTCACCAGATTATCCAAAATTAGCAGGTCAAAAAGAAGATTATTTATATTATGCTTTAGCATCGTATAAATCTAGAGATATAAATTTTGGGCGTTCTAATCCAATTATGCAGGGGCAAGTTCAGTCTTTATCAAATAAAGATATGAAAGATATTGCAGCATATTTGTCTAGTTTGCCTAGTGATTTAGTTTTAAAGAAATGATGGTGGTGGTGAGATATACATTAATCTTAGGATAGTTTTCTTAAAAAGCTTGTCATATCTTCAATTCTTTTTAATGGAATAATCTCTAAACCGGCAATATTCGTTTTAGGCATATTGCCTGCTGGAATAAGAGCGATATTAAAACCTAATTTAGCGGCTTCTTTTAAGCGTTCTTGCCCTTTGGGAGAGGGTCTTATTTCTCCGGCTAAACCAACTTCGCCAAATGCGACTAATTTTTTTGGTAACGGGCGGTTTAATAATGAAGAACATATAGCCAATAATACTGGAATATCAATTGCAGTTTCACTAATTTTTACTCCGCCGACAGCATTAATAAATACATCTTGATTAAAGCAGGCAATGCCCGCATGCTTATGTAAAACGGCTAATAACATAGATAAACGGTTTTGTTCTAAGCCTAATGATAATCTTTTAGGATTAGGCATAGGTGTAGCATCAACTAAAGCTTGTATTTCAACTAAAATTTGCCTAGTGCCTTCTTGAGTAACCATGATACAGCTTCCTGCTATATCTTGTTCATGATGAGATAAAAATAAAGCAGACGGGTTATTCACGCATTTTAAACCTTTATCTGTCATTGCAAATACACCAAGTTCATTCACTGCGCCAAATCTATTTTTAAATGCTCGAATTAATCTAAAAGATGAATATTGATCGCCTTCAAAATATAAAACAGTATCTACAATATGTTCTAATACCCTTGGTCCTGCTAAGTGTCCGTCTTTAGTAACATGCCCTACTAGCAAAATTACTATGTTATCTTGTTTTGCTATACGGGTAAGCTGGGCAGCACATTCTTTAACTTGGCTCACTGAACCAGGGGCTGAATTTAAATGCCGGCTATATAAAGTTTGAATGGAATCTATAACTGCAATTTTAGGTTTAACCGACTGTAAATTATTTATTATGTTATCAAGCTCAATGTCATTTAATAACTGAATGCCGTTAGCAGATAATCCAAGTCGATTAGCTCTTAATGCAATTTGATTACTGGATTCTTCTCCGCTAACATACATAACACTATGCTGATTAGCCAGCAGACTTAATGTTTGTAATAATAATGTAGACTTTCCTATTCCGGGGTCGCCACCTATTAATACAACTGCTCCTTCTACTAATCCACCGCCTAGAACTCTATCAAATTCAGGGATATGCGTAGTAAACCTTTCAATTTCTTGAGTTTTTATATCACTTAGAGTTACAAGTTTAGCTGTATTTTTTCCATGATAAGAGTTGTAATTATTTGTTTGCTTTGAAGAAGAGGCAGAGGAGCTGAATTTTTCTTCAATTAATGTATTCCAAGCTTTACAATGCGTACATTGTCCTTGCCACTTATGACTTTCTCCGCCGCATTCTGAGCAGAAAAAAACAGTTTTTTGTTTAGACATTATCTATCTGTTTGTTATCACAATTAGCTGATTTACATTTAAAGCACTTGCTGAATAAATAATCTAGACTTATTTTACCTCCGCCTAAAGATAAAAGCGGTAAAAACATAATTAAAAATATTAAAGGAAGTTTATAATTTCCTAATCCGTCGCCCTGTTCATCAATGATACGGTAACCAGTTAGTACATCGCTGAAAGAATGCCATTTGTCTGAAAAATGCACACTTATCATGGCAACAATTGTAATAATGATTAAATTAAAGCTAAATAGTCTGGTTGCAATGCCTAAAATTAGGGCAATTCCGCCGGTGAATTCAAAAAATATTGATGCATGCCAGTTCATTTCAGGAGAAAGTAAGCTAAAAGGAAAGGGGAAATGTATATCTGTAAACCAATTTTGTCCATTAAACTTATTATAGCCGGCATGTAAAAACTCCCAACCTAAACATATGCGCAAAAAAAGCGGCACAATATGTTCATTCATACTAGATAATTTATTTTTAAGAGTCGAATATAAACTACATAATTTAACACAAGTTATATTTTTCATATTATTTTGTCTTTATAAAAGAATTTTATGTTGAGGAAGTACTTTAAATGTCCGCCATGTTCAACAAATTAGATTTCAAATTGCGAACTTCGCTTTGCAGCCGCAAAATGAACTACTATTAATATAGAAACGAGCCATAAATAAAAAGGTATTATGGTTAAGCAAAATAAAATACAGGAACGACTATGGCTACAGCTACGGAAAATTCTATCATAAATAAATGCATGCTGTATAGTAAGTGAATAATTGAATAAATAATGTTAATATCTATATATTCATCTTAATTATAAATATTAAAATAACATGGATATAGAAAATTTCAATTTTAGATTACCCGCAAAATTAATTGCACAATATCCAAGTCAAGTACGCAGTCATAGCCGTTTGCTTATACATAATTATCAAAATAATCACTTATGTATAAATGAAAAATTTTATAATTTACATAATTATCTTGATGAAAAAGATTTATTAGTATTTAATGATACTAAAGTTTTAAAAGCTAGGCTTTATGGCAATAAAGACACCGGCGGAGCAATTGAAACATTAATTGAAAGAATTATAGAGCATAATCAGGCTTTGGTACAAATTAAGGCAAATAAATCTCCTAAAATTGGACAAAATCTAAATTTTAATCAATATCAAGCTAAAGTTATTGAAAGAGTTTTACCGTTCTATAAATTAGAATTTAGCCATAATATATTGGATATACTGGAAGATTGCGGGCATTTGCCATTGCCGCCTTATATTCAAAGAGCAGATGATAAAGAAGATGAAGAGCGTTATCAAACTATATTTGCCAAACACTTAGGTGCAGCCGCTGCTCCGACTGCCTCCTTACATTTTGATGATGAATTAATGCAGAATATAAGAAATAAACATATAAATTATGCATATTTGACTTTACATGTAGGAGCCGGCACATTTAGTCCGGTTAAAGTACAAAATATTAATGAACATAAAATGCATACTGAACCATATGCACTTAATACAACACTAATAGAAAATATTGCACAGACTAAGTCTAACGGCGGCAGAGTAATTGCAGTTGGAACAACAGCTTTACGCGCTTTGGAAAGTGCCTATAATGAAAATAAGCAAGCAGAAAAGCTATGCGGTGAAACTAATATTTTTATCACCCCTGGCTATAAATTTAAAATAGCAGATGGACTGATTACCAATTTTCACTTACCGAAGTCTACATTACTCATGCTGGTATCAGCATTTATCGGTATAGAGGAAATGCATAAAGTATACGAACACGCAATAAAAGAGCAGTATAGATTTTTTAGTTATGGTGATGCCATGTTATGTTGGAGGAAATAATGTTAAAACAATTGAAAAATGTATCTATCGCGGTATCTTGTTTATTTTTATTTGGCTGTGCGTCTAATGAAATTAAATCAACACCGGAATATCATAATCCGCCAGCAGCGGTTAGAGAAAAAATGAAAAGTGTCATGCCGAGTTTTGAGCCTTGGGTTGCTGAAGTAGAACAAAAATTTGCTTTAATCAGCGAAATACCAGCAGCATCAGATTTAGACTGGGCAAGACGTTTGGGTATACGGAATGTAGATAATATTAGAATTTATAGAACAGAGTTTTTCCCCATGCCTCAAGATGGTGAATTGCTGAATGATTTAGAATTATTAGGCTGGGGCAGCCCGCATGAAGATGCCCGTAATATGGGATACACCATATTTATACGTCCGGAAAATGATACACAGCAAGTAAGAGTGCAACAGATAGCAGAAATATATTTAATGGAAAATATAGGCAGAAGCAGATTTTTATATAGAACTCTTGTTGAACAAAGAAGCTTAGATGAAAAAGATAGACCAATAAATATTGAAGCCAAAAAATTAGCAAAATGTGCCGTAATAGATGGAAAAATTGGATTTGGATGTTCAGTATCAGGCACCAAACCTGTAAATCATAATCAAATGGAGAAACAACGGCAAGAAGAGCAAAAGATAAAAAAAGAAGTTGAAAAAGCTCAAAAAATAGAGGCAGAAAAAGAGGCAAAAATCAAAAAAGAATTTTCTGAAATCCAAAAAGATAATTTGCTTTTGAAGGAAATAGAGCAAGATAAAAATAGTCAGAAAACAAAATAATCTGCCTGATAGAATATAATTGAGGCGAGTATAAGAATATTTATAGGATACTAAAATGATTAAAGATATTAGTGCAAGAGATTTAAAGGAATGGATAGACTCAGAAAACAAAGATTTGCCGTTTATTTTAGATGTTAGAAATGATGATGAATTAGAAAAATCTAAACTAAAAGGAGCTTATCATATACCAATGAGCGATATTATAGATAGATTAGATGAAATTCCTAAAGACAGACCTGTTGTATGCATGTGTCATCACGGTATGCGCAGTGCAAGAGTTGCACATACTTTATTAAATAAAGGCTTTCATGACATATACAATGTTGAAGGCGGTATACATGCCATGTCAATTGTAGATGACAGCATTCCAAAATATTAAAATAATTTAAAAAAACGAGGGTACTAAGTAGGATAGAAATTTAATGAATATTACAAATACATAAAAAAATGAAGCTAGTAAATGTAAGGCTTTTCATTTTTAGAAATATTAAAATTAAGCAAAAATCTATCTTCATTTAGTACTCTCTAGTTCTTATTTTACTTTAGATTTTTTTGCGGGCTTTTTATTTTCTACACTAGGCACTTTAGTATTTTTAACTGATTTTTCTTTCTTTACTTTTTCAGTTTTTAAACTTTTTGCTGTTGTTTTTTCATCAGCCTTGGTTTTTTTATTTGTAGTTTTTGACTCAAATTCAAACCCTATTTTACCCTCTTTTATAATTAAAAATGCTTTAAATATACGTCCGGTACGTGCAGATTTAAAGCTAGATAATAAACGGGTTTTGCCCCTGTTAATTAATTGAGTAAAATCTTCTGTATTAATTTCTTGCTGCAATATAATTTTTGCTACACTAAAAGAACATGTTTTATTTTTACCTACAGCATTTTCACATACATATTTAACACCTTTATCAAATATTCTTGCCTCACATTGCGGACATTTGCCTAATGGGGACTGATTATCAAAAGATATTTCTTCATCCTCTTCCTGATTTTGCCCAAAATCAAACTGTAGTTTTGTTTGATTACCATAAATGCCGTTTTCATCTTTTTCTTTGGCTAATTTTAAGATTGATGCAAATGGTCTGCCCATTTTGCTTCTAAAGCCCTGCAATGGTCCAATTTCTCTTTTCTCCAGTAATTCTTTAACTTCTTCTATTTCTAATTGTCTGCCGGCTGGTGTTTTAGTGAGGGAAAATTCACATTCAGTGCAGGCAAATCTGCGGTAATTTTCTTTTATATCACTTTTACAGTCTGGGCATGAATGCGGAATTAAAATATAATCACCAGGTACAGTATCTGAAGCATATTTTTTAGCTAAACTCACCATATGCATTGTCATTTTTTCTATTTCCTGCATAAAGCTTTGGCGGGAATGTTTATTTTGTTCAATTTGTGAAAGCTTATATTCCCATTCACCGGTAAGTTCAGGTTTTGTTAGTTCATTAATGCCTAAACCACGGAGTAAAGTTAATAGCTGAAATGCTTTTGCTGTAGGAATTAATTCTTTTCCATCACGAATAATATATTTTTCGCTAATTAAGCCCTCTATGATACTTGCTCTAGTTGCAGGAGTGCCTAAGCCTTTATTATTTAACGCTTGCCTTAATTCTTCGTCTTCAATAAATTTGCCGGCACTTTCCATATTTGATAGCAAAGTTGCTTCATTATATCTTGGCGGGGGGTTAGTAATATTTTCTGTAAGCTCTATTTTAGAAGTGCTTAAATTTTTATGTAATGCACATAGCTCATCATCTTGCTGGGTTTTTCCGTAAACTGAAAGCCAGCCCGGATTAACCAAAACCTTACCTTCAGTTTTAAAATGATGATCACCCAATAATGTTGTCCGTGTAGTAATTAAATATTCTGCTGCCGGGTAAAAAATAGCAATAAAACGTCTTACAATAATGTCGTAAATTTTTTGCTCGATTTCGCTAAGATTTTTTGGAAGCTGTGAAGTGGGAATAATCGCAAAATGGTCGGATACTTTTGTATCATCAAAAATTCTTTTATTTGGCTTTACTCCTTTTAAGGCAGTTTTAATAAATTGATGATAATTATTATGATTGTCAAGTTCAGATAATACTTGTTTGGCAGTTTGCAGATAATCTTGAGGTAAATATTTGCTGTCGGTTCTTGGATAAGTTATAACTTTGTGTTTTTCATACAAAGCCTGTGCTACAGCTAAAGTATTTTTAGCAGATAAACCAAATCTTGAATTACTTTCTCTTTGCAATGTGGTTAAGTCAAATAAAGATGGTGAATTTTGCTGGCTTGGCTTAGTTTCATCGCTAGCTTTTGGCTCATATTTTAAACATTGTGCATATATTTCATCAGCTTTTTTCTTATCAAAAATTCGGGTATCCCGATCATTTTCGTGCTGAGGTTTGTCAAATTCATGGTTATACCATTTGGCATCATAAGTATTTTCAGCGCTATTAAAAACAGCATGTATTTCCCAATATGGTTTAGCAATAAATTTTTTACGCTTTTCTTCCCTTTCTACTACAATAGATAAAGTCGGGGTTTGAACTCTGCCGACAGTAGTTAAAAAGAAACCGCCGTCTTTACTGTTAAATGCTGTCATGGCACGTGTGCCGTTTATTCCAACCAGCCAATCTGCTTCGCTTCTGCAGCGGGCTGCATCAGTCAAACCCTGCATTGATTCATCAGTACGCAGATTTTCAAAACCCTGTCTAATCGATTGCGGTGTCATGCTTTGAAGCCACAACCTTTGAATAGATTTATTAGTGTTAGCATATTGAATAATCAGCTTAAAAATTAATTCGCCTTCTCTTCCCGCATCGCAGGCATTTATTATGCTTGTAATATCTTTTCTTTTGATAAGTTTTAATAAAACTTTAAGCCGGCTTTCAGTTTTAGCAATCGGCTTTAATTCAAAATGCAGGGGTATGACAGGTAAATTATTTAAACTCCATTTACCGCGCTTTACATCTGAACTATCTGCATGTATTTCAAGCAAATGACCTACTGCAGATGATATTACATATTCATCATTTTCGTAATAATCGGTTTCTTTTTTAAATCCGCCGAGAACTTTAGCAATATCAGAAGCTACAGATGGTTTTTCGGCAATAATAAGCTTTTTACTCATATTTTTTTATTTATTATAGCTATTAATTATGTGGTTAATATTTAAATTAATACACTTGTATCAATTGTATTTGTGTCAAGTAAATTCGAGAGAGATTATTATGTACAATAGCTTTGAGTTAAGTATAGGAACACAAACGCATATACTTTATACTATTTGTATATAAAATGGCAAGGCGTATTATACCTAATTATGCAATCCCTCACTTATCCGTAGCTTTGCCGTTTTTACAACTTAAGATATAATTATGTATTATGCAAAAATAACTAAGGGTAATATTCATGTCTTTGGACGAAGTTCTTAATCAATCACATCAGGCATTCAAGAGTTGTAAAACATTAAATGATTTAGAAATAGAAAAAGCAAAATTTTTAGGTAAATCAGGCAGTGTAACCATATTATTAAAAGGGTTAGCGAGTTTAAGCATAGAAGAAAAAAAACAAAAAGGTGCTGAAATTAATCTGCTAAAAAAATCTATAGAAGATAATTTAGAACAAACCAAAGTCAGAATTAATAATCTTATTTTAGAGCAAAAACTAAATACAGAAAAAATTGATGTTACATTATCAGGTCATAAACAGCAATTAGGAAGCCTGCATCCAGTAATGATTACACAAGAAAGAATAGAGCAGATTTTTGCTAGTTTAGGTTTTAGCATAGCACAAGGACCAGAAATTGAAACAGACTGGTTTAATTTTTCTGCATTAAACTCTCCATTAAATCACCCTGCACGAAGTATGCAGGATACATTTTATATTGAAAATACAGATGAACACGGACAAAACTTGCTGCTTCGTACCCATACAAGCCCTATCCAAGTTAGATATGCAAAGCAGCATGCTGAAAAATATAAGCATACAGAAATAATGCCGGATATAAGAATTATTGCTCCAGGACGCACTTACAGAGTAGATTCAGATGCAACTCATTCTCCAATGTTCAATCAGATTGAGGGTTTATGGATTGGAACAGATGTAAGCTTTGCAGATTTAAAGGCAGTTTATACCCAATTTTTAAAAATATTTTTTGAAGATGATGATATTAAAGTGAGGTTTAGACCTTCATATTTTCCATTTACTGAACCATCAGCAGAAATTGACATGGCATTTTCTAAAAATAATCAGCAAAAATGGCTTGAAATATCAGGTGCTGGGCAAGTACACCCAAAAGTATTAGAAAATATGGGCATAGATTCAGCCAAATATATGGGGTTTGCCTTTGGTTCTGGTTTAGAGCGTTTAACTATGCTGAAATATGGAATTAATGACCTGCGCTTATTTTTTGAAGGCGATATTAGATTTTTACAGCAATTTTCACAAACTTAGGTATACTCATCATACTTGAATTTATGCCTCCGCCTTGCCCTAAATCCGATTGAGACGAGTATGCATAATTAACTAAATTTATTTAAAAGAGAAAACATGGAACAGAATAATAGTTTAGAAAATAATGTTGCTGATGAAAATCAAATTATTGCAGAACGCCGTAATAAGCTAGCTCAAATTAGACAAAAAAATAATGGCATTGCTTACGGTAATCAATTTAAACCTAAGCATTTTGCACAAAATATTCACACTGAATATGATAAATATGATAAGCCAAAACTTGAAGAAATAAATGCGCATGTAACAATAGCTGGGCGCGTTATGCTCAAGCGGATAATGGGCAAAGCAAGCTTTATTAGTTTAAGCGATAGTACAGGGCAAATTCAATTATATATCAATAATGAAATTGATAATTATGAAGATTTTAAAACCTTTGATTTAGGTGATATAGTTGGAGCAAGCGGTAGAGTTTTTAAAACAAACAAGGGCGAATTGTCAATACATTGTGATAATATTTGCTTAATCAGTAAAAGTTTAAGACCTCTGCCGGATAAATTTCATGGATTAAGCGACCAAGAAATACGTTATCGTCAAAGATATATAGATTTAATGGTAAATCCCCAAGTAAAATCTACATTTATCAAGCGTACACAAGCCATACAGACTATACGCAACCATATGGTAAATGCATATTTTCTTGAAGTAGAAACTCCAATGCTTCACTCCATACCGGGCGGAGCAAGTGCAAAACCGTTTATAACTCATCATAATGTTTTAGATATGGATATGTTTTTGCGTATCGCACCGGAGCTTTATTTAAAAAGGCTATTAGTTGGCGGTTTTGATAGGGTGTTTGAGATTAATCGCAATTTTAGAAATGAAGGTGTTTCAGTCAGGCATAATCCGGAATTTACAATGATGGAATTTTATGCATGCTATACAGATTATCATTGGCTGATGCAATTTACCCAAGAATTAATTCAAGATGTAGTGCAAAAAATATGCGGAACTCATGATATTATATATCAAGGTAGAAGTATAGATTTTAGCAAAGATTTTGAGCGTCTGACTTTAGTAGAAGCAATTACCAAATATGCACCTCAATATGATATAAATGATTTAGAAAATATTGATTATTTAAAACAAAGTTTATCATCATTAAAAGTAGATATTAATTCCTCAACTTTAAAAAATGCCGGCATTGGCTCATTACAGTTAGCATTATTTGAAGAAACAGCTGAACATTTATTGTGGAATCCAACTTATATTATTGATTATCCTGTTGAGGTTTCGCCATTAGCTAGAGTTTCAGATAATAATCCGCAAATTACGGAACGTTTTGAATTATTTATAGCAGGGCGGGAATTAGCCAACGGATTTTCCGAATTAAATGACCCCGAAGACCAAGCAAACCGCTTCAAGCAGCAGGTTTTAGCTAAAGAAGCCGGCGATGAAGAAGCAATGTATTACGACGCTGATTACATCATTGCATTAGAGTACGGCATGCCCCCAGCTGGAGGTTGCGGAATTGGCATTGATAGATTAATTATGCTGATTACAGACAGCCCAAGTATTCGAGATGTATTATTTTTCCCGCATATGAGAAAGAAATAGGATTGCAGTAAATACATTCAATTATATAAAGGATATAAGTTTGCCTTATAATTTATTTCCTTTTTTCAAGTATATTTAATCAGAAATAATTTTATAGAAAATACGCTATATTATACCGCCAATCTTTACCAAATGCACGAGTGCTAATTTTAGGACCAACAGCTCCCTGCTGGCGTTTATATTCACTTATTTTAATTAGTTTTAGAATTTTATTTACAATTTGTTCATCTATTCCTTGTTTTATAATTTCTTCTGCGCTTTGATAATGTTCAATATAAGAAACCAAAATTTGGTCTAAAATTTCATATGGCGGTAAACTATCTTGATCAGTTTGGTTTGGACGTAATTCTGCTGAAGGAGCGCGGGTTAAAATTCTAGCCGGAATAGTTCTTGCCGGATTGGTTTTATTATAATAATCACATAATTTATACACTTGAGTTTTTAATAAATCTTTAATTGGATTAAATGCACCGCACATATCGCCATATAAAGTGCAATATCCGACCGCAAGCTCGCTTTTGTTTCCGGTAGTTAAAACTAATGCATTACTTCTATTTGAATATGCCATTAAAAGGTTACCGCGTATTCTAGCTTGTAAATTTTCCTCTGTTACATCATTACGGCTGCTTTTAGGTAATTTTGGTAATTTTGCAAAAGACGGTGCTAATGAGCTATTAAACATATTTAAAATATTGGAAATGCTAATAATTTCATGGCTAATGCCTAAATTATGAGAAAGTTCTTGAGCATCATCTAAGGATATTTGTGAAGTATAATCTGAAGGCATCATAATTGTATGCACATTTTCCTTACCTAATGCATCAACTGCAATACATGCAGTTACAGCAGAATCAACCCCGCCGGATAATCCAATTACAGCTTTTGTAAAATTAGTTTTTATAAAATAATCTTTTACAGCTAAGATTAATGCATGATAAATATCTTCAAACTCATTATTATTATTAAAATTTTGATTAATCTTTTGTGCTTGGTTCAGCCAAATTTTTTTCTCACTATCATAATCAATATATAAAATTTGTTCTTTAAACTTAGCTAATTGAGTAATGCATTGATGATTTTGATCCAAAATAAACGACGATCCGTCAAAAACTATTTCATCTTGAGCGCCTGCCATATTTAAATAAATACCAGATTGTTTTGAATCAATATATTGCGATAGTTTTTCTATTCTTTCAGCATATTTATTTAGATGAAATGGAGAAGCATTGATTGAAACTAAAATATCGCCATACTGATTGTAGGTCTTATCATGCCAAATATCCTCACAAATTGCTAATTCAATTTTTATATTTTTAATATCTATAAATTTTGAATTTTGGCATAGATTTCCATTTTCAAAATAACGTTTCTCGTCAAATACTCCGTGATTTGGCAGTTGTATTTTATGATAAATGGTTAATTCCTGCCCTTGATATATAACATAAGCACTATTATAAATATCATTATTTTTAGCTGAGATATGACCAATGATTATATGTAAATCTAAATGTTTAGTCTGCTGTTTAAATTTTTCCAGCTGCTGTTGGCATGAGTGAATAAAATTAGGCTCTAATAATAAATCTTGAGGCATATAACCGCAAAGAAATAATTCTGGAAATATAATTATATCTGCATGATTATTTTTAGCTTCAATACATGCGTGAATAGCATTATTTAAATTTTTATCCAGATTAGCAGTATGAGAATTTAATTGAGCAAGAGCAAAGCGTAACATAGATATTCTATTATTCGAGTTATAATATTTATATTGTTATTATACACTTCACTTTTGCATTTGAGTATTTTTTAAAGAATTTATGATTGAGCAAGTAATTTGAAAAATAAACTGAATTATTATTTAATACCAAACTACGGTCATTCCCCCATCATATGCGGGAATCCATAGATACCTACCTCCGCAGGTATGACGCTCGTTCTAACAGGCAGATTTATCTGGTAACTGATTAATAATATCAAATTAGTTGCTCAATCCCAAGAACTTAATTATATGCTTTGCTGGTTATTTTGCTTTTTATTTATTATTGATTTATCAATTTTTACAATTATGTAAGTATATATTGATATTAATGTAAATATTGCAAGTATAAATGTAAAAAAGTATTTTAAATATAAAATATAACCACTCATACTGCATACATTATTTGTACATGTTCCATAGCACATAGAACAAAAATCCTGTGAGATTATTTTTGAAATAATAGTCATGATTATCAATATAATTGACGTATATAGCCCGGCACTTAAAGATATTTGAATATTAGATTTATGGTAATAATATTGTATCAATTTATCTTTATATTTATTTGGCACAATGCATAAAACTATATAGGATATTACAGTAATTATCAGTGCAATTATTATAAAAATTGATGATAAAATAATAAATGGATCTAATATTTTTATATTACTGCAGCTGCCTATGCCACCACATGTTTCAAAATCTTTACAAAAATAATTACAATAATTATGTGAAGCTAGAGCGCTATACAATATCAAACTTGTGCTTACTAGACTAAGTATTATGCTGATATACATTGACCATTTAAGGTTTTGTAGTTTTTTCATTTGCTTATTTTATTTAATAAAGTAAGCTATTTTAACATTTGTGTATTTTTTTGCAGAAAAATGTATTCTGGTTTCTAAAGATAGAATTTAATTATTTTCTACCTCAACCTTGTTATTAAATATATTTATAGTTTTATTTTGATTGCCATCTATGTAAGTGCTTGGATACTCAATAATTTTATCGTTTAATTTAATTTTAAAACTAAATTCTGTTTCGCCGGTGTTATAGATTTTTATACCTTTTTGTAATTTTTCATCTAGTGATATTAAGTGTTTTACATTATCTTCAGTAGTTATTTCTATGTCTGCTTTATATATAGTGGTATTATTAAATTTTAATGTATAAAACGGCTGAAAATAGTTTATATTACTTCCGATTAATATTCCTATACTTAGATTAAACACAAAAATTATTATAAATGATATTAGTTTTTTAATCATATTTAATTGTTTCTTTTGACACAACTATCTAAAATTTGAAAACAATATGATGGTATAAATATTATGCTGAATATTACAAAAAATATTGCAAAACCATAGTTTAGTAAATGCAACCACTTAAGCTGGCTACAGCTTCCATCAGCATTACACATAAAATCCATACAAAATTCATTACAGTAGTTATGCGATGTAAGTGCTAATAACATAACTATACTGCCAAAAAATATACTCGATGCTAAACCAATGTAAATTGACCATTTGGGATTTGGAATTTTTATCATTTAATTTATTTTTTTGATGAGGTGGATTATTTTAACATTTGTGTATTTTTTTGCAGAAAATAATAATATTGTTTGATTAAGATGAGTAATTAGTTTATCTATAAACACAAATTCCATTTTTCTTCAAAATTTTGATTATTATTTTCATTAAAGAAAGGCAAACCCACTAATCTATATGTAAGGTTTTCGGCAACTACAATTTCATCTTTGACATATCTTTTTGAAATCTTATTTAAAAAATTTTCTTTCCAGCCTTCTTTTCCTGTAGCAAAAGTTCCATCACTACCTAAAAATTGATTTCCCTTGCTTTCAATAAGAATTTGATATTTTATATTTTGGTTATATGTTAAAAATAATATAAAATCAGGTTGAAATCCGTTGCCATATTCGTCATAAATTTTATATACTTCTTCATTTTTAAGTAAATAAATTTGATTATATTTTTCTTTTAAATTAGAAATATTATTTTTTACAAAATCAATAAGAGCTTTTTCTTCACTAGTTCCATTAAATTTATTTAATACATACCAATCATTATTTTTAGCTATATTATCATCTGATTTTGAACTATCAATATATTTTATTTTACTTTGTCCAAAGATTTTTTTAAAATTTTCTAAGTAAAATTTATCGCCAATTTTAGGATTTATAAAAGATTTAAGTTGTAAAAATTTATTTTCCAAAAATTTGATTGCTATACTTAATTTTTCATCTTGGCTTATGTGTTCATATGTTTGATTTAATGGTAATGTAATATTTATATTATATTTACCTAGCATAGTGTTATTTTGAATATCATCAATGGTGTTTATATTCAATTCTTTGCTTACATTTTCAAATTTAAATAAATCATCTTTTTTAGTTAATATATTTATAGATTTTCTAAATATATGTTTCTCAATATCTTGAAATTTTATATCTATAATTTTAGTATCTTCTTGTATATTTGCTTTCTCACTATATTTATTTTTATTTTCAAGATTTATCTTATCTTCATGAAATTCTAAAAATTTACAAATATATTTGAATTTATCATCTAAATTTTCTATAGATGATTTTTTTCTTTTAGGATTATCAATAGTTTTATTTACAAAAATCTTGATATTTTCAAATATATTTTGGTATTCTGTTTTGATATCAAATTCTTCTATAATTTTATCATTGATAATATACCCATCTTTTATAAGCTCTTTTTTTAATTCTGAAATATATCTAGATTTTTCATCAAATGTATAATAATATAGCTCTTCCAAAACTCTTAATTCATAGTCTATATCATTATCAAATTTTCTTTTATTGGGTAGCTTATCTTTGTATTTAAAAGGATAATAGCGTACACCTCTACCTATTAATTGCTTTTCCTGCGTAGTAGATTTAGGCGTATTTTTAGTAGCTCCACCACTACTTTGCTCTTGATAAAGCCTTACTATATCAAAAAGATTAAGAACATCCCAACCTTCAATTAATCTTTCAACTGTAAATATTGCTCTAATATGATTGTTTTTATCCTCAAGGCTATTTAATAATTTTTCTTGTTCTTGAGTAGTTTTTTCTGTTTTTGTCTTATTATCTTGTGAATTAGTAATAATAATACTTTTCTGCACAAAATATTTTTTAATGAAGTCTATGATTTCAGTATAGCTAATATTTTGTTGCTTAATAAATTTTAGAACTTGTTCAGTTCTAGATTTACCCATATCAAATATTTGTTTTTGAGGCAATTCATCAATATACTTTAGAATACCATCAAGAAAATCAAAATTTTTAATGTTAAGTTTATTAACTAAATCAGTAAAATATTCATAATCTTGCTTTGACTGTTCTATATCCTTACTCTTAAATAGTATTACTGGTTTAAAATGAAATATATTATTTTTTAATGCTATTTTGTGTCTGTACCAATGAAATAATAAAGCATGTAATATACGTTCTTTTTTGTCTAAACTAGATGAAATAAGATTAATTTCTTTAGTAAAACCTTCTTTTATAAATGCTTTTAAATCAAATTGATAAATAATTTTATTATTGTATTTATTTTCTACTTCTTGATTGCTTGGAATAGTAGCAGTAAATTCTAGTAATACATTTTTATTATTTTTAGTATTATTATTTTTGTGAAAAATAAGATTTACAACTGTATTTTCCCAACTTTTTTCACTTTCTTTTGTATTAGGTTTTATTTCAGTAGGTATTTCAAATGATAGTTGCTTGCTTTTATCTTTGGTATCTGCATTTAAATGATGTGCTTCATCAGCTAAGATAATAATATCTTTACTATTTAAATCCTCTAAAGTAAGCTGGTTTTCTTTAGGTAGATATATATCATTATGTAATTTGTGAATAGTAGTAAATTTTATTTGTATATTCTCTGAATTAAAATTAAAATTTTCAACACTTTCAATATTTACAATTTTATTATTTACAATAATATCTTGTTTAAAAATATATTTGTTATGCAATTTATCTAAAAAATTACTTTCTGTTTTGTCTACAATATTGCTTTGATTTACAAAGAAAAGAAAATTTCTATAGCCTTGATTATAATAATATAAAATCATAGCACCCATAAGAACAGTTTTACCTGTACCAGTAGCCATATTAAACATTAAATGCGTAGAATTTCTTAAAAATTCATTTTCAGGATTATTATAAGCTAAAAAATACTGTATAGATTTTTTTTGCCAATCAAAAAATTCATATTTTAAATTATTGGTAATATATTCAGGTATTAATAATTTTTCAATAGTTTTTTTGCCTACTTCTTTTTGTATTTCTGTATACAAATTTGTTTTTTTATCTTCCATAATTATTTACTATTTTTATAGAATTCATTAGTTAATTTTATGTCTTCTTCACTAATAGTAAATTTACTATCTTGCATTTCACTTTTATTTACATACATTTGATTTAAATCAAGCATACAATAAAATATTTCTTTTTGTTTTTCTAAAGATAAATTAATAAATTCATTTTCTTTAATAATTTTTTCTTTAAATTCTTGAAATTTAACATTATAGTTTAAAAAATATTTTTCATATAATTCATCTAATAATCTTTCTAATTCTGATAAATTATTACATTCATCAATCAATTTTTTAGCTTTTTCATTCCATTTTGCAAGTTCTAGATAAATAAATTCTCCTCCGCCTTTCCAACTAACAGCTTTTGAAATTCCGCCTTGCTCTCCATTAATTACTTTTTGCATTCTTTGTAAAGTTATATCTTGTATATAGTTCATTTGCTCAATGCCTATATATTGCCTTCCCATTTTATGGGCAACTGCACAGGTTGTGCCTGAACCTAGAAAGAAATCTAAGACAATATCATTTTCTTTAGTTGAAATATCTATTAATTCTTTAATAAGTATTTCTGGTTTAGGGCTAGAGAAATCCTCTCTATTAAATCCTAGTAATAATAATTCATTTTTAGCAGATTTCAATGAGCCATGCTCTAATAATAAATTATTGAGAGTATTAAATATAGATAGCTTTTCTGTAAATTTAAAAATTCAAAGCCTTATGTTTATTAGGTTTAGATTTCCAAAATCTTAAAAATAACTATCTAAATGAACACTCTCAAATTATTGAATAACTTTTTATTTCCCTTTTTATAATTTTCTGGATATTTTTTTATATAAAATTTTTTCTCAATTATTAAGTAATTATTTTTTTTAATGTATTCGATAGCTGTATCTTGAGCTATAGTCCATCTTTTACCAACAGGAGGATTAAATATACCTTCTTTAGTTTCTATTGAATATAACATTGTAGGTCTATAATAAGCCCCTTCATTTGTTTTTACAGGTTGTTCAAGATTATAATATTCTTGATGTGCTTCATCAAAATAATTATATTGTCTTTTAAAATCTTGTAGGTTTATATCTAAAGAATTTATATTTTTTGCATACATAATTATAGATTCTGTTATAGTTCCTATACTATTTTCTGTATTGCTTGCATTTCCTTTTTTTTTCCAACAAATAGTAGTTATATAATTATTTCTATTAAAAATTTCATCCATCAAAACTAATAAATATCCAAATTCTGGAGAACTCTTAAAATCACTAGGAGAATTATCTATTTGAACAAAAATTATTCCATCTTCCTTTAATAGTACTCTAGCTATTTCAAGACGATTTTTCATAAATGATAACCAGCTACTATGACTAAATTTGTCATTATAAACAAATTCATCACTACCAGTATTATATGGTGGGTCAATATAAATTAGTTTAACTTTGCCTGCAAATTCGTCTTTTATACTATTTAAGGCTAATAGATTATTACCTTTAATTATTAAATTTTCTTTAATAACTCCGTTTTCGTCTCTTTTTATATTTAATACTTTCTCTTTGCCATTTTTAGTATATCTATTCCAATTTACTAAAGCTTTTTTATCTAACAGTCTATCTATTTCATCAGAAGCTAAAACCTCATTAAAAAATACTTCTTTTCTTTTAGTTTCTTTTTTTTCGTATTCATTAGTTGTATTAGAATATTGAAAATATGTATCTTTTCCTTCTGATGTACTTTGTCCGCCTTCTAGTACACAATCTTTAAATGGAAAATTTAAAACTACATCGTTATTTTCTGATAAAAATTTGTTGTTGGATTTTAAGCCAATTCGATTTTTATATTGTGTATAAGAGTTATCAATTTTATTTTCTTCAATAAAAAATTTAAATTCATTAACTTTGAAAATATAGCTTTGAGATATTTTTAAAAAGAATTTATCTTTAATTTGATGATTGTTAAATAATAGAGAAATTAGAGCTTCCTCATTTTGACTTAATAACTCAAAAACTTTTAAATAATTAATTTCATTTTCTTCTTGTATATATAGTCTTTCATCTTGCTTTAAAAGCTGTTCTATTATTTTTTTCATTATTTATAAAATGGCATGTAGAGATAATATTATAAAGTTTTTACTATATTTATTTAAGTAATTTTTCTGATGGTGTACCATAAACTAAACTGAATAATAAGTAGTTTTAATATCTAGCCGGCTGACCTGTGCTTGGATTTATTAACTGCCCATTATTGTAGCCTTTATAATTTCCTAACTGGTCTGTTCCAGTTGCACAGCTAATTGGCATTCCATTTGCAGGATTTACCCCGCATATTCCATCATTGCTGTATTCTTTATAATATACGCGTTTTCCTTCATCTTTCCAGCGGCTGGTTATATAACATGACTTTTTAGGTTTAGAATTTTTTTCACAAGCTCTTAATGCTCCTTTATCTGCTAATTCTTGAGTTGGTATGCCATAGGAATAGCCGTTACTTTTTCCGCCTATAGCAATAGTACCATAACCGCCATAATCAGTTTTATATACTAATTTGCAGTTTCCTATACCATACTCATCTTCACAATATTTTCTCGCCTTTGGTTCTGCCTCGTCCCCGCTTGCTTGATTTTTTACTGAAAAATGTTCCCCAGTTTTTATACTTGAATACATTGCTGAAGAACAATAAGCATTATTTATGCTAAAAATTAAAATCAAAAATAAACTTATAAATTTCATCATTATGCTAAATCCTAATTATTTTTACTATTATGAATATTTCTATTTTGAGTTCCTTGATCATCGCTAACAATAGTTGGCTTTTCATTTTTAGCAGTATCTTTATAACCAATATCCCTTTTCCCTCTATCATCAAACCTATCAGCCCCAGCACTCGAACCCGCCCCGAATATCTGCCCTGAAGCAGCAGAACCAGCACCTGCAGATCCAGCAGAACCGTCAATTTTAGTAGTAGCTAAAGAAGAATTAGCGTCCCCTTCTGTAACCTGCAGAAACCGGCTAACCGCAGCCGGCACGCCTAAAATCAAACTTCCGCACATCATCGTAATTGCGCCCCCTATGCTTACAAAAATCATCGTAACCGTTTTAAAATGTTCAATGTCTATGCTTCCGCCCTGCATTAAGCTGTAGTGCAGGCTTTCATAGCTTAAGCCGATGCCTAATTCTAATACATAATTCAGTATAACATTGGCGCTGAAATACCCTACGGTTACTGCCGGTATATATAATATAATACCTAAGCCGTGTTTAGCAAATGTGCCGGCACTTTTGGTATTCGGCACAAACATAAGCATAGCGCTGACACTTCCTATAATCATTTCCGTAACTATTTTTATGGGAAAAAGTGCAATGGCTATAATTAAAAAGAAATCAAGAATACTCGGCAGCACAATGCTAAGCCAAGTACCGGCTGATTTAAG
Organism: Burkholderiaceae bacterium; assembly: GCA_023266335.1. GTDB lineage: Bacteria > Pseudomonadota > Gammaproteobacteria > Burkholderiales > Burkholderiaceae > JAHFQJ01. The sequence goes on from JAHFQJ010000001.1 coordinate 221,132, forward strand.
CAGAGGCGCACTTTGTTTTAGTTCTTGTATAGTATGTTTTATGTTCTGATTATCTGTGTTATCCGGTTTTAACTGCAGATATTTTGCCTGTATTTCTCTGTCGCCGGCTAAGTTTGCCAGCACAGCTCCCGCCTGCTGCAGGCGGTCTAAGCTTTGAGTCTGGCTTTGCGGATTTGAATCGGTAATATTTGTGTATCCATGGCATACTGCCTCTGTTCTGCCGAGTATAATATTTAATACAGCAGCCAGCTGATTACCGGTTATTTTTAAATATTCAGGCTGAATTTGTTCGATCTGGTTTTTATCGGCAAGAATATTCTGCAGCCGGCTCATGCTCACAGGGCAGTTTATGTTACTATTATCTGCAGATGTATTTATGCCGGTTTGTACATTCTGCATTACGCCATAATAGACTGCTTGAGCGGTCTGGCTTATATTATCTTTTGGCAGATAATCAGCAAATTTTGTGCTTCCGCTTGGTATAATATAGCTGTCGGTTAATATTTCAAGCAGGTATTTTCTGATTTGTCCAAAATGCTGGCGGTAGCCAATTGCATTTAGTATGCCTCCTTCCTGCATTTTTTGCGTATATAGATTATGCAGATTATGCATAAAACCCGTATTGCTGTCGGTTGCTTCACTTAATCTTTGTACCAGCATTTCCTGATGATTTTTTATTATATCATTTATATGCGGTATATTTGACTGCAGATTTTCATATTTATTATCATAATTGCTGTCCGGCAATGTTTTGTCTATATATGTATCTATTTCCGTCATAAACTGCTGGGCTTGGTCATTCCAGATTTCATAGATACGCTGATGAAGCTCTTGTGCAAGCTGATTAAACTCATTATTAAAGGCTTTATCTGCTTGTCCCAGCAGTCCGCCTGAAGCAAAATTTGATGCTGAACCGGCATTACTGTTATATGTTTGGCTGTTTAATTTAGGCTGTTTGAAGGTTATTTTTCCGCATAGGGGCTGTTTTCCGCCGGTTTGGGCTTGCCCTACATCTGTAAATGGAACGATAGTATAGTAATTCCCGCTTACGTCCGGAGCAGTTTGATAGGCTTGATTAGTATCCGGTATGATTTTTGCGTAGCTGTCATCATTTCCGTAGGCTTTGCTGTAAATACTGCTTAAAAGTTTTGCACAGTAGCTCGAGCTAATATAGTCCAGTGCAAATTTGTTGAGCTGTACTTTCTGTTCTATAAAATATTTAGCCTCAAAATACATGGCATGATGGAGCTGCTGTTTTACCGCTGCCGTGTAAATCTGATTTCCTCCCTGAATGCCCCATAAACTGCACACTATTACCAGCAAAGAGACTATATTAAAACCGAAAGCAGTCGGCATCAGCAGTATCATGCCGGATACGTTTTTTATCGGCTCATTCAGCAGATTTATTTTATCTGCCTGATTTTTATTTGCATGTCTGCCGACTTGCCATATCACCATTGCCGACAAAATTATGCCGGATATTGCCCATATAAATACATTAAGGCTTTGAATTAAAGTTGGAATAAGCCAATTCTGCGGGTCAGTGTTTCCATCTTTTCCGATAATATGGAATATAGTATCTCCAAATATACGGTTAAGCAGATTTAATAATCCGTCGCTATCTATCGGCATATAGGGTAATGACATTTTTTCTTCTCTTAGTTCTTTTATTTTTAATTTTATTTTTGTTATTCAGCTGTTCTAACATTAATTATGTGCATTTTTCTTATTCCTCTCTTATATTAGTCAAAACCATATCCGTGAATATTTTTGTAATAATATTCATACAGCCATTCTATTGCCTGTGCTGCATCTTGGTTATTATAAAAATTTGTCATTATTTGGTTATATTTCAGCTGGTCTTTAGCTAAAATTGTTAATGGCGGAAGTCCTTGAGTTAATAATATGCCATTAGCTAATAATCTTGCAGTACGTTTATTTCCGTCATAGAAAAATTGATTAATACTACCCCATAAAAATAATATCCAAGCTTTTAAAATTTGGGTATCAATATCATTAATATAATTTATGCCGTGTATAAACATGCTATCCAGCTCTTCAGCTTTTGGAGGTGTATATTCTGTACCGCCTATAAATACCTGCCCGTCTCTAAATTTACCCCATGTCAGCGTTTCTCTATTAGCAACTATCCCTTGTATGCTGCACGCAGTTTCTTTGTTCAAAATAAAAGTATTTGTTTTCACTAAATTAACTAGATATGATAAAGCATGGTTTAAATTTAATACCTGCTCGGTATCTGAAACTTTATGCCCACCTACTGTAATTCCTTCTATTAGGGTTTTAACTTCAGGATAAGTATATGGATTACCTTCTAAAGCGACAGTATTATATACAAAGTCTACCCGCATTTTTTCTGCTATAAATAATGCTTTTTCTTTATTAGGTATAAAATTATATTTATTCTTTAACTCTTTAAGCTTTTCTTCATCGTATGTAAATTTTAAACATTCTATTGACTTTGTTTTCATTATTTACCTTTATTGAACACTCAAAGAGAGTGGATATTTAACTTACTTCTGCTCCGCTCTTCTATTTTCCTTATCCTATATTTCAGTATTCGGGTTAATTTTCCTCTACATCTTGGGTAAAAATAATTCCTATGCCCTGATTAGCTGGTATAGTGTAAGTAGGCACACGGTTAAATTTACGTCTGGCTTCTGTTCCCATAGTAGTTCCGACTTCCCCTAAACCTTGTTTAGCAATTTCACGCGGTTCGGTAACTTTTTCTTGAGTTTGTAATATCGTTCCGCCTAAACCGATAGTTGTTTGAGCTGCCCCTTGAGCCGCAGTGCCAATAGCTTTTAGCATGCTGGCTGCAAACAAATAGCTGTAGCGCTCAAAAGTATGATTATCAATATTTTCAGCTACACCTTGTCTAGCATCTTGTTCTCTTATAGCGATGGCTTTTATAGCTATAGTTTTTTTATTTCTGTCTTTAGGCGATAATTGGTTAAATTGGATATTAATATTATTTGGTGCTATATTTACTTGCCCGATTATCGTAGCTTGATCGTAAGCTCCGCCGTATATCACAGCTAATACATTATTGCTGTCATCTGTATTTACGCCTGTAATCAGCGTTGCGTAAAGTATATCGCCTGCCTTAAAGAGCAGCTTCTTATTTGTTTCAGCTTTTATGCTTTGTGTTTGAGGATTATTGTGATTATTTTGTGTAATATTGTTCTGAATACTATTTGAGATATTATTTTGATTTGATTTCACATATTGAACATTGCTGTAACCGCTATGCTGCGTTCCGATAATGCCCTGTGCCTGCTGTAATATGCCAGCTTTTATTTTTGTATCGATTTCCTTTTCTTCAGGGCTAATCGGCGGTAATGCAGGTAAAGACGGCATTGGCTGTATTATTTGAGGCGTTTGAGATGCATAATTAACCGGCTGATTATTAGGAAGTATAGGTAATTGTGCTGTAGGATTATTTGTACTCTGCAAATAAATTTCTCCCTGCATGCTTTGCCCGTTTTTAAGTGCGTCATCAGCTTGCCGGATATTAACTTTATCCCGATTTTCTTTTTCTTTTTCATCTACAATCGCCACTTTACTTTTATCTGTATCAGGTATTTGCACAGTTTGTGCTTCGTTTTTAGGGCTTGCCTGACTCATAAATATATTGATTCCAACCGCCCCAGCAATTATGCTAGCTGCTCCTAATAAAATATTTTTAAAGTTTAAACCATATTTTCGAGATTTTGTAATAGTATAGCTTGCAGATTCATTAATATTAGGCTCATTAATATTACTATCTTTAATATCTGCTTCGGCTTTATCTCGTGCTTTATGTTCTAAATCCTGCATATTTTGATTTTCTTCTTTATTACTCATATTTTTATACTTTTCTAATAATTCCTAATAATTTTCTATCATTACAGTGTATGCTTTTCCGCTTTGTAATAATGTGATTGAATGATACACTTGCTCAAATCTGTAAACAGCTAGCCCTGACGTACTTCTAGCGCTTGAATGATAAGCCGGATACTGCACATCTGCATTGGTGCGTATATACATATTATTGTTAAGTTCCCATGCTTCAACATCTCCGCCAGTTACTCTTAATCTTTTTGCCTGTTTTGGCGGAACTCCATCTAAAAAATAGGGTACATTATCATCAATACTAGGAATGCGTTCCTCATAATTAATTTTGGTAGTTGAATCCGGATTACGTCCCGGAATTTTTACGTCTACCCTAAAATCTACTTCTTTTTGTCCGCTGACTAAGCTAAATATTACTGGCGTTGATAAGCCTTTCAGCATTACACTTACGTTGCCTTGTGCAATAGGTCTTAATGGTTCTAAAGTTAAAACATTTGTTTGAGGCTGCTCATTGCCGTTTGATGCACCATCGCTAAACATGCCTCGATTTAATTTAACACTGTCAATATACCAAGAATCTCCGTTTAAGCCTGAGAATACAATAGAAGTTAAACTTCCGGAACTTAAACGCAGAATTGGAGCATTTACCCCCGGGGAAAGGTCTATAATTAAAGTTCTAGTAACCGGCTTAGGCATGCTGATATATGGCGACATTGAAGCTTCGCTATTTTTTAAATTTTGATTTTTAAGCCTTTTTATTTGTTTATGCGTAAGTTGTGATTGCTCGAAATCATTAAATGCTTTGCTTACTTTTTTATTAATCGGCATTGCCGGCAACACGGGCGGAGCAGGTAAATTCATAGGCTGTACAATATTTACCGTTTGCCCAATTCCGCTTGGAGGCGGAGCAGAATAGTTTTTGCTTATGCCTAATGTGTTATTAGGATATTGATTTGAATTTGGTATTTGCGGTAAATTCTGTGCAAATACAGGTTGAGCAATGAATATATTTATCAAAAATAAGTTTATAAATTTCATATATTTGTTCCCTGCATTGGTTTTAATACTATTGCATCAATAGCGATACCTTTTGCATTAAGTGCGGCTACATGGTCTTGTACTATAGTTACGATAGCGTAATAATTTTGTTTTGCATGAGCTGCATTATTTAAATTATCATTCCCTACATAAAATTCATTTGTAACCGGCACAGCAACCAGCCATGTATACTGCCCGTTTCTAACACTTTCTTTTTGAATTTGTGCACTGCGTGTAACTATAGCTCTTGAAATCATTTTATTAGCTTTTACTTTTTTTAAATTGCCTGATATATCTAAACTAGTATAATAAGCTTGTTTGCCGTTTTTAGTAAAAAATCTATTTAACACACTATTAATTTGCTCATCAAAATTTGTATAGTCATAACGGGAAAGCTCAAGTACCGCTTCTTGTGCAAAACTTTCAATTACAGCACTGCTGACATTCGGTTTATCTAATGCAGATACTTCGCAAATTGCTTTATTATTTGTTGTAACTATAAATTTAGTTTTTGGATATGTACTAATAAAATACCAAGATAGCACTGCTATTCCAGCACATAATATAACAACACAACTCCAGACTAATACAAGCTGCTTATATAAAATCTGCGTGCTTTTATGTAGGCGTGCATTTTCGCGTAATACAACATCGCCATCTGAAGTAGAATAATGATCTGCAATTACATCTAATGCATCTTTTAATGCTTTATCCCGCTGTTTTTGCTGGTTAATTTCCACTATGAATTTTTCCTTTACTGTATATGCATATATGCTCTGATGCATCGCTAAAGATAATTTTTACAAAATCGTCTTTAGCACACATAAAGGCAGCCGATCCCAATAGGCATAAAACTTGTATAATTAAAATATAAGTTCCTAAAGTTATAGTTTTCTGCAATAATATTTTGTGATGAGTAAGAGTACGCACATCTGTTGCGTCATATGTCTGCCATGAAGTTATATTAGGCTCTTGCATCATTTTTACTGAATAATTTTTTAACGTTGCGTATTATAACTTATTTTAAAAAGCGTTTCTAAAAAGAATGTATTTTCAGAGCAGACATACTATTTTAAGGAAAATAAGGAATAAGATAAGCAGAAAATAAGCTATATAGCCAGTTATCTATGGATTCCAGCATATGCCGAAATGACCACAGTTTGATATTATATTAATAATTCATTTCATGTTTCAAATTACTTCTTCAACATATAAAATATTTTTTTAATATAAATAAATTAAAAAATTTTATAAATTATACATTTTTGTTGTTGAAAAAATACAAAAACCGCAAAAAATTATATGAAACTATATAAAAAGACTTGAAACATCTTTTAATATTTGATAAGCTAGCGGAAGCTTCATAAGAAGTATTGTTTTGTAAAGCATACAAAACTTCATTCCTAACCAATTGGAGATTAAGTAATGAAAAAATCGATAATAGCACTAGCTGCTTTAATCGTTGCAGGTGCTGCACAAGCAGAAAGCAGTGTGACACTTTACGGTTTAATAGATGCAGGTGTTACATTTGTTAACAACCAAAACGGCGATACCAACTATAAAATGGATAGCGGTATTATGAATGGTAACCGTTGGGGCTTGCGTGGTCGTGAAGAATTAACTAGCGATTTAGCGGCAATCTTCCGTATTGAAAGCGGTTTCAATTTAGACAACGGTAATTCTAATCAAGGTGGTAGATTGTTTGGTCGTCAAGCTTTTGCTGGATTAGATCTTAAAAATGTTGGTAGTGTAACCTTTGGTCGTCAATATGACTTTATGGGTGACATTGGTGATTACGCAATTGCTTCTGAAGAATTCGGCAGTGTTTACACATTAGAGAGCAGCGGAGTATTCCACACAGATACTGGTCTTGGTGATCGTGCTACAGGTGCTAGAGTAGATAACTCTGTTAAGTTTCAATCGGCTAATTTAGGCGGATCTGGTGTAACAGCTGGTGTTATGGTTGGTTTAGGCGAAAATGCTGCTAACAAAAAATTTGGTCGTACATTCAGTGCTAGCCTTGGCTATGAAGGCATTCCTAATTTTAGTACAAAATTAGCTTATACTCAAGTAAGAAATAATACAATAGCTGCCGGTGCTATCAATTTCAATATTAATGGTGTTGTTACACCTAATGTTGCTATACCAACCTTAAAAACAGACATTTGGGGTTTAGGTGCTTCTTATGATTTAGGATTTGGTAAAGTTAATGGTGTTGTTACATCAACTAAAGTGGATTTAGGTATTGGTACTGACTTTAAAAGCAATGTTTATGAACTTGGCTATAAACACAGAATTACACCACAATTATCTGCGGGTGTTGGCTATCAATACTTTGATAATAAGACAGCTGGCTTGAAAAAAGCTGACATGCATGGTGCAAGTGTTGCTTTAGACTATGCATTTAGCAAACGTACTGATGCTTATTTCTTAACAGTGTGGAATAAAGCCAAAACTCAAGATTTAGGCGGCGGTAACACAGTTAGTATTGCTCCAAATATTACTAACAGCGGTGCTTCTGACAATAAAAATCAAGCAGCTGTTCGCGTTGGTTTACGTCACCGCTTCTAAAATTTATATCTGGTAATCAAATACAAACTATTTATATTAGTTTTATAAATTTATAAAGTCCGATTGTGTAATTTTACATAGCGGGCTTTTTTATTTTATGTTAAAAATTCAATATGAGCATTATAAATCTGAAATATAATTATAATTTTGTTTAATATTTAATATTTGTTGTAGCTATATTCCAACATTAAAATGATATAAGAATTATATTTAATGTTTAATTAAGTTATTCATACATATTTATATAAGCATAACATATGCTCTATAAGTATTGGATTTTAATATACTAAGTAAAAATTTAATACTGGATATTAATTGAAATGCCTTGATTTATCTTGCTTTGCACAATAAAAAATCTAAATTTTAATTTGCATATTTATGTATATTTTAATAAAATATCATCTATATAAAAAATTAGTGTATACAGCTTGGTATTTTATAGACCAATGATTTTTAAATATGAAAAATATTTTATATGTAAAATTATCATCAAAGTTTATAGTTGTATGTTCAAGCTATTCATGCTACATCAAGGAATGTTATGTCTATTAATCCGGAAGCGGTCATTGAAAGAGAAGATTTAGATAATACAGAAACAAAAGAATGGTTGGATGCCCTACAAGGTGTTATGCTAAGTCATAGCGATGAACGCGCCGCATATTTAATTGATAAACAGATTCAATATATAAGGGTAAATGGAATAACGACTGCTTTCAATTCAAATACTCCTTACATTAATACTATTCCCCCTGAAAAACAGGCAAATATTACTGGAAATACGTCAATTGAACACAGAATTCGTGCTTATACACGTTGGAATGCTATGGCAATGGTCTTAAGAGCAAATAAAGATACAAATGTCGGTGGTCATATTGCCTCTTTTCAATCTGCTGCAACTCTATATGATGTCGGATTTAATCATTTTTGGCATGCTCCAAGTGAAAATCATGGGGGTGATTTAATATTTTTTCAAGGTCATTCATCACCAGGAATTTATTCAAGAGCATTTTTACTTGGGCGGCTGAATGAAAAGCAGTTAGATAGTTTTCGTCAGGAAGTAAAAGGAAATGGTCTATCTTCTTATCCTCATCCGTGGTTAATGCCTGATTTCTGGCAATTTCCCACTGTTTCTATGGGGCTAGGTCCAATTATGGCAATTTACCAAGCTAGATTTATGAATTATCTTAATGATAGAGAAATTGTAAATACGCAAAACCGTAAAGTTTGGTGCTTTTTAGGCGATGGGGAAACTGATGAGCCAGAATCTCTAGGTGCAATCGGCATGGCAGGAAGAGAAAAATTAGATAATTTAATATTTGTCATAAACTGCAATTTACAGCGTTTAGATGGTCCAGTAAGAGGAAATGGTAAAATTGTTCAAGAACTTGAAGGTGAATTTAGAGGTTCGGGCTGGAATGTAATAAAAGTTCTATGGGGAACTAGATGGGATACTTTATTTAAAAAAGATAGAAAAGGTTTACTCATTAAACGTTTTGAAGATTGTGTCGATGGAGAGTTTCAAACTTATAAATCAAAAGATGCTGCATATGTACGTGAACATTTTTTTAATACTCCGGAATTAAAAGAATTAGTTGCTGACTGGAGCGATGAAGATATTTGGGCATTAAACCGCGGCGGACATGACACATATAAAGTATTTGCTGCTTTTCATGAAGCATATCATCATAAAGGACAGCCTACCCTTATTTTAGCTAAAACTATTAAAGGATACGGCATGGGTCATTCAGGTGAAGCACAAAATATTACCCATCAGCAGAAAAAAATGTCTCTAGAAGACTTAAAAGCATTTAGAACAAGATACAGATTGCCTATTTCTGATGAAAATATTGAAGAATTGCCGTATTTAAAATTTGATGAAAATAGCGAAGAATTAAAGTATATGAAGGAAAAACGCCAAGCATTAGGCGGTTATCTTCCGCAACGCCGTACTAAATCTTATGATTTAGAAACTTTGCCTTTATCAAGTTTTGATGCTTTATTAAAAGCGACAGCTGAAGGCAGAGAGATTTCTACAACTATGGCATTTGTACGCATTTTAAATATCTTGGTTAAAGATAAAAATCTTGGTAAATATATTGTTCCCATTGTACCCGATGAATCAAGAACATTCGGTATGGAAGGCATGTTCAGACAACTTGGTATCTGGAGTCATGTAGGGCAGTTATATACACCTCAAGACCATGACCAATTGATGTTCTATAAAGAAGATAAAAAGGGGCAAATATTACAAGAAGGAATTAATGAAGCAGGTGCAATGTGTGATTGGATAGCTGCCGGTACTTCATATTCAACGCATAACGTGCCGATGATACCTTTTTACATCTTCTATTCTATGTTTGGCTTCCAAAGAGTCGGAGATTTATGCTGGGCAGCTGCAGATATGCGTACACGCGGATTTTTATTAGGTGGAACGGCAGGAAGAACTACGTTAAACGGTGAAGGGCTGCAGCATGAAGACGGGCATTCACATGTGTGGTCTGGAGCTATTCCAAACTGCATCAGCTATGACCCGGTATTTTCTTATGAATTAGCGGTTATTGTGCAAAATGGTATGGAGCGTATGTATAAAAATCAGGAAGATATTTATTACTACATAACCGTTATGAATGAAAATTATGCTCATCCGGATATGCCTAAAGATGCAGAACAAGATATTATTAAAGGTATGTATGCCTTTAAATTAAGTGAGAATAAAAAATCTAAAGCCAAAGTGCAGTTACTTGGCAGCGGCACTATATTCCGCGAAGCTATTCAAGCGTCTGAATTGTTAAAAGAAGACTGGAATGTAGACAGCGATTTATGGAGCTGCCCAAGCTTTACAGAACTAGCACGTGATGGTCAAGCAGCTGAAAGATATAATATGCTTAATCCATTAGCTGAGGCTAAAAAATCACATGTTAGTGCTTGCTTAGAAAAAACGTCTGGTCCTATAATTGCAGTTAGTGATTACGTAAGAGCATTTACTGAACAAATCCGAGCATTTGTGCCAAGAAAATATGTAACATTAGGCACAGACGGGTTCGGGCGTTCAGATACCAGAGAAAATTTACGGCACTTTTTTGAAGTTAATGCTTATTGGATTACCATTGCTTCATTAAAAGCTTTAGCAGATGAAGGTACAATTAATAGAGAAATTGTAGCTCAAGCTATTGAAAAATATGGTATTGATATAGAGAAAATTAATCCGGTTAAAGTATAAATATTAATCTGATAAAAATAAATGGTATTGTTACTTTACAATAGTTTTGCTTGATTTATAGATTTGAATATTTAGTTAAATCAATGCTTTTGATAATATAAATAATTTAAATTCTATTTAAAAGTAATAATACCGGAAATCTATGTAAAAAATGTGAAGATATTGGTGTATCGAACCTTGAGCATTTGTATGATGGTAATGAATAAGTCTTGAAACGCATGCGTGATGATAATGCAGAAATTTTTGTAATAGGAAAAGAATGAGTTTTACCAAACCTTATTTGAGAATTAAATATGCCTAATCAATATAATTTACCAAGCAGTGATACTTACTGCGTACACGTAACAACAACACATTGTAATAAAATACATAATGCAAACTTTGTAAGTGATTTATATTCTTTGGTTGCAAATAATTCGCATGGTATATATAAATGTTACATGTGCTGTGAACCAGCCAATAATATTGCTGTGAAAAGTCATAACAATAATGGTTTTTATGTTTTAGCAAATGCATGCAGTTCTTGCCAATTACCAAAAGATAGTTATGCTTTTGGTGAATCATAAAATTATACACAATAAAGGAATAAAATGCCTATAGTATGCTATGCTAATACGGATCCGAGCATGATGATTGAGCATATAAATAATTTTCATAGAGATAAGACACAAGTTTGTAATTTGGGTCATAGCAATGAATTTACAACTACATTAACTAGCGTGATGAGAGATAATCCCCAAACATTTTATTGTTATGAATGCGGCGATATTCAAACTCCTGCTACTTTCTGTTATGGTGAGGTTGAGTCATTTATACGTAATCAAAATCCGCTAGCTGATGGTTTAGGTACAGAAGAAAGGGCCTTTATACAATCCGTATCTTTTGGAGAATACAAACCAGTAGCTTATTTAGACACGTTAATAAGAGATAATCATGCTTTAAGTATATTAGGAATGAGTAAGCTTGTGGGTGAATATATACATTTTGATTGGTGTAGTAACTTACAAAATTTATGTACAAATCATTACGAGCAACTTACTCAAAAAATAGAACAACAATCAAACGAATGGAAAAAAAAGCATGCTGGCGGTCTTGCTGATTTAGCAGATGCTTTGCCTCAAATATAAAGTAAAAAGAGAAATAAAAAATGATAGAATTGAAAATACCGGATATTGGCGGCGGTGCTGTACCAATTATTGAGATTCATATTAAAGAAGGGAGCATTATTGCTGTAGATGAGGCATTAATTACACTTGAAAGCGATAAAGCAAGTATGGATGTACCGTCTACACATAATGGCATGATTAAAACTATTTTAGTTAAAGTCGGTGATAAGGTGGAGCAAGGTCAAGTAATTGCTATGCTTGAGCCAAAAGAAGCAGAGCAGGAAACTAAAGCTAGCAAAACTTCAGAACAAGAAAATTCAGCTAAAAAAGTTAGTGAAACATTACCTCAAAAATCTGATGTAAATAATTCTGATAAAAATTTAAGTATTAAACAAGAAAATATATCGAATATATCCAATTCAAATATACATAATAATGCTGATAATAACCAAATTATAAGCCATGCTAGCCCTAGCGTAAGAAAATTTGCCCGCGAACTTGGTATTAGTGAATTATTTAAAATAAAAGGCAGCGCTCTTAAAAATAGAATTACGCATGATGATGTAAAATCATTTGTAAAAAATACTTTACAAAATAATAGCAGCAATAATAATTCTAATCATAGCGGAAATTTAAATTTATTAGATTGGCCAAAAGTTGATTTTGCTAAATTTGGACAAATTACGACTAAACCATTATCTAGAATTCAAAAAATTTCTGGTGCAAATTTACACCGTAATTGGGTCATGATTCCGCATGTTACTAATAATGATGAAGCTGATATTACAGATTTAGAAAACTTTAGAGTTGAATTAAACAAAGAATATTCTAAGCAAAATATTAAAATTACCATGTTAGCTTTTTTAATTAAAGCTAGTGTTGCTGTGTTAAAAAAATTCCCGATTTTTAATTCATCTTTAGATGGGGATAATATTATATTCAAAGAATATTTTAATATCGGCTTTGCAGCTGACACTCCAAATGGTTTGGTTGTGCCGGTAATTAAAAATGCAGACCAAAAAGGCATTATTGAAATAGCTAAAGAAATGTCTGAATTAGCTGCTCTTGCCCGTGAAGGCAAACTTAAACCTGAACAAATGCAGGGCGGGTGTTTTTCAATTTCTTCATTGGGAGGCATAGGCGGAACAACTTTTACTCCGATTATTAATGCTCCTGAAGCTGCAATTTTAGGTGTGTGTAAATCATTTCAAAAACCTGTATGGAATGAAGAAAAACAACAATTTATTCCGCGCTTAACTTTACCCTTAAGTTTGTCATGGGATCACAGAATAATTGATGGAGCAGCTGCAGCTAGATTCAATGCGTATTTAGCTCAAATTTTGGCTGATTTTAGAAGGATTATGTTATAGAAAATATTTAAATAATTTAAAAAGTATGGAGTCTTGCATGAAAAACCTACTTTTATATCATATAAAGAATAATAATGACGTAAATGAAAAAGGAAATTGATGGATAATGAATATCTAGGCTATTTAAAAGAAGACACTAAACTCTATACTTTAGTAAAAGAAAAAATTCCAGAGCTACAATCACTCTCATAATACAAATTGAGAAGCTGGTGTTCTTCTTAAAAAGTCTGCATAATTACTACCCTAAGAGCAAAAATAATGTTTCTTATTACTATGAATTCTCTGAGAAACTAGAGAAAATCAAAAATAGTACTGAGCAGTTGACTTTACAAAATAAGCTAGCAAAGCTTATATCAAAGGTATGTTATTATGCATTCTATCAGGTATGCTGTTTATTGGAGCTACTTCCTTTTTATTTAGTAATAAAATAAGTTTCAGCATCGATTTGCTGATATTAGCGAGTTGCCTAATTCTATTTGCAGATAGCAAACTATTCCGCAAATCAATAGAAATAAGTAAAGAGCAAGATAGAAAATACTTTCTTTATTCCATTCTAATATCTAAAGCTTGTAATGAACTTGATTGGGCTGGTCTTTTTGCCTACAATTCGTCTTTAAAAAATGGTTCTGAACTCATGTTAGAAGAAGAAATTGGAAATCTAACCAATAGTCTTCGTTGCTGCCCTCTACAATGACGAGTACTTTTAATATTCATCAACCATAAAGAAATAATTAGTAGCCTGTTCAATTTAACACTCAATATTTTTTATTTTAAATATTCTTTAACCAGCTCCACCCAAACTTTAGCACCTAATTCAACTAAATTATCATTAAAATCATAGCTGTGATTGTGCAGCTGGCATGGACCTAAGCCGTGCCCTATTTGTCTATGTGTTCCATTGCCGTTGCCAATGAAAAAATAACAACCTTTTTTTTGCTGCAGCATGAATGAAAAATCTTCTGCACCCATAGTAGGTGTTACATTTTCATTAACTTTATCTTTACCAAAGGTTTTTTGTAATACTTTACTCACCAAGTTTACTTCTTCTATCGTATTAATAGTTGGCGGGTAATTACGGGTAAATTGAAAATTAATTTTACAATCATGAGCTTGAGCTATATTATCTGCAATTTGTTTCATTCTTTGCTCAATTTTATCTAATATTTCAAAGCTGAATATTCTTACTGTTCCGCCTATCCATGTATTATCGGGAATAATATTAGATGCATCTCCGCCGCCGTGTATTTGGGTTACTGAAACTACAGCTTGTTCTAACGGAGAGATATTTCGGCTTAGAATTGTCTGAAATGCTAAAATAATTTCTGCACAGCATATTATCGGGTCATTTGTTTGATGAGGCATAGCAGCATGCCCGCCCTTGCCTTGAATTTCTATACAAAATTCATTGCTGCCTGCCATTATCGCCCCCGTTTTTAATCCAAAATTTCCTTGTGGAATATCTGGCCAATTATGCATTGCAAACACGCAGTCCATATTAAACTTAGTAAATAAACCTTGCTCTATCATTCTAGCTGCACCCGCACCATGTTCTTCAGCCGGCTGAAAAATGCAGTAAGCTGTACCATCAAAATCAATATGATGCTTTAAATTATAGGCTGCACACATTAAAATTGCAGTATGCCCGTCATGACCGCATGCATGCATTACACCTTGATGTTTTGAAGCATGCTCAAAATTATTTTTTTCTTGTATAGGTAAGGCATCAATATCTGCTCTTAAGCCTAGACTTTTATTTCCATTACCCTTTTTAATTATAGCTACAATACCTGTTTCACATATTTTTTCATATAAAATATTATTTTGTTCTAAAAATTCTATGATAGTTTGAGCTGTTAAATGCTCTTTAAAAGCAAGTTCCGGATAAGTGTGAATATGTCTGCGTAATTTAATACTTTCCTGAACATGTTTAATATCATCATGTTTATTGAATAAATCTGCCATATTTAAGCTTTATTTTTATATGATAGACTTATCTTATACATATGAATTAATATCGTCAATAATTTATTTAAGATTAAACAAGTGATAATATTGTATTTAGCTCCTGATCATTTAAATTCAGAATATTTTTCGCAGCCTGCCCAAAAATGATGACTGCTCATTTTCAGTTTGTTTAAGCTTCATATGATGTAATATTAAATGCATTCCATCCCTGATTATGCTGCTAAATTCTTGCGGAAATTGCTTAGATATTTTTTCATACAGCTTTATATCATTAGAAGGAACTAAGCTTCCATCACTCACGCTTCCAGAATTGATATTAATAACCTTAGCTAAAACTTGGTCTGATATTTGAGGATTATTCTCAATCATGCTAAAAATATCATCAATATTAAAGTAACAGTGCTCACCACGTAAATTAGAAAGTAATTTAATTGCTCTAGCATAATTTTTTGGCGACAACATTAATAATTTATCTATTATTTTTAATAAATCGCATATGCCATAATGCCGATCAATATTTGCACTTAATAATAAATCGAACAGAGCCTGCTTTTTTTTTTATCATCTAGAATATCACAAACACTTTGTATTTCACCAAGGTTTGACTTAACAGCTCTCTCAGAACGCTTAGCAGTTTCCTCAGAACGCCAAGAATAATACCAAGAATAACTAACAAAAGAAATAGATGCTAATATTTTTCTAAACATCCCTTCCTGGTCTATGCAAGAATTATATATAAATTTAATATTTGAAAATAATTCTTTTCCACCAATAACATGATTAATTTTAGCAAACAATTCATCCACAGAATTATAATTGCCTTGTTCAGAAAACATACTTTGAAATATATAAAAATATTCTTTTAAAAGATTGACATTACTTTTGCCATGTAATGTATGCTTAACTAATATTGCATATAATTTTGGATCAGTTGTTTTCAATTCTGCTATATCAGCATTTGAAGCTCTTATTTGTTCAAGAGAAAAACTATTCCAAGTCTCAACCGGATATTTTTCCCCGTAACCTATATAAACATATTGTTTAATCTGATCTAATTTTAATATTTCAAATATGTTTTCATAATAAATATTGAAACCTTCTCTCAAATGATTAAGAATATGTATATCCGCTTGTTTTACTATTTCATTTAAAATAAATTTAATCTTGTCTTCATCTAAATATTTATAGTCTGATACATTTATTTTTTGCGAAGCAAGTTTATATTTTGGATATTTGTTGATTTTTCCAATTGTGCTGTGAACAATTTGTATAATTTCATCTATATTAATAGTGTCTGGGAATTTTTGTATCAACGGCTTAATTAACTTATACGCCTCTGTTTTTTCTTTTGCTTCTCGCCGTTTAAGCGATTTAATATTCAAGCTATTTTTAATTGCATCTAGCTGCTGCTGTGCAGTAATTTTATTCGATGCACTTGATGGTTTGCCCAATTCTTCATTCAGTTTGTTTTCTGCTGTCAGAGATTTTAAACCTGATGATTTTTTACCTTTTGAACTTGTTGTACTTGCATATAAAGTACTAGCTTGGCTAAAATTTGTGCTTCCAGTATTATGTCTAGAAAGTAAAGGGCGTAAATTTTCAGCATCTTGCGGAACTTTACCGCCTCTGGCTTTTTCTGCTAATAATCACAACATAAAATTCTCAATAAAAAATAAAATTGTATCACAGATAATTTTTTTAAATAACACGCTTATTTGCATAAAATTAGCTATAATGTTTAGTCAAATCTTATAAGGATAAATATGCAAAAATACACATTATTAATTTTGGCTTCATTATCACTATTAACAGCTTGTGCTACTCAAGAAGGACAAGTAGCAACCGGTACAGCGATAGGGGCTGTAGTAGGTGCAGGAGTTGGCAATCTAATTAGCAAAGACTCTAAAGGAACTGCAATCGGTGCATTAATTGGAGGCTCAATTGGTGCTGGCGTCGGCTATCAATGGGGAACAAAAATTCACCAAATGTTAGCCGGAATTCCGCCGGAAAGTGGTGTTACTGTTGTTAATACGCAACCAACTCAACCAAATATGCCTGCTCCGGTAAAAATTACTTTACCCGAAAACGTTACCTTTAATTCAGGAAGTTCTATAATTAAAAATGATAGTTTGACACAAAATACTTTATCAAAAATTTCTCAAGCTATTCAAGCTCAACCTTATGCTAGTGTTTCAGTTGTGGGTCACGCAGATATTAGCGGCGATGAAAGTAAAAATTTACAATTATCTGCTGATAGAGCAGTTGCTGTAACTAACTATTTAACCAGAAGCGGTATTGACACACGCCGTGTTCGTACGGAAGGACGCGGCTCAAAAGATCCAATAGCTGATAACAATACTCCATATGGAAGAGCGCAAAACCGCCGAGTAGAAATTACAATTTATCCAACTAACTAAAAATACTGGATAAAGGTTTTTAGAGCTATATTTTAGTATTTTATGTTAAGTTTAGATTTATTTGTATATAGAAGAATATCGTTCCCGCATAGGTAATAATCCGGATACCTGCCTACGCAGGTATGAATAACCCGTTTATCTTATGCTGTACTTATTTTATTCATTATGCAGTGTTCAGGTTATTCTATTCTTCAAATTTTGTAGTTTTTCAGCATTATATTTTAAATACTCACCTTTTTTACCTTTCACTAAATACGGATTTTGATATTGAGCTATGATGCCGGCTGATTGTGCTATTTCTCTATTTGCATATTGCAAACCAGCTTTACCAAAGGTTGATTTCACAGCTTGCCTTAATAAATCTTCAAAAGTATTTTGTAGAGACTGTAATTTTTGAATTGGTATATCTGATTTTTTTAATTTATCAAGATTAATATAAAAATCATCAATAATATCATCAATAATTCCATGAATACAGCAAGGTCCTTCCTTAAATATAACGTGTATATCTTCTATGGAAAGCAAAGCAAAGTCTGTCAGTTCTTTATACTTATCTAAAATAATAAAATCTTTTTGCTTAATCTGCTTAAGTTTATTTACAATTACAGTTGTTCGGCTCATTTTATTATCTTGTAGGGAATTATTAGACTTTTTTAAATTTTTAACATCAGAAAAAAATACTTTCCAGTTTGTATTAATAATATTCTTTATTTGATTTGATTTAAATTTAGCAATATTAAAAACCAATTCTTTAGCTATATATTCTTGTTTTTCAAATTTTTTAATTGATTCAAATAAATTGTCATCTTTAAAATTATTGTTATCCGGCTTAATAATTTTATTAATTTCACTCATCCACGCAATTAATTTTTCATCATTTACCTTATATAATTTTGCTTTATAAGCTTTAAATTTTCTTCTTAATCTCACCATAGAATCAGAATATGTGCCAAAAGATAAAAACATTAATATTCTTAAAGCCCATTTAGTGGTAAAAAAATTCGCTTTAATAGATAAAGGTTTATTTAATTCTTTACTTTTTTTTGTAAAAATTTTATGCAATTCATGATATAAATCAAATTTTTGTTCTGCATTTTCTAATGCAAATTCTTCATAATTTCCTTGTTTTATTTTACCTGCTCCAGCGTTGGTTAATCCAGGTAAATATCTGCCGGTTAATAATTTATTATTTGAATAAATTACTCCTACAGTTGATATTCCAATTAAGCTTAGAATTGCTTCAATCGGAATGCCATGACCTGATGCAATAAAATTAGCAATTGCCATTGCCAAATTAATACCTGCATTTGAAAGCCAAAATAGCATATCTTGAGCTAATAATTTTATATCCTGCAAAAATATTTTACGCAATTTAGGATAGCGATCTAAATCTTTATATGCTACTTTTATATCATTTTGATTTTCAGCAAGCTTTTTTTGATACTCTTCTATTTTATTCTTAATAAATTCTAAAGGATTTTTTTCTTGCTCAATTTTATCAATTAAGTTATTTAGTTCATCATTAATTTGATTAAGGCTATTTAAGTTCTCTTGGCAGACTGATTTCTGTTTATGATTATAATAAATATCTAAACTTTTTTTACCAATTTGTATAGCTCTTTGTATAACTTTTATTAAAGATTTTAATGTAGAAAGCAGTAAACCAACGCCTAAAACTCCATACGCTGTAAATTTTAATAAAACTAAGAATGAAGACAAAGCTGTTATCCATGATGTAGTATGCTTTTCAATGCGGAAAGCTTGTATATGCTGTTTTATATAATTTCTAGCTGATAATTTACTGATGTTAAGTTCTTCATTAGAATTTTTATCAACACATATTTTATTTTTAAGATTTATATATAATTTTTTATATTTTTGATGTAAATGATTTAATTCTCGCCATAAACCTAAACTGCTATGTAAAATTAATGGATTTGCAATTGCCGTCGCGGCAAGCGAACCAATATCAGCCGAATTATCCGAATTAAACATATGATACTGTTTAGCTCCGCTGCCGTTAGCTGCGCCAGCAGCATCATCAACTGACTGACTGGCTGCTACTGAAGTTGAAGCACAGCATGCACCGCCAATTCCATTTGAATGTTGTGCTTCTTGATTTTGATTAATCCATTGAATAAATGAATTACTTTTAATTTTAGAGCTTAAATTTTGTAATTTTTGATGAATATGATGACGATATTTATCACCATAGCTATTTATTTTAGGCAATATTTGCCCCATGCCTATACCTAATAAAAACATAGATTTATTTTATAAAATTAATTTAATAATATTAATATGAAGGAAAAATTTATATATTCAATAAATGTAATAAAAAATATTTATCATATTGGCACATTGAGGGCAAAGCCTTGAGCCTGAGAACAACAATTTTGACGACAACGAAGTTCGTAAATTGAAATCCAATTAGTATATATAAACTGCTGAATTATCAAAAGTAAATGAATTATATTAGGACGGACTATGTGCTTTTTGATAAAACCAAAGCTTATCTAAAGCTTGAGAAATGCTGATGTTGATAAATGAACTTGATAATATTAATATATTATGCAGGCTGTTTATTTTAAGCGTGGAATAAAAAGTATTAAAACCAGTCGCAGTAAAGGTTAATAATTTATCTAAATAACAATATTTACATAGTTTTACCTTATCATACTTTTTCTCAACTGCTGTATTTAAGACCTTAAACAGAGACTGATTTAATTGGCTTGAAGATTTTTGGAGAAGATTTTTGGATTTTACATCAAATTCATTAAATCGAATAATACTGCATGTCATATTATGTAATTTATAATTACTATAAATATATTCACAGTTGCTATTAATATTTAATAGCCATGAGCTAATAAATGAAAAGCATAAGTAAATTAAAACATATTTTTTTAACATTTATTTTTCAGAGCGTTATATAAAGAGAGGAAGCTGTAAAATAATATGATATTTTTATTTCTGTTATTTTCTTATTTTAGCATGAACTGTGTCTATATAATACCCTCAAAATTTTATCTATTTGAACTATGTAAAATTTTTTAAGTCACATAACTATAGCTTTTTTCATCTTTATGATTATACAGACTTAATTAGCTATAACATGTACGTTTTAATGAGAGGGACAAAATGAAAATAACAAAACTTCTATTATTATCCGCACTTGCAGTAAGTTTAAATGCTTGTACGCATATGGAAACAAGACGAGGCATAGCCGGTGCAGCTCTCGGAGGAGCTGCTGGAGTTGGTATTAGTGCATTAGCTGGAGGCGATGTTGCTTCAGGTGCTTTAGTCGGTGCAGCGGCTGGAGCTGCCATTGGAGCAAGCACTGCTCCTGAACCACGCTACCGTTCAGAGCCAC